>NZ_AYWC01000012.1:0-152786 GCF_000502615.1 Mesorhizobium sp. LNJC405B00 | reverse complement strand
CGTGAACAATCACCAGCCTGCCATGACCGCCCCCTCTCAGCGAATTTGCAGAACTCTCAGCACACTACCGCTCGACTACATTCTTCGTGGCGGCTCCGCCTGGAACCGCTCCCATCTCATCGAAGGGAAACCAGGTTCTGGAAAGACCACTCTTGGCCTCCAGTTTTTGATCGAGGCGCCAAGAAAGGCGAGACATGGCTGGTCTAGCGCTCTGGCCGAGCCATCAGTTCCGAAAAGACCGCCTCTCGAGCTCCCATATGCCTCTGCAACATTGCGAGAGCTCCGGCGTGGTCTATGCGGCCGACCTTGTGATGAAGTCCAACTCGTGCCTCGGCACTGTGACCCGGGTCATGCGTCGTAGACGAAACTTTGGGCTTTCCCGGAGCGCAGCTTTGTCGCCTTCGTGGTCACTGCCCGCCATTTTGCTCAAGATCCTCGTTGATAGCCCGGATGCGCATCTGAATCATCTGCGACCCGTCTGGGTTCCTACTGGCGTCGTAAAAACCAAGAGGCCCGCAGGCAGGCTCGATCAACGGTCAGCTATCCCGAACAGCAAACGAAATCACCCTCGCCTTCGGCCAACCAACTTTCGCCAGATCACCTTCGCAATGGCTGCGGCCCCAGTGAGGGGCCGGGAACATACAACGTCGGTCGTTGTTTCTCTGATCAGGAGGAAAGATAATGGCAGACGATAAGAGCAAGCGTGATTTTCGAGATCACAACCGTGTATCAGTCGATGAAGATTATGAGGTTCGCTATTTCGCCAAACAGCATCGTATCACGCCAGAACAGGTCCGCGAGCTAATCAGAGAACACGGCAACGACCGGAAGAAGCTCGAACGCGAGGCAAGAAACGGGCTGATATCGGCTGATGGTCGCGACGTATCACGCGGCTTTTCGACGAGCGGGTCTGAAAGGCTGCGCGAGCGTGAAAACGTCTGGCCGGATGCCCGCCTCGACTTGCTTCCATGTGACCGGGTGGGCAATTGGGAAGCCGGGCCGCGCTCGCGGGGAAAAAGCGCCTATTGCGGTATTGCCCCGTCCGTTGCGGAGATAGTCGAGAAAGATCCGGCCTCCTCGAGCTGCGGGGTCAGCTGACAACAGGTATCGGTCAGGATCGGTATCAACCAGACGGTGGGCGAGCGACTTGGCCAGTTTCCGGGCGCTGTCATGGGTCACCTTCGCAACGAGCTGGGCCATCAAGTGGATGCCTTTGCCGCCGGTGACCTTTGGCCAGCTCTCCAAGCCTGCCGCTTCCAAGATGCCCCGTAGCGCCAGCGTGGCCTCGATAACAGCGTCCCATGGGACGCCTTCTCCGGGATCGAGGTCGAGGACGAGCCGGTCCGCATTTTCGATGTCGTCAATCGTCGCGTTCCAAGGATGAAGCTCAACGGCATCCATCTCGACCAAGCCAAGCAGACCATCCATGTCATCTATCCATACCCGAATGCCTTCGCCGCCTTCGCGCTTTTGAACCCCGAGCTGGTGCACGGACGCCGGTATCCGAGGTAGCGGTCCCTTGTGATAGAAGGTTGCGCCGGAGGCGTGGCGGACCAGCTTCAGCGGTCGCCGAACCAGATGAACTAGAGCTTGATCAGCGACCCGCCGCCAATAGTCTGCCAGCCCTTCCTTGGAAGGTGCAACCGCATCGGGTAGCAGCTGGAGAATGTTCTCGCGCGGGACGCCGTGTTGTCCTTCCGACCTCCGCTTGGAGGGCGATGGAGGCTTGGGCGGGATTGCCTTAAGATCCTCGCGTAGTCCCTTGAAGACCGCCTCCCGCAAGATGCCGCGGTCAGACACGCCACTGAATTGTACCTCGGCAAGAACGTCTGGTTTGACCCATGTCGCCTTGGGCTTCTTGATCGGCTCCGACAGCGGTGACTTGGCGATTACAAGCGGATCAAGCCGCTCCCTAACGCGCCGGGCTGCGTCCAGCGTATAGCCGGTCTGGGCCTTCCCGGCATAAAGCAGCCGGTCGCCCTCTCGCCTGCCGATGTACAACGATGCGATGCGGCGCGGCTGCGCGCCAAGTTTCTCGACGAAAGCCACGATTGGAAAAGTGTCGCTCTTGACACATTTGACCTTGACCCAACTGGTCTGGACGCCCGAGCGGTAGTGAGCATCCGCTCGCTTCGATACGATTCCCTCTATGCCCATCCGGCAGGCATGGTCGAACATATCCTTGCCGTTCACCTCCAGATGCTCGGCATAAGTCAGGGTTGGCTCGGTTTCGGTCAGCAGCTTCTTCAGCGCAGCCTTGCGCTTCACTAACGGTTGTTCCCGTAGATCACGGCCATCGAGGTACAGGAGGTCGAAAGCGTAGAGAGTCATCCGCAGCGAACTTGGGTTGCCCAGCTCACGTTCCAGGGCTTGATAGTCCGGCAGACCGGTGTCGCCCAGGACGACAGCTTCACCATCGATGATAGCGGATTTGACCGGCAAGCTTGCCGCGGCCTGAACAATCCTCTTGTAACGGTGGGACCAATCGTAGCCGCGACGCGTGAATGCTCGCGCCTTTCCGCCTTCAACGACCAGCTGCGTCCTGTAGCCGTCATATTTGATCTCGTGAAGCCAATCTCCGCCTTCGGGAGCTTTCTCGACCAGTGTGGGCGATTGGAACTCGATGAACGAAAGCCGGTCAATGGCACTGGTCATATGCTCGCGACTCCAGGAATCGCGACTCAAGCCCCAGCGCCCCTGTCGGTTCCGAGCCTTTTAGAAGAATTGCATCGCGACGATTGGTTATCCGCCTCACTTGTTGATGTGACGGCGCAACAGAGTGATGTTGCGATTGTTCGCCTTAAAATAGACGTCGAAGATCGAGCCGAGAATTGGGACACTTCCTACGAGCGTATCCAGCAGCACGTTGCCTAGCATGCGGGCGACCAACCCATTTCCGGCACCGACGTTTCGAGCTCGCAAGACGATGTAGGCCGAGACAATGCCCGTCGCCGCATCTCCGAGTACGGGAACCAGACCTACGAGCGCATCCAGTCCAAAACGAATTGATGTGCCTGGAATGCGCCAGCGGGAATCGAGTAGCGCGGCCAATAGATCCAACTCGGCAAGTACGTTTGCTGTATGACCACCGTGACCGCCCTGCCCGATCATGCCAACTCGCGCGCCAGTACGATTTAGTATCTCTCCCTGATGGATAGCCGTCACCTTAGATATCGCTTTGACCGCCTGAATTCGCTTGCGTCCTGTGCGATGGCACGTCGTCGAGCAAGGTCGTCTCACCGGAGCTTTTCGGCGCCTCAACGGGCAATTCACCAGTAGGCGTCATCTTGCTGACGGCCTCAGGCAAATCTCGCGTGATCCGGCTTATGAGCTCCTCGCGCGATAGGCCGGTCTGCATCGAGAGGGAAGTCAGGGTGTCTTCGTCTATGGCTGCTTCCACCTCGCTTGGCTGGATCGGCTCGTTCGGCCCGGTGCCTACCCATGAATCGACCTTCGATCCGGCGCCTGCCCCTCTGAACCGGTCGAGAATATCGCCAAGCGCGGTCCCCGAAACGCCTTTTGAAAGCTGATCCAGAATCCCGCCTTGCGGATCATTTGGGTTGCGATCGCCCGCTCCACGGATCATGTCGCCGATCTTGTCGCGATTTTGGTATGCCAAGACGCCGAGCATCGCGATCGCCAATTTTCCTAGGTTAGCCATTGGTACCTCCACTGTTCAATGGACAAGGGCTCAACATCACAAAAGTTCCGACCGGCGACGATCTAATTGAATAAGGGCTGGCGTATCGACACAGACGTGAGCGGTGCTGCCTAACCGGCTTGTTTCCGTTTTTTGCGGTGCGGCTTCGGCCTCGCAGACGCTGATCGTGCAAAGCTCGTTGCCTGCCTGATCGCGCATGCGCACTAACCATCCGGTCATATCGTCATCGCCCAGATCAGCCAACAGGCCGATTACGCAACGGATCGCTTCGGCGCGAGCGGCCTCAAAACTTCGCGTCTCGGCAGGCGGAACCTGGCGAGCCTGGTCGCCGTGGCGATAGTAGAACGTATAAGCGAGATGGATCCCACGCGCTGCCTTAGAGTATGGAACTACCACCCTCATCTTTGACGGGGGTTTGGCCAAACAGCGAACATCGGCTAGGCCTAAGACGATCGATCGAGGTCGACTCGCGCGACGGCGTAGGCGCCAAGCGAGATGCTTTGATCATCCAGCGGTCTTGCGGAACTTTCCATGAAGTCGGGATCGGTTGCCGCCCGCTCGAACTGCTCGGCGCCGAGAAGAGCAATGCGGGCGCTGCTCGGCGAATCCGAAAGCCGCACAGATTGCGTCTTGGCGGTAAGGTTAGCGACCCACAGGGTCACGCGGCGATCTTTTTCAGCCGCGATCGTCACGACGCCGTCACAGCCGGAAGTTCCTACGGACAGCAAGGTGGCTCCGCCGAGCTTTGAGAGACCAGCCAAGACATGGAAAGCGGGATAGACCGTTGGGCCATCCTGCTGGTCATACCATGGCTGCACGAAATCAGCCTTCCTATGGATTTGGCCAAAGGGGCCAGCGAAGTCACCGAACGCGACGGCCTCGATTCCTTCGCGAGCGCAGGCCGCGAAATATCCGACAGTCCAAGCCGCATTGAACAGCCCGCGCTGACGAGGATCAATGCGCGATAGACAGACGCGAGCGTTCGCTTCATTCGGCGCAGTGGATTTCCTTCCGTATGGGTTCTCACGGCAGCCGAGCTGGATGGGACCGATACGCAGTGGCAAGCGTTCCCCCATGAAAGCATGCGCGGAGCGGATTAGATGGGGGATTGCCTGAAGTGTCTCCATCACCGAGACATCATCTGCGGCGTGCACGCTTGGACAGGTGGTGAAGGTCACGTAGTCGAGCGCTTCGGCTGGCGGACGCTTGCGGTTGAGTTCGGTGAAGTAAGCGGCCATGCCGCCGCCCAGCGCGATGCCTGGGAAAGCCCGGCGAGCAGCGGAGTAGCTTTCGTGGAAGCTGGGCATAGTCGGCCACGGTGCTCCCGGCTGTACGGATGTCATGTCCTGCGCCGGAAATACGGAGACAGCTTCTAGTTTGAGGCCGAGTGAGTGGACAGCATCCGCGACCGGCGCCAATTCGCCGAATGGATCGCGCGTGCCCTTGGTGACAATCTCGAGGACCACGCCAGCGCCGGTCAGCCGTGCGAGCGCGGCGTAGCTTTCTAGTTCGTCCTGGCCGTGTGCGATCCGGAGATCGACCTGGCAGACCATCCACTGGGGAGCCATTCGTCGTAGGAGCTCGGGGGTTTCGAGCGCGTGCTTTGCCTCGTCGGCGGCGACGCCGACGCCAGTGCGGGGCACTCGGCCGACCGGTCCGCCGATGGTCAGGTTGATGAGTGGATTGCGATTTTCAGACGTCCCGGCAGGGAGCGTTCCTGACACGTGAAGCCGGACGGCCTGCGTGAATTTCTGGCCCCTGGGCAGTCTGTAAGGCCACGGGCGACGCAGAGGGCGGACATATGTTTTATAGGAGGCGTCAGACCAATTGCGTTGGTCCTCCATCTCAAAGGCATCACCCTCCATGGTGCATGTCGCCCAGATCCCAGGCGCGATCTCGTGCGACAACGCCCGGATGTCGGTGAACGGACATTTTGGATCGATGTGGTCCGGAAAGAACGATAGCTCGTCGTGACCATCCTCATGCAGCACCTTTATCGGCTTGCCGGCTAAGCCCTCGATCGGATGAAGGACGACGAAGCCGGTCCGATTCGTCAAAACGTCAGTCTCGGGCTCTGCCTCCGCCACAAACGACAGCGCACCATCGCCACTGCCTGAGACGCGCGCCCGGTAAATCAGGCGGCCGGATGTTGCGGCACATGTTGCACGGTATTCAATGGCGAACGCATCCGGCCTCTCGTCGATCCGGAGATCATCGAGAACGGTGGTACATGTTCCCCAGTTTTCGTCCCGTACAAGAAACGAGATTCCGCGCAAGATCTCGATCGTCCCGACGTGGATGTAACGCAACGCCCCATTGTCGAACGCGACCGACAAGGATCCGGCGCGCAGTGTGCGCAGCGGTGCCTCGAGCTCTTCGGTGCCACACAAGCGGACTGCCAGGGAAGCTGCCGAGGTCAAATTGCGCGCTCCGTCGTGGCGTCGAAGATCGAGGCCCGGTTCATGTTGATGTCGATCGCAAGCTTCTCGCCCGGACGGCTGACATCGTGCGCCTGCAGCTCAGCCATCACCGGCACGCCGGCCAGTCGGAATGTCGCGTAACTGCGCGAGCCGGTCGGCTGCAGCAGGTCGATCGTTGCCTCATAGCGAAACGTGCCCTGCTCCGGCGTTGCAGTGTGCGCACGAGTGAGGTGTTCTGGCCTCAACCCGAGCAGCACCTGCTGTCCGTCCGCGACGCCCTTCAGCCCCCTGCCGCGCGCTAAAGGCAGCAGTGCATCCGCGAGCCGGATGGCAGCGGCGCCTGCGTCCAAGGCAAGGGTACCTGGCAGGAAGCTCATCCGCGGCGAACCCAGGAACCCAGCGACGAACGTTGAGGCCGGGTGCTCGAACAACTCGAGTGGCGCGCCCTGCTGCTCTATCAACCCGTCGCGCATCAGCNCGCATCAGCACGATGCGGTCAGCCAACGTCATCGCTTCGATCTGGTCATGGGTGACGTAGATCATCGTTGTCGCAATGTCCTGGTGAAGGCGTTTGATTTCGCCGCGCATTTCGTCGCGGAGTTGTGCGTCGAGGTTGGACAGCGGCTCGTCGAACAAAAAGATGCGGGGGTTGCGGACTATGGCGCGGCCGATGGCGACGCGCTGGCGTTGGCCACCGGACAATTGGCGCGGAAAACGCCCCAGCAACGGAGTGATCCCAAGCATGCGTGCCGCCTCGGCCACGCGCACCTCGACCTCTGGCTTCGGCATCTTGCGAGCCTTGAGGCCGAAGCCAATGTTCTTGGCCACGTTCATATGCGGATAGAGCGCATAATCTTGAAACACCATTGCCACGTCGCGATCGCGCGGCCGGAAATCATTAACCACCTCGCCGCCAATCTCGATCGTGCCTTGTGAGCTCTCCTCCAGTCCTGCGATGGTCCTCAGCAGAGTGCTCTTGCCGCAACCGGAGGGCCCAACCAGGACAGTGAACTCGCCGTCGCGGATGTGGAGGTCAATGCCGCGCACGGCATGGAACGCGCCGTAGCGCTTGTGCAAGCCGGTAATTCTGACTTCGGCCATGCCTTCCCTTCCTATCCGCGAACGGCGCCGAGCGTCAGCCCGCGCACGAGATGTCGTTGAGCAAGCACTCCAAGGGCGATCGATGGCACAAGGGAGACGATGGCAAGGGCCGCGGCTTCGCCGTATTGCGCGCCCTGGAAGCCGATGAAGGCGCGGAAGACCGTTGGCAGCGTAAAGGCAGTTCGGCTGGTCAAGATCAGAGCGAAGAAGAACTCCGTCCAGCATGCAATGAAGGCGAAGACAGCCGCCGCGACAATGCCTGGTGCTGCCAGCGGCACGGCAACGCGCCAGAACGCCTCCCATCTCGTGCAGCCATCGACGAGGGCCGCCTCCTCCATCGACTTCGGCATGCCGCGGAAATAAGCAAACATCATCCAAACGGACACCGGCAGCGTGAAGACCGTGTAAGCTATGATCAGCCCGATATGGGTATCGTACAGCCCAACGCCGCGGTAGATAAGGAATACCGGCAGGACAATGCCGATCGGGGGCAGGAAGCGCTGCGACAGCACCCAGAAGGACAGATGCCGGCCGCCCGTGTCGTAGCGCGCCAGACTATAGGCCATCAGCGTGCCTATCAGTGCCGAAAGCACCGTGGCCGAAAGCGAAATAATCAGGCTGTTGATGAGCCCGTCGAGACCACGATAGGCGAACAGCGCAGCTTTGTAGTGGACAAGCGTCGGAGCGGCGGGGAACCAGACAGGCGGTACGGTGAGGTAGTCGTCGCTGGGCTTGATGGAGGTGTTGAACATCCAGTAGAGCGGCCACATCACGAACACCAGGAAGAACCCCAGCAGCAGAATTCGGCCGATCGGCAACGACCGGCGTTTCCTGCGGCGGGCGGGCGCGACGGCGGCCATCAGACCGGTTCTACCTTCAAGAGCCGACGCACCAGCAACGTCACGATGAGCGCCGTAAAGATCAGGAACAGCCAACTTCCTGCTGTTGCCTGCGACAGATGAAACTGCGTGAAGCCGATGGTATAAAGATAATAGGAGGCCGTGTAGGTTTGTGTTCCTGGGCCACCCCCTGTCATGATGAAAATGGTATCGAACATACGGATTGCGTCGAGCAGACGGAAGGTCAGCGCCAGCAGCATCATCGACCCGAGATGCGGGAGCGTGATCGCCCAAAAAACCTGCCAGGCGTTGACGCCGTCGAGTTCTGCCGCCTCATAGAGATTGGGTGGGATTGCGGTCAGCCCGGCGAGCAGGATGACGAACATGAACGGCGTCCACTGCCAGACATCGGCGATGATCAGCGAGACGTAGAGCCACGGGCGCTCCGTCATCCAGCCGATCGTAACCTCCTGCCCCAATAGTTGCGTCAGGACATAGTTGGTCGGTCCAAAAGGCCGCTGTAAGAGCAGCGTCCAGGCTTGGCCAACGATGACCGGGCTGATGAACAGCGGCACGATCAGGATCGACATGATCACACCGCGGCCCGGAAAGCTGCGCACCATTGTCAGCGCCACCAGGAGGCCGAGAACGAACTCTATAGCGACGCTGATGCCCGACAGCGATGCTGTCAGCAACAGCGACCAACGTGCTACGGGATCGAACACGACCCGCTCGAAGTTCTTCAATCCGACAAAGGCGTGGCCCGGCACCTGGAAGTCGTAGTTGATGAAGGATACCACCAGCGAGAACAGAAGCGGATAGATCGACAGTGCCAATATCAGCAGCACAGCGGGGGCGACCAGCAGCCACTTGAAATGACGGTCAGCCCATTGGGCAAAGGCAGACAGCCGGGGCGGTGCGCCGGCGGCCTTCAAATGGCGGATCGTGGCTGTGGGCTGCATAGGCGTATCCAATCGCCGCTTAGCGGGGAGGTGTTGCGAGCCAAGCGCCCGCAACACCAATTGCTCCAGAGAGTCCGCCTCCCTTCAGAGGGTGACCGCCATGCCAAGTTTTTCCACCGTGTTGTCGGCGGTGGCGCCAGGCAGTTTCAAGAACTCGGTGTAGAAGCCCTTCTGCGAATCCACACCCAGTCGGTCGGTCGTCTCGTTCCACTCGGCGGCCGCCGTTTCAAGCGACGCCTTCGGATCCGCACCAGCCCACACCGCCGTGCACATGCGATCGATGCTCAAGAAGTAGTCCTGCGCGCCTGGCATGATCGGGTCGAGCAGACCGACGTTTGCCGAGTTGTTGAGGTTGGCAAGGTACTCCTTGGCACTCGGGAAGAGCGCGCCGTAGAGCTCGGACTTGAAGTGCGAGATGCGGTACGGGTCGCGTAGCGCGTAGGGCAGCATGCAACGTGCCAGCGAGACGGGTGGCGAGCATACCCACTGCATGAACAGATACGCCGCCTCAGGGTTGGGCGAGTCGGCCGACAGTGCCTTGTTGTAGCCGGTGGCATGTTCCGGATTTCCCGGAACCACGGCATAGCCGACCTTGCCGGCGATTTGGGACTGCGGAATGAAGTTGATTGCCGTGGCCGACTGCGAATAGTTCGCCGCCATACGGCCGCTAGGAGGCCAGGAATAGATCATCGCGACTTTGCCGGTCAGGAAAGCCGCCCACAAGGAGACGGCGTCGAGCTCGTTGTTGCCGGGGATCGAGGCCTTGTTTGCGGCGAGCATGTTTGTCAGCGTCTTGACGCCGGCATCCGAAACCAAACCTGCCTTCATGTCGTCGCCGAAGAGTTTTCCGCCGTTGGCCCGGTACTGCTGCAGAAAGTCGAACTGATTGCCGGGGCTGCCCGCCTTGCGGAAATGTCCCGCGCCATAGACCTTTGGCGCCATCTGGTCGGTGATGAACTGGGCGATCTGGGCATATTCTTCCCATGTCTTGGGCGGCCCAAGCTTGGCGTTGAACTTCGCCTGGTAAGCCTCCATCATTTTCGGATCCTCGAAAATGTCCTTGCGGTAGTAGAGAGCGAACATGTCGCCGTCGTCGAAGAACCCCCAGATCTTGCCCTTGTAGGTCGGCAGCGCCTTGTACAGGGGATGATAGTCCTCGAGGTCTGCCGGGTTCATGTATTTGGCGATGTAGTCGTCTAGCGGGGCGATGACGCCGCCATCGGCAAGCGACGGCGTCCAGGCCGGCGAGATGTCGAGGACGTCATAGGCACCCGAGCCGGCGATGTGCTCGGCGACCGCCTTGGAGTACTGGTCCGGGTTCGACAGCTCGACGACATTCGACTTCATCCCGGTAAGCTGCTCCCACATCGGCCCACTGAAATTGCGCGGGTCGAGTGCCTGCAGGCCAGCCTCGTAGGTCATGTTGAGGGTGACGCCCGAATGCGCCTTGGCCGCCTCCGCCGCGCGAAAGGCGGAACCGTCCGCAGGCCCTTCCTTCGATGCTTTCAGGGCTGCGGCCTGCGCCTGGCCGAGCGGCGACGTGGCGTCCGCCAATTCCAATGTTTGCTGCGCCAGCGCCCAATCGGTCATCATCCCCAGCAGCGGGCCGGACACGGCCAACATGCCGGTCATCTGACCGAAGCGGGTGATGAAAGTTCGGCGGGTGGTTTCGCCGCGCATGAAGGCGTCGACCTCTGCTTCGAGACCTGCCTGAAAGTCACGTTTTTCACGATCGTTCATAGTGCTTGGTCCTCCCATTTTCCTTTTGCTTCACTCGTCCGCCGGCGCAGCGGTCAAGCATTTCCTCCCGTAAGGTCGCCGCAAACAGGCCGCGGCGGCGCGCCGAAAATCAGTGTCACTCCTAGGTTCCAAAGCGGGCGGCGAGCCCAGACAGCCTGGTCTTCCACAGCTCGCTCGAAAGCACCTCGCGATTGACCACGCCGCGCGGCTCGCGACCGCGCTGCACCTCCATTACCGCTTTGACGTCCGCCGCACCGTTGCCGGCAAAGCACTGGTCGGTCCAGCAAAGCGCGTGCGGCGCCAGGATGACATTGTCGAGTTTGAGGATCGCATCGTCTGCGTCGGGAGGCTCTTGTTCCAGCACGTCGAGACCGGCGCCGGCGATGCGGCGCTCCTGCAGTGCTTGCGTCAGCGCTTTCTGGTCGACGATCGGGCCGCGCGCGGTGTTGATCAGGTAAGCTGTCGGCTTCATCAGGGCGATCCGCTCGGCATTGACGATGTGGTGGGTCTGGGGTGACAGGGGGCAACTCACCGACAGCACGTCGGCGCGGCGAAACAGATCCTCCGGCCCTACCAGCTCGACGCCCAGGTCGGCAGCGACCCCCTTGTCGGCAAACGGGTCATGGGCAATGAATTGCATGTCAAAGGGCTTCGCCAAGCGGAAGACCTCGGCACCGATGTTGCCGATGCCCAGCGACCCAAGCGTACGCCCGACGAGGCCGACCCCCATATGTTCGGAGCGCTTCTCAAAACCAACAGACCCTTTGCGGGTGAGCGCGTCCTTTGTCAGCAGCTTGCCGGTCAGCGCCAGCATGAAGGTGATGACGGATACGGCGACGGGCCGTCGCACGCCATCGGGCGTGATGACCAAGGCAATACCGGCTGCGGTGCATGCCTCAACGTCGACAGTGTCGTAGCCGACCCCGAAGCGGGCAACGACGGCCAGGCGGCCGCTCCTGGGCACACTCGTGGCATCGAAACGATGGGCGAGGAGGATCAGCGCATCGAAATCCTCAAGTTGGTCGGCGCGAAGCGGACTGTTTGACTCCAGGAACACCATCTCGACAGCTGTCGCATTGCGCAGCGGCTCCAGATCGAAATCTGGGTAGGTCGGCGAGCCGTCCGGCCTGCGGAAATCACCGGAAAGCGCCACCCTGAATTTCACGCTGTCCATCGTCTCCTCCGCTCCTATTGGCACCCGGCCCGGATCTTGGAAACCGCGTCGGCGATCGCGTCGTGCAGGACCCAAACGTCGCCTGAATAACAAATGAAATCGAAGCCCTTTGCGTAGAACTCGTGTCCCTGGGCGACGTTGGGCACCAAGCGTCCAAGCGATTTGTTGTGCTTCTTGGCGGCGGCAACGATTTTGGCCATTGCAGCAGTGAAAGTGGGGTGGGCGAAGTCGCCAGGAATGCCGAGCGAGACGGACAGATCGAAATGTCCAACCCACAGACAATCGACCCCGTCCAGTCCCGCGATGCCGTCAATGTTCTTGACGCCGTCGGCGGTCTCGATCAGGCAGATGAACGTCGAGCGCTTGTTGGCGGCCTCGAATTTATCAGCGACCGAGCCTGGCCGGTAGCGGTCATGAGCGATCTGCAGCGCCACGCCGCGGGCGCCGGCAGGGTGGTACTTCATGGAATTGATGATGTGCTGCGCCTGTTCGACGCTGCTCACCATCGGCGCGATCAGGCCTTCGGCGCCCATGTCCATGGCGCGGGCAAGGAAGTGGTAGTCCTGCGATGGCACACGCACCATGACCGGCAGGTCAGCCGCCTCGAAATAGCGGATCGCACTCTTCAGCGTTTCCAAGTTAAATCCCGAATGCTCCATGTCGAAAAAGACGAAATCGCAGCCAGCGGACTTCAGGATGTGACCGATTCCCGGCGTGGCGAACTCGGCGACGAGCGTACCGAGCTTGACCCGCCTGTGAGAAGCTAACGCCCTGAGACTTGGCTCCGACATGCACTTCCTCCCGTTTGCCCCAATGGGCCAATCCGCCTATGTTCGCTTCAATGCGTGGCTTCAAGAACGAGGTCGCAGGTCGTCACCAACTTGGTCACGACGAGCGGCGCGCTCTGCGTATTGAATTCGTCGAAATGAGCGGTGCGGCAGTGGTCCTCGAATGCGGCCTCGCTATCGTAAATCTCATAGAGCAGGACCCGATCCGGTTCGCCGCGCGCCTCCGTCACGTCAAAGCGGCGACAGCCGGCCTCGGTGCGCATCGAGGCGGTCGCATTGGCGTCGACTAGTTCACGGAATCTGTCCCGGGCACCAGGCCTCAGGCGGAAATCGACCCAGACGACAAATCCGGTCATCACTTGGGCCTCGCAAGTTGCAGATACCGCTTGGCCACATATTCGAGATGGCTGCGCATGGCCGCCTCTGACGCGTCTGGATCGCGCGCGGCGACGGCCTCGAAGATTTCGCGATGAGCCTGGTAAGCCTTGCGGTCTTCACCCTTGGCCAATGTGGTGCGACGCTGTTCGAGCAACCATTCAGCTAAGGCCGCGTGAATAGCTGTAAAGATCCGATTGCGGGTGATTACCGCCAGCACGTAATGGAAGTCTACGTCCGTGCGCTCGAAGCGCGCCAGATCGCCGATCGACTGCCGGTTGAGTTCGAGCGCCTCCTTGAGGCTTTCAACGTCTTCCGGGGTAGCATGCACAGCGGCGTTGCGGGCAAGACCGACCTCGAAAAACAGCCGCGCGCTCTGGAAGTCGTGAACCCCTCCCGGCGCCGAAATCATGTGCCGAGCCGGCCCTGAAAGGGCGTCGATCACGAATTGAGGAGTGGGTCGAGTGACGCGGGCACGCTCCCCCGATTTTATCTCGACAAGGCCCATTTTGCTCAGATGCAGCAGGGCCTCACGGATGGAAGGCCGCCCTACCCCGAACTGCCGCATGAGTTCCCGTTCAGATGGGAGACGGTCGGCTTCGGCCAACTCTCCCTCTCGGATCATCCGCTCGAGGTGCGCTGCCACCTCGTCCGAAAGCTTCCGCTGTTTGATCAGAACTCCGATCATGTGGCATACCTGTTATACCAATTAGGTACGTTATGATCCCATAGCACCCCTTGTCAACGAGATCTAAGCATCCGGTGGCCGGGCCCTTAAAGCGACTCCGTCGTTGTCGAGGCGTCCTTTGCGACGCCTTCAATGTCTTCACGAAGATTTCAGTAACTTGAGGGAGAGCGAGCACAATCTGCTCGGTGTTCCGATCGGGAACGGTCTTCGAACCCTGGGTCGGTGGTCAGTTTGAACCTGCGGTGTGGACCCCAGGAGTGCCACCGGGCCGTGTGCTGGCCGAGACCTACCGAACCGCCTGCTTATGAGCTGGGACATGAGCCCTCGATGGCAAGTAGACCTCGACCTGAGCAAGATCAGCGAATGGAAGCGGGTTCACAGCCGAGGCGGAAAACGCGAACTCTCGCTGCTGGACCCCTTTGGCAATACGCCTGCTCCATCTCGTAATCTTTTTCCCCGCCGCAATGTCGCAAAGGAAGGGATTGTCGGGTTAGTCCCCTCTACGCTCCAGAGCGCTCGTCACGTTGTGCTCATCCTTGTGCGGTTGGCGGCCGCCGCTTGAGGATGCGCATTTGAAACTGTCTCAAGATCATTTTAGTCCTGAGGGGCCTCAGGCGGGGGCGCTTGCCATTTAGTTATCGTCACCTGCGCATGTCGAACCCGTACTCGGCGCCAATCTACGCGCTGGCCAGTTGCGACATGTGGTTTCGGCGATCCGCTTTCAGTGCGACGATCATGCTGGACGGCTGATATGAGGCGCGTTCCCGCCTGGCAGCTTAGGGGCAGCAAGCAGGACGTCGGCTTTCTTGCCTCGACCTGGCCTAAGCAGTCATTCAATTCGTGGCCTCAAGCAGCTCGTCCACGCTCCTCCTGACGCGGCGTGCCATCCAGCCGATCTCGGGCTGATGTGCGTGGACGGCAGTCGTCCTTTGACCACCGCTTCTGGCGGCGCCGATTGGCGAGCCGCCTCGCCATCATTAGCTATGGAACGGAAAAGAAACCATTCAGCATCAGACTACCGCTTTTCGACGCACCTTTTCGAATATGTCGGAACGAGCGCTTGTCGCGCAGCCCACGATGCCCCCCATTGGTGAACCGGTTCCATGAAGAGTCTGACAATACGCCACCGCATCCTCGTCAGTTTCGCAGCCGTTCTGGTGGTCATGTCCGTGATAGCCCTCATCGCGTACGCCTGGTTTCTTCAGGCGGGGGAGGAGGCGACTGAGGTCGAGAAGGGCATCCTTCCGGACCTTTATCACAGTACCGAGATCATGACGGGCCAGATGGCGGCCCATAGTCTGCTTCAGGAATATGCCCTTCAGGACAACCCGGCAGACAGAAGCACGGTTGCAAACGCGATCACGACCAATCGCAACCAGGTGCAGCGGTCGATGGACGACTATGAGGCAACGATCGTCTCCGATATCGACAAGCAGAATTATGCAGCCGTCAAACAACTCGCCAACCAATTCCGTCTGGCTGAAACTGCTGTGCTGGAAACAAGCCGGGCTGCCTTGTCGAAAGGTGAAACTCCCAATGAAAGCCCAGCTATCAAGAACGAAGTAGAGCCGATCTTTGTAAAATTGCAGTCCGCTCTGCAGGCCATGGTTGAGGATCACAGAGGCGAGGCAAACAGCGCGACGCAGCGGATCAGCTCGATCGTCAGAACGGCCGAAGTCGGTTTGAGCGTTGGCTTGTTGATAGCCCTCGGGCTAGCCCTTCTTTTGGGTTACCAGCTGTTTCGCGCCATTACAGGTCCGCTCACCCGTTTGGTCGACGCGGTTCAATTGATGCGGCAAGGCGACTTCAGCGAACGGCTCGATCTGAGGCGCCGAGACGAATTCAGCGTGCTTGCCGACGGCTTCAACGCAATGGCGGACGATCTCACAACCCTCATTGGTCAGGTTCAAAGGTCCAGCATACAGGTCGGCACGTCGATAACTGAGATCGCCGCCACCTCCAAGCAACAGCAGGCAACTGCGACTGAAATCGCAGCGACCACAACAGAAATCCGAGCGACAGCCAAGGAAATCTCCGCCACATCAAACGAACTGGTCCGCACGATGAACGAGGTCTCCATAGTTGCCGAACAAACCGCTGCCGTGGCTGGCGGGGGGCAAGCGGGGCTGACCCGTATGGAAGAAACCATGCAGCAGGTCATGGAAGCGGCTGGCGCGATCAATTCCAAACTGGCGATCCTGAGCGAGAAAGCCGGCAGCATCAATCAGGTGGTGACGACCATCACCAAAGTGGCCGATCAGACGAACCTGTTGTCGCTCAACGCTTCCATTGAGGCGGAGAAGGCAGGCCAATATGGCCGGGGTTTTGCAGTGGTGGCGACGGAAATCCGAAGGCTCGCGGACCAGACAGCTGTCTCCACCTACGATATCGAGCAAATGGTCAAGGACATCCAGTCGGCAGTCGCGGCCGGGGTGATGGGCATGGACAAGTTTTCCGAGCAGGTCCGTCGGGGTATGCAGGACATCCAGCAGGTCGGCGGGCAACTCTTCGAGATCATTCAGCAGGTTCAGGGGCTGGTGCCACGTTTCGAAGTCGCCAATGAAGGCATGCAAGCACAGGCGACCGGCGCGGGGCAGATCAGCGACACGCTAACCCAGCTAAGCGAGGCAGCTCAGCAAACAGTCGAGTCCCTTCAGCAATCGACGCTCGCGATCGACGAGCTCAATCAAGTCTCAGGCGGCATGCGAAGTAGCATATCGAGGTTCAAGCTACGAGCATAGCGAGCCGGCAGTAGGAGGTGACAATGCTATTCCTCGCCTTCAACATGGGTCCGGATCGCTACTTGATCGATGTCCACAAAATTGAAGAGGTGCTGCCCTATATCGACGTGAAAGTTCTTCCGGGTGCGCCAACTGGTGTGGTGGGTTTGGTCAGCTATAACGGAATACCCATCCCCCTGATCGATGTCACCCTTCTTGCGCTTGGCCGACCATCGGAGCGCCTGTTGAGCACCCGGATCGTTGTGACGCGCTATCCGGCGGATGATGGCGAGCGACGCCTGCTGGGGCTGATCGCGGAACGGGTGACGGATACGATCGAGCGAGACCCGGCCGATTTCGCGCCGTTCGGACTGGAACCAGGAACCCCGCCCTATCTTGGGCCGGTGGCTTCCGATGGTTTGGAGATCATTCAGTGGGTCAAAGTGGAAGCGCTGCTTTCGGAAGAGATTCGTACCGCATTGCTCCGCCAGGCGGCAATAGGTGATCAATGACCGGAGCAATAGAAAAGCTCCTGACGGAAACGATTGGACTGGACAGTGCCAGCGTTGGTCCGACAGTGGTTCGTCAGGCGGTCAGAGAACGGATGGAAGCATGCCGGATAACCAACCCTCAGGCCTATAGGCAACACTTGGCCGGTTCCTCGCAGGAGCTGATCAATGCGGTGGTGATCCCAGAGACCTGGTTCTTTCGCGACCGAGAAGCGTTCACGATGCTGGCGCGGCATGCGCGCGCGCACAAGCCTGCTCAGCCGATAAGAATCCTGAGCCTGCCATGTTCAACCGGCGAAGAGGCTTACTCGGTCGCCATGGCCATGTTCGATGCCGGCTTTGAGGCGCATGAGTTCAAGATCGATGGCGTGGACGTCAGCAGCCGCAATATCGCGACGGCTGAACACGCCATCTATGGCCGCAATTCGTTTCGCGGCAGCCATTTAGAATTCAAGGATCGCTATTTCGAAGCGGCCGAGGGCGGGTTGCGGCCTGTTGCTGGGGTGCTGAAACAGGTTCGGTTCATGGTAGGAAACTTGTTCGGTTCTCACGCGCCTTTCGGGCAAGAGGTCTATGACATCCTGCTTTGCCGCAATTTGCTGATCTATTTCAATCGAGAGCTGCAGGATCGCGCATTGATCTGCCTGAAGGACCTGCTGGCCAAAGATGGACTTCTTCTGGTCGGTCCGGCGGAAGCAGCTCTTCCAAGGGTGCATGGCTTTCTTTCCGCTGAATGGCCATTGGCCTTCGCCTTTCTGAAATCGGAGCCCGTCAAGACCACGGCGCCGAAGGTTTCGGCCGCCGTCCCGGTGCGGACGCCAAGCCCTAAGGTCAACAAGAGCGAGCCTCTTCGTCCGTTCCGACCGACAATTGGCAATGAAGGCCGCGGGCAGGCTCCGGCCAAGCCGCTTGCACGCGCCTCGGAAAGCCTCATCGCGGTTGAACGGATCGCCAATGCAGGACGCGTAAAGGAGGCACAGGAGGTCGCCCTGGCGCATCTCAGGGAGTTCGGTCCTTCCGCAGAAATCTTCTACCTGCTGGGCCTCGTCCAGGATGCGGATGGTTCTGCACCCGAAGCCGCGCAAAGTTATCGCAAGGCGCTCTATCTCGCGCCAAATCATCGAGAAGCTCTTGTCCATCTGGCCTTGCTGCTTAGCAAGCAAGGCGACCATAACGGCGCCGAGGCGCTGGCCGGCCGGCTGGGTCGGGTCCAGAAAAGGAGCGGCAGTTGATGGCGGCTTCGACAAGGATCGCTCAGCCGGTGGAGGAGATCGAAATCAACGACTGCTGGCGGCAAATAGGCGTACGGGGTGACAAGTCATGTCCGCTACTAGAGCAGCATCTCCACTGCCGCAATTGCCCGACCTACAAGAAGGTCGCACGACGCCTCCTCGACCGTGCAGCTCCCTCGGCATCTCGCGACGAATGGCCTGACAACGCTGGTCGTGCAGGGATCGATTCGGCAGACAGCGACGCGCTGCAGACGGCCGTTCTCTTCCGTTTGGGGGAGGAATGGCTGGCACTTCCGGTCGGTATTTTTCATGAAGTGGCTGAATCTCGTCGCGTTCATTCACTTCCACATCGCAGGAACAGTGCACTGCTCGGCATTGCGAATGTCCGTGGTGAATTGCTCATTTGCCTGTCCCTGGCCGAATTGCTCGGGATAGACGAGCGCAAGGAAGGGGAACAAGGCACACGAACCAAGGTATTTCGCCGCCTTGTCGTGGTAGGCGAGCGCGACAAGCGGGTTGCTTTTATGGTTGATGAGATCCACGGCTTACATCGGTACCAGGAACGCGACACTCTCGCTGTTCCGGCCATGATTGGCAAGGCACTGTCGGCCGCTACGGTTGCCGTGCTGCCATGGCAAGGACGAGCTGTTGGCTGTCTCGATCCACGACAACTGCTCACGATGCTGGATCGGAGCATCGCATGACAGATGAAGACTTCAGCCAGGTTTCGATGCTCAGCCTCTTCCAGGCCGAACTGGAGACGCAGTCACGGGCTCTAACCTCTGGACTTCTGGCACTCGAACGCGATCCTATCGCCGCCGACGCTCTGGAAGCATGCATGCGTGCCGCGCATTCTCTGAAAGGAGCTGCCCGCATCATCGACCTGATGCCCGCAGTCAAAGTTGCAAATGCGATGGAAGACTGCCTGGTCGCAGCGCAACGCGGGCATCTGAGGGTGCGACGGGAGCATATAGATGCGCTTCTGCAAGGTTCTGACCTTTTGAAATTGATCGCATCGGGATCATCGAGCGAGAGCGCCAACTCAGAAGTCGAAACCTTTCTCGCGAAGTTCGAGGGGTTGTCCCTCCCCCAGGCAAAGCCCGGGCCCCAAGATTCTGCAGCTGATTTCGCAACTCCAGATCATGCCCAGGAGCAACTGGCGACGACCTCTTCAGCGAACCTCCTCGTTGGGGCGGTACCGCAAGCCCACGGCAGCATCGGCTCTGATAGAATGGTTCGGGTGACGGCAGACAGCCTGAACCGATTGCTCGGGCTGGCTGGCGAGTCGCTGATGGAAGCTCGGCGGCTCAGGCCATTCGCTGACGGGCTGCTACGGCTGAAGCGACTTCAATCGGACCTCGCAAGTGCGTTCGACAATCTTCATGCAGTGCTGCCGCCGGTTTCAAACGATGCGGCGGTGGTGGAGGCGCTGGCTGAAGCGCAGCGAAAGCTTCGGTTGAGCCAAGCGTTCCTGGCGGAGCGTTTCGATGAGTTGGATTCAGTGGATCGGAAAGCGACCGATCTTGCCAACAGATTGTACGACGAAACGTTGGCGAGCCGGATGCGGCCCTTTGAGGACGGCGTGCGACACTATGCGAGAATGATCCGCGACCTCGGTCGTACCCTTGGCAAGCGGGTGCGACTGGAGATCGTAGGCGGCTCGACCGGCATCGACCGCGATATCCTCGAGCAGCTCGATGCCCCTTTGGGGCACCTTCTGCGCAACGCTGTAGACCATGGGCTTGAACCGCCTGAGGAGCGCCTCGCGATGGGCAAACCCGAAGAGGGGCTCATCAGGCTCGAAGCGAGGCACAATGCCGGGCTGCTGCAGATAGCCGTGGTGGACGACGGCAGGGGGATAGAGCTCTCGAAGCTGCGCGAGACCGTCGTCGCCCGGCAACTTGCAACCAGGGAAAGTGCTGAAACACTCAGCGAAAGCGAATTGCTCGCGTTTCTGTTTCTGCCAGGCTTTTCCATGAAAGCGGGCCTTACCGACGTCTCAGGTCGCGGTGTGGGGCTCGATGCAGTGCAAGCCATGACGAAGGAAGTCCGGGGAGTCGCAAGCGTCTCCTCAGAATTTGGCCACGGAACCCGATTTCAACTGCAATTGCCGCTGACACTGTCGGTCCTGCGCACGCTGCTCGTCGATGTCGATGGAGAGCCCTATGCTTTTCCACTCGCTGCCATTTCCAAGACTTTGAAACTGCAGCGGACGGAGATCAACGTCCTGCAGGGCCGGCCGCATTTTCGATTGAACGATCGACAGATCGGGCTGGTCACCGCTCGCGAGGTGCTCGATCGAGGTGAGCCCGGATCGGAACCGAACGAACTATCGGTCGTCGTCGTGGATGCGGGTCGGGGCGATTCGTACGGCCTGATCGTTGACCGTTTTCTCGGGGAACGCGAGTTAGTGATCAGACCTCTCGATCCACGGTTTGCCAAGATCAAGGACATCAGCGCAGCGGCCCTGATGGAAGACGGTTCGCCTGTTCTGATCTTCGACGTCGACGATCTGATCCGATCGGTGGAAAAGCTTGCATCGTCCAGCGGATTTCGAGCTCTTCGGCGCGCCGCGGGCGGTCCCGAAGCGAGCAGGCGCAAGCGCGTGCTCGTAATTGACGATTCACTGACGGTTCGCGAACTCCAGCGCAAGATGCTCGGCAATTACGGTTATGAGGTCGAAGTGGCGGTAGACGGCATGGACGGGTGGAATGCCGTCCGGTCTGGTCCTTTCGATCTCGTCGTCACCGACATCGACATGCCTCGCATGGATGGCATCGAGCTAGTGAGTTTGATCAGAAAGGACGCTGATCTCAAGAACACACCCATTATGATCGTTTCATACAAGGATCGGGAAGAAGATCGCGCGCGCGGGCTCGACGCAGGTGCGGACTATTATCTGACCAAGAGTAGTTTTCAGGACGAGGCGCTGATCCATGCCGTCGTGGACATGATTGGCGAGGCGGCTGGATGAGATCGAGATTGGAAGCCAGCGAATGAGAATCGGCGTAGTCAACGACATGCCGATGGCGGTTGAACTTCTGCGTCGACTGGTCCTGTCGACCGGCGAACATCAGGTCGCGTGGATCGCGACCAATGGGCGTGAGGCGGTCGAGGTCTGCAGACGTGATCTGCCGGATCTGATACTCATGGATCTAGCGATGCCAGAGATGGACGGCGTGGAAGCGACGCGCAGAATCATGGCGGAAACCCCGTGCTCAATCTTGCTGGTGACCGCCAGTATCGAAGCCAACCTCGCCGGCGTCTACGAAGCAATGGGTCATGGCGCGCTTGACGCAGTCGATATTCCGTCGGTGGGCATCGAAGGCAACGCGTCCTCGCAATCCGCCCGGCTTTTGACGAACAAGATACGAACGATAGGCAAGTTGATCGGTGATGCGCCTACCCAGGCAAAAAGGCGGATGTCACGTGCGGCTGAGCCGTCAACTCGACGCCTGATAGCAATCGGCGCCTCTGCGGGCGGGCCGGCTGCCGTTGCCGCAGTCCTGAGCGCGTTTCCCGTTGATTTTGGCGGCGCGATTGTGCTCGTCCAGCATCTCGATGCTCAGTTCGTTCCAGGCCTTGTTGATTGGCTAGGGCAGCATACGCGTCTCCCGATCCGTCCGGCGGGGGAAAGGGATAGTCCTCAAGCGGGCACCGTTCTCGTTGCCAGTTCTGCGGATCATCTGGTTTTCAAGTCAGCTCAGCAACTTGGCTATACGCCCAGCCCCAAGGACAATGTTTATCGGCCGTCGGTAGATGTGTTCTTCGAAAGTGCGGCGCAATGGTGGCCTGGCTCGGTGATTGGTGTTCTGCTCACAGGCATGGGCAGGGATGGTGCGCGCGGGCTGAGACAGCTCCGTGACAAGGGACATCTCACAATCGCGCAGGATAGAGCAACCAGTGCCGTCTATGGCATGCCGAAGGCCGCCGCCGACATCGGCGCGGCTGTTGATATTCTTCCTTTGGGTGCGATCGGCTCACGTATAATCGAAGCCTGCGAGCGCTCCACGTGAAAGGCCCCTTCCGATGACGCAAGAACCAGAGTTGGTCCCGCCACTCGCAGATAACTATTCATCCATGGTTCTGCTCATCGATGATCAGATCATGGTTTGCGAGGCGGTCAGGCGCGCCCTAGCCAACGAGCCCGATATTTCCTTGCACTTCTGCACCGACCCGTTGAGAGCGATGACGGTCGCGGATGAGGTAAAGCCAACCGTCATCCTGCAGGATCTCGTCATGCCCGGGGTGGATGGGCTACATCTGGTGCGAGAATACAGGAAGCATGCGTCGACACGCGCGGTTCCAGTCATTGTGCTGTCGAGCAAGGAAGATCCAGCCACCAAGGGCGAAGCCTTCGCTGCGGGCGCGAACGACTATCTCGTCAAACTGCCGGATCGTATCGAGTTGATTGCACGCATTCGATATCACACGCGGGCCTATCTGGATCACGTCCAGCGAGACTCGGCACACCGAGCGCTGAGGGAAAGCCAGCGACAGCTGATCAGTGCAAATCTAGAGCTTGAACGTCTGACGCGGATCGATGGCCTGACAGGTCTCGGTAACAGGCGCTATTTTGACGAATATCTGGCGGCTGAATGGAAACGCGCTTTTCGCGCACAGTCCCCACTGTCGCTGTTGATGATCGATGCCGATAACTTCAAACGATACAACGATACCTATGGCCATATGGCCGGCGACGATGTGCTGAAGCAAATCGCCCGCGTAATCCAGAGCGGTTCGGGCCGCTCCACCGATCTCGCTGCGCGGTACGGAGGCGAAGAGTTCGTCATCGTGCTGGTCGACACCATACTGGAACAATCCAGTGCGATCGCCGAGCGGCTCGTCCAGAGCGTGCGAGAGTTGAACATACCCCACGGCCCGGATCGCGTGACCATCAGCGTCGGCGTCGCAACAGCGGTGCCCACCGAGAACGAGACGCCAAACGATTTCGTCAATGCCGCCGATTTGGCTCTGTTTCGTGCCAAATCGGAAGGACGAAATCGTGTTGCGCTTCATATGTCCCGCAGCTAGAGAAGCTCACATCTCAGTCAACGAAGCGCGCCCTGTTCGATTTGAGGACGACCTTGGCGAAGTCGGGCATCTCGAGACCTTGCCGCACCAGGCCATCAAGAGTTTTCTCAGCCGCCCTGATGGCGGAGAGCCGGGCCAGCACAGTCTCAGCCTCCAGGCGAGGCACCACGGCGACACCGTCGCGGTCGCCCACCAGTATGTCTCCCGGCGAGATAGTCACTCCTCCCAGCACCACCGGGAATCCGACCGTGCCTGGACCATTTCGCGCAGGCGAATTCGCAATGACCCCGGCACAGTAAACCGGCAACCCGACCGCCTCGATCCCGACAACGTCGCGCACCAGGCCGTCAGTGATGAAGCCGGCGACCCCCTTGTTGCGCGCCATGCCGAGCACGAGATCGCCAGTTACCGCGGTACCGGCAAAGCTGTCGGTGGCCGCGACGATGACATCGCCACTTGCTGCGGCATCCAGTGCTCCAAACAGGGCGAGGTTGTCGGCGGGACCGCAGTGACAGGTCACGGCGACGCCGACCATCGTCGCAGTAGCTGGCGACAGTGGCTTGATCGTATAATGCAAGGCGCCGCGTCCCCCCATCGCGTCTACGACCTGGCTAACCGGCACGCCCGCAAAAGCACTGATGATTTCTGCTGCGGGCCGTTCGAAACGGCGCTTGATGGTGAGCAGTGGTGGGTCTTCAATCATGTAGCGGCCCCATTCCCTGAACGAACGAAATACAGTCCGGCCCGAGGTCGCGCAGGCTCCGCGCGCCCATCAGTCCCATGACGCGGTCGATCTCCTTGCGGTAGAGTTCGAGCACGTGGCGTACCCCCTCCTCGCCGGCGACCGCGAGCCCCCACAACTGCGGCCGCCCGATCAGACAGCACGAGGCGCCGAGCGCCAGGGCCTTGACGACGTCAGAGCCTCGCCTGATGCCGCCGTCGATAAGCACTGGTACGCGGCCGGTGACAGCCGCGACAACCGCCGTCAACGCGTCCAGGGATGCGGCGGCGCCGTCAAGCTGACGTCCCCCATGATTGGATACGATGATGCCGTCGATTCCTCGGGCTACAGCCTCGGCGGCTTCGCTGGGATGCAGGACGCCTTTCAGCAACAACGGTCCGGACCAGACAGTGCGCAGCCAGTCGACATCGGCCCAGGAGAGTCCGGGATCGAGCATTGCGGCCATTCGGCCCGCCAATGCACCGACCGTCGCCGTATCTCCGGGGCGCGCGTAGTTGCCGAAAGTCAGTTTCGGGAGTCGGGTGCGCATACGAAGAAGCCACGCCGCCTTGGTGGCGGCCGCGAGGGTTCCGGCCACACCGAAGCGCGGCGGGATGGCAAAACCGTTGCGGATGTCGCGTTCACGGTTGCCAAGCATCTGGTTATCAATGGTGAGCACCAGCGCGTCGTAGCTTGAGGCACGCGCCCGATCCACCATTTCTCGGGTGAAGCCGCGATCGGTATAGACGAACACCTGCATCCACCGTGGGCTACTTCCGGTGGCTGCTATATCCTCCAGCGTGCAGACCGATCCGTGGCTGGCGCAGTAGAATGTCCCTGCGGCCGCTGCGGCTCGGGCGGCTGCGCGCTCGCCGTCGGGCCAGAACAGCCCAGCCAGGCCGGTTGGCGCGATGCCCAGCGGGATGGCAAGTTTCGCGCCGAAGAGGTCAAGGGAAAGGTCTCGCGTCGTTGCACCGTTGAGTGGTCGCGGCAGAATGGCAACCTCACTGAAAGCCTGCTCGTTCCGGCGCAGCGTTCGCTCATCCTCGGCACCGCCATCGGCGAAGTCGAACACCGGGCGTGGCAAAGTCCGCCGCGCGGCGACGCGGACCGCGGCCACGCTGTACAGGCGCTTCAACGCCGCCATCGAAGCAGACGATGCCGCACCGCCGGCGCCGCGGTCGTCGCCTGTGTTTGAGGCTGACGAGGAGCTACTCACGGTTGCTTTCCGCCGATGCGACCATGATGCGTCGGTCCACCGCCTCCCGGAACACGCACGCGGGAGACTGTTCCCTCAAAGGATGGATCGCTGCCGGTCGCCAGCACGCCGGCATTTGTCACCCAAAGCGTCTCGCCCAAGAAGACGCAGTTGGTCGTTGCCTTGCCGCAGACGAAGAAACCTTCCGCTGTTCCGTCCGGCCTGAGCACATGAATGCCGTTGGCGGCAATATCCGTTACGTAAAGGCGGCCGTCCGCACCGACCTTCAGCCCGTCCGGGATCGGATTGACCCCAGGCAAGCGGCCAAGGTCTTCGACGCAACCATCCGGACGCTGCCGCTTAACGCGCCCCGTATAGGACTCTCCCCAAATGACCGAGCCGTCGGCTTCGATCGCCACACCATTCGGGAAGGTCGGCTCGTCGAAACCGAGAGCAAGGTACGCACTGCCATCGGGGTTGACGGCGAAGATGTAGCTGGGGTCCGGGTTCCCCGGGTTGTATGTGCCGGGATCGCTGAAGATAAGCCGGCCATCAGCAG
The DNA here is from genome assembly GCF_000502615.1 of Mesorhizobium sp. LNJC405B00. Classification (NCBI taxonomy): domain Bacteria; kingdom Pseudomonadati; phylum Pseudomonadota; class Alphaproteobacteria; order Hyphomicrobiales; family Phyllobacteriaceae; genus Mesorhizobium; species Mesorhizobium sp. LNJC405B00. The sequence continues at coordinate 127,065 of NZ_AYWC01000012.1, read as the reverse complement.
CAAATACGAGATCGTTTGGACCATTGAGCCGGATGCCTGCAACTTCGGTCAGCAGGATTTCCGGCTTTCCGCCTTCGGCAACCCGCTGGATGGACGGTGTCGTCATCTCCGCGGCCCGCCAAGGTCCTGTCGTGCCGCCGTTCTGGCAGACATAGAGCAGGTCATCCGATCCGAGAACGCAGGCGTTGGGCGCTCCTGCAACATACGCGAACTGGCGAGCACTTCCGTCGCGATCTATGGCCGTCAGCTGGCTGCGATAGCTTTCGACGATGACAATTCGGCCACCGGGCAGCACCGTCGGGCCCTCGGGCCAGCCAAGGCCGGTCGCGACAACCTCGACGGCCAGCTTTTCAACCTCGTTCATCGTGCGACCCCCAGAACGGCAGCCTATCAAGATTTGTCGGGTATAATCCAGCCTGACGATCTGGCGGTCACCGGACCCGGCGACTCGAAAGATAGCCAGGCTGACGTGCGCGTTGCTGGGCCCCCCTAGGCCGGCCCCCACCCCGACGCCGGTGAACCCCGACGGGCGGAGGCCTATGGCTACAGCGCGAGCCGATCGGTGTCTACACAGCTCGGTAGCACTGGCTTGCTCCTCCAGGTTGCGTGGCAGGATTAGGTGCTGCTGAGGCCAGCGTGCAATGAACAAGTGCAGGTGGAGAAGGTTGAATCTCAGTTCCTCTCCCTCTAACACTCACAAAGTCCAACAATTCTCTGCTCCGCTGCCAGGCGCTCTTGAGCCGAGCGTTTGCAGGGCGTGCGTGTGGCCAAAAGCTGGGGAGCGCCGCAGCGCCCAGGCGTGCAAATTGCTCTCTGAACGCCGATCCTTCTCCGAAGCTGGGGAGTAGCCCCAAAATCCAACAGCAATATCATGCCTCAACGGCGGTTTTGCCACTGCCAGTTTTGCGGTTCGCTCGCCTGTCAAAAGGGACAGTCTTTCGGGTCACGATCCGGAGTGGGTTTGCCAAGGCTCCCGGAATCGAGGTGGCCCACTTTTGCGTCGGGGCTCCGCCACTCTTCAGATCAACAGCAACCAGCACCAATACGCACCAATCACCATTTGCACAGCGAACGCGGTGAACCTGAGACTGACCGCGAGTTGGCTGGTTGAGACGAGGTGGATCACCGACTGCACTATACGTGCGCCTAACATCGTGGAGGCCAAGGGATCCGTGACATCTGTCTTTGAAATGATGATCGCGACTCCGAGCAGACCTCCGAAGATTGGAAGCCCTTCAATGCAGTTGGCGTGGGCACGGGCTAACCTCCGCATAAACGGGGAGAGGGCTCCGTTATCTGGCGTAAAGCCGTTTGCCGGGACTTGCCCAGAGATCACCAGGTAGCTCCGGATAACTTCCATCACGATCAGCAGGGCCAGCGCCCACGAGATGAAGCCAGTCAATGCGTAAGCACTCGCCGACATGTGCCCTCCCCGTTGCTAGCACTCTAGGTCGTTGTAGCCGATCAACTAGTCTAATGCTATTCGACGAGGAGGGGCGGCCTGTAGTGGGGCCGAAACGGAATAGCAGCTTTTGGACGTTGTGCCCGGAATAGCTGCCGTTCAGCCAATTAGCAGTGATTGACCGCTTTCGCCCTTTAGCGACCCTTCCGCGCCAGATCAGTCGATGCTTGAAGCTGCCATTCGCAGAGTGAAAGCGGCGTCGAGCATGATCAGAAAGGCGCGCACGGCGGGGTTGGCGCGTCGGCTTGCCGGCCAGAGCACGGTGACATTGTTTCGCTCGACCGCGAACGTGGACAGCACTGGGACCAGTTCGCCGCGCTTCACATAGGGAGCCGCCATGAAGGAGGCGCCTATGCCTATCCCACCGCCGGCTGCCAGCATGATGAGCACGGCATCGCTGGCATCGGCGACCACACCGGAATTGGGCACGATCTCGATTTCACGGTCGCCAATCCGGAAGGGCCAGCGAAAGGCCTGGCCTGTGCTCTGATATCGAAGGTTGACGGTGTCGTGCCCTTCCAGGTGATCGGGATGGGTCGGTGTGCCGCGTTCCTCGAGATAGGCTGGCGAGGCGAAGCAGCAAAGCCGATGGGGTGCGAGCTTGCGTGATAGTAGCCGGGTGTCAGCCAGATCACCGATGCGTATGGCGACATCGATCCCTTCCTCGATCATGTCCACCATCTGGTCACCCAGCCTGAGATCGACGATCAGGTTCGGATGGAGCCGACGGAAAGCCGGTAAAGCCGGAGCGATCAGATGCAGTCCGATCGGCAGCGACGCGGCCACGCGCAACGTGCCCGATGGTTCGGAGCGCGCGGTCATTGCCGCCTGCTCTATTTCCTCCGCCTCGCGTAGCAGACGCAGCGCGCGCTCATGCAGGTCGCGCCCTTCGGGCGTGAAGGTGAGCGAGCGCGTTGTACGGGTAAACAGCGACACTCCTAAATGCCGCTCGAGCCGCTGGACGCTCTTGCTGACCGCCGACGGGGAAATCGACAGCGCGCGCGCCGCTGCCGTGTAGCTGCCCAGCGATCCCGCACGCGCGAAGGCGATGATGCCAGTGAGCCGATCCAAAGTGATATGTTCCGCCATGGCATTACTTAACCGCCATCGGCACCGATTATCAACCGGCGTTCATGCCGCTAGATTCGCTCCAATGACATGGATGATTGGAGATTTCACCAATGAGCGATAAGATGAAGGCAGTCCGTCTGCACGCATTCGGTGGTCCCGAGATGCTGGTGTACGAAGACGCGCCTAGGCCGGGTGTGAAGCCCGGCGAGGTGCTTGTCCGTGTCCAGGCGGCCGGGCTTAATCCGCCCGACTGGTATCTGCGGGATGGCTATCGCGCACTGCCGCCAGAATGGCGACCCAACGCGTCCTTCCCACTGATTCTCGGCACGGACGTGTCGGGCGTCATTGAAGCGGTTGGCGCTGACGTCGCTGAGTTCAGCATCGGGGACGAGGTCTACGCAATGGTTCGCTTCCCCGATAACTTGATGACGGGTAGCAATGCCTACGCGCATTATGTCAGTGTGCCGGCATCGCATGTTGCGTTGAAACCAGCCGGCATCGACCATATTCATGCGGCTGGTGCGCCGATGTCGCTTCTGACGGCATGGCAGTTCTTGATCGAACTTGGCCACGACGAGCCGAATCCGTTCCAGCCCTTACCGCATGAGCCGGTGCCCCTCGACGGCAAGACGGTGCTCATCAATGGTGCCGGAGGCGGTGTCGGGCATCTGGCCGTCCAGTTGGCGAAATGGCGGGGCGCTCGCGTCATCGCCGTGGCATCGGCGAAGAACGAGGCGCTGATGCGCGGTCTCGGCGTGGATCAGTTCATCGACTACAAGACGACCGGGGCGGAAGATGTCGTCCGAGACGTCGACCTTGTCCTCGACGCGGTGGGCGGCGCGGACATGGAGCGCTTCTTCCAGGTTCTGAAGCCGGGCGGCGCGCTGTTCCTGGTCAACCCGCTGGGCTTCGCTGGTCACGAAGAGACAGAGAGGCTGGGGATCACGGTCTCATCCGCACAGGTCCGATCCAATGGCGCGCAGTTGGCAAAAGCCGCCCGCCTGCTCGACGACGGCCTTGTGCGTATCGTCATCGACAGCACATTCCCTCTGGCCGAGGCGTCGCGCGCACATGAGCGCGCCGCCGACGGCAGTATTCAAGGCAAGATCGTGCTGGCCGTCTGAATTGTTGCTTTCAGTCGCCCGACCATCGGGAGTGCAGACGGTCGGGCGGGATTACGCCGTTCAGCCGACGAAGACCACCGACCGACGTCCGGCTAAATCGTGCTCGACTACAAGTGCCGCGATGGCTGCCGCGATCTTCGCGCCGCCTTGCACTGACGGTTCGATAGGATTGGCGAAGTCCGCGTCCTCATTCGATACCAAGCGCAGGTCGACGAGCGGCAAACCGCGCGAGAACGCCGCCCGGGTGATGACGTCGTTGAGGACCGTCAGGGCAGTTGCGGCAAGTCTACGACGCTGTGGGTCGGGAAAGCGCGCCTCGTAGATCGTGCAGACAGCGGTGGGTAGGTTTTGGCCCAGCGCCCCCTCGAGCATCGTACAGTAGTCGTGCTCGAATTCCTCCCGGATATCGCTGATCCTGTCCAGAACCTCGGCCACCGAACAGGCCCCCTGCTCCAGAATCCCTGCATGACGAAGAGCATCATTGCCACCGACGCTGACGACAAGATGGCTAGCATCCTGGGGGAGCCGTTCAAGCTGCCGCTCGACGCCGCTTGTGACGGCGCCGTCGACGGCGTTTAGCGTTGCACGCCACCCCTCCGGCAAGCGCTCCCGCAGCTGCCGCACTACGTCGGGCCCGTGCGCGACATAGGCAGCGTTGTCAAAGATCGAATCCCCGAGAAGGACGACGTGTGGCATCGGATGCTCCGTTGAGGCCTCTGCAATGCTGCATCAGCAGAGGAGGTAAGGTGGTGGGTTGTGACCGCGGCAGCGAGCACGGTCAGGAGATCACGGCGAGTCAGGCCACCTGCAGAACGGAACGGCATCTCAGCCGTCCAGGAACGCCAGAAGCGCGGCATTCACCGCGCTGGCCTCTTCGCGCTGTACCCAATGCGTTGCCTTCTCGAACGTCTGCAGGCCCCGATCGTTGCAAAAGGCCAGACTGCGCTCGGCCAGGCCATATTCCAGAGCTTGGTCCTGCATCCCCCACAGTACAAGGGTCGGTGTCCTGATCCGCTGCTTCAGGCTTGGGCGGAAGCGCAGCGCCCGATACCAGTTGAGCATGCCGGTCAGCGCCCCCGGCCGTTCCCAGGCCTGCCGATACTCTGCGATTTCCTCCGCCGTGAAGGCATCTGTTCGGCTGGATTTGATGAGCGCCCGTGCCAGCAGAGCCGAGTGCCCTGCTCCCAGAACAGCCTCCGGCAGCAAGGGGAACTGGAAGAAGGCCGCATAGCTGCTCCGCAGGAACTGGGTCGGAGATCGCAAGGAATGGGCAAGCAGCACCTCGGGATGGGGCGCGTTCAGGATGACGAGCCTTTCCAGACGGTGCGGCAGCTTTGCGCCTGCCGCCCAGGCGACGATACCGCCCCAGTCATGACCGACGAGGTGAAACCTTCCGATGCCGAGCGCGTCGGCGATGGCAACGACATCGCCGACGAGCTTGGGGAGCGTGTATTCACGGATGGCTTTCGGCTTGTCACTGGTGTTGTAGCCCCTCTGGTCGGGGACGATGACCCGGAATCCGGCGGAAGCGAGCGCATCGATCTGCCGTCTCCAGCCGATCCAGAAGTCGCCGGGAGCAGTCTGTCCCGGTCCAGCCGCTAGGCTGGCAGCAGCGGAGGCGTCGATCAGAGTTAATATCTCGCGGAGTTGACGAGGAGTTCTGATAAGCAAGTTTCAATTTCGCGCTTTTTCCCGCAAATTCGAGAGCGTGAGGAATTGAAACCATTCGTTGATGAATCAGGCGTTTTCGCCGGCCTGTCACGCCGGAGGTCGCGGGTTCGAGCCCCGTCACTCGCGCCATTTCTCCTCAGGAGAAATGTGACATAATCGCCTAAAATCATGGTCTTGCATGTGGAAATTCAGATCCGGTCGGATCTGAATTCGGTCTCTCCCGCAACGACGTCACCCCTTGGCCAGCAGCGCCTCGACCTCCTGCAGCGTCGGCATGGATGGCGCCGTACCCGGCCTTGTCACCGAAATGCCGGCGACGGCGCAGGCGAAGCGGACGGCTTGCAGCGGCTCCACGCCTTTGGCGAGTGCGGCGGCCAGGCCGCCATTGAAGGCATCGCCCGCGCCGGTGGTTTCGACCACCGGACCGGCACTGACCACGGGAACATGGTCGGACCGAGCGGCCGTGTGCAGCAGCGCGCCTTTTTCGCCGAGCGTGATGATGACCGAGCCGACGCCCTTTTTGAGCAGGCTGTCGGCGGCGCGGCGAGCCTCGTCGATCGAAGAAACCTTGATGCCGGTCAGCTCTTCGGCCTCGGTTTCGTTGGGGGTCACATAGTCGCACAGCGTGTAGATGCGGTCCGGCAGCTTGGCCGCGGGCGCCGGATTGAGAATGGTGGTCACCCCTGCCCCGCGCGCGATCTCGAGTGCGCGCAGTGCCGCGTCGATCGGCTGTTCGAGCTGGGTGACGAAGACGCCGGCTCCACGGATCAGGCCGGCATTGGCCTCGATGTCTTCAGACGAGATCAGCATCGCCGCACCCGGGCTGACGATGATGGCGTTGTTGCCGGTCGTCTCCTCGATGAAGATATAGGCCGCGCCGGTATAGCTTTGCGGCGTGTCGATGACGGCGGATTTCACGCCCGCCTCTGCCCAGGTCGCCTTGGCCATGTCGGCGAAAGCATCGACGCCAAGCCGGGTCAGGAAGGTGACGTCCGCGCCGAGCTTGCCTGCCGCCACCGCCTGGTTCGAGCCCTTGCCGCCCGGTCCCAGCTTGAAGGAATTACCAAGAATGGTTTCACCCATGCGCGGCTGTCGATCGGCGCGGTAGGCGGTGTCGGCGACGAAAACGCCCAGAATGACGACAGGTTTGCCCGACGCCATGGCCCTACTCGGCGTCCGGCGGCACGACGCCCTTGCGAAAGGCGAAGCAGCCATAGAAGCGGCGCTCGCCGGTCTGGATGACGCAATAGGCTTTCTTGGCGCGCTCGTAGAAGGCATAGCGCTCGACCGAGATCATCGGCCAGGCCTTGCCTTCCGCCTTGTCGATCTCCTTCTGCACCTCTTTTTGCACCGGCGGGATCTCGTCCGGCTTGCCGACGATCTCCATGCGCGCGGCCGCATCGTCGACGAAAGTGTCCAGCGGATAGAGCGACAGCACCGCCTTGGCCACATCGGCCGCCGGCGCATCGATGTGCAGCAGCTTGCCGAGCACGGTCTGCTTTGCCACCGAATCGGCGGGGAAATTGGTGTCGGCGATGATCAGATCGTCGCCGTGTCCCATTGCCCTGAGCGCCTGGAGCACATCGGCATTGAGCAATGGGTTGATCCCTTTGAGCATGGCAGTCCTCGTCAAACAGGTTTGGTCAAAGTCGATTGGAAATCAGAGCCGGTTGCCGGTCTCGGCGTCGAAGAGATGGACCTGGTCGAGGCGCGGCTTGAGATTGAGCGTGTCGCCCGGCTTGAAGTCGTGGCGCTCGCGAAACAGCGCCACCATCTCGCCGTCGCCGAAGCGCACGAAGACCAGCGTTTCGGAACCGGTCGGCTCGACCACCGAGATCTTTGCCGGCACGCCGTCGGGATGGATTTCGAGATGCTCGGGCCGCACGCCATAGACCACGGCCTGGCTCTCCTTGGCGGCGCTGCCGGCCGCGACCGGGAACAGCGTGCCTGCAATCTCGACCTTGTCGCCCTTGCGCACCACGCCTTTGAGCAGGTTCATCGACGGCGAGCCGATGAAGCCGGCGACAAACAGATTGGCCGGCCGGTCGAACAATTCCAATGGCGCGCCGACCTGCTCGATACGGCCATCGCGCATGACGACGATCTTGTCGGCCATGGTCATGGCCTCGATTTGGTCGTGGGTGACGTAGATGGTGGTGGTCTTCAGCCGCTGGTGCAGTTCCTTGATCTCGGTGCGCATTTGCACGCGCAGCTTGGCGTCGAGATTGGAGAGCGGCTCGTCGAACAGGAAGACTTGCGGATTGCGCACGATGGCGCGGCCCATGGCGACGCGCTGGCGCTGGCCGCCGGATAGCTGGCGCGGATAACGTTTCAGGTACGGATTGAGGTCGAGAATGTCGGCGGCGCGCTTGACCCGCTCGGCGACCACGGCTGGATCGGTCTTGCGCAGCTTCAGCGCAAACGCCATGTTCTGCTCCACCGTCTTGTGCGGATAGAGCGCGTAGTTCTGGAACACCATGGCGATGTCGCGCTTGGCCGGCGGCAGATTGTTGACGATGCGCTCGCCAATGGCGATCGTGCCGCCGGAGACGGTCTCCAGCCCGGCCACCATCCTGAGCAGCGTGGACTTGCCGCAGCCCGACGGGCCGACCAGCACCACGAACTGGCCATCGGCGATGTCGACGCTGACCTCGTGCAGGACCTTGACGGTTCCGAACGCCTTGGCCACATTGCTGATCGCGACTTGAGCCATCGTCCCCCCTTTTCTCGCGGTGAAGCTAGCCATTGCCAACGGCAAGGGCAAGTCGGTATGTTATCGATAAAAAGCCATTCGTGTTGACAAGGTAATCGATTACGCAAATATTGGCTGTTGCCAATCCGGCAGTCGGATTTTTATCCGAAAATCGGAGCTCCAGGCGACGCAGGGTGGGGTCCCACGTCCCCGTATGATAAAGGAGAACCGCCGACGTTTCGGCGTCGGAGGGATTGGCATTTTAATTCACGACTGTTGTTCTGGGAGGAATAGATGAGAGTCGGTCTGTACGAAAAACTCGTCCGCGCGGGTGCCACCCGGCGTGACATACTCAAAGGCGCGGCCTCGATGGCCGCGATCGGCGCCGCATCGGGCGCTGGGCTCGGCGCTTTCACCCGCCCGGCTGAAGCCGCCAGCGAGCTACGCTCCAAAATTCTGCAGATCCCCGGCGTCGGCAAGGGTCAGCCGACGGATGCCGATTTCCAGAAGGTCGGCGAACTCTGCCTGGAAGCCACCAAGGCCAACGTCAAGGAAGGCGAATTCGCCGGCGTCGAGCTCACCTTCATGGGCCTCAACAACCAGAACCTGCACAATGTGCTGTTCCGCGGTTTCCTGAAGCCGTGGGAGGCCTATACCGGCGCCAAGATCAGCTGGATCGACCTGGCGCAGGCCGACTACAATGCCCGCCTGCAGCAGTCGATCGCCACCGGCACCGTCGACTTCGACATCATCGAGATGGGCGCGCCCTTCGAAGGCGATGTCTGCGGCAAGGGCCTGACGTCCGAGATGCCCGACTGGGTCAAAGAGCAGATCGACATGAAGGATGTCGTGGCCTATCTGCAGCCGCCGGTCGGCACCTGGGACGGCAAGCAGTACCGGATCACCGTGGACGGCGATGCGCATAACTTCAATTACCGTACCGACGTGTTTGCCGATGCCGACCTCGCCAAGGCGTGGAAGGACGGCGGCGCGACCACCGAATGGGGCGTGCCGAAGACCTGGCAGGAAGTCCAAGCCGTCACAAAATTCCTCAAGGGCAAGCAGTTCAAGGGCCAGGACGTCTTCGGCTATCTCGATGCGCCCAAGGCATGGGGCGGTTTCGGCTTCTACTTCCTCGGCAGCCGCGCCACCGCCTATGCCAAGCATCCCGACGACAAGGCCTGGCTGTTCGATGCCGACACGATGAAGCCGCGCATCAACAATCCGGCCTGGGTGCGCGCCATCCAGGACGTCATCGACGCGCTGCCGTCGGAACCCGCCGACCAGATCAACGCCGACCCGAACACGACAGCCTTCCAGCAGTTCCTGGCCGGCACCGGTTCGATGGTCACCTGGTGGGGCGACGTCGGCTCCAACGTCAAGACCAATGATAGCTCGGTCATCGGCGACGTCACCGGCTTCTCGATCCTGCCGGGGTCCGACGACGTCTACAATGCCAAGACCGGCGCTTGGGACAAACTCGCCAGCGGCCCGAACTATGCGCCGAACTGCGCCTATCTCGGCTGGGGCGTCTACGTCATGGCCCGCGTCGATACTGACGAAAAGAAGAAGAAAGCGGCATGGTCGGCCGCCGCCCATCTCGGCGGCAAGGACCTGTCGATCTGGACGGCGATGTATCCGTCCGGCTTCCAGCCCTACCGCAACTCGCATTTCGACATTCCCGAATGGGTGGCGGCAGGCTACGACGAGGCCTTCATCACCTCGTATCTGAAGTCGGAAGCCGACAGCTACAACCATCCGAACGCGGCGATCGAACCGCGCATCCCCGGCATCTTCCAGTACTATTCGGCTGCCGAGGACATTCTGGCCAACACATTCGCCGGCAAGATGAAGGCGCAGGAAGGCGCCGACGCCATTGCCGCGGCCTGGGAGAAGCTGACCGACCAGATCGGCCGCGAAAACCAGATCAAGCTCTACAAGGCCTCGCTCGGCGTGTAGGCTGATCCTATCGTGACAACAGGTCCGGCGGTGCAAGCCGCCGGACCTGACCGGCTCGGGCCGGTCGCAGGCTTGATTTTTTAAACGGACGGGGACGCGTGGCTGACCAGACCACCAATGTATGGCCGGCCAACGCCGGCCCAGCCGATCTGATCTCGCCGGCCCGCAAGCGGGCGGGTTTTGCCCTGATGGCGGCCGCCACGCTTGGCCTGCTGGCGGTGATCGCGTTTGAGATCCTCTACAAGAACGAGATCACCACGCTCGGCTTCGAGACCTGGCGTCCGATCGTCTACGCCTATGTTCTGTGGGGCGTGGCGCTCGGCATCGGCCAGGTGCTGACGCGCGGCGAGGACGGCCAGCGCGCGCTGTTCCTGCTGCCGGCGCTGCTGTTCACCATCGCCATGGTGATCTTCCCGACGCTGTTCGGCTTCTATATCGCGCTGACCGACTGGAACCTGTCGTCCTTTTCCGGCCGCAAGTTCAACGGGCTCGACAATTTCTGGCAGATGCTGGCCGATCCCTACTACCGCAACGCGCTGTTCAACATGGTGCTTTATGTGCTCGCCGTGCTGGTTGAGTATGTGATTGCCTTCGGCCTGGCGCTGCTGCTCAACGCGCAGATCCGGGCGCGCAAATTCTTCCGAGTCGTCTTCCTGATGCCGCTGATGCTGTCGCCGGTCGCGGTATCCTGGATGATCGGCAAATCGCTGATGGAATACCGTTTCGGGCCGGCGGCGACGCTGGCGCGCCATCTCGGCTGGGAGAACCCCGCCTTCTTCTCCAACCCGATCACCGCCCGCATCTCGATCATGGTGCTCGACGCCTGGACCTTCATCCCGTTCATGATGATCATGCTGCTTGCCGGCCTGCAGGCGATGTCGCGCGACGTGCTGGAAGCGGCGCGCGTCGATGGCGCCACGCCCTGGCAGACTTTCTGGCAGGTCACCTTCCCGCTGATGCTGCCGGTGTCGGTCACGGCGGTGATCCTGCGCATCATCTTCAAGTTGAAGCTCGCCGACATCATCATCACCGTGACCTCCGGCGGGCCTGGCGGCGCCACCGATTCGGTGTCGAGCTTCATCTACCGCGAATACCGCGACCGCTCGAATGTCGGCTACGGCACCATGCTGGCGATGGCCTATCTCGTCATCATCGTCGTGTTCGTGACCTGGCTGTTGAAATTCGCCAATCGCTTCGTGCGCAACGTGAACTGACGAGGCACAATGAGCGTCCAGACCACCGACTATGCTGCCTCGGAAATCCGCTCACCGCTGGGTTTTCTGGCCAATCGCATCTTCATCTATGGCGCGCTGGCGTTCTGGGCCTTCATCTGCCTGTTCCCGATCTACTGGACCATCACCACCTCGTTCAAGACCGCGGTCGACGTCACGCAAGGACACCTCATCCCGTTCGTCGACTTCCAGCCGGACTGGAAGGGCTGGCGCTCGCTCGGCCTGTCGCCGGATTCGATCTTCCAGACCTCGACGGTGCGCGAGGAGTTTTTCAAGCGCTTCATGAATTCGGTCATCACCTCGGTCGGCGCATCGAGCCTCGCCATCGTCATCGGCAGCCTCGCCGCCTATGGGCTGACCCGGTACCGCTATCAGTTCGCCTGGTTCAAGAACGAGGACATCTCCTTCTTCTTCCTGTCGCAGCTGATCCTGCCGCCGGTGGTGCTCGCCCTGCCCTTCCTGGTGCTTTACCGGGAAGTCGGCCTGCTCGACACACGCATCGGCCTGATCCTGCTCTACACGCTGATGGTGCTGCCGATCGTCATCTGGATCATGCGCGACCAGTTCAACTCGATCCCGGTCGAGCTCGAGGAGGCAGCGCTGGTCGACGGCCTGTCGATCTGGGGCGCCTTTTTTCGCATCGTCATGCCGATTGCGCTGCCGGGCATGGTCGCCGCCTTCATCCTGGCGATGGTGCTGTGCTGGAACGAGTACTTTTTTGCGGCACTCCTGACGTCGACCGACGCCAAGACCATTCCGGTGATGGTGGCGAGCCAGACCGGCTCGCAAGGCATCAACTGGTGGTCGATGGCGGCGCTCGCCACCGCCGCGATCGCACCGCTGGCGGTGATCGGGATTGCGCTGGAGCGGTATCTGATCATGGGCATGACGGCGGGCGCGGTGAAGTAGGGCGAGAGGCGGCGTGCCCCTCTACTGTTGACCTCGGCGGGACAGCACCCCCCTCTGGCCTGCCGGCCATCTCCCCCGCAAGGAGGGGAGATCGGCAGCTTTGGCTGCATCGCTTTTCTTGCGACGTAGGTGATGACGAAAGCGGAAATGACATCTGATCTCCCCCCTTGCGGGGGAGATGTCCGGCAGGACAGAGGGGGGGTGTGAAGGATCGCTACAGAGCGACTTTGTCTGCTAGCGCCCCAATATCGCCCTCAGGTGATCCATGATCATCGCCACACCCTTTCGCCCCAGCTCCGCCGAGGCCTCCGGCGCACTCGCCGTATACCACGCGGTATTCTCGCCAAAACGCCCGGCATCGACCGCTTCCGGACACAGCGCCAGCATCAGCGACGTCTCGCCGATGCCGGCGTGATCGAACGGATATTTCCCGTTCATGGCAGCCGACATGAGCGGGTGCACCTGCACCCAGTTGAAGAAATTCTCGCCGGCGGCGTGCCCGGCATAATAATCGGCCATTTCGTCTGAGCCCCACCAGCCCTCGCCGCGCTGCTTCTCGAGGAAGCGGAAGATCGCCTGGCGGCCGGCGGCCTTGAAGGCGAGATCGGTCGGCATGCCGGCGGCAAAGTTCTCGGTCTGGTGGTGGATGATGGCGTTGATGTTGCGAAAGCCGATGCGCAGCAGGCTGTAGAACAATTCTTCGGCGAACGGCGCCAGCTGGTTGCCGCCGACCTGCACCGAGCCGTTGCCTTCAGGTGCTGCCACCACATAGCTCGCCGCACCGTAGTAGAAAGCCGGCAGGATGACGATGTCGGCCTCCTTCTCGTAGAGCTCCAGCGTCTTGACGACGGCCAGCGTGTCCATGCCGACAGCCATGTGCTCGCCGTGATATTCGAGCACGCCGAGCGGGAGAGCGACCGGCCAGTTCTCGGCGATCGCCTTGCGGATCTGGTGCGGCAACATCAGTTCGTAGCGCATGATCTATTCCATGTTGGTGTGGCGGGTGCGCATGGCCTCGGACGACTGGCCGGTCAGCGCCTTGAGCTTCAGCACCATCACCTCGAACAGCAGGAACAGCGCCCCTTCGAAGACCGAGCCCATCGGCAGCAGCGATGTCTTTTGTGGCCCCTGGTCACGCGCCATGGTCTGCGCCGGGATCAGCAAGGTAAAGTCGGCAAGCGCGACCGCACTACTGCCTGCCTCGGCGGTGAGCAAAAGCACGGTGGCGCCGGCCTGGCGGGCGACTTGCATCAAGGTAAGCACCGTCGTCGTCTCGCCCGGGCCGGAACTGACCAGGAAGACATCGGCTGGGCCAAGCGGTGGCGTGTTCATGTCGCCGACCACCGACACCTCAAGGCCAAGGTGATAGAGGCGCATGGCGAAACCCTTGAGCTGCAAGGCCTCGCGGCCGCAGCCATAGACGACGATCTTTTGCGCGCGGGCCAGGGTTTCGCAGGCGGTGTAGATGCCGGCTTCGTCGACGCGCGCCAGTACGGCGCCCAGCTCTTGCAGGGCGGTCGAAAACATATCCGAGCCGGCATTCGTCATGAGAGTCCCATCTGTCCGGCTGAGTTTGTGGCCGGTGATTTCGGGTTGCGCGCTTTCGGAAAAAGGCTTGTTTTTGTTCATGCTATCACCGCGAAAATGCCTGTCCAACGGCCATGGCGGCTTTTGCTGAGCCAGCGGCGTGATAGTGTCATGTCAGACAATCAATCCAGGAAATCAGCACGACATGAAGACACGGCATTTCGACCGCATCGGCAATGGCGGCCTCGACTTTACCGAGCTTGGCTTCGGCAGCGCGCCGCTCGGCAACCTTTACCGCGCCGTCCCCGACGAGGATGCCAACGCGACGCTGGAGGCGGCGTGGGCGACCGGCTGCCGTTACTACGACACCGCGCCGCTCTATGGCCTGGGCCTTGCCGAAACACGGCTCAATGCCTTCCTGCGCGGCAGGAAGCGCGACGACTATGTGCTGTCGAGCAAGGTCGGTCGCCTGTTGCGCGCCTGCCCGCCGGAGGAACGAACCGGCATCGGCAAGTTCTTCGACACACCGACGCGCAAGGAGGTCTACGACTACAGCTATGACGGCGTCATGCGCTCGTTCGAGGCGTCGCTGGAACGGCTTGGCGTCGACCGCATCGACATCCTTTTCGTCCATGACCTCGACATCTTCACCCATGGCAGCAAGGAGGCGTCAGACCAGCGCATCGAGGAATTCATGGCCTCGGGCTACAACGGACTGGTTGCACTGCGCGACCAGGGCGTGATCAAGGCCTTCGGCGGCGGCATCAACGAATGGGAGGTTTGCCAGACGCTGGCGGAGCGTGGCGACTTCGACCTGTTCCTGCTGGCCGGGCGCTACACGCTGCTGGAACAGGAAGCGCTTGCCACCTTCCTGCCGCTCTGTGAGCAACGCGGCATCGGCATCGTTCTCGGCGGTCCTTACAATTCCGGCATCCTGGCGACCGGGCCGAAGCCAGGCGCCTATTACAATTACTCCGAGGCGCCAAGGGACATCATGGATCGCGTCGGGCGCATCGAGGCCGTCTGCCAGCGCCATGGCGTCAGGCTGATCGAGGCGGCGCTGCAGTTTCCGCTGCTGCACCCTTCCGTGGTGTCGGTCATCCCCGGCGGCCAGCGGCCGAGTGAAGTCGAAAGCAACCGCGCCCTGCTCGATGCCAAGCTGCCTGCGGCGCTGTGGGCGGACCTCAAGCAGGAAGGCCTGATGCGCGCGGATGCGCCGGTGGGCTGAAGGCTCGCCTCAGCGGGCTGACGGCCTGCCGCCATCGAGGCAAAAGAAAAGCCGGGCGAACCCGGCTTTCAACATTCTCTGAAAAATTTTTAGTTGACCGCGTCCTTGAGGCCTTTGCCGGCCGAGAACTTCGGCACGGTACGCGCCGGAATCTTCACTTCCGCGCCAGTCTGCGGGTTGCGGCCAGTAGATGCCGCACGCTTGGAGACGGTGAAATTTCCGAAGCCGACGAGCCGTACATCGCCGCCCTTCTTCAGTTCGCCAGTGATGACGGAGAACACCGCCTCAACCGCCGACTGTGCGTCACCCTTCGAAATGCTCGCGGATTCAGCGACAGCGGAAACCAGTTCGTTCTTGTTCATAAAAATTCCCTTCCATGAGAAAACCGGAACTTTCGACTCATCCGGCAGGAGAGGGACTTTAGAAAGAAGCGCTCGCAAACCCAAGTCAAAAAGCCGGAAAAAAGTTGAAAAAAGCCCGGAAATGGTGGGTTTTTCACATGAAAAAGCCGGGCTCAAGGCCCGGCTCTCTCTTTGTGCACTGCAACTTTAGTAGTTTCTAATGTGCAAGCGACTTTCCAGCATCGTCAACGGTATCGGTGGAAGCCGGCGGATTGACCGGCTCGACCCACTCGATTGGTTCCGGCATGCGCACCAGCGCGTGCCTCAGAACCTCGCCGACACGTGAGACCGGAATGATCTCCATACCGTTCTTCACATTGTCCGGTATCTCCGCCAGATCCTTGGCGTTGTCTTCCGGGATCAGCACCTTCTTGATGCCGCCGCGCAATGCGGCGAGCAGCTTCTCCTTGAGGCCGCCGATCGGCAAGATGCGGCCGCGAAGCGTTATCTCGCCAGTCATCGCCACATCGGCCCGGACCGGAATCCCCGTCATGACCGACACGATGGCTGTCGCCATGGCAGCACCTGCAGACGGACCGTCCTTCGGCGTGGCGCCTTCGGGCAAGTGGACGTGGATGTCACGCTTGTCGAACAGCGGCGGCTCGATGCCGAAATCGATGGCCCGCGAGCGGACATAAGAGGCCGCCGCCGAGATCGATTCCTTCATCACGTCGCGCAGATTGCCGGTCACCGTCATGCGGCCCTTGCCGGGCATCATGACGCCTTCGACCGTCAGCAGCTCGCCGCCGACTTCCGTCCAGGCAAGACCGGTGACGACACCGACCTGATCGTCAGCCTCGACCTGGCCGAAGCGGAAGCGCGGAACACCGAGGTAATCGGCGAGGTTCGCCGCCGTGATGCTCACCGTCTTCTTCTTCGTCTTCAGGATCTCGGTCACCGCCTTGCGCCCGAGCTTCATCAGCTCGCGCTCCAGGCTTCTGACGCCCGCTTCACGGGTGTAGGTCTGGATGATGCCGCGGATCGCGTCCTCGCCGACGGAGAATTCCTTCGGCTGCAGGGCATGATCGCGGATCACCTTGGGCATCAGGTGACGCTTGGCGATCTCGATCTTCTCGTCCTCGGTGTAGCCGGCGATACGGATGATCTCCATGCGGTCCATCAGGGGCGCAGGGATGTTCAGTGTGTTCGCCGTCGTCACGAACATCACGCTCGACAGGTCGTATTCGACCTCGAGGTAATGGTCCATGAACGTCGAGTTCTGCTCGGGATCGAGCACCTCGAGCAAAGCCGATGACGGATCGCCGCGGAAGTCCTGGCCCATCTTGTCGATCTCGTCGAGCAGGAAGAGCGGGTTGGACTTCTTGGCCTTCTTCATCGACTGGATGACCTTGCCGGGCATCGAGCCGATATAGGTGCGGCGGTGGCCACGGATCTCGGCCTCGTCACGCACGCCGCCAAGCGCCATGCGGATGAACTCGCGGCCGGTCGCCTTGGCGATCGACTTGCCGAGTGAGGTCTTGCCGACGCCGGGAGGGCCGACGAGGCACAGGATCGGCCCCTTCAGCTTCTTCTGGCGGCTTTGCACGGCGAGATACTCGACGATGCGGTCCTTGACCTTATCGAGGCCGAAATGATCGGTGTCGAGCACGTTCTGCGCAAACGCCAGGTCCTGCTTGACCTTGGAGTTCTTGCCCCACGGGATCGACAGGATCCAGTCGAGATAATTGCGCACGACGGTCGATTCCGCCGACATCGGCGACATCGTCCGCAGCTTCTTCAACTCGGCTTC
The DNA here is from genome assembly GCF_000502615.1 of Mesorhizobium sp. LNJC405B00. NCBI lineage: Bacteria > Pseudomonadati > Pseudomonadota > Alphaproteobacteria > Hyphomicrobiales > Phyllobacteriaceae > Mesorhizobium > Mesorhizobium sp. LNJC405B00. Next base: position 110,039 of record NZ_AYWC01000012.1, on the reverse strand, counting down.
CGCCTTTTCGCGGGCCTCCTTGGAGAGCTTGGTCTTCTTGATGCGCGCCTCGATCTCGGCGGCCTCGTCGCGGCCGTCCTCGCCTTCGCCGAGCTCCTTCTGGATCGCCTTCATCTGCTCGTTGAGGTAATATTCGCGCTGCGTCTTCTCCATCTGGCGCTTGACGCGCGAGCGGATGCGCTTCTCCACCTGCAGGACGGAGATTTCGGCTTCCATGAAGCCCATCGCCTTTTCCAGCCGTTCCTTGACGGATAGCGTGGCAAGCATCTCCTGCTTCTCGGGGATCTTGATGGCGAGGTGCGAGGCAACCGTATCGGCGAGCTTGGAATAGTCGTCGATCTGGCTGGCGGCGCCCACCACTTCAGGCGAGATCTTCTTGTTCAGCTTGACGTAGTTTTCGAAGTCGGTGACGACCGAACGGGCGAGCGCCTCGACCTCGACCTCTTCCTCCTCCGGCTCGACCAGCGCCGTGGCGGTAGCTTCGTGGAAGTCCGGACGGTCGGTGAACGAGACGATCTTGGCACGCGAAGCGCCTTCGACCAGCACCTTGACGGTGCCGTCGGGCAGCTTCAGCAATTGCAGCACATTGGCGAGCGTGCCGATGTCGAAGATCGCATCGGGCTCGGGATCGTCATCGGCGGCATTCATCTGGGTGGCAAGCAGGATCTGCTTTTCCTGACCCATAACCTCTTCCAGCGCCTTGATCGACTTTTCACGCCCGACAAAGAGCGGAACGATCATGTGCGGGAACACCACGATGTCGCGCAGTGGGAGGACTGCGAAGACGCCGTCGCTGGGAGCCTTGGATATTTTGGCCATTGTCCAACCTTTCATGTCGCGGCCGCTAATTGAGCCAACCGCGAATCTCATATTAACGACCGGGGATCGTTCCGCCTACCACCGTTTGTGACGGGAGTTTTGCAGCACAGAATTCGGCACCTCGGCCTTCCGATGTTAGTTGGATGCACGAGGGGCAAAGATCAAGGGTCGACACGTTCGTTCATCCACTCCGTCACAAGGATCGGTACCTCACCACAGCAAAACGGCGCCCCGCGGGCGCCGTTCCATAAAAAGGTTAGGCCAGATGCCAGATCAGGCGCTGACGTTGCCCTTCTTTTCCTTCTGCTCGGAATAGATGTAGAGCGGCCGGGCGCTGCCGGTCACCACTTCTTCCGAAATCACCACTTCGCGCACGCCTTCCAGAGCGGGCAGTTCGAACATGGTGTCGAGCAGGATTGCTTCCATGATCGAGCGCAGGCCACGGGCGCCGGTCTTGCGCTCGATGGCGCGCTTGGCGATCGCCGACAGCGCATTCTCATGGAAGGTCAGGTCGACACTCTCCATCTCGAACAGCCGCTGATACTGCTTGACCAGCGCGTTCTTCGGCTCGGTCAGGATCTGGATCAGCGCCGGCTCGTCGAGGTCTTCAAGCGTCGCCAGGACCGGCAGACGGCCGACAAACTCGGGGATGAGGCCGAACTTCAAGAGATCCTCGGGCTCGACCAGGCGGAACACGTCGCCGGTGCGACGATCCTCGGGCGAAGCCACGATGGCGCCGAAGCCGATGGAAGTCTTCCTGCCGCGATCCGAGATGATCTTGTCCAGCCCGGCGAAGGCGCCGCCGCAGATGAATAGGATGTTGGCGGTGTCGACCTGCAGGAACTCCTGCTGCGGATGCTTGCGGCCGCCCTGCGGCGGCACGGAGGCAACGGTGCCTTCCATGATCTTCAGAAGCGCCTGCTGCACACCCTCGCCCGACACGTCGCGGGTGATCGATGGGTTGTCGGACTTGCGCGAAATCTTGTCGATTTCATCGATGTAGACGATGCCGCGCTGGGCGCGCTCGACATTGTAGTCGGCCGACTGCAGCAGCTTCAGGATGATGTTTTCGACGTCCTCGCCGACGTAACCGGCTTCGGTCAGCGTCGTCGCGTCGGCCATGGTGAAGGGCACGTCGATGATGCGGGCCAGCGTCTGGGCAAGCAGCGTCTTGCCGCAGCCGGTCGGGCCGATCAGCAGGATGTTGGACTTCGCCAATTCGACGTCGTTGTTCTTGCCGGCATGCGCCAGGCGCTTGTAGTGGTTGTGGACAGCCACCGACAGCACGCGCTTGGCGTAGGGCTGGCCGATGACATAGTCGTCGAGAACCTTCAGGATCTCCTGCGGGGTCGGCACGCCCTCGCGCGACTTCACCATCGAGGTCTTGTTCTCCTCGCGGATGATGTCCATGCATAGCTCGACGCACTCGTCGCAGATGAACACCGTTGGGCCGGCGATCAGCTTGCGCACCTCGTGCTGGCTTTTGCCGCAAAACGAGCAATAAAGCGTGTTCTTCGAATCACCGCTGTTGTTGCCGACTTTGCTCATTTTCCTGTCCTTTCATGGCCGCCCGCCGATGGTCTGGCTGAAAGGGCGCATATTCTATCTATCGCGGGAATTCGCCGCCGCCAGTGTCCCGGCTCCCGCAACGCATTCCGTACGAAACACAAATCAGAAAACGTCGCAATGATTCGCGCCAACCCTGCACAAAGCTAAGCCGTCGAAAATCAACATAGCCTTAACGTAGGCAATCCCATCCACCGAGGGAACAGCCAATTGTGGCCGAAATGCCGCAAATCCCAGCAAAAGCGCGTTATCCAGCCACGCAACTGCCATGCAGCGCTTATGCCGCAGCGCCTTCGACCGGCTCGCGCGACGAAATGACCTTGTCGATGAGGCCGAAATCCTTGGCTTCGTCGGCTGTCATGAAATGGTCGCGGTCAAGCGTCTTTTCAATGTCTTCGTAGCTCTTACCGGTGTGTTTGACGTAGACCTCGTTGAGGCGGCGCTTCAGCTTGATGATGTCCTGCGCGTGCCGCTCGATGTCGGAGGCCTGGCCCTGGAAACCGCCGGAAGGCTGGTGAACCATGATACGGGCGTTCGGCGTGGCAAAACGCATGTCCTTGTGGCCGGCGGTCAGAAGCAGCGAGCCCATCGACGCCGCCTGGCCGATGCACAGCGTCGACACCGCCGGCTTGATGAACTGCATGGTGTCGTAGATCGCCATGCCCGAGGTCACCACGCCGCCCGGCGAGTTGATGTAGAGATTGATCTCTTTCTTCGGGTTCTCGGCCTCGAGGAACAAAAGCTGTGCACAAACCAGCGTCGCCATACCGTCTTCGACCGGGCCGGTGATGAAAATGATGCGCTCTTTCAGCAGGCGCGAGAAAATGTCGTAGGCCCGCTCGCCGCGATTGGTCTGCTCGACCACCATCGGAACGAGGTTCATGTAGGTTTCGACGGGGTTCTTCATGGACTACCCTTTTTGGAGATGGGGATTCCGGCGCCGGGAAATCGGGCAGAATCGGTTCTTGATGGTTAGAATGTAAATAGGATGCCGGCTCACCCTAGCGCAAGGCCGCCTCTCCTAGCCATCTGGTTAAGCCGAATCAAGGTTTCCGCGCAAGGGAAGCCCGAAGGCGGCCAACGGCGTTTTTGCGGTGTAGCAATTCCTTAACCCCGTCGCTTAACGAAACGCGGCGAAACCGCTTTCCCCCGGAGAACCATCCCCTACAGTTCAACGTTGAACCTCACCTTCTCGCGTTCAAACAGGGGGAGTGCCATGATCAGGAAAACTGTTTGCCTCGCCATTTCCGGCCTTGCCGGTCTCGGCATGGTGTCCGATGCGGTTGCCGACGGCCGGGCCGCCGAATGCTATGAGCCGGTGCACAGGCCGGCGCTCTATGACACCGTCTATGAAGACGTCATGGTCAGTCCCGGCGGGCAGTTGGTCGACTATGATCCGCCGATCTATGGCACCATGGAGCGCGTCGAGCAGATCGCGCCGCCCCGAGTCACCTATGACATCGTACCGGCGAGAACCCGCACCGTTTACCGCACGGTCCAGGTCGACGATGGCGGCTATGCCTGGGAATGGCGCGTCATCCACGGCCGCAAGGTGCTGTGCAAGGTGTGGCGCAAGGCCCGCTACGCGCGTGTGGCCGAAACGGTGGTGGTTGAACCGGAGCGCACCCGCCGGGTTGTGCTGCCGGCCGAATATGAGAGCGTCGCCCATGAAGTGCTGGTGCGGCCCGAGCGGCGGCACGTCACCCAGATAGCGCCGTCATACCAGAGGATGGCGCGCCGGGTGGTGGTGCAGGAAGGCTCGACCAGCTGGCGCCGCGTGCATATTGCCAGGCATTGCGAGGATTAGACTTCGGTACTTCGCCGAGGTCCGCCTCGGTTGGCTCAATCCATAGGGCCGTCGGGTGCCAACATCCGGTCTGGCACCAAGCCGGCAAGCCGCGGTAATGGTCTGGCATGACCACATCCATGCCGCCCTACCTCGCCTTTGATCCAGCCACGCGCCGCCTGCGGCTCGATCCGCACGAACCGGCGTTTTTCCAGAACCCCTACGACGCCTATGCCGTCCTGCATGGCGCATCGAATGCCTTCTTCTGGGAGGAATTCGGCTTCTGGTGCTTTGGCGGCTTCGACGACGTCAACCGGCTGTTGCGCGACCGCCGCTTCGGCCGCCAGAACCCGGCCGGCATTCCCGACAGCCGCGGCATCGGCGAGGATCGCTCGCATTTGGCCGCTTTCGACGGCATCGAGAGCAATTCGATGCTGGAGCTGGAGCCGCCGGTGCACACCAGGCTCAGAACCCTGGTCAACCGCGCCTTCGTCTCGCGCCAGGTCGAGCGGCTGCGGCCGCGCGTGGAGGCGCTGGCCAATGAGCTGATCGACCGTTTCGAGCCGCGCCAGGTCGATCTATTGCCCAGCTTCGCCGCACCTTTGCCGATCACCATCATTGCCGAAATGCTCGGTGTGCCGGTCGAAATGGGGCCGCAACTGCTCGACTGGTCGCACCGGATGGTGGCCATGTACATGCATGGCCGGACGCGCGAGACCGAGGAAGCGGCCAATCGCGCCGCGCGCGATTTTTCCGACTTTTTGCGCGGCTATGTCACCGAGCGGCGCAAGAAGCCTGGCGACGACCTGCTGTCGCTGCTGATCGCGGCGCAGGAGGATGGCCAGAAGCTGTCGGAAGACGAGTTGGTCTCGTCCGCCATCCTGTTGCTCAATGCAGGCCACGAGGCGACCGTCCATCAAACCGGCAACGCCGTGCGCACGTTGCTGGCGCAAGGCGGCGACCCCGGCCGTTTCTTCACCTCGCCGGAAGCAACCGCTGCAACGGTCGAGGAGTGCCTGCGCTTCGACGCGCCGCTGCACATGTTCACCCGCTACGCCTATCAGGAGGTCGAGGTGACATCGGGGGTTGTCGTACAACCGGGCGAGACGGTCGGCCTGCTGCTCGGCATGGCCAATCATGATCCGCTTGCCTTTGCCGAACCTGGCGCCTTCCGGCCCGGCCGACTAGACCAGAAGAATGTCTCGTTCGGCGCCGGTATCCATTTCTGCATCGGTGCGCCGCTGGCGCGGCTGGAGTTGCAGGTGTCGCTGAAAACCCTGTTCGAGCGGCAGCCGCAACTCCATCTTGCGGAGGAGCCGCGCTTCCGCGACACCTATCATTTCCATGGGCTGGAAAAGCTCATTGTGAGCTTGTGAGGACGGCGGAGCCGACGCATGCCCAAGAAAATGAGATTCGCCTTTCTACAGGAACCACCCTTCTGCTTTATCGACGGATCGGGACGTCTGGGCGGCAGCGATGCCTGCCTGGCCAAGAGGGTCTGCCTGACGCTCGGGCTGGAACTTTTGCCCATCGAGACCGAGTTTGCCGAGCTGCTGCCTGGGCTTGCCGAAGATCGGTGGGACATAACCACCGGCCTGTTCATTTCCGACGACCGCCGGAAGCTGGTCGACTTCACAAGGCCGATCTGGATGCTGGCGGATGGATTGCTGGTCGCGAAAGACAATCCCCGCGCCTTTGATGGCTATCGGTCCATCGCCAATGATCGGACGGCGCTGATCGGCGTCATATCGGGCCAGATCCAGCACCGGACGGCCCTGCAAAACGCTATTCAGCCCGAACGGCTAAGGATATTTGCCACCCAGGCCGAAGCAGCTAACGCCGTCGCGGCCGGCGTGGTGCATGCCTATGCGAGTGTAGCGCTCGCGCATGGCGGCTATCTGAGCCGGCGACCCGACGCGCCTCTCGACGTCGTCGACGTCCCGGCAGTCGAAAAACAGCCAGCGCCCGGCGCTTTCGCTCTCGCCAAAGGCAGTGCCACCCTGCTCCAGCGCGTCGACTTATGTGTCAGTGATTTGCTTGGCAGTCCCTGGCACAGGGAGATGATGAGCGGATACGGCTTTTCCGACACTGACATCGATCGGCTTTTGTGAAGTCCAAGCGCGCCGCGTGATCAGAGCTTGATCACATACTCCTTGCGGGTCGTTTCAAGCACTTCCCAGCTGCCCCTGAAGCCTGGCCTGAGCACGAAACTGTCGCCGGCGCGCACCGTGCGGGCCTCGCCGCCGTCCTCGGCAACCACCGAGACGCCGGAAAGGATGTGGCAGAACTCCCATTCGTCATATTCGATGCGCCATTTGCCCGGCGTCGCTTCCCAGATGCCGGCATAGAGGCGGCCATCGCGCTCCTCGACATTCCAGGTGCGGAACTTCGGATCGCCCGCAATCAGACGATCCGGCGCCGGGGCGTCATGTTCGGCGTCGACGCTGTCGGTCGATATTGTCAGGTAATGCGCGGACAGGGTTTGCCTCCAACAGGTTAGTGAGTAGTGAGTAGTGAGTAGTGAGTGGAAAGCGCTCCCTCGAGCGGGTGGCTAATCACTAATCACTGCTACTAACAAATACCGGCTACTACTCACTACTCACTACTCACTCAAAAAATCAAACCTTGGCCAAAGCCTGTTCCAGATCGGCGACGATGTCGTTGACATCCTCGATGCCAACCGACAGCCGGACCGTGTCCGGTCCCGCACCCGCCTTGACCTTCTGCTCGTCGGAAAGCTGGCGATGCGTGGTCGATGCCGGATGGATGACCAGCGACTTGGTGTCGCCGACATTGGCGAGGTGCGAGAACAGTTCGAGCGCCTCGACGAACTTGATGCCGGCCTCGTAGCCGCCCTTCAGGCCGAAGGTGAAGACAGCACCGGCGCCTTGCGGCGAGTATTTCTTCTGCAGCGCGTTGTTCTTGTCGCTGGGCAGGCCGGGATAGTTGACCCAGGCGACCTTGGGGTGGTTGGACAGCCAGCCGGCTACGGTGATCGCATTGTCGCAATGGCGCTGCATCCTGAGCGGCAAGGTCTCCAGCCCGGTCAGGATCAGGAAGGCATTGAACGGCGAAATTGCCGGGCCGATGTCGCGCAGGCCGAGCACGCGCGCGGCGATGGCGAAAGCGAAATTGCCGAAGGTTTCGTGCAGGACAAGCCCGCCATATTCGGGGCGCGGCTCCGACAGCATCGGATATTTGCCGGATTTCGACCAGTCGAACGTGCCGCCATCGACGATGGCGCCGCCGATCGAATTGCCGTGGCCGCCGATGAACTTGGTCAGCGAATGGACGACGATGTCGGCGCCATGCTCGATCGGCCGCACCAGATAGGGCGAGGCCAGCGTGTTGTCGACGATGAGCGGCAAGCCGTGCTTGCGGGCGATGTCGCCGATCTTCTCGATGTCGACGAAGGTGCCGCCGGGATTGGCCAGGCTCTCGATGAAGATCGCCTTGGTCTTGCCATCGATCTGGCTTTCGAAAGTGGAGATGTCGTTGGTGTCGGCCCAACGCACCTCCCAGCCGAAATTCTTGAAGGCATGGCCGAACTGATTGATCGAACCACCGTAAAGCCTTGTGGCGGCGACGAAATTATCGCCAGGCCGCATGAGATTGTGGAACACGATCACCTGTGCGGCATGGCCGGAAGCAACGGCAAGTGCAGCCGTGCCGCCTTCGAGCGCCGCGATCCGCTCTTCCAGCACCGCCTGGGTCGGGTTCATGATGCGGGTGTAGATGTTGCCGAAGGCCTTCAGCCCGAACAGCGAGGCGGCATGGTCGGCATCGTCGAACACAAAGGAGGTCGTCTGGTAGATCGGCGTGGCGCGTGCGCCCGTCGCCGGGTCGGGCTTGGCGCCGGCATGGACGGCGAGCGTGTTGAAACCGGGCGTGCGGGTCATCGAAAACCTCCGTGAGCGGTAAACGTGCGAATGATGAAATGGTCAATGGTGAGCGATGAATGGTGGTCGCAAAGTCGGCCAGTCCCACCTTGATTGCAAGCCGCTCATATGCGGCTTTACCCGGCTTCCAGGAAAATCCTTCTATTCACCATTCACCATTCACTGCCTTACTTCTGGCGCACACCGAAACTCTGGAATCCCGACCGCATCAGCGGCTTCTTCGACGAAAGCACACCGGAGTTGACGCCGGTCCAGCCGATCTCGCCCGACAGCTTGCCATATTCGATCTTCGGGCAGCGGTTCATCACCACCTTGATACCGGCCGCCTCGGCGCGCGCGGCCGCCTCGTCGTCGCGCACGCCAAGCTGCATCCAGATCACCTTCGGCAAGGGGTCGAGCTTCAGCACCTCATCGACAATGCCGGGCACCGATGCAGAGGCGCGAAAGATGTCGACCATGTCGACCGGCTCCGGCAGATCGGCAAGGCTGGCATAGGTCATGCGGCCGAGGATTTCCTTGCCGGCCTGCCCAGGATTGATCGGAAACACCGAAAAGCCCTTGGCCAACAGATATTTCAGCACGAAAAAGCTCGGCCTGACATCGTTGGCCGACGCGCCGACCATGGCGATGGTCTTCACAGAATTGAGGATGCCGCCGATATAGGCATTGTCGTAGCTATCGTGATTCACTCGTCGGTCTCCCTCAGTGCTTCCTCCATAAAGGACTGCGGGTCCGTGCAGAAGTCGCGCATCATGCGAAAATGATCGGTATCGGTGAAATCGGTCGGATCGAGGCCGAAACGGCTGATTCGGAAGAGCCGCGCGCCGGGACAAGCCATCAGCAGCGGCGAATGCGTCGCCATGATCACTTGCGCCGTGCCTGACTGGTCCATGCGCCGCAGCATCTTCAACAATTCGATCTGCCGCGACGGCGACAGCGCGCTTTCGGGCTCGTCGAGGATGTAGATGCCTTGCCGGCGGCAGCGCTCCTCGAAAAAGCGAATGAACCCTTCGCCATGCGACCACGATAGAAAGTCCAGCGGCGGCGGTCCGAACGGGTCTTCGAGTGCCGCCTGGTCGAGATAGCGCGCGACCGAGTAAAAAGATTCGGCACGAAAGAACCAGCCGGCGGTGACTTTTGGCAACCAGTGGCCGCGGAATGTATTCGCCAGTGCCGCACCGCTCTTGTCGATGGCGATGGAATGATCGACCGGACGATAGCCCTTGCCGCCGCCGACCTCGTCGTAACCGGCCAGCGCGCCGATGGCTTCCAGCAGTGTCGATTTGCCGGTGCCGTTTTCACCGACAATGATGGTGATCGGCGTGGTGAATTCGAGCTCGAATTCACGGCCGCGAAACAGCGGCAGGTTCCATGGATATTTTTCCCAATCTTCCACGCGCTCGGGGTCAATCAGGATGCGTTTGAGATAAGGCGCCTTAAGCCGGGTCAGTTGCTTGCGATAGCCCATGCGGACGCTCAGTCCGGCAGCGAGATGGTGCCGTCATCCGCGATCGGGAAGGCCGGATTGTGTGCGACTTCCCAGACATGGCCGTCGGCATCGGCGAAATATCCATACCAGCCGCCCCAGAAGGCGCGGCCTGCCGGCTTGACGATCCTGCCGCCGGCCTTCTCGGCGGCCGCCAGCACGTCGTCGACTTCGGCATCGGAGCGGGTGTTGTAGGCGAGGTAGACCGCCGACGGTGCTGCGGCGAAGGCAATGCCTGAATCCTCCTCGGCGCTTGGCCTCGGGAACAGGCCGAGAATGGCGCCGCCCATCTGGAAGAAGGCGACGCCATCGGTGATGCCGGCGTGGCGCTTCAAGCCCATGCCTTCGTAAAAGCGCACGGCGCGCTCGAGATCGTCGGTGGCGATGGTGATGATGGAGATGCGCGGTTCCATGGATCGAAAACCTATTCGTCCGTCCATTCCGGTTTGCGCTTGCCGATGAAGGCGCCGATGCCTTCCTCGGCGTCGCGGGCCAGCATGTTCTCGACCATGACGCGGCCGGTATAGGCATACGCGTCCGCCAACCCCATCTCGGCCTGCGCGTAAAAGGCTTCCTTGCCGGTCTTGACCACCAGAGATGATTTGGAGGCAATGGTTTGCGCGTATTTGGTGACGATCTGATTCAGGTATTCGCGCGGCACAACGCGGTTGACCAGGCCGAATTCCTTGGCGGTTGCGGCATCGATGGTCTCGCCGGTGAGCAGCATTTCCATGGCGTGCTTGTGAGACACGTTGCGGGACAGCGCCACCATCGGCGTCGAACAAAACAGGCCGATATTGACGCCCGGCGTGCAGAAGGTCGCTTCATGCGAGGCAATGGCGAGGTCGCAACTGCAAACCAGTTGCAGCCCCGCAGCGGTGGCTAGGCCATCGACTTCGGCGATGATCGGGAGCGGATGGCGCACGATCTGCTGCATCAACGCCGCGCAAGCCGAAAATGTCTGCTCGAAAAACCCCTTGCCCTTGTCGGCGTCGGCGCGGCGCGCGGTCATTTCCTTGAGATCGTGACCGGCGCAGAAGACTTTCCCGGCGGCCGCCAAGACGATGACGCGGACCGATTTGTTGGCCTTGGCACGGTCGAGCTCGGCGCTCAATGCCGCCATGACGGAAAGCGACAAGGCATTGGCGGGCGGATTGGCGAGCGTCAGGCGCAGCACGCCCTTGTCCAGCCCGGCGATGACCGGCCCGTCAATGGCAACAGGTTTGATCGAAAGGATTTCGGCCATGACAAGGGTCTCCGCGATTCCGCCGGGCGCCGCCAGACTATCTAATATCGGATCGAGTTTCATCAACACCCATCGCTTGCGCCAAGGTGTTGCCAGAAGCGCATCATTGCGTTCATACAGGCCCGGCATAGAACGAGAGACCGACATGCCCGCCCAGGATAATCTCAAGCCGGTGCTGACGGCGGCTGAAGTCAATGCGCTGATGGCCAGCGTCTACCCGCAGCTCAACGACGAGTTCACGTCGTATGAGGCGCTCGACGTTTTCCCTGGCGGCTGCACTGTGCGGCTCAACGCCAACGAACGGCATTTGCGTCCCGGCGGCACGGTATCGGGTCCGTCGCTGTTCACGCTGGCCGACATTGGCGGCTATGTCTGCGTGCTCAGCCATGCCGGGCCGGATGCGCTTTCGGTTACCGTCAACCTCAACATCAATTTCGTCCGCAAGGCCGAGGCCGGCCCGATCGACGGCCATTGCCGCATCCTAAAGCTGGGCAAGAGCCTGATGGTGTTCGATATCGACATCGTCGGCGGACCGAGGGAACACACAGTAGCGCATGCGACCGGCACCTATTCGATCCCGCCGAAGCGCGCCGCCGATGTGGTAAAATAATACCTTTTGGTCAAACCTTTGTTTTTATTACACTTTGCGAGCAGACGTGCGTTTCCTGCGCCTTGACGTGCCCACTCCCCTCGCCTATAAGCCGTCACGAAGCAGCGGCCCGCAAAGGCCGCCGTTTTGTTATTGGCGGCGGGCAAGTGCCTTGCCGCCAATCCAAGCAACAAGAAACGCCTTCTTCGGAAGGTCAAAATCGAAAGCAGAAATCCATGGCAACCTTTTCGCAGAAGCCTGCGGATGTGGTGAAGAAGTGGGTGCTGATCGACGCCGAGGGTCTCGTCGTCGGCCGTCTCGCCACTGTCATCGCCAATCATCTTCGCGGCAAGCACAAGCCCACCTTCACCCCGCATGTCGACGACGGCGATAACGTCATCGTCATCAATGCCGACAAGGTGGTGTTCACCGGCAAGAAGTTCACCGACAAGGTCTATTACTGGCACACCGGTCACCCCGGCGGCATCAAGGAGCGCACCGCGCGCCAGCTGCTCGAGGGCCGTTTCCCCGAGCGTGTCGTCGAGAAGGCCGTCGAACGCATGATCCCGCGCGGGCCGCTCGGCCGTCGCCAGATGAAGAACCTCCGCGTCTATGCAGGCACGGAACATCCGCATGTCGCCCAGCAGCCCGTCACCCTCGACGTCGGCGCGCTGAACGCCAAGAACAAGAAGGTTGCATAAGATGGCTGAGCTTTCCTCGCTCGCAGAATTGGGCGCCGCCACCGGCAACACCAACACCCAGCCGGCAGCACCCGTCCATGTCCAGAAGCTCGACAAGTCGGGCCGCGCCTATGCCACCGGCAAGCGCAAGAACGCCATCGCCCGCGTCTGGGTGAAGCCGGGTTCGGGCAAGATCGTCGTCAACGACAAGGAATTCGCGACCTATTTCGCGCGTCCGGTCCTGCAGATGATCCTCAACCAGCCGATCATCGCTTCCAACCGCGCCGGCCAGTACGACATCGTCGCCACCGTCATCGGCGGCGGCCTCTCCGGCCAAGCCGGTGCCGTTCGTCACGGCATTTCCAAGGCGCTGACCTACTACGAGCCGGCACTGCGCGCCGTGCTCAAGAAGGGCGGCTTCCTGACCCGCGACAGCCGCGTCGTCGAGCGCAAGAAGTACGGCAAGGCGAAGGCCCGTCGTTCCTTCCAGTTCTCGAAGCGCTAAGCGCTGCGACGTTCCAGACATCGAAAGGCCGCCTCCGGGCGGCCTTTTCTTTTGGGTCTCGGCAGTCACCCCACTCGGCGCGAAGCGCCGGGTGGGGTGATGGCGCCGGCCTCGGTTCAAGTCTCAGAACTTGCCGGCCTTGATGTAATCGATAAACGCCCGTAGCGGCGCTGGAACCAGACGCCGTCCGGGATAGTACAGAAATGGTCCGGGAAAACTCTGCCACCACGGTTCGAGCACGGGGTCCAGGGCGCCGCTTTCGAAGTGAGGGCGAAGCCAGCCCTCGAAGAGAGCGACGATGCCGCTGCCGGCAATGGCCGCATGGACGGCAAGATCGCTCGCCCCGCCGATCCGCACGATCAACGGCCCCGTCGTGTCGACCCGCACCACCTCGCCGTCGCGCTCGAATTCCCACGGCAGCATCGCACCGCTGGCAAAACGACCGCGCAGACAAGCATGGCCAAGCAGGTCGCTCGGGTGCTGCGGCCGCCCATGGCGCTCGAGATAGGCGGGGCTGGCGCCAGTGGCGAAGCGCTGGACGCGCGGTCCGATCGGCACCGCGATCATGTCCTGCTCCAGTCGCTCGTCATAGCGGATGCCGGCGTCGCAGCCGGCCGCCAACACGTCGACGAAGTTCTCATCGGCGATGACCTCCAGCCGAATGCCGGGATAGGCGGCGAGGAAGCCCGGAACGATGTCGGGCAATATCAGCCGCGCGGCGCTGACCGGGACGTTGAGGCGCAGCGAACCGGCCGGCCTGTCGCGAAAGCCATTGACCACGTCGAGGGCCGCCTCCACCTCCGACAGCGCCGGGCCAAGCCTTCCCAAGAGGCTGAGGCCTGCGTCGGTTGGAACAACGCTGCGTGTGGTGCGGTTGAACAGCCTGACGCCGAGCTGCGTCTCCAGGCGGCGCACCGCTTCGCTCAGGCCCGACGCGCTGCCGCCGCCGGCGCGAGCCCCTTCGCGAAAACCGCCGGCACGCGCCACCGTCACGAAAGCATTCAGATCGCGAAGATCCATCATTGTTCGCCATTCCGCACAAGCTGTACGGATTGTACCTTATTATCCCAAGGTTGAGCAGCGTCTATCTTCGCCTCCTCAAAGGAGATCGACCATGTCCACCATCCAAAAATCCGGCACATTCACCCTCGGCAGCCACACCGTGAAACGGCTCGGCTACGGCGCCATGCAACTTGCCGGCCCGCACGTTTTCGGTCCGCCGAAAGATCGGGACGCGGCCATTGCTGTGCTGCGCGAAGCGGTGGCGTCCGGGGTCAACCACATCGACACCAGCGACTATTATGGCCCGCATGTCACCAACCAGCTGATCCGCGAAGCGCTGGCGCCCTATCCGCATGACCTCGTCATCGTCACCAAGATCGGGGCGCGGCGCGGCAGCGACGGCTCCTGGCTGCCTGCCTATTCCGCCAAGGAACTAGAGCAGGCCGTGCACGACAATCTCAGGAATCTCGGCCTTGAGGTGCTGGATGTCGTCAATCTGCGCATCATGTTCGGGGTGATGGGTCCCGCCGAGGGCTCGATCGAGACGCAGTTGACGGCGCTTGCCGAACTGCAGCGGAAGGGCCTGGTGCGCCATATCGGCCTGAGCAACGTCACCCCTGCGCAGGTCGAGGAAGGCCGTGGGATCGCCGAGATCGTCTGCGTGCAGAACCAGTACAATCTGGCGCATCGCGATGACGACGCGTTGATCGATGAACTGGCGCGCGCCGGCATCGCCTACACGCCGTTCTTCCCGCTCGGCGGCTTCAGCCCGCTGCAGTCGTCGACCTTGTCGGATGTGGCCACGCGGCTCGGCGCCACACCCTTGCAGGTTGCGCTCGCCTGGCTGCTGCGCCGCTCGCCGAACATCCTGCTGATCCCGGGGACGTCGTCGGTCGGGCATTTGAGAGAGAACCTGGCGGCGGCGGAACTGGAGCTGTCGGCTGATGTGCTGAGGGAATTGAATGGGGTGGCGAAAGCGGCGTGAAGATTTTGCGGGCGGCGCTGTCACCCCACCCGCGCCTTCGGCGCTACCTCCCCATCGAGGGGAGGTAGGAGGTCGCGGCAGCCTTGCATGCCTCGCAATCGCTACGACTGTCGGATCTAAAGCGCCAACGCCCTACCTCCCCTCGATGGGGAGGTCGGCGCGCAGCGCCGGGTGGGGTGATGGCGCCGACGTACGATTTCTAATTGATACTCGCCGTATTCGCGGCTCGGCCGGCTTCCCTCATCCACATAAGGCGCCCGAAACCCATCGGCCCCCAGCCAGCCAATCGCAGCCTTCGGTTCTTCGGTCTGGATGATGGTGGCGCCGCGTTCGGCCCAGAAACCGTGTCTCGGCCGGCATGCCGGCCCGCACCGCCAGTTCATCGCCGCGGCCGCCGGAGAGGAGTCGCCGGGCCTTGCGCCTTGGCGATGCAAATCCTGTGTCGCCCCTCTAGAACGCTATGGCGTTTCGCCAAGCTGTGACTGGCATCTTGCGTGCCGGTTCTGTAGTTGTGGCAGCCCGATGAACAAAGAAGGACCCGTAATGGCGAACCAGACCATCGACAACGCCTTCACCGCCCGCTCCAAGACGGGGCCTTCCTTCGAGCCGACCTATGCCGGCGCGCTGTCGTTCATGCGGCGCAAATACACCAAGGATGCAAAGGGCGCGGACGCCGTCGTGTGGGGCATTCCGTTCGATGCCGCCGTCACCAACCGGCCGGGCGCGCGCTTCGGGCCGCAGGCGATCCGCCGCGCCTCGGCGATCCTCGACAACGACCCGCAATATCCGTTCTCGCGCGACCTGTTCGAGCATCTCGCCGTCATCGACTATGGCGATTGCCTGCTCGATTCGGGCAATCACCAGAAGACACCAGGCACGATCGAGCGCGAGGCGGCGAAGATCCTGAAATCGGGTGCCTTCCTGTTGTCGCTCGGCGGGGATCATTTCGTCACCTGGCCGCTGCTCAAGGCACATGCCGCCATCCACGGGCCGCTGGCGCTGGTGCAGTTCGATGCGCACCAGGACACCTGGCCCGACGATGGCAAGCGCATCGACCATGGTTCGTTCGTCGGCCGCGCCGTCAATGAAGGCATCATCGACCCCGACCGCTCGATCCAGATCGGCATCCGCACGCATGCCCCCGATACGTTCGGCATCAAGATCCTTTACGGTCACGAGATCGAGGAGATGCGGGCTTCCGACATCGCCTATGCGATCGTCGACCGCACCGGCGGCAGGAAGACCTATCTCACCTTCGACATCGACTGCCTCGACCCGGCCTTTGCGCCCGGCACCGGCACGCCGGTTGCCGGCGGACCGTCCTCGGCGAAAATCCTGTCGACGCTGCGCCAGCTCGGCCAGGTCGATATTGTCGGCGCCGACGTCGTCGAGGTTGCGCCGGCCTATGATCACGCCGATATAACGGCGATCGCCGGCTCGATGGTGGCCATGCACTATCTCGGCCTGGTGGCCGAGCGAAAAGCGCGGGCGGAAGAGCTGAACAGCGGCAACCATGGCGCGGCAAACCATGGCCAGGGCATATAGGCCAGAATTAGCAGGGAATTGACGGGCACATGAAACCGAAAATCTTCATCGATGGCGAACACGGCACCACCGGCCTGCAGATCCGGGCGCTGCTGGCCGAGCGCGGCGACCTCGAGATCATCTCGATCCCGGCCGAGCGCCGCAAGGAAACGGCGGCGCGCGCCGAGTTCCTCAATGCCGCCGATGTCGCCATCCTGTGCCTGCCGGATGCGGCTGCCAAGGAAAGCGTGTCGCTGATTGCCAACGACACCACCAAGGTGATCGACGCCTCCACGGCGCATCGCGTCGCCGAGGGCTGGGAATACGGTTTTGCCGAGCTGGACAAGGATCAGGCCAGGATCATCGCCAATGCGAAACGCGTCGCCAATCCCGGCTGCTGGCCGCAAGGGCCGATCGCGACGCTGCGGCCGCTGGTCGCTGCCGGTCTGCTGCCGACGGATTTCCCGATCACGGTCAATGGCATTTCGGGCTATTCGGGCGGCGGCCGGCCGATGATCGAGGACTATGTCGCCAAGGGCGAGGATGCCTCTGAATTCCAGGTCTATGGGCTGACCCTGCAGCACAAGCATGTGCCGGAGCTGCGCACCTATGCGAAGCTGTCGCACGATCCGATCATGCAGCCGGCGGTCGGCAATTTCGCCCAAGGCATGATCACAGTGGTGCCGCTGCAGCTCGGCGGGCTCGACCATGTGCCGGCCGGCGCCGAACTGCACGCGGCAATCGCCGACCATTTTGCCGAGATCAAGGGCGGCGTGGTCGAGGTAGCTCCTTACGAGCACGTGGAGCGCCTGCCCGAGATCAATCCCGAGGTCTATAACGGCACCAACCGCATGAAGGTCTATGTCTTTGCCAATGACGACAGGGCGCAGGCGCTGCTGATTGCGGTCTATGACAATCTCGGAAAGGGCGCCTCGGGTGCTGCCGTTCAGAACATGGATCTGATGCTCGGCCTTTAATTCAGTTGCAGAGAGCATGTTGCCCGAAAACCGCTTAACACTTTTCGGCATCACGCTCTGAATGGACGCGCCTGCATTTCCAAAGCGCTGGAAGATCAGCGCGCCCGAGCTCATTGCCGAGACGTTTTCGAGCCGCATCTGGAAGGTGCGGCGTGAGGACGGCTCGCCGGCCATCGTCAAGGCGCTCAAATCATTCGACGATGTCGACGACGAGTTGCGCGGCGAGCACTATCTCGCATGGCGGCGCGGCGAAGGCGCGGTGCGGCTGCTTGGCCGGGACGGCCACCGCATGCTGCTGGAATATGCCGGCGACACCCTGCTTTCCGAAGTTCTGGCCAAAGAAGGCGACAACGCCGCGACCGCAATCGCGGCCGAGTTGATGGGGAGACTGTTCTCGCCCTCAAGACACCCTGCCCCGCCGGACCTGCAGCCGCTGCGGACACGGTTTGCCAGCCTGTTCAAAAAGGCCGGAGCCGATCGCGACGCCGGAGAGCACAGCCTCTATGTCGAGGCCGCCGAAATCGCGGACCGGCTGCTCGATGCCCCGCATGCGGTCAAGCCGCTGCATGGCGATCTGCATCACGACAACATTTTTCACGGTGCGCGCGGCTGGCTGGCGATCGACCCGAAGGGCGTGCTCGGCGATCCCGGCTTCGACGCCGCCAATCTGTTCTACAACCCACTGGGGCGCGACGACCTCTGCCTCGATCCCGAGCGCATCGCGCATATGGCCGAGATCTTCGCCAGGACACTCGGCCAGACGCCGGCTGCCATTCTCGACCATGCCATCGCCTATGGCTGCCTGTCGGCCGCATGGCATCATGAGGACGAGAATGCGGTCGACGAGAACCGCGAGCTGTCGGTTGCGGGAGTGATCCGAAAGGTGCGGCTCAGCTTCTGACCGGCGCAGCCTCGCGCGTTAGACGTAGCGAGGCAGTTCGTTCGCGAAATAGATTATTGCGACGGCCAAGACACCGTAGACGATGTACCTGCGTTCATGGGCGGCCGCGTTGGCAGTGGATAGGCGCCCTTGTTGCCGCGCCAGTGGGCGGCGGCAAATCCCAGCAGGACAAGCGCGAAGGCCTGATGGGTCAGCGCCATGTGCAGCGGCACCTGCATCAGCAGCGTGCCGATGCCGATCGAGGCCTGCACCAGCACCAGCAGAAACAGCAGCGTTGCGCGGCGTGCGTGTGTCGTGCCCGGCAGCCGCCGGCGCGTCGCTATCATATGCCAGAGCGCGATGGCAAAGACCGTATAGGCGCCGAGCCGGTGGACGAACTGCACCGTCTTCGGGTTCTCGAAGAAATTGCGCCAGGCCGGCTCGAGCAGAAGCAAATCTGACGGGATCACCTTGCCGTCCATCAGCGGCCAGGTGTTGTAGCTCAGGCCGGCGTCGAGCCCTGCGACCAGGCCGCCGAGATAGATCTGGACCAGCACCAGCAGCACGATGAAGCCGGCCAGCCTTTGTGTCGGCCGGTCGGCGGCAGGCTCCGAATGCGGCGCCAGCCCGCGCGCGACCACCATGGTGGCAGTGAAGATCAGGGCGGCAAGCGTCAAATGCGTCGCCAGCCGGTACTGGCTGACGGAGACGCGGTCGACCAGGCCGGAGGCCACCATCCACCAGCCGATGGCGCCTTGCAGGCCACCAAGCAGCAGAATACCGACCAGCTTTGGCCCAAGGCCGCGCTCGATGCGGCGCGTCGCCCACAAGACCAGCAACGGCAGGCCGAAGACCAGGCCGACACTGCGCGCCAGGATGCGGTGCGCCCATTCCCACCAGAAGATCGATTTGAAGGCGTCCAGGCTCATGCCCTTGTTGAGCTCGGCATATTGCGGAATCTTTTGATAAAGCTGGAATTCCTCCTGCCACTCCGCGTCATTGAGCGGCGGTATCACACCGTGGATCGGCTTCCACTGCGTGATCGACAGGCCGGAATTGGTGAGCCTGGTGGCGCCGCCGACCAGCACCAGCGCAAACAGCACCAGAAGCACGACATACAGCCAGCCGCGCACCAGCGCCCGATTTTTCAAGTCGCGATCGCGGTCAATGTAAGGCGCGGCGGCTGATATGGCGGCCATGGTTGGTCCCGGCAGGTTGACGTGGCGGATTGGTGAACCATCGCAACCCGGCTGACAAGACCGGACGGCGCGGCACGCCGTCGCGCCGCATCTCCCGGGTTGCACAGGCGCGCGGTTGGGCCTAAGCGGAGGCGATCAACGAGAACGCTCATGCCCATCCGCCTGAAAAAGCTGATCGGAACTTTCCTGCTGGTGGCGCTGGTCATCATCTATGCGCTGGTCGCGTCGATCATAGCGGTCGCGCAGCTGTCGCAATCCAGCCCGCTGGTGCACTTCCTGTTCTTCCTGTTCAGCGGCCTGTTCTGGGTGCTGCCTGCGATGGGCATCATCAAATGGCTGATCCTGGAGCCGCCGCCGAAAGGCTGAAGAGCCCGCCCCAGGTTAGATGGTGACCACCATTTTGCCGGCATTGGCCAGCGGCGTCGTTAAGCCCGACAACATGGTGCGGATATGGGCGACGCTCTGGTAGCGGCCGTTGATCGAAATGCGCGGCAGCGCGTGCAGGAAGCCGGCGTGCTCGGCGTGCAGCACGCCGTGGCGAGTGGTCACCGCCGAGGCGTAGCCGGCGTCGCGGGCAAAGCCCACTTCGCGGCAGCCGACAGCGCTGGCGTAACCATAGGGGTAAGCGAGATGACGGGGGTCTTCGCCGAGCTGCGCCTGCAGTTGGCGCCTGACGTCGACGATCTCATGGCGCGCATCGCCTTCGTCGAGCCGCTTCAGATTGCGGTGGTTGACCGTATGCGCGCCGATCGTCACCAGCCTGTGCCCGGCCACGGCGCGGATGTCGTCCCAGGTCATCAGCGTGCTTGGGCGCAAGCCATCGAGGTCGATGCCGTTCGAGTGCGCCAGATCGCGCAGCACGGCGCGCTGATCCTCCTCGCGCACCTCGAGCGTCAGATAGGCATGCAGACGCGCATTGGCGTGGAGTTTCTTGCCGTGGGTCGAGCAGTCTATGGTCACCGGCCCCTTCGGCGTCGCCAGCGTCAAACGCTCCCGCGCGTTGACGATATCCTCGACCACGTCCCACCATAAATCGGCGCTGCCGTCGATCAGACCCGGCGCGACATAGATGGTGATCGGCGCGTCGTGCTTTTCGAGCACTGGCAGCGCTTCGGTCATGTTGTCGCGATAGGCGTCGTCGGCGGTGATGGTGGCGAACTGGCCGTCCTTGCCGCCGGCCTTGATGCGCTCGATCGCCTCGTCGAGGGTGACGAAGGCATAGCCCCTCGCCTTCATGTCGGCGACGAGAGCGTCGAGGAATCGCGGGGCGATGTTGAGGTGGCGGTTGACGCCGTCCGGCTTCTCCGGCGTGGCGGTGACCCGATGCAACATGAGGATGGCGCCAATGCCGCCGACAAACGGCTTGGCCAGCGGTGCAAGGCCGGTAAAGCGGGCGATATTAAGCGCCAGTTTCCGAACTGCCTCACCACCGTCGATCATTCATTCACCTTTTGCGCCTAGGCTCGATCCAAGCACGGAACGCGCCGACGCGAACTCCTGATCGCGACGAATACGCCTTAAGGATTGAGGTATGGTTGACGCCACCGCGTCATTTGACGGCAATCGGCTCGCCGCAAGCAAGGCGTCTGCGCGCACGCCGGCTGTCGACCAGACCAGTCTGTCGGCGTCGATCGCAGATGCTGCCGCGCTCGCCTCTTACGGCGAATTCTGCCGTTCGGCGCTGTTTGCGCCGGCGCAAAGCGCGGCCTGGGTTCGTGCCTGGACGGCGCAGGCCAATCCCGATGCCGTCATTGCCACGCTGACAATCGAGGACAGGCCGGTCTTTGCACTGGCACTGGAAATCACGCGAACTGGTCCATTCCGCGTCGCCCGCTTCATGGGCGGGCGCCATGCCAACGGCAATTTCGCCGCCGCCGATCCGGCATGGCTGGCAAAGGCCGATGCCGGGGGGATCCGCAGGCTGGTGACGGCGATCGGCAAGGCGCGTCCCGATATCGATCTCGTTGCCTTGGAAAGGCTTCTGCCCGACCTCGATGGCGTTGCCAATCCGCTGGTGGCGTTCTCCAACTTTCCGAGCCCAAACCTGTCGCTCGCCGTCAATCTCGACGGTGGTTTCGATGCGCTGCTGTCGCGTGTGGGCGGCAAGCGCAAGCGCAAGAAGCACCGTTCGCAGACACGCAAATTCGAGGCGGTCGGCGTTCATCGCCGCATCGAGGCGCAGACACCCGAAGACGTGAACCGGCTGCTCGACGCTTTCTTCGAGATGAAGGAGTTCCGTTTCGCCAAGATGGGCATCGCCAATGTCTTCGGCGAGCCGGAGGTGCGGGCTTTCTTCCGTGCCCTCTTCGCCGGCGCGCTGGCCGAGGAGAAACCGGCCTTTGTGCTGCATGGGCTCGAAGTGGCCGGCAAGCTGCGCGCAATCACCGGCTCGAGCCGCTCGGGCAAACGCCTGATCTGCGAATTCGGCGCCATCGCCGAGGACGATCTCGGCCACACCAGCCCCGGCGATTTCCTTTTCTTCGACATCATCGAGGAAGCCTGCCAAACAGGCTTCGATGTCTATGATTTCTCGGTCGGCGACGAGCCCTACAAGCGGCTCTGGTGCGATATCGAGACCCAGCATTTCGAGGTGCTGGCGCCCCTGACGCTGAAGGGACGCGCCCTGGCGTCGGCGCTGCGGCAGGGCGCACGGGCGAAAGCCTTCATCAAGAACAACCCGACGGTCTGGAAGCTGACCAAGATGCTGCGCCGCAAGGCCGCCGGACAGGCAGCGCCCGCTCCCACGGACGACGAAAACTAGCGTTCAGAAATTCAGCGCTTCGCGGAGCGCCGGGCCGGCCCTGACCCGCAGGTCGAGATCCGCCTCGATGTGGTCGATATGGTGCAGCATCAGCCGGCTCACCAACCCGCAATCGCCGCTCTCCAGCGCGCCGACCATTTCCGTGTGCTCACTGTGCCCGCAGGCCGACACGCCGGATCGTCCGTAAAGGGCGATCACCAGAGACGAACGCG
Source organism: Mesorhizobium sp. LNJC405B00 (assembly GCF_000502615.1). Taxonomy (NCBI): domain Bacteria; kingdom Pseudomonadati; phylum Pseudomonadota; class Alphaproteobacteria; order Hyphomicrobiales; family Phyllobacteriaceae; genus Mesorhizobium; species Mesorhizobium sp. LNJC405B00. The sequence goes on along the minus strand of NZ_AYWC01000012.1, from coordinate 87,923 downwards.
CCACCAGCTCCTCCATGAAGCGCTGCAGGATGGCATTGCCGGCGACGGAGGCGAGCAGCAGATGGAAATCGCCCGACGCCTTGATTTCGGAGCGCCGGGCGGTTGGGCCGCGCTCGGCGATGAAGCGGCCTTCCTCGTCGAGCTGCGCGCGGAACGCAGCGATATCGGTGGCTGTGACCCGCCCGCAGGCGGCAATGGCGATGCCCGGCTCGATCAGCCGGCGCGATGCGAACACCTGGCGCGCTTCCTCGGGCGAAGGGTTGGCGACGAAGGCGCCACGGTTGCGCTCGGTACGCACCAGCCCCTCGAAGGACAGCATCTGCAGCGCCGCGCGCGCGACCGTGCGCGAGACGTCGAACAGCGTGCCGACCTCGCCTTCCGACAGCTTGGTGCCGGGCGTCAGCCGACGGTCAACGATGGCGTCCCGCAGATTGTCGCGAATCGCCTGGGCGCGATCCTGGTTGGCGCTGTCGTCGGAATGGATCTGATCGGCAATGTTCATGGCGATGATGGTTCCCAGCCTCTTCTAGCGCAACTCGTCGCCTGCACACGAGAGGCAAAGTGGACACGAAGCCAAAAAAGATTGCATACGATTCTTGTGCAGATCGCGCACAATCGCCCATAATTTGTGCAATGCACAAGATAGCCTACCGGCTAGGCAGTGGGCAAGAACCCCGATTTTTCTGTCGATTCAAACGCTTGGGCCGATTGCCGCCGATTGGCACGCATAATGCTTTGGGTAATGCGACCAAACGGGGAAGCCTGAATGTCCAAAGCCGCCGAGATCGACATCGTCTCCGTTTCGAAAGTGTACGGAACGACGACTGCCGTCGAGGCCATCAGCCTGAAGATACCGGCAGGCACCTATTGCTGCCTGCTTGGCCCCTCCGGCTGCGGCAAGACCTCGACGCTGCGCATGATCGCCGGCCACGAAAGCATTTCGTCGGGCGATGTCCGCCTCGGCAACATCGTCGTCACCGACTTGCCGCCGGCAAAGCGTGGCACGGCGATGATGTTCCAGTCCTATGCGCTGTTTCCGCATCTCGACCTTGTCGACAATGTCGCCTTCAGCCTGAAGATGAAGGGCGTCGACAAGGAGCAGCGCCGTGCCAAGGCGCTCGACATGCTCAAGCTGATGCAGATGGAGGCCTATGCGACGCGCCGGCCGGCGCAGCTTTCCGGCGGCCAGCAGCAGCGTGTTGCACTCGCCCGCGCTCTGATCACCGATCCCGAGGCGCTGCTGCTCGACGAGCCGCTGTCGGCACTCGACCCGTTCCTGAAGATACGCATGCGCGCCGAGCTGAAGAAATTGCAGACCTCGCTTGGCATCACTTTCGTCCACGTCACCCACAGCCAGGAAGAGGCCATGGCCTTGGCGGACCTGATCGTGGTGATGAATGACGGCCGCATCGAACAGGCGGCGCCGCCGCGAGATGTGTTCGAAAGGCCGGCCACCGCCTTCGTCGCGCGCTTCATGGGTGACCACAATGTCATCTCCGGCCGGGTTACCGGCGCGCGCGACGGCATGGTCGTCTTCGACGTCAATGGTGGCGCCTCGCTCGCCGCCCGCGGGCAAGGCCGGGAGGCGGGCCAGGAGGTGGGCACGCCGATCGACATCGCCATCCGCACCGACCATGTGCGCATCGGCGAAGCACCCTCTCCCGGCCTCGGCTTCACCGGCATCGTCTCCAACATCGAATATCGCGGCGCCACGGTGAAGCTGTCGGTCACCGGCGGCGGCATCGACGATTTCACCGTTATCATCGACGATTCCGACTTCTTCGCCAAACCCGTCGCCCTTGGCGACGCCGTACCGCTCGCCTGGGATTCCGAGGACGCCATCGTCCTCGGCCGCCTTCATTCATGAATTCAACGAAGCAAAACAAAACAGGGGAATAGGAATGACAAAAACAGCAGAAACAAAGACCGGAATTTCGCGCCGTTCGTTGCTCAAGACAGGTGCGGCCGCCGTCGGCCTCGCCGCAGGCTCGGGCGCCATTACAGGCTTCCCGACCATCTGGGCGCAGTCCAACATCACGCTGCGCCAGTTCGGCACCGGCGTGTCGAACCTGAACGCGATCGCCGACAAGTGCAAGGCCGACCTCGGCATCACGCTGGAAATGACGGCGACCGATTCGGACGCGGCCGCCCAGCGCGCCGTGACCCAGCCCGACAGCTATGACATCGCCGACATCGAATACTGGATCTGCAAGAAGGTGTTCCCGAGCGGCGTGCTGCAGCCGATGGATGTCAGTAAGCTGAAATACTACGACGAGCTGGTGCCGTTGTTCAAAACCGGCAAGCTGACGCCCGACAGCATCATTGCCCAGGGCACCGCGCCGCACACGGTCGGCTATGTCGAAGCGCAGGACTCAAAGACCTTCGCCAAGGCGCCGACCAAGTGGTTCACCATGGTGCCGACGATCTACAACGCCGATACGCTAGGCATCCGGCCCGACCTCGTCGGCCGCGACATCACCACCTGGGCCGACATCATGGACCCGGCCTTCAAGGGCAAGACCGCGATCCTCAACATCCCGTCCATCGGCATCATGGATGCGGCCATGATCATGGAGGCCACAGGCAGCATCGAATATGCTGACAAGGGCAACATGACCAAGGAAGAGATCGACAAGACGATCGACTTCCTCATCAAGGCCAAGCAGGCCGGCCAGTTCCGCGCCTTCTGGAAGTCGTTCGACGAGAGCGTCAACCTGATGGCATCGGGCGAGGTGGTCATCCAGTCGATGTGGTCGCCGGCCGTCGCCGCCGTCCGCTCCAAGGGCATCGCCTGCCGCTTCCAGCCGCTCAAGGAAGGCTATCGTTCATGGGGCGGCGGCCTTGGACTTGCCGCCCATCTGAAAGGCGCCGAGCTCGACGCGGCCTACGAATACATCAACTGGTATACGTCGGGCTGGGTCGGCGGCTATCTCAACCGCCAGGGCTACTATTCCGCCAATATGGTCTCGGCCAAGAAGTTCATGTCCGAGGACGAATGGGGCTACTGGATCGAAGGCAAGCCGGCCAAGGGCGAGATCAAGGCGCCGGACGGCACCGTCATGGAAAAGGCCGGCGCCGTGCGCGACGGCGGCTCGTTCGAAGAGCGTATGGGCAAAGTCGCCTGCTGGAACTCGGTCATGGACGAGGACCGCTACATGGTGAAGCGCTGGAACGAGTTCATCGCGGCGTAGAGCGGACGCGTTCACTGTGATGTTGCGATCCTTCGCGCCCCCCTCTGTCCTGCCGGACATCTCCCCCACTTGGGGGGAGATTGGCAGCGTCATGGCCGGCTCTTCGTTAGCAACGTTGGAGTTTGGCGAAGGCCGTTATGAGAGTTCGATCTCCCCCCTCGTGGGGGAGATGTCCGGCAGGACAGAGGGGGGCGCGAAGGATCGCAAGTCATCGCGATCACACGGAGGATTTTCCCAATGACAGTCGCGCTCGAAAGCCCCGCCATCGCAGCAGCCAAGCCCGCCAGACACCGCCGCTTCTCCATCAGTGCCGTCACGCCCTACCTCCAATCGGCGCCGCTGGCGCTCATCCTCGGTGCGTTCCTGCTCTTGCCAATCATCATGATCGTCGTCGTCTCCTTCTGGGATTATGACTTCGCCGCCATGTATCCGGATTTCCTGACGACGAACTATTCCGACGTGCTGGGATCATGGGTCACCTGGAAGACCTATCTCAACACCATCAAATTCGCTGCCATCGTCTGGGCTCTGACCTTGTTCATCGGCTTCTGGGTCGCCTATTTCCTCGCCTTCCATATCCGCACCACCGCCATGCAGATGGTGCTGTTCCTTGTCTGCACGGTGCCGTTCCTGACCTCCAACATCATCCGCATGATCTCGTGGATCCCGGTGCTTGGCCGTAACGGGTTGATCAACTCGACGCTGGTGCAATTGGGGCTGGTGCCAAAACCCATCGAATGGCTGCTCTATTCGGAATTCGCCGTGGTGCTGGCCATGGTGCATCTCTACACGCTGTTCATGGTAACGCCGATCTTCAACACGTTGATGCGCATCGACCGCTCGCTGGTCGAGGCCGCGCGCGATGCCGGCGCGTCCGGCTGGCAGGTCTTGTGGAACGTCGTCATCCCGCTGGCCAAGCCCGGCATGGCAATCGGCACCATCTTCGTCGTCACGCTGGTGATGGCCGATTTCTCCACTGTGCAGGTGATGTCGGGCGGCCAGAGCGCGTCGGTCGCACTGATGATGAAGAACCAGATGTCGCTGCTGCAGTATCCCGCAGCCGCCGCCAATGCCGTAGTGTTGCTGGTGTTGGTACTGTTGATGGTCGCGGGCATCCTGCGCATCGTCGACATCCGCAAGGAGCTTTGAGGTGAGCCACGAAAAACGCACCTTCGAGTTCTATGTGCTTGCGGCCTTCTTCACTCTGTTCGTGCTGTTCCTCTATGGCCCGCTATCGGCGATCCTGATCCTTTCTTTCCAAGGCGAGACCGGCGGCCTCACCTTCCCGCTCAATGGCGTGTCGCTGCACTGGTTCGCCAATCTGTTCGAGCGCCAGGCGGTCGGCGATTTCGGCGGCAGCTTCAAGCGCTCGCTCGTGCTCGGCCTCATGGTGATGATCGTCACCGTCGTCGTGTCGCTGCTGGCAGGGCTCGCTTTCCGGCAAAAATTTCGTGGCGCCACCGCTTTGTTCTACCTGGCGGTCGCCAGCCTCGTCGTACCCTCGATCATCATTTCGCTCGGCATCGGCGTCGTGTTCCAGCAGGTCGGCTTCCGCCCGGCCTGGTACACATCGGCCTTCGGCGCGCACCTGACCTGGACCTTGCCCTTCGGCGTGCTCATCATGTTCGCCGTCTTCAACCGCTTCTCGCCCGCCTATGAGGAAGCAGCGCGTGACCTGGGCGCCAACTCCTGGCAGACCTTCGCCCATGTCGTGCTGCCGATGATCGCGCCGAGCCTGATCGGCGTCGGCCTGTTCGGCTTCACGCTGTCCTATGACGAGTTCGCCCGCACGCTGATGACGTCGGGCACCTTCAACACGCTGCCGCTCGAGATCTACGGCATGACCACCAATGTCACGACGCCGGTGCTCTATGCGCTGGGCACGGTGACCACCGTGTTCTCCTTCCTGGTGATCCTGGCCACACTGGGCGCCATCCTCTATGTCGGCCGCAAGCGGGCCAGGGTTTGATCGTGCAGATACTGGTGGTGAACCCCAACACGACGGCGAGCATGACCGAGACGATCGCGGCGGCGGCGCGCGCCGTTGCCGGCGCCGGGACCGAGGTGATCGCGGTCACCTCCTCGATGGGTCCTGCCTCGATCGAGGGCTATTATGACGAGGCATTGGCCGTGCCCGGCCTTTTGATGGAGATCGCCGCCGGCGAACGTGCCGGGGCTAAGGCCGCCATCATCGCCTGCTTCGACGATACCGGCCTGGATGCGGCACGCGCCATGGCCTCCATTCCGGTCATCGGCATCTGCGAGGCCGCACTCAGTGTCGCCTCCTACATTGCCCAGCGCTTCACAGTGGTGACGACCACCGAACGCTCGCGTGTCCCTGTCGAGGGGCTGGTGCACCGCTACGGCATGGCCGGGCGTGCCCGCGTGCGCGCCGCCGACATTCCCGTACTCTCGCTTGAAGACGCTGCTTCCGGCGCTGTCGAGAAACTGCGCGCCGAGATCGCCCGCGCCATAGCGGAAGACCGCGCCGAGGCCATCGTGCTCGGCTGCGCCGGCATGGCCGACCTGGCACACCGGTTGCAGCAAGAGTTCGACCTGCCCGTCATCGACGGCGTCGGCGCCGCCCTCAAACAGGCCGAGGCGCTGATCGCATTGGGCCTGTCGACCTCGAAGCGCGGCTCCTATGCCAGTCCGCTGGCCAAGCCCTATCGCGGCGTGCTGAAATCCTTCTCGCCGGGGGTGGTCGCCGCGGAGTGAACGCTATGAAGCCTACCGTCCGCGCATTGTCTCCGCCGGAACTGACCGTTCTCATCGACTGGGCGGCGGCTGAAGGCTGGAATCCTGGCCTTGACGATGCCGCCGCGTTCCGGCCAACCGATCCTGAAGGGTTCATCGGCGCTTTTGTCGACAACGAGATGACCGCCGCCATCTCGGCTGTCGCCTATGGCGGCAACTTCGGTTTCATCGGTCTCTACATCTGCCGACCAGACATGCGCGGCAAAGGCCATGGCAAAGCAGTCTGGAATGCGGGCATGGCCAGGCTGGCCGGCCGAACGGTCGGCCTCGACGGGGTCGCCGCGCAGCTGGCGAATTATCGCCGCACGGGATTCAGCTCGGCGTACGAAACCATCCGCTTCAGCGGCCGTATCGCGACCCCGCCCGTCCGAAGCGAAGGGGTGCGCATGATAACCACGCAACTCGTGCCCGACATCATCGTCTATGACGCCCGCTGTTTCCCCGCGCCTCGACGAGCCTTCCTGCACCGCTGGGCGCAGCCGCCGCATTGCGGGTTCGCCGCGATCAGTTCACTCGGCACCATAGGCTACGCCGTGGCTCGTCCCTGCCGTTCGGGTTACAAGATCGGCCCGCTGTTTGCCGACGACACCGAGACGGCGATGCAGCTCATGGGCAGTCTGGCTGCCGCATGCGAAGGTGGCGACCTGCATATCGACGTTCCTGCCGAAAATTTCGATTTCACCAAGGCGCTTGCAGCGATTGGTTTCAGGCCGACCTTCACCACCACGCGCATGTACAAGGGCCCGCCTCCGAAGGTCGACTCGCGCCGAATATTTGGCGTGACGACCCTGGAGTTGGGGTAGATCCCGGCGCCGGCTGACAGGCTTGGTTTTTCGGGAGCCGGCGGGCGATGGACGAGCCGATCCGTAGTAGCGCCGCCTAAGTCGAATTGTCTGATGTCTCAGGCGGCGCTACGTCGTCCCGGCACGGGGTTACCCGGCGTCTCGTGGCCGATCGGCGTCACCAGAGTGAGGTCGGGATAGCCGCTTTCGATCAGCTCGACGGCGGCCTGCGCCACCTCATCGTCCGCCTGCAGCATGGACATGAAGACCTCGGTGCTGTCGCCGACCAGTCGGCTGATGCCTTGCGCATCGGCCGGTCCGCATTCGACGATGACCAGATCATAGGCGGTGGTCAGCGACTGCATGATGATCGGCAGCCGGTCGGCGGCGCGCATGGCGCGCACCGGATCGGCGGTGCCGACGGGAACGACGTGGCAGTCCGAATAGAGGTCGGCGTGGATGACGTCGCTGAACTGCGCTTCCGAAGCCAGCAGATTGGTGATGCCGGGGAAAAGTCCGCTGTCCAGCATCGGCCGCGACGCCGCGCCCGATGCGGTCAGATCGAGCAGCAACACGCGCAGGCCGGCGTCGGAGACTTCGCGCGCTACCAGCACTGCCGAGGCCGCGGCCTCATCGCCTTCGGGCGAGACGAAGATGGCGCGCGCAGCACCGCTGGCGATCAGCTTCTCCGCCGCCTTCTCGACATCGATCTCGCCAAGGCTGGAGCGGACAGGTTCAGGTTCGGCTTGCGGTTCGGAACCGGCAGCCGCTGCTCCTTCCAGCACTGAAGGAGCCGGCTCGGGCTCTGGCACCAGTTCAGACTCCACGGTCGTCGGCTGATCGTCCACTTCCACGACCTCAGGAGCCGGTTCCGGGTGGACGACCGGCGCCGACATTGCCGGCATCGCAACCTGCTCGATACGCTCGAAGCGCGCCCCTGGGGCCGGACGCATGGCGCGGCCGGAAAACAGCTCCTGCAGCAGCGTGATGACCGACATCAGCAGCAGCGAGCCGACTAAGGCGGCGCCGACGATCGGCACGAGCTTGGGGAAATAGGGTTCCGACGGCACGCGCGCCTCGGAAAACACGCTGGCATCGACCGGCAGGTAATTCTTGCGCGAGGACACTTCGCGGAAGCTCGCCATATAGGATTCAAGCTGCTGGCGCCGGACGTTCGCCTCGCGCTGCAGCGCATCCAGCTGGACCTGCTCCTCGCCGGCCCGCGACGACGCCGCTTTCAGCTTGTTGACGTCCGATATCAGCTGGTTTTCGCGCGCCTGGGCGGTCTGCGCCTGCGTCAGCAACCCGCGCATGATTTTTTGCGCTTCGTTGCGGATCTGGCCGTCGAGATCGGCAAGCTGCGACCTCATCGCCCGCAGGCGGGGATGGTTGTCGAGCAAGGTGGTGGAAAGATCGGCGATGTTGGTTCTGAGCTCGATCTGACGCTCACGCAGCCGCTGGATCAGATCGGAAGACAGCACTTCGGGTACAGCGTCCAGCGAACCGCCATTCTGCAAAGCCTGGCGCACCCTTTCGGCCGTTGCCTCAGCCGAGGCGCGGCTGGCGCGCACACGCGACAGCTCGCTCGATAATTCGGACAATTGCTGTGTCGCCAGCACCGAATTGTTGCCAGCCATCAACAGGTCCGACTGAGCGGAGCGGAAGGCCGCGACCTTGGCCTCTGCATCCCTGACCTGCTTCTGCAGCTCCTCGATCTCCGGCCCGAGGAAGGCGGTCGCGGCGGCGTTCGACTTGGTCTTGGCATCCGCCTGGTAGGCCAGGTAGGCCTTAGCAATGGCGTTCGGAATGTCGGCGGCAAGCTGGGGATCTTCAGAGGAAAATTCGACGGCGATGACGCGGGTCTTTTCCACGCCATAAACATTGAGCTTGTCGCGCATCTTCGTCAGCACGCGCTCTTCGAGCGGAATTTCTTCCGGATCGCTCTTCAGCCCGGCAATGACCAGGAGCCGGGTGACCGGCGACATGCCGAGCGCATCGTTGAACTCGGGCTTGTCGCCCAGCTTAAGGTCGGCAGCCACCTGCTTGAGAATGTCGGACGAGGAAATGACCTGAACCTCGGTTGCTACACCTTCCGCATCGAGCACAGGTTTGTCGTCTTCATTGGTGCCGGCAGGCCGCGTATAGGCCGATTCGCTCAAATGGATTTTCAGCTGCGTCGTGGCCTTATAATGCGGCGTGGCAAGCCACGCGAACGCGAAGGCGAGACCAGTGACGAGAAGCGTGATCACAAGAATGCGCAGCCAGTTCCGCGCCAGGCTGGCGAAGAGCTGTCTCAGGTCGACATCGACATCTGCGGCCGCGGACTGGTCGGACATGCATTCCTGCTCCGGACATGAGGCTAGATGGTAGCGTAAACAACTATGGTAACTCAGCCGTTAAGATCGCGGTAAGCAGCTGTTAGGGTTTGCTGACATCCGGTAAACAAAGCCAGCAAAACTATACGGCTTTTTGTCGATTGCCGCCAAATCGGCCGCGTCCCTTTACCGGCCATTAACCCTAACAGGATGATAACGAACCCAGATCCTTAAGGTTTGCCGCCGTGTCCTGGCGGCCATAGCGACGAAGGTGTGTGTCCGATCATGAAAAGCGCTGCTGGTCTGTTTCGCGCTCTGCTGGCCGTGTCGATCCTCGCCGGCTGCTCCAGCTACCGGCCGACGCCGGCGGCCTTCCACGAGGTACTCGACCAGCCCTATCGGCTCGGCGCCGGCGACCGTGTCCGCGTCACCGTGTTCGAACAGGACGGTCTGACCAACACCTACAGTGTCGATCAGTCCGGCTACATGTCCTTCCCGCTGGTCGGCGCGGTGCCGGCGCGCGGCCACACGGCCCAGCAGCTGGAAAAAGCGCTCGCCGACAAACTGCGCCAAGGCTATCTGCGCGACCCCGACGTGTCGGTCGAGATCGATCGCTACCGGCCGATCTTCGTCATGGGCGAAGTGGGCGCCGCCGGCCAGTATTCCTACGTGCCGGGCCTCACCGTGCAGAAGGCCATCGCGATTGCCGGCGGTTTCTCGCCGCGCGCCAACCAGGAAAGCGTCGACATCACCCGCGACATCAACGGCAAGGTGATGACAGGCCGGGTGGTTACCTCCGATCCGCTGCTGCCGGGCGACACGGTCTACGTTCGCGAACGCCTGTTCTGACATCAACGTGGCGGACCAGCTCAGGATCGTCCACTGCTTTCGCTCACCCGTCGGCGGGATCTTCCGGCATGTGCGCGACCTGACGGAGGCCCAGCTCGCCGCCGGACATGTTGTCGGCATCGTCTGCGATTCGACCACCGGCGGCGAATACGAGGAACGCCTGTTCGACCAGATGAAGGACAGCCTGGCGCTCGGCATCCATCGCACGCCGATGCAGCGCCATGTCGGGCCGGGCGACTTCGCCTCGGCCTGGCGCACTTACAGGATCATCAAGGAACTGCAGCCGGACGTGTTGCACGGACATGGCGCCAAAGGTGGCGCCTATGCCCGTCTGTTCGGCTCATTGTTGCGGGTATCTAGGTCTCGCGTAGCCCGCCTCTATTCGCCGCATGGCGGCTCCCTCCACTATGATGAAACGACGACGACCGGGAAGCTGTTCTTCGCGCTCGAGCGCTTCATGGCGCGCTTCACCGACTGCCTGCTGTTCGTCTCCGACTATGAGCGGCGCACCTATCGCAGGAAGGTCGGCGAACCGCCTATCCCGAACACGCTGGTCTATAACGGCCTGCGCGCCGCCGAGTTCGAACCGGTGGTCGCACAACCCGACGCGGCCGACCTGCTCTACATCGGCATGATGCGCGACCTCAAAGGGCCTGACATTTTCATCGACGCGCTGGTGCTGGCCGGGTCCCAGCTTGAGCGCCGCTTGACCGCGGTCATGGTCGGCGATGGCGACGACCTGCCGCGCTACCATGCGCAGGTGAAACGGCTGGGCCTCGGAAAACAGGTCCGCTTCTTGCCGCCGATGCCGGCCAGGGAGGCATTTTCGCTGGCCGATCTGGTCGTCGTCCCCTCCCGCGCGGAAGCCATGCCCTATATCGTGCTGGAGACGCTGGCGGCCGGCCGGCCGATGATCGCCACGGCCGTCGGCGGCATTCCCGAAATCTTCGGGGAGGGATCCCCTGCCCTGATCCGTCCCGATCCGCGCCAACTCGGCGACAAGATGGGTGAAGCGCTGCGCGATCTCGACGCATACCGGCGCGCCATGCCCGATACGGCCAGCCTCAGGGCGCGATTCGGCGCCGATGTGATGGCCGCCGAAATCGAAAAGGCCTATTTCGCCGCGCTCAACAGATAGACGACCCTCCAAACCACAAGTTGTCTCAAGGTTTTTTTAGCTCTCTTTCTGCTATCGTCATCGCGGAAGCTTGTGGGAAACCCGATGAACGAGACCGACCCCACGCGCCGCTTTTCGGCCGATGCGGTGCGCAAATTCGACAGTCCTGCCGAGAGCCCCACGCCCGGCGGCATGAACAGTGTTGCCCGCCAGGTCGCCTCGCAATACCGGCGCGATACGATGTCGCCGGTCATGGTCAGCGGCGTATTGCGCATCGTCGAATTCGGCTTGCTGTTCCTGTCGGGGCTCGCGCTCTACTTCCACTTTGTCGGCTTCTTCAACTATCTCGCCTGGCAATATCCGCTGACCATTGCCGCGGCGTCATTCGTGGCCGTGGTGCTGCTCGACGTCAGCGATTGCTACCAGATCTCCGCCTTGATGCGACCGATCTCCAATCTCGGCCGCGTGCTGATGGTCTGGGCCGGCACCTTCGCGCTGATGGCGCTGACGGCCTTCATCATGAAAATGTCGGAGGATTATTCGCGTCTGCTGTTCGGCACCTGGTTTGTCGTCGGCCTGCTTCTGCTGTTCGGCCTCAGGCTGGTGATGTCGAAGCTGATCCGGCGCTGGGCGCGCAACGGCCGCATGGAACGCCGCGCCGTCATCGTCGGCGGCGGCAAGGCGGCCGAGATGCTGATCCGCTCGGTCGAGAAGCAGCCAGACAACGACATCCGCATCTGCGGCATCTTCGATGACCGCGGCGACAAGCGCTCGCCGCCGATCGTGGCCGGCTATCCCAAGCTCGGCACCATTTCGGAGCTGATGGAATTCGCCCGCATCGCGCGCATCGACATGCTGATCGTGTCGCTGCCGCTGACTGCCGAAACGCGCGTGCTGCAACTGCTGAAGAAGCTGTGGGTGCTGCCGGTCGACATCCGGCTCTCGGCGCATTCCAACGCGCTGCAGTTTCGCCCGCGCGCCTATTCCTACATCGGCTCGGTGCCGATGCTCGACATCTTCGACAGGCCGATCAACGACTGGGATTCGGTCGCCAAGCGCGCCTTCGACATCGTCTTCTCGCTGATCGGCATCATCCTGTTTTCACCGGTGATGCTGGCGACTGCCATCGCCATCAAGCTCGACAGCAAGGGTCCGGTGCTGTTCAAGCAGAAGCGGCACGGCTTCAACAACGAGATCGTCGAAGTCTACAAATTCCGCTCCATGTATACCGACCGCTCCGACCCGACCGCCAAGCAGACGGTGACCAAGAACGATCCGCGCGTCACCCGCGTCGGCCGCTTCATCCGCAAGAGCTCGATCGACGAGCTGCCGCAGTTCTTCAACTCGCTGTTCGGCACGCTGTCGCTGGTTGGCCCGCGCCCGCATGCGATTGCCGCGCAGTCGCACAACCTTCTCTACAACGAGGTGGTCGACGGCTATTTCGCCCGCCACAAGGTCAAGCCCGGCGTTACCGGCTGGGCGCAGATCAATGGCTGGCGCGGCGAGATGGACACCAATGAGAAAATCCGCATGCGCACGGAATACGACCTCTATTACATCGAGAACTGGTCGATGCTGTTCGATCTGCGCATCCTGCTCATGACGCCGCTGCGGCTGCTCAACACGGAAAACGCCTATTGAGCGCGATTTCCCATGATTTGTCGCAGGCTGCGGTCAATGCCAAGCTGATCGCGCTGATATCGTCGGGCGCGGTGTTTTTCGGCGTCTTCCTGTCAGGCTTCGTCATCGACGAACCGGCGCCCTACGATCTTTTCATGCTCGGGCTGATCGGGGTGTGGGTGCTGTTTGGCCTGCGCATATCGCGCGCCGCCGTGCCGCTGCTCGTGCTGCTGATCACGATGAACATCGGCGGCATGATTGCCATGACGCAGATGGCCGATCTCGCCAACACACCGCTCTATCTCGCCGTCTCGCTGTTTCTCGCGTTCACCGCGGTGTTCTTCTCGTCGGTGACGGCGGTGCAGCCCGGCCTCTACCGGCTGATCTTCATCGCCTATGTCGTCTCCGCGGTGGTGACCTCGCTGCTCGGCATTGCCGGCTATTTCCACGCTTTCCCGGGCGCTGAAATCTTCACCAGATACGACCGCGCCCAGGGCGCCTTCCAGGATCCGAACGTGTTCGGACCATTCCTGGTGCTGCCCGGCATCTATCTGCTCTATCTCCTGTTGACCGGCTCGATCGCGCGCATGCCGCTTCTGGCGGTGCCGCTGCTGATCATCACCGCCGGCATTTTCTTCTCCTTCTCGCGCGGCGCCTGGGGCATGTTCGCCGTCTCGGCCATCCTGCTCACCGGCGCCCTGTTCCTGCAAAGCAACAGCGGCAAGTTCCGGCTGCGCGTCATCATCATGAGCATTGCCGCCGTCACCCTGCTGGTGGTCGCCATGATCGTCATCCTGCAGTTGCCCGGCGTCGGCGAGATGTTTTCCAGCCGCGCCCAGCTCGAACAGAGCTACGACACGGCGCGCCTTGGCCGCTTTGCCCGCTACACGATCGGCTTCGAGATGGCGCTCGAACATCCGCTCGGCATCGGCCCGCTGGTGTTCGGCACCATTTTCGGCGAAGACACGCACGACATCTGGCTGAAGACGCTGATGGATTATGGCTGGCTCGGCTTCGTCTCGTTCCTGTCGCTGACGCTGTGGACGATCGCGGCCGGCTTCCGCATCCTTTTGCGCGACCGGCCGTGGCAGCCCTATCTGCTCTGCGCCTACGTCGCTTTCATCGGCAATACCGGGCTCGGCACCTTCATCGACATCGACCACTGGCGCCATGTCTACCTGCTGCTCGGCCTAATCTGGGGCGCGATCGCGCTGGAATACAGGCATCAGCGCGGGTTGCGGGCGGTGGCCGCAATCCGAACCGATGGGAAAGCCGCCGAGTTCGGATGACTTCGCCTTCGGAACGAATTGCGATCGACGATTTCTTCTATCTCGCGATACCGGTCACCCGCTCGGGATACCGCACTGCCAGCATCGATTTGTTGGCGTGATCGGCAAAGATGGCGCTGACCTTTTCGGCGTCGAACCGCGCCCTGCGTTTGCGCTTCTCGTCGTTCAACAAGATGCCGCTGATGGCATCGAACTTGCGGCCAAAATTCTTCATCAACCCTCTCTTGACCGGCCAGCTGCGGCTGAAGCGTCCGGCCCAGGGGGTGCCTTTCGCCAGGTCGCGATAGACAGCCATGGCGTCGACCTCGACACCGACTGGCCGAGGCTCCCAAGGTTTGCCCCACGCGAAGTGCCGCGCATAGCACCTGCTGAAAGGGAGCTGGCTGCTGTAGTTGGTCATCACGTTCCAGAACGGGTGCATCGTCTGCCATCGGCCTTCGAAGGCCACGTTCAATGCGCCCTGATCCATTCCGTAGACATGCTCGGACGCCAGCTGCCGCGTGCGCTCCAGAAGCCCCTCAGCCCTGAGCAGGGGCATGTTGAAGAGAAGAACGCCGGCGTTGAATTTCGGCGCTCCAGGCTGCATCGGCAGATGTTGCCTGTACTTTGCATCGAAGTAACTCTGCTCGTCGTGAGCGGCCAGCAACGGTGCATTGAGCGGGGTGTTGCAGAGATCGGCTATCGATCGGTTGAAAAGCACGTCGGCGTCTGAATAGGCGATGCGGTCGTATGGCTCGAATTCAGGCAATTGATCGGCAAACAGCCTGATGTAGGTCGCAAGGGTGGGATGCGTTCCACGGTTGAAGTTCGTCGCCTCCATGAATTTCGTCACGTCGATGATGCCGATCCTCCCATCGAGCAAACGCTCACCGGCAGACCGGTCGTCACCGGGAATGACGCCGGTGTGCAAAATAAAGCCGTCGACGGCGCCGGACAAATCCAACACACGGCGCGCCGCCAAGCAGGTGTACGGAAAATACCTTTGATCGGCGGCGAAAAAGAAGCATGGCTTTTGCGACACAGTCTAATTCTCCTGCCCTGCGCCTTACGGATCAAAGTCGCGAATGTCTCAAGCGAAGCCGCCGAGTATTTCAGGAAATTGCACGGCCATCGCACCGGCAAGGGCATGCTCGGCATATATCCTATGCACCTTGCTCCCATCATACCTTGCCCGCCGCCGATACCGATCCTTGTCAGGCAACATCCCCATGATGCCGTCGAACCTGCGAGCGAATCGCCTCATGACGCCTCGCTCGAAGGGAATGCGCTGCCGGAAGGGCTGGAGCCAGGGCGTATCCCTTGCCAGACCGCGCCAGACGGCAAGCGCCTCAAGTTCCACGTCGACCTGGCTCCCCCACGGCTTGCCGCCGGCGAAATGCCGGGCATAGGCTTGGGCGAACCGAAATTCCTTCGTATCGTTGGACATCAAATTCCAGTTCGGATGCATCGTCTGCCACTTGCCCTCGAAGACGATGTTCAGCGCGTTCTGATCGTTCATCTGCCCGGCAACGGCGACATCTCTGGCGCGGTGCAAAAGTCCCTGTTCACGCACCAGCGGCATGTTGAAGACGATGATGCCGGCATTGAAGTAAGGCGCTCCCGGCTGCATCGACAATTTGTGGCGGTAGCCCGGGCGGAAGTACATATAATCGTCATGGGCGGCCAACAATGGGGCATGAAGTGTCTGGCCCAACAGGTCACCTATATCCCGATTGAAGAGGACATCACAATCAACATGGGCGATGCGGTCATAGTCCGCGAACTGAGGCAGTTGGTCGGCGAAAAGCCGAACAAAAGTGCCGACATTGCTTGGCCGGAAAGTATGACCGGCCTGCGCAAACAACGCCGACACGTCCATTATGCGAAGGCGATTCTTCAGCAGGCGTTCAGCAACACGCATATCGGCATCGCGTGCGCCGAAATGCAGGATGAAGCCTGGCGTTGCGTCTCCCGAAACGTCCAGAATTCTGCGCGCCGCCAAGCATGCATATGGGAAATAGTTGGCGTCGGCCGCTAGAAAAAAACAGGAATTTGCCACGCGCAATCCTTCTTATCGGTATTGGGCAAGCCATACCGTCTTGGCGTTGCGCCGACAAGGCCGGATGCCTCGCGACTTTTCCGGTCCAACGCGCCGTTTTAGCGCTTGCACCATAACCCTTGAAAATATATGGCTTTGCGCGGTCCGGAGTGTAGCGCAGCCCGGTAGCGCACTTGACTGGGGGTCAAGGGGTCGTCGGTTCGAATCCGGCCACTCCGACCAAACAAATAGTTGGCCGCTTCCCCCAAGGTGGCTACCGTCTTTTCGATTTCCCGCAAACAAGATGCATTCTTAAGCCGTCATGCTGGCGTGCCGCTCGACAAAGAGTTCGATGGGACCTGTGAGAAAAGCAGCCTCCTGCTTGATCTTCTCGTCGCTCCATTCCCACCACCGGATCGCCAGCAATTTCGCAATAACATCCTGTGAAAAGCGATACCGGATAAGCTTGGCCGGGACCCCGCCGACGATCGCGTATGGCGGCACATCCCTGGTGACAATGGCGCCGGCCGCAACAATAGCGCCATCCGCGATGTGGACGCCTGGCATGATCAGCGCTTGGCGGCCGATCCAGACATCATTGGCGATGGTAATGCCGACGGGTTTGCCGCCGTGCGCATTGAGATCAGTCGTGTCCATCATGCGGCTGTGGATCGGAAAAGTGGTTGCAGCCCAAGGCACGTGGCTTCCCCCGGAACATTCAAAGCTCACGTTGCCGGCGACCGAACAGAACGCCCCAAGGGCCAACGGAGTGGCGGCAGACGCTCCAAGCACCTTCTTCCGGCTCACCCCATAGGTGTGACGTCCAACGGTCACGCTTGGGGGCAGCTTGGATCGAAACAGATTCCTCGTGCGCAGCCACCCCGTCACAGTGACCTCTTAAGCTTCTGGAGCAAGAGATCCGCGGGAGTCCGCCATAGACGATATCGACTGGCCTTTGCAACCTGCTGGCCGACTGGCGCCATGCCGTACGCGTTAAAGAACGCATGAACACGCGGCTCAGCGAACTGCTTTTTGCCTCGGGTATTGTAGTGTCGGATCGGCAGGCTATGAGGGCTTATGGTTCGGCCGTTTTGAGAAAGGGCTACCCCGAGGCAGAACTGCTCGGGCGCCCAAGTGTCGGTCACCTCATGAACGGCCTTGATAGCAGCGAAGGCGTCCACCATGGCTGTGAGGTTGTCCCGGTGGATCCCGACGATGCCGCTGTTCCACATCGGTTCCTTGCCGGTCAGGACCTGGCCGCCGACGCTGATGTTCTTGCCCGGCAGCGCGTTCTGATAGATGCGATGCGGCCCTTCGCACAGGCGCATAGAGGAATGGGTCGCAGAGATCGAGCGGAAGCCCTTCGACGGGTCACCCACCGGGTACATGTCGGTGTCCATGAAAAGGAGCCGATCTGCTCGCTGCAAAAGCTCACGCATTGCCCCGGCCTTGATACCGAAATGGTAGCTTCCGCCGAAAGACCACTGGTCTTTCTGTTCGGCCGTTATGAGCATTGTCTCAACAGGATAAGCGCGAAAGAGGTCAGTCCTGTCCGTTGCGACGACTATTCTGGCGGTCGGGCAATGGTGCAAAAGCTTGAGGGCGCTGAGTAGCGCGCCGCGATGGTAAAGCCCGTTCTCACCATAGGCGATGTAACCAAAAACGTCGTTCATTCCGCCACGTATAATGGGTCGTTCAATCTTCTACTAGCTGCGCTCGCAGTCGTTTTGCTCCCAGAAATCTCCTGCTGAAATCAGCCGACGATTCACTACTGGCAGACATCAACCCATTCGGCGCCGACAATCTGTGCCATGCGCTGCGGGCTGAGCCTTACAGCGGCGTTGGTGGCGCCGGCCGCGGGCACGACTTCATCGAAGGCGCGCAGCGAGACGTCGCAATAGACCGGCAGCGGCGCCGGCAGGCCGAATGGGCAGACGCCGCCGACGGGATGGCTGGTAATCGCGACAACCTCGTCGGCGTCAAGCATGCGCGGCTTGCCGCCGAAACGGTCCTTGAATTTGCGGTTGTCGAGCCTCGACATGCCGCCGGCCACGATCAGCATGGTCTCACCGCCGACGCGCAGGCAGATGGTCTTGGCGATCTGCGCCGGCTCCACGCCATGCGCCTCAGCCGCCAGCGCCACCGTCGCGGAACTCGCTTCGGTGACGAGCACTTCGACATCGGGCGCATGGGCAGCCAGGAAGGCGCGCACGGATTCAAGGCTCATCTCGGCATTGTCCCATTCGAAAACGGTTAGCGTTCACACTGGATAGCTTCACGCTCGGTCGGCGGCAACCTCCCCGCCCCTCGACGGCTGCAGCGATACCAGGCCAGGCGGGTCGCGCCGCATGTCAGCAACGCAAGGCGCATCCCCCGTGCGGGAGATGTGTTCGGGCTGCTGCCTTGGTAGGTCGCAATGGATCAGGGCCGGCGCTGATGCTGTGCTCCCACGACCAACCGGAGAGATCATCATGCTCAAGCTCGCCTCGGCTCTGGCGCTGCTGCTTATCGGGACGGCGCCGCTGCTTGCCGACGACATGCCGATAAACGCGGACGCCATCAAATGGGGCCCTGCTCCTGCTGTCTTGCCCGCCGGCGCGGACATGGCTGTCATCGCCGGGGACCCCTCGAAGGATGGCATCTACGTGCTGCGGTTGAAGCTGCCGGCCGGCTACAGGATTGCCGCGCACAACCATCCCACCTCGGAATATGTGACGGTGATTTCCGGCAATTTTCATATCGGCATGGGCGACAAGCTCGACGAGACCAAGGGCATCGAACTGACCGCCGGCGGCTTCGGCGTAGCCCCACAGGGAATGAACCATTACGCCTGGACGACAAGCGCTACGATAGTCCAGGTTCATGGCGAGGGGCCGTTCGCGATCACCTACGTCAACCCGGCGGACGATCCGAGCAAGAAGTGACATTCGCCGTTGGGCGAATGCAACAAGCCCGCCAGGGCAAACCATGGCGGGCTTGTTGAACGACGCTTGGCCGTTGTTTATGAAACGGACCGGTTTTCCACAGGCGCCGTGGGCGCCGGGGCATCGATCAGGGCCGTTTCCGGCAATTGCAATGCTGCGGCGATCCGGCGAAGTTTCGTCGGATCGGTGTCCTTGCCGCTCTCTATGTCGGCAATCTCGCTGGTCGACAGACCGCAGGTCAGGGAAAGCTCTTCAATACTGTATCCCTTTGTCTCCCGGATGGCTTTGAGGCCGGGGTGCTCGAGCGCAACGTCGGCCGCAACATCGGCCGCCAGCCTGGAGAAGGGTTCGTGTTTTGCAGTTTGGGGCATTGGCAACTCCATGGGGCTAAAGAGTTTTGGATCAAATGATAGGGTGTTGCCTGAGAGCCGGGACAATGCCCGCTTGACGGCGATTTGCCAAGGCCCAAACCGACCGTCACAGCATCGTGAACCGGCGTCAAAACCGCAGGCGCCAGGGCACATATAGGATCTCCGCCCCAATCTCCCAATCAAGTTCTTTTGAAGGGCCGCACGCCGAAGCGTTCAGCGGTTTTGCGCCGCTCGCGCGTTAACCTGATGTTGCTGGCAGCCGCATCGGGCCAGCTTTTCCCAAGAGGATCAGATCCATGACATTCAAGACATCAGCCATCGTGCTCGCCACGATTTCAGGCCTCGCTGGCGCGAGCATGGTCGCGGCGCAAGCCGCCGAGGCCGTGCGCATTCGCGGCACGGTGACCGCCTTTGCCGGAGCGACGCTGACGGTGAAGACCCGCGAAGGCGCTACCGACGCCATCGCGCTGGCTGAAGGGTGGAAGATTTCCGGCGTCGCCAAGGCGGATGCCGGGGATATCAAGCAAGGCGATTTCCTCGGCATTGCCTCTGTTTCGAAGGCCGATGGCGGCAGCGGCGCGCTCGAGGTGGTGATCTTCCCGGCCGCGCTGAAGGGCGCCGGCGAAGGCGACCGCCCGTGGGATCTCGAGCCCAACAGCCGGATGACCAACGGCACGGTCGCCGATGTCACCGAGATTGCAGGTCGCACGGTGACGCTGACCTACGACAATGGCCAGAAAAAGCAGATCGCGATCCCGCGGACGACGCCGGTGGTGACCTTCGCGCCGGCGACGCCCGCCGACCTCAAGCCTGGCGCTGTGGTGTTCGTCAACGCCGAGCGCGGCAGTGACGGCAAGCTGACCGCGGGCCGGGTCGTTGTCGGCACAAACGGCGTCATTCCGCCGATGTAAGTTGCCGACGAAGCCGCCAGACACAATCCAGAAACAAAATTCTACAGTCCGGAAAAACTGTCGAAAAGTTCGGAGGCGATAGTCATGACTGCGGGGTTCACCGGCACCGATCTTGCTCGGTGACGGCCAAATTCAGCCCGCGCAGAAAAGGAAACGAAGTCATGAAGAAGTCCCTCCTGTCGGCTCTCGGGCTGGCTTTTGCCCTGGCTGTCTCTCTGCCGCTCATCGGCGCCAGCAGCGCCGACGCAGCACCGCTGCACAAGAAGCATCACCACCATCATCATCATCACAACAAGCATCACCGCCATCACCATCACCATCACCACCACCACCACCACCACAAGAAGGTGGAGGCCAAGAAGGCCTGACACGGCCGACTTGCCCAACGGGAAGGCTGGCCCTGGAGTCCTCGCCAAGGCCGCCTTCCCGTTGGTTTTTGCCAGGCGACACGTGGAAAAGCTGAAGGCAGGATTCGATGGCGCCGATGCGCCAGAACGCGAGCAACCACAGCGCACCCCAACGAACGTATCAGGCGCAAGGCCGACAACACAGCGGTTGCCAGTTGCAGGACACCACGGGTCTCTCAATGCTGTCGGAACCCGCTAGGACGGCGCCGCGAACGCGAGCACTATTGCGATCAAAATCAAAAGCGGTCCCATCCATTTGAAATGCTTCGCGACCTGCAGCCACCATGGCTGCTGACCTTTCTGGGCCTGAAAAGGACTTTGGAGCAGCCCAAAACCAACGCCTGTCATCCACAGCCCAGCGCAGAACATGATGAACTCGTCGATGTAATTTGCGACCACGCCCGTCTCCTCCGCCGGTACCTTTGGACTGGCGTTATAGTCGCAGCCGGGAGTGGCAGAAAGCGCGGTGCCAAGTGGCGGCAATGACTGCTGCCGCTACCTGACAAGAGCCGGGCGCGGACTAGGTCTTGGCCGGCCATTTGGGCACGCCACGGTGTGACCTTCGCATGGGATGCCGCGCCGCTACCTCAGCGGCCTTCACGCGAAAATGCATGATCGATGCCGGCCCCGCCAGGCGCCGTCCGTTGGCGAAGGCTAAAAATCGACGTCGCGAAAAAACGCGAAGAAAATTCGAACCACGCATGAACCTTTGCTTTGGAGGCCGCACTAACCGGCATGGACGCCGAGAAGGCGATCCCAACACAGAAGGACGCCATGGTGGCGATCCTCGATCCAGAGAAGGAAATGCTCAAATGACCAACTTCAAGCGCATCACGCTCGCCGCGGCCCTCATCGTCTCGGCCTTCGGTTCGGCTTCCGTTCCGACCTCGGCTTTCGCCAACGGCACGCATCCCACGGGCGACGGCGGCGCGGTTTGCAAGGGCTCCGGTCATTGCCTGGTGCTCTCGATCGAGTGCAAAGGCACCTATACCGACGCCACGGACAAGAATGGCACTGTCTATGGCAAGTGCAGCCAGACCGCGCAGGTTTCGCCGCAGGCCAAGATCAAGCTCGCCAAGTAATCGGCCGCAGATCAGGGAAATGGCGGTCGTCCGCGGGACGGCCGCCATTTTCTTTTTGTTTTCGTGAATTGTTTTAGCGCCGGCTGAGCAACAAGCTGGCGAGAAGGCCGACCACGACCAACCCAACAGCAGCGGCTGTTGCCGGACGATCGCGCGCCGTCTTTTCGATCGCCCTGCCCTGCTTCCTGATCGCCGGCAGCGCATCGCTGACAAGGTCGGCAAGCTGCCCATAATAGTCCGAAGCGGCATCGCGCCCGTCCTCGTAGTAAGCACCGCCGCGTTTGGCCACGACTTTGCGCAACGCGGCGAGCTCTTTGGAAAGGGTCGCGACCTGCTTTTCGAGATCGAGATCGGAGAGGGTCGAAAGCGATGCCATGATTGTTTTTCCTTCTTTTGAGAGAAGGCCAAACGCATGGCCGCAGAACCGGTTCCGGTCTGCTTGCCCGAGGGCAGCGGAAAGGTTAGCGCACCTGGTCGAGCAGGCGCTTGCACTCCAGGAGGTCAAACAGCGCCTCCTGCAGCAAGGCCCGGTTGTCGCGCGACAGTTTCGATGCGCCGGGCTGGACCGGACCTTCCTCCTCGGTCTTGCCCAGGCCGAAAAAGCGGCGGCTGGGTTTTACCTTGGGCTGACCGACCAGCATCTCGTCATCCATGCCGCGCGGCTGGGCGGCTGGCGTCAGCGGCACCTGATCGGCCTGCCTGCGCTGCGAGATCGCTTCGACGGCAGCCATGTCGCCATTGCCGATGGCGACCAGGAAATGGTTGCCGTTCTCGCGCAGCAGTTTCTGCACGCCCTTGATCGTGTAACCCTGGTCGTAGAGCATGTGGCGGATGCCCTTGATCAGTTCGACATCCTGTGGCCGGTAGTAGCGGCGGCCGCCGCCGCGCTTCATCGGCTTGATCTGGTTGAAACGGGTTTCCCAGAAGCGCAGCACGTGCTGCGGCAGATCGAGATCCTCCGCGACCTCGCTGATGGTGCGGAAAGCGTCGGGGCTCTTGTCCATGGGCGAAATCCTCTCGCTGGACGGCGATCCGGCCCAGTCTACCGAATCGGGTATCATTTCAGCGGTTTATGAAACAATATTCAAGCCCGGCGTCAAAACGGCCCGGCGTTTTCAACCGAAGCCTGCGGCAGAACCTATTTGCCGCCCTTGGCCTTGCTGTTCTGGTGCGAGCGCAGGATACGGCTTTTCAGCACGTTCGACGACTTGAAGGTCATCACCCGGCGCGGCAGGATCGGCACTTCCTCGCCGGTCTTGGGATTGCGGCCGATGCGTTCGTTCTTGGAACGGACGTGGAAGGTGGCGAAGGACGACAGCTTCACCGTCTCGCCGCGTACGATGGCTTCGCAGATTTCGTCCAGCACCGCTTCGACGAGTTCTGCCGATTCAGTGCGTGACAAGCCGACCTTACGGTAAACAGCTTCGGCAAGGTCGGCGCGCGTAAGTGTCTTTCCCCCCATGCGACCGTCCCATCAGTTCAAAAAACATAAATCGATACAGGTAAAGGCAGAGCCTAAGTAATTGATCCGGCAAGGTCAAGGACCGAAACCGGACCGTTCGGCACTTACCAGCGAACGAGAACCGCGCCCCAGGTGAAGCCTCCGCCCATCGCTTCCAGGAGCACGAGATCACCCTTCTTGATGCGACCGTCGGCGACGGCCACCGAAAGCGCCAGCGGCACGGAAGCAGCCGAGGTGTTACCGTGCAAATCGACGGTGACCACCACCTTTTGCTCAGCAATCCCGAGCTTCTTGGCCGAAGCGTCAATAATGCGTTTATTGGCCTGATGCGGCACGAACCAGTCTAGGTCGTCGGCGGTTATGCCGGCCTGCGAAAACGTCGCCTCGATGACATCGGTGATCATGCCGACGGCGTGCTTGAACACTTCGCGGCCTTCCATCCTGAGATGGCCGACCGTGCCGGTGGTCGAGGGACCGCCATCGACGAAAAGCTTGTCCTTGTGGGCGCCGTCGGAGCGCAGGCTCATCGCCAGCACGCCACGGTCGGCAATGCCGCCGGTGCCCTCATCCGCTTCCAGCACCAGCGCGCCGGCGCCGTCGCCGAACAAGACGCAGGTCGAGCGGTCGCTCCAGTCGAGGATGCGGGAAAAGGTCTCCGCGCCGATCACCAGCACGCGCTTGGCGAGGCCGCCTCTGATGTAGAGGTCGGCGGTGGTCACCGCATAGACGAAGCCCGAGCACACCGCCTGCAGGTCGAAGGCAAAGCCGTGATGCATGCCGAGCCGGTTCTGGATCTCGACGGCGGTCGCCGGAAAGGTGTTGTTGGGTGTCGAGGTCGCCAGCACGATCAGGTCGATGTCGGCAGGCGTAAGACCAGCATTGTCGAGCGCTGCGCGCGCCGCCGCCTCGCCCAGCGACGCCGTCGTCTCGTCATCGGCGGAGATATGACGCTGGCGGATGCCGGTGCGCTGGGCGATCCACTCGTCCGAGGTCTCGACCATGCCTTCGAAATCGGCATTCTTCATGATGCGGCGGGGCAGCGCAGCACCGGTGCCGCGCACGACTGATCTGATCAAAGCTCTTTCCTATTCCTTTTCGTCGACGGTGGCGTCGGATTTCCTGTTTGCCTGGGCATGCGGGTTGCGCGCATGGAACAGGTCGAGATCGGCCTCGATGCGGTCGATCAGATTGTTGCGCACCATGTCGTAGCCAAGCTCGATGGCCGCCGCGAAACCGTCCGAATCGGCGCCGCCATGGCTCTTTACCACGATGCCGTTCAGACCCAGGAAAACACCGCCATTGGAGCGGCCCGGATCGAGCTTTTCGCGCAGGCGGTCAAAAGCGCCCTTGGCGAAGACATAGCCGATCCTGGCCATCAGCGTGCGGTTCATCGCGGCGCGCAGATAGCCTGAGATCTGGCGCACAGTGCCTTCTGCCGTCTTGAGCGCGATGTTGCCGGCGAAGCCCTCGGTGACGACCACGTCGACCGTGCCCTTACCGATGTCGTCACCCTCGACGAAGCCGTGATAATTCATGGAGGCCATGTTGGCCTCGCGCAGCATGCGCCCGGCTTCCTTGACCTCTTCCTGTCCCTTGATCTCCTCGACGCCGACATTGAGCAGGCCGACTTTCGGCCGGTCGATGCCGAACACCGAGCGCGCCATGCCGGTGCCGAGAATGGCAAAGTCGATCAGCTGGTGCGCATCGGCGCCGATGGTGGCGCCGACATCCAGCACCACGCTCTCGCCGCGCATCGTGGGCCAGATCGCCGCGATCGCCGGACGGTCGATGGTCGCCATCGTGCGCAGGCAGAATTTCGACATCGCCATCAGCGCGCCGGTATTGCCGGCCGAAATGCAGGCCTGCGCGCTGCCACTCTTGACTGCTTCGACAGCCTTCCACATCGACGACTTCCAGCGGCCGTGGCGCAGCGCCTGGCTCGGCTTGTCGTCCATCCTGACCGCGACTTCGCAATGGTGGAACTCGCTGACCTCGGCCAGTTTGGGGAATTTGGCGAGTTCGGGGCGCACCAATTCCTCGCGCCCATAGATGACGAAGCGGATGTCGGGACGCCTGACGGCGACCGTCATGAGTGCCGGGATGACCACGTTTGGCCCGTGATCGCCACCCATGGCATCGATGGAAATCCTGATCACGCGGTCTTTATCTCACTAGCTTGGGCCAGGGCACATGGCCCGCGAAAGAAATACTAAACTCGCGAAATTCGGGGGCTCGCGAAGGTTCGGCGAAAATAGCGGTTTTGGGCTGCCGCACAACCGGCTTTTCTCCGATCGCTTTGTGTTTTAGGATTTTCCAAGCAAGGATCGCAGCTTTTGCTGGAATTCATTCTCGACGGACTCGTTCGGGCCGGCGGCATCGAGCGAGGCGCCTGCCTTGCGCGGATAAGGATCGATCGCCAGCCCGAAGAACTGTTCGGCGAGCGCGCCGACGTCGATCGTGTCGCCGGAGAATGTTTCCGGGCCGTCTGGCCCGTCGGCGTCGAGCAGGATCTCGCCGCCGCCTTCGAAACCTTGCCGTCCGAGTTTGGATTGTTCGGGCAGGAACAGCGCCTCGACCTCTTCGTCGATATGGGCCGCGACCGGCTCAAGGGTGACGATGCAGGCCTGGGTGATATCAGCCTCGACGCGGCCGCTGACCTTGACGCCATTGCGCTTCCACGGCGCCACCAAAAGCTCAGCACGGTAGTTTTCGACAGAAAGCAGCTCGTGCTCGCGCGCAAGCGTTGCGCGCTGCGCGGCGTCGGCGTCGATCACCACCTGCAAACCTTTGTGCGGCAGGCGGCCGACATTGGCCGCGAATGAGACCGGGCTAGGCGTGTCCACATGTTTCATCTTGGTCTCCCCTCCTCACTCCGCTTTCGCGACGGGAAACGCCACGGCACCGGAAACGATCGATTCGGACGGCTGTGCTTCAAGCTGCCTTGCGGCATCGATTACATAGGACGCCAGCGGCAAGGCTTGCGGCCAGGCGCCGGCATCGGGTCTGACATTGCGCGCCAGGGCGGCAGCAAGCGCGTCGCGATCGCTGCGTTCCAGCGCGTCGTCATAGGCGGCGGTACGGCCGTAGAACATTTTGGCCAGCCTCTTCATGCGCTTGGGCACGCCGACATCGCCAACGCCCAGTTCCCGCAGCGAATGCTCCACATCGAGAAAGAACTCGTCGATCAGCACCTGCGCGACCTCATGCGCGACGCCCTCTTCGCCGCGCAGCCGGTGCTGAAACAGGAACATATGCAGCGACAGCATCTCGAAACGGCCGAGCGGCGTATCCGGCACATTCCAGTGGGAATAAAACACGGTCTGCCGCGCCGCCGCCACGATTTGTGCGTAAAGCGCCTCGGTGATAGCGCGGTTGGCGTTGCGTTCGCGGCCAAAAAGGCGCTGGAACATTGAGGGTGGTCTCCTGGGGACCGATTGTTTGAATGGGCCTTGTTGCATCGGCAAGCAAGCTGGTTTACCGGTTTTGCCGCCCAGCGCAAGTTGCGGCCAGCTAATGGAGTTGTTGTTGCGCGCGCTGAAATTCAAGTCGACTTTTCTGCCTGGGGCCACCGCCGCGGTTTCGCTGGTGCTGGTGGCTTCCGCGCTGTCGGGCTGCAATTCGTCCAAGATGTTCGGCGACCTTAACCCTAGCGAGACGCTGACGCAGGGCTATGTTATCGACCAGCAGGCGGTCGATTCGGTGCCGGTGGGCTCCAGCCGCGAACAGGTGCTTCTGGCGCTCGGCACGCCATCGACGAAAGCCACCTTCGACAATGAGGCGTTCTATTACATTTCGCAGACGCGCAAGCGCTATGTCGCTTTCGACAAGCCGCGCCTGGTCGACCAGAAAGTGCTCGCGGTCTATTTTGGCGAGGACGGGCGCGTCACCCAGATTGCCAATTACGGTCTGAAGGACGGCAAGATTTTCGACTTCATCTCGCGCACCACGCCGACCGGCGGCAAGGACCAGAACTTCCTCAGCCAGATCATCAAAGGCGCCAGCAAGCTGGCGCCCCCCATTCCTGGCGGCGGCGCCTAAGAAGCGACCGCCTTCCTCAGATTTTTGCTTCCCCCGAAGCGACACCATCTCAGGCGACCAAAAGCCCGCGGGAGCGATCCTGCGGGCTTTTGTTTTGAGGTTATGCGGCCGCAACACCCGTCGCGCTTTGCCGCGCGTGGCCTGTTCGGCCGCCGGGCTCCAGCGAGGCGCGGTGCACAGCCGCACTCTGCCGCGCTTCCGAAGGCGTCATGCCGAAATGCCGGCGGAAGGCGTGGTTGAAGGTCGAGAGATCGCCGAAGCCGGCGTCGAAGGCGATGGCGCCGATGGTGCGGTGTGCCAGGCGCAGGTCGGATAGCTTGCTGCAAACCAGCGCCAGCCGCCGGCCAAGCACGAACTGCGACAGCGAGGTACCCTCACCCTCGAACAGCTTTCTGATATAGCGCGCGCTGACGCGGTGGCGCCCGGCCAGCGCGTCGGACCCGACATCGCCGGAAGCCAGATTGCTTTCGATATCGGCTTTGATGGCGCGCAGCCGCGCGGCGCGTATGCCGCGACCTGCGGCGACCTCGGTGGCGTCCTGCGTTGCCCCAACCACGACCGCGACAAGGTCCTGTATGTGCTTGGCGGTAAGCCAGCGCAATTCGGATGCGGCCAGGTTCGGCTCCTGCATCAGCAGACGGACATAGCTGGTCAGCAGCAAGAACTTTTCGCCCACGCATGACATCGGCGTCATCAGGGCGGCATCCGCATTCGCAGCCATGGGCCCGAGCGCTGCCTTGGGGATGGTGATGAAGAGATGATGCGACATCGCCCGTTCGATCACATGCGGATCAGAGGAGGACAGAAGGATTGCCTGGCCGGCCTCGATGCTGGCCTCGCGGCCGAGATGCGAGAAGGTGGCAGCGCCCTCCAGACACATGAAGAAAATGTAGTCATCGGTCCCCTTGGCCATGGCGCTGGAACGGATGGTGCGGAAGGCGGTGGTCCTCGAATCGGCGATGCCGACGCCCGGTAGCCGCAGGATGGTCGCGTCGACGGAGAGCTTTTCCTCCGTGACGTTAAAATCCATGTCGGTCACCATCCGGCGCAACAGATCGCAATAGACGTTTCGCCATTCCGCTCGCGGCCACATGGGGGTCGAAAAGCGCGCATGCGCAAACTCGGGGGGTCGAATAGTCATGGGGTACTCCCAAGCGATTGTCTTCATTTCACTGTCGTTCGTAGTCGAGGCTCGTTCCATGAACGGCCTCTCATTCGACGGCGGCAATCGGGGGGCAGTGGATGGCTACAATGATTTGCGCACTTGGACAAAAGACTATTTACGAAGCTATGGATGAGCTTTGTTCATTCATGCCTAAGGAACCCATGGCGGGATCGGGTAACGGCAAATGACAAGACGGCTTCCACAACTGGAATCCATTCGTGCTTTCGAGGTCATTGCCCGGCTGGGCAGCTTCAAGCGCGCCGGCGATGAGCTGAATGTTACGCCAAGCGCGCTCAGCCACCGCATCGCCGATCTCGAAGCCGATCTCGGCGTGCTTCTGTTCACCCGCCATGTCCGCCGCGTCGAACTCACGCTTGAAGGCGAAAGATTGTCCGCGGGCGTGCGACGCGCACTGCTGGAAATCCAGAGCACGATCGCGAGTGTCGCGCGCAACGAGCGCACGAGGCTGAGGGTCACCGCCATTCCTTCGCATGCCGTGCGCTGGCTGGCCCCGCGTCTGCACAGGTTTCGCAAAAAGCATCCCGAAACAGAGATCGACATCAATGCGGATCTTGCAGTCGTCGACCTTTCGCAGCGAACAGTCGACATCGCATTGCGCTTCGGCGGCGGACACTATCCGGCCGTCGAGACCGAATGGCTGATGGCAGATGCGATCTTTCCTGTCGTCAGTCCCGACTATCTCGCCGCCAACGGCCCGGTCAGAGACCAGCACGATGTGCTGCGACTGTTCCGCATCCTCGACACGACGGCCGAAAATGACGAGAGTGGCGCCAATTGGCGCCACTGGTTCGAGAGAAACAATCTGCCGCTGGATACGGTTGGCGACGGCATGAATCTGAATGGCACCTTGTTGGCGGTCGAAGCGGCGGCGAGCGGTCTGGGCGTCGCCATCGCGAGGAAGTCGCTGGTCGAGAGCGATTTGCGCACCGGCAGGCTCGTCCGCCTCCTGACGACGGACATACCGACGAACTGGAACCACTACGTCGTCGTCCACCCGTCCATCTCCGCCTGGGAGCCTGCCAGATCGTTCATCAACTGGCTGAAGGCGGAAGCCGGCGACAACACCGGCGACGGTTGACCTCGGCGGCCGTCTAGGAGCTCTCATCACATCGTATCGGCCATTTGCTCATCCTTGCGGCCCGACTGGTTTGCGGTCTTGGCGGCAAGCGCTGCCGCCATCTGGCTCTCCAGCTCGCGCAGCTTGGCGTCGAGTGTCGCCATGCCGCCCCAGGCGAATGTCGCGCGGTACAGCGGTGCGATCTCGGGCGTCAGGAATTCGACCAGGGTTTCGTCCTCGACCCAGACCTTGAGCACCTTGAACAGGCGGGCATCGATCAGCCCGCTATGCCAGCCCATGCGGGCGGCAATGCCCTGGATGGTTTCGGTCGAATTGGGCGTGCTGAGCAGCACATGCGAGCCGGAGCGCAGGCGCATGTTCGGGTCGAAGCCGATGCCGAGCGGCGCTTGCTGGTCCAGAACCGTGCCGCACGGCAGGATTTCGATCAGCGAGCCGAAATCGTCGCCGAGGCAGACAAACCATGCGCCCTCAGGAAATGGCGGCGACGGCGCACGAACCGCGGTGGCGACAAGCATTTCGGCAAGGACGCTGGCGACGGCCTGCGGATCGCGGGCGTTGAATGAAGCGTGATGCAGCATGGCAATACTCCTGTTTTCAACGGCGGCGGCCGGCAGAAGTGCCGACCCATGCCGCGGCGTTCCGTAAAAACTGAATCACCGGCTGAGCGTCAGGATGACCGCGGCAAACAGGCAGGCGTATTCGGCCAGTCCAAGCACAAGGCGCAAATTGTGGTTGGCCGCCCAGCTGTCGCGCGTCTGCGCCCAATCATCGGGGATGGTCACCGGCGTCCAGCTCTGCACCTGTTTGTTGAGCGGCACCTGACGGCTGACGGTGAAGCCAATGTCGAGCACCACCAGCGCCGCGGCGACGATGGTCAGGATGCGCGGCAGGCCGGCATCGACCGCAAACATCGCCATCGCCGCGATCAGCACCAGCGTCGTCATCCTGACGAACGGCATCACGCGGGTAAACGTCCGGTCGCGCATCTGATGCATGGCCATGTACTGGCCGGCGGTAAGATCATCGATGCGAAAATCATGGATTAGGCCCGAGACGTAGATGCCGGCAATAATTCCAGCCAGCGCAAGCGAAGCCGTCATCAAAAACATGTCCATGTCTTTTCCTGCCGAAATGCCTTTCCCTGCCCGAAATCGCCGCGAGGGCGAGCAGACACCGCGTCGATCGCAATGTCCTGGCCATGGCCGGGGTATTAAAGCAGGCGAACGGTCCGGGCTTGGGCAGAACGGAACGATGTTTTGGGCAATGCGGCCCTCCGATTGCATCAAAACATCAAGTGCCGTGAGATCGAAACCCATCAGCAAACCTTGACGCGTACTTGCCAGCGACCGGTCAAATTCGTATCAGACCGTGCTGGCCAATGGCGCATCACGCTGAATTGGGAGGAGCATCCGTGCCGGAAAAAACCCGGACAAAACCGACAGGCTGGATGGCGACCGGAACGGCTGACAGCCAAGTGGTCACGCCTGACTGGATGCCCATCGAGCAGGTGACGATCGATGGCGTGAGGGTCAAGGAGATCAGGCCGGTCGCAACCTCCACCGGCTATCTGACCGAGATCTTTCGCGAGGAGTGGGAGCTCGATTCGGAGCCGGTCGGCCAGGTCTTCCAACGCACCTTGTATCCCGGCGCGGTGACGGGCTGGCATGCCCATGCGGTGACGACCGACCGGCTGTTCTGCTGCGTCGGCAGCGTTCGCATTTCGCTGTTTGACGGACGCAAGGCCTCGCCGACCTTCGGCGCCGTCTGGCACAAGATTATCGGCCCGCTGCGCCCGGCGGTCGTCATCATTCCGCCCGGCATATGGCATGGTGTTGTCTCGCTCGGAGCGGAGACGGCGGTGCTGCTCAATCTCGTCGACAAGGCCTATGCCTACGATCAGCCCGACCATTGGCGCCTGCCGCCAGACACCGACCACATTCCCTACAGACTGGTGTAGCGTGGAAGCATCGGCGCAGCGCGACCAGGCCGGCGGCGAACCGCTGGTCTCGATCGTGATCGCGACGCACAACCGGCCGGCAGCGCTGCGGCAGGCATTGACCAGCGTCATGCGCCAGACGTTGCAAGACTGGGAAGCCTTGGTCATCGGGGACGATTGCAGGCCGGATACGGCGGCCGTTGTCGCTGAATTTGACGATGCCCGCATCGTCTACATCGATCTTCCCGTCAATTTCGGCGAACAGTCCGGTCCCAACAATATCGGCTTTGCCAGGGCGCGTGGCCGCTTCGTCGCCTTGCTCAACCACGACGATCTGTGGTTTCCCGACCATTTGGCGGCGACGACCGGCTGGATCGACGCCACAGGCGCCGACGTGGTGCTGGCGCGCGGCGCCGTCATTGGGCCGCCATCGGCGGCAGGCGATCTCGTCAATTCGATCTTCGGGTCGGGCAAGGACGGTTTTTACGATCCGGTAACGACGGAAGGATTTGGCTCGGCACACATGTTTCGCCGCGCTTCGTTCAGCCTGCTCGGACCTTGGCGACCCGCCAGCCAGTGCTTTTGCGAAAGCTCGCAGGACTGGCTGTTTCGGGCATGGCGAAAAGGCGCGGTGATCGCGACGATGCCGCACCTCACGGTGATCAAGCTGCATTCCGGCATACGCAAGGGTTCCTATCTCGGCGACAATGCGCAGGAACAGAAGGATCTTCTGGACGCCATGCAGACGCCGGACGCCTTGCGCGTGAAAATCCTTGGCTGCGCGGGCGAACCCATTCGCCTGGCGGCATCGAGTTATCTCAGGCGCAGGCTGATGGCGGCTCTTGGCATCCATCCCCGCGCCCGCGCCTTCCGCCGCAAGTATAAGCGAGGCGCCTTCCTTGCCAAGCTGCGGCGCCTGCGTGGCCTGGCGCCGATGCCTGAGCGCGAGCCCGGCGTGAGCGAATTGCTCGATCGCTACAGCAAGCGTGGCGATGCCGGCAGCGAGCCGGGTGAAGTTTGAACAGACCCCAGCGTGAATCTCAAACAAAAAACCCGCGGGATCGCTCCCGCGGGTTTGTTCCTGAAGCAGTGGCGTTGCCTTAGCCGTGCGCGAGCACGGCCAGCAGCAGAAGCGCCACGATGTTGGTGATCTTGATTGCCGGGTTGACCGCCGGGCCGGCGGTGTCCTTGTAGGGATCGCCAACCGTGTCGCCGGTGACCGAAGCCTTGTGCGCTTCGGAGCCCTTGAGGTGCTTGACGCCGTCCTTGTCGACAAAACCGTCCTCGAACGACTTCTTGGCATTGTCCCAGGCGCCGCCGCCCGAAGTCATCGAGATGGCGACGAACAGGCCGTTGACGATGACGCCGAGCAACGAGGCGCCGAGTGCCGCAAAGGCGGACGCCTTGGAGCCCGAGATCAGCTGCACGCCGAAATAGACGACGAGCGGCGCCAGCACCGGCAGCAGCGAGGGGATGATCATTTCCCGGATCGCCGCCTTGGTCAGAAGGTCGACGGCCCGGGCATAGTTCGGCTTGGAGGTGCCGGCCATGATGCCCGGATCCTCGCGGAACTGCTTGCGCACTTCCTCGACGATGGCGCCGGCCGCACGGCCGACGGCCGTCATGGCGATGCCGCCGAACAGATACGGGATCAGACCGCCGAAGATCAGGCCGGCTACGACGTAGGGATTGGAGAGGTCGAAGGAGACATCGCCCATGCCCTGGAAGTACGGATATTTGTCGCCATTGGCGGCAAAGAACTTCAAATCGTTCGAATAGGCCGCAAACAGCACCAGCGCGCCGAGGCCGGCCGAACCGATGGCATAGCCCTTGGTCACCGCCTTGGTGGTGTTGCCGACCGCGTCGAGCGCGTCGGTGGAGTGGCGCACTTCCTTGGGCAGGCCGGCCATTTCGGCAATGCCGCCGGCATTGTCGGTGACCGGGCCGAAGGCGTCGAGGGCGACGATCATGCCGGCAAGGCCGAGCATGGTGGTGACCGCGATCGCCGTGCCGAACAGGCCGGCGAGCTGGTAGGTCGAGATGATGCCGCCGACGATGACGATTGCCGGCAGTGCGGTCGATTCGAGCGACACCGCAAGTCCCTGGATGACGTTGGTGCCGTGACCGGTCACCGAGGCCTGGGCGATGGAGTTCACCGGGCGCTTGTTGGTGCCGGTATAGTATTCGGTGATCACCACGATGAGACCGGTCACAACGAGACCGATCAGGCCGCAGATGAACAGGTTCTTGCCGATGATGGTCATGCCGGCGACGGTGCCGACCTCGCCCCAGCCGACGGTTGCCGAGGTAGCGACACCGAGACCGACGATCGACAGCAGGCCGGTGACGATCAGGCCTTTGTAGAGGGCGCCCATGATCGAGCCGTTGGAACCGAGCTTGACGAAGAAGGTGCCGACGATCGAGGTCAGGATACAGGCGCCGCAGATGGCGAGCGGATAGAGCATCGCCGCACCCAGAGCGGCGGTTCCGCCGAAGAAGATGGCAGCCAGCACCATGGTGGCAACGACGGTCACCGCATAGGTCTCGAAGAGGTCGGCGGCCATGCCGGCGCAATCACCGACATTATCGCCGACATTGTCGGCGATGGTGGCCGGGTTGCGCGGATCGTCTTCGGGAATACCGGCTTCGACCTTGCCCACGAGATCGCCGCCGACGTCGGCGCCCTTGGTGAAGATGCCGCCGCCCAGACGGGCGAAGATCGAGATCAGCGAAGCGCCGAAGCCGAGCGAAACCAGCGCATCGATGACGATGCGGTCATTGGGCTGCAGGCCCATCGGGCCGGTCAGGATATAGTAGTAAATCGACACGCCGAGCAGCGCCAGGCCAGCCACCAGCATACCGGTGATGGCGCCCGACTTGAAGGCGATGTCGAGACCGGCGGCGAGGCTGTTGGACGCCGCCTGCGCGGTGCGCACATTGGCGCGCACCGAGACGTGCATGCCGATGAAACCGGCGGCGCCCGAAAGCACGGCGCCGATCAGGAAGCCGACTGCGGCGGTGATCGAAAGCAGCCACCAGGCGAGCACGAGCACGACCACGCCGACGATGGCGATGGTGGTGTACTGGCGCGCCAGATAGGCCTGCGCGCCTTCGCGGATGGCGGCGGAGATTTCCTGCATGCGTGCATTGCCCTGATCGGCTGCAAGAACCGATCGTGTCGCCCAGATGGCGTAAAGGATTGAAAGCAAGCCGCAGGCGATGACGGCAGAAATGATGGTCATTGCCGAATTTTCCTCGATTGATGGCCCAAAAGAACCCCTCCCTGGGCCGTTGGTGCGGGGAGCGGATAAGCCTAGGCGGAATCCGTCCTTCGCAGCGGTGTATGCGAAACACGGCTCGGAACGTCAAGATATTGTTCGGTTTTTGCCCCGCTTTCAGCCAAAAGGTTTAGGCCACAACATTCCCATTGCCGATGCCCTGCTATTAGATCGATTGAAATGACGCCGCGTCAGTCAATGCTTTGCCCGCAGTCCAGCGAAGGTCAGTCGCCAGTCTCCTGCCCCATCTTGCGCGCCGTATAGCGCTCGATGGCGGACAGTCCGTCATAGATCAGCACCGCCAGCGCCGCGACGATCAGGCCGCCTTGCAGGACGAAGGCGAGATTGTTGGACAGCAGGCCGGCGATGATCACCTCGCCCAGCGTCTTGGCGGCAACCGTCGAACCGATCGTCGCCGTGGCCAGGCTGATCACCACCGACAGCCTTATGCCGCCCAGAATGATCGGCGCGCTCAGCGGCAATTCGACCTTGATCAGCCTTTGCCAGCCCGTCATGCCGGCGCCGCGCGCGGCCTCCATGATGTTGCCGGGCAGTGTCGTGAGGCCGGTCAGCGCGTTCTCGAAGATCGGCAGCAGGCCGTAGAGAAACAGCGCAATCAGCGTCGGCTTCTCGCCGAAACCGACGGCGGGCACCGCCAGCGCCAGCACCGCCACCGGCGGAAAGGTCTGGCCGATGTTCACCAAGCTGCGCGACAGCGGCAGGAATTCGGCGCCCGCCGGCCTGGTCACCAGGATGGCAAGCGCCACGGCAACGATGGTTGCGGCGACGGTAGCGATCAGCACGGTCCTGAGATGCAGCAGGGTCAGCGTCAGCAGGCTGCCCTGATTGTAGATCGCCGGCGCATTGTTTTCGGTCAGCGGCTTCAACAGCGGCTCGAACCAGCCGGGATTGGTGACGAAGGCTATGAGAAGCACCACCAGTGCAAGCCTGAGCAGCGAAGGCAGCCAGGCTTTTAGACCGGCCCCTTTCATGCCGGCCTCGCCGCGCGCTTCACCAGCCCGTCGACGGTGACGCGGCCGAGCGGCTTGCCGTCTTCGCCCTTGACCGGCAGCGCGGGCCGGCCCGACCACAGAAGCTCGGCCAGCGCGTCGCGCTGGCTGGCGTCGCCTGGGATCGCCTCGCCTTCGGCAGACCCCTTTTCCACGGCCTCGCGCACGCGGCCGAGCGACAAGAGCCGGAACGGCTTTTCGCTGGCGCCGACCAGGGTTTCGACGAAGGCGTTCGCCGGCCGCGCCAGGATCTCTTCCGGCTTGGCGTATTGCACCAGCTTTCCGGCATCCATGACGGCGATCTTGTCGCCCATGTGGACCGCCTCCTCCATGTCGTGGGTGACGAGGATGATGGTGGTACCGAAGCGCTTCTGGATTGCCAGCAGGTCCTCCTGCGCCTTGGTGCGGATGATCGGGTCGAGTGCGCCGAACGGCTCGTCCATCAGAAGCACATTGGGCTCGGCGGCGAGCGCGCGGGCGACGCCGACACGCTGCTGTTGCCCGCCGGACAGTTCGTGCGGGTAGCGCGGGCCATAGGCCTCGGGGTCGAGCTGGTAGAGTGTCATCAACTCATCGACGCGGGCCTTGATGCGGTCCTTGTCCCAGCCCAGCAGGACCGGCACGGTGGCGATGTTCTGCGCAACGGTGCGGTGCGGGAACAGGCCGTGGCCCTGGATAGCGTAGCCGATGCTGCGGCGCAGCTCGTAGCCGGGCAGCGTGCGGTTGTCGTTGCCGTCGAGCTTGATGACGCCGGCGGTCGGCTCGACCAGCCGGTTGATCATTCGCAGCAGCGTCGTCTTGCCGGAACCGGAGGTACCGACAATGACGCAAACCGTACGCGGCTCGACGACCATGGACACGTCGTCGACCACGGTCGTCGCGTCATAGCGCTTGGTAATGCCTTCGATCTCGATCATGCCGTTTCAACCCTGCGCCTGGTGGCGGTCATTTCGATCACTGCGTCGAGGATGATGGCCGCGGCGAAGGCCAGCGCCACCGTCGGCACGGCGCCGAGCAGCACCAGGTCCATTGCGGTCTGGCCGACGCCCTGGAAGACGAAGACGCCAAAGCCGCCGCCGCCGATCAGTGCGGCGATGGTGGCCAGGCCGATGTTCTGCACCAGCACGATGCGGATGCCGGTGAGGATCACCGGAAAGGCCAACGGAAACTCGACGCCGAACAGGCGCTGGCCATCGGTCATGCCCATGCCGCGCGCTGCATCATTGGCCGCGCGGGGTACGCCGGCAAGCCCGACCACGGTGTTGGCCACCACCGGCAGCAGCGAATAGAGGAACAAAGCCACGAAGGCGGGCGCGGTGCCGATGCCTCTGATACCGAGCGCTGCGGCACCCGGAACATGCGCGGCGACCCAGCCCAGCGGCGCGATCAGCAGGCCGAACAGCGCGATCGAGGGTATGGTCTGGACGATGTTGAGCACATTGAGCACGCCGGCCCGCAGCCGTTCGACGCGGTGGCACAGGATGCCGAGCGGCAGGCCGACGATCACCGCCGCCGCCAGCGAACCCAGCGCCAGCGTGATGTGCTTGGAGCCTTCGGCCCAGAAACTATCGGCGCGGTTTGCATATTCCTTGAGGATCGACAGGCTGTCCCACTGCCCCGATATCAGCAACGAGCCGATGGCCAGCGCCGCGAGGACGAGCACGCCGATGCGGGCAGGTGGCGACAGGTTGAGCCTGGTCAGCACGTCGGCGAGCAACAATGTGAAGGCAAAGATCAACAGCCAGAACCCGGAAGCCGGCGAGATGCGGGCGAAGGTGTTGCCGGCCGGCGCCAGGAAGGTGCCGGCGACACCGATCAGGATGGCAAGGGCGGCGAGCGCCACGACGCTTGCGGCCAGGCGCAGGACAAGCGGGGTCTTCAGCAAGGCAACAATTGCGGCCAGGACGACGATCGCCAGCAGCAGCGGCCCGACTGCGGCCGGCAGCGCGTCCAGGATCGAGCGCGCCTCGCCCGGCACTATGCGGTTGGCGCGGAAAGTGGCGAAGGAGGCGAAGAACGTCGCACAGGCAACGATCGCGGCGACGACCACGCCGAGCTTGTCGAAACGCGGGGTCATGAGGCCCACTCGTGCGGAACGGAATGCTCTGAGCAGGATGCAGGATGGAAAGGTCTGCGCGAGGCACCCCCCTCTGACCTGCCGGCCATCTCCCCCTCAAGGGGGGAGATCAGATGTCGCGAGCGCTTTCGCCAATTCCCAACGTCAGGAAAAGAGGCTCGGCGCAGCAGCTGCCAATCTCCCCCCTTGAGGGGGAGATGTCCGGCAGGACAGAGGGGGGTGTCTCGCACCAGCGTCACGATCAGCTATGCGCTGACTACTTCAAAAACCCGTTCTTCTTCAAAAAGTCCTCGGCGACACCCTTGACCGGCTCGCCGCCGACCTGGACGCGGCCGTTGAGTTCCTGCAGCGTGACGAGGTCGAGCTTGGCGAACACCGGCTTCAACAGCGTCTCGATCTCCGGATGCTCTTTCAGCACCGCTTCGCGGATGATCGGCGCCGGCTGGTAGACCGGCTGCACGCCCTTGTCGTCGGCGAGCACGACCAGGCCGGACGGCGCGATGCCGCCGTCGGTGCCGTAGACCATGGCGGCGTTGGCGCCGTTGGTCTGGTTGGCGGCAGCACCGATTGTCGCGGCGGTGTCGCCGCCCGAAAGCGTGATCAACTGCTCCGGCTTCAGCGTGAAGCCGTAAGTGGTCTGGAACGCCGGCAGGGCTGCCGCCGAATTGACGAACTCAGCCGACGCCGCCAAAACCACCGTGCCGCCGCCGGCGACGTATTTGCCGAAGTCGGTCAGGGTCGCCAGCTTGTTGGTCTCGGCAACCTCCTTGCGCAGCGCGATCGCCCAGGTGTTGTTGGCCGGTGACGGCGACAGCCAGACGATCTTGTTGGCGTCATAGTCGAGCTTCTTGGCGGTCTCATAGGCCTTGGCGGCATCCTTCCAGACCGGATCGTCGGCCTTCTCGAAGAAGAAAGCGGCATTGCCGGTGTACTCGGGATAGATGTCGATCTCGCCGGCGGTGATCGCCTTGCGTACCACCGGCGTGCCGCCGAGCTGGATGCGGTCGGTGGTCTTGATGTTGTTGGCGTTGAGCACAAGCTGGATGATGTTGCCGAGCACGCCGCCCTCGGTGTCGATCTTCGAGGAGACGACCACCTGGGCATTGGCGGAGGCGGCCGTGATGCCGAGCGCCAACGCCGCGCCGGCCAGAATCTTGACTGAAAACATTGTGAAAACCCCTTGCTTTGGACCGAAATGCGGTGGCCGCATATGAGCATGGCTTCAACGCCCCGTCGGGGCACACGGTTTCATAACAATGGGTACAGACGCAATAATTTTGTGCGGTCGCCGCGATTCGGTCGGCGCCATGCTGACAGGTCGTGCCAAGCCAAAGATAGAACCGGATCAGGCGCGGGCTTTGCGCGATCCGGTCAGTTTGAGCGCGCCAAGGGCGACGAAACACAGGGCGACGACCGGGAAAACCAGCCAGTTCAGCATCTCCCAGCCCCAGGCATTGTAGATGGCGCCCGACATTAGCGAGGCGAAGGCGACGGAGCCGAACAGGACGAAGTCGTGGAAGCCCTGCACCTTGCTCTTTTCGGACGGATGGTAGCTGTCGGCGACCATGGAGGTGGCGCCGATGAAGGCGAAATTCCAGCCGAGGCCAAGCAGGATCAGCGCCGTCCAGAACTGCCACAAATGCAGGCCGGACAATGCCACCGCGGCGCAGCCGATGAGCAGGACCAGGCCGGTTGCGACGATGCGTTCGGCGCCGAAGCGATGGATCAGCGATCCGGTGAAGAAGCTCGGCGCAAACATCGCCATCACATGCCAGGAAATGCCGAGCGTGGCGTCGTCCGTCGACAGGCCGCAGCCGACCATGGCCAGCGGCGCGCCGGTCATGACGAAACTCATCAGCGCATAGCTGCCGACGGCGCAAAACAGTGCCGCGACGAAACGCGGCCGGGTGACGATCTCGGACAGCGGCCGGGCGTCGCTTGACGCGACTTCCGCGTGGCCGGGAGCCTTGGCCGGGATGCGCAGGAATGACAGGATGATGGCGCCGGCCGCCGCCAGAACCGGAATGGCCACGAACGAGCCGGCAAACATCACCGGCGCCAGCAATTCGCGGGTGAAGATGACGATCTGCGGCCCGAGAATCGCGGTGATGACGCCGCCGGCCAGCACGAAGGAAATGGCGCGCGCCTTGAATTCGGGCGGAGCATTATCGGCGGCGGCGAAGCGGAACTGCTGGACGAAGGCGCCGCCGACGCCGATCACCAGCAGCGCGAAAGCGAACAGCCAGAAGCTGGCGTGGAACAGAGCCAACGTGGAGATGACGCCGCCAAGCGCGGTGACGATGGTGCCGGTCATGAAACCGCCGCGCTGGCCGAGCCAACGGATGATGGCCGCGGCCGGCAACGCGCCGAGCGCCACGCCGATGTTGAAGCCGGTGATTGGCGCCGTTGCCAGCGACTTATCGGGGCCAAGCAGATATTGCCCGGCCAGCCCGCCCATGGAAATGGCAATCGGCGCGGCCGAACCGATAATCGCCTGCGACGTCGCCAGGATGATCGCCGTGCGGCGCGCGTCCCGTGCTGCGCCGGCGACGGTGCCGGTCACAATGCGTCCTTGCCGCGCCCCTCGCCCCGCACCCGGCGCGACACACGGTCGAGCACGGCGTTGGTCAGCTTCGGCTCGTCTTCCTCGTAGAAGGCCTTGGCGATGTCGACATATTCCGAAACGATGACGGCCACCGGCACGTCGTCGCGCTTCATCAGTTCGTAGACGCCAGCGCGCAGGATGGCGCGCAACGTCGAATCGAGTCTGGACAGCGGCCAGTCTTCCGTCAGCGCCTGGCGTATGATCGGATCGATGGTCGTCTGGTTCTCGACGACGCCGGCCAGGATGGCGCGGAACCACTGCGCGTCGGCCTCCCGATAAAGCGCGCCGTCGACTTCCTTGCCGAGCCGGAACGCCTCGTATTCGGCGGTGATCTCGAAGACGCCGCTGCCGGCCACGTCCATCTGGTAAAGCGCCTGCACGGCGGCCAGACGGGCGGCGCCACGCTTGTTGGCGTGGCGTATCGCGGGCTGGCCGGGCGAAGCGGGTTCGCTCACGATTGCGCTCCCAGCTTCTCCTTGAGCGCGATCATGGTCAGCGCCGCGCGCGCGGCAAAGCCGCCCTTGTCGCCCTCCGAGCGCTTGGCGCGCGTCCAGGCCTGCGCGTCGTTCTCGGTGGTCAGGATGCCGTTGCCGATCGCAATCGCTTCCTGCACCGAGAGATCCATCAGCGCGCGGCTCGATTCATTGGCGACGATGTCGAAATGATAAGTGTCGCCACGAATGATGGTGCCGAGCGCGACAAAACCATCATAGTCCTTGCCGCCCTCGCCCATGCCGTCGAGCGCAAAAGTGATCACTGCTGGAATTTCCAGCGAACCGGGAACGGTGACGACGTCGTAGGTCGCGCCGGCTTCGTCGAGCGCGCTCGTCGCGCCGTCGAGTAGCGCGTCGGCAAGATCGTCATGAAAGCGCGCCTCGATAATCAGAAGGTGGGCCTTCTTCTTCGGGCGAATGAACGCTTTGCCGTGTTGGGATGTGCCTGCCATGAATGTCTCCGGGGGTAGCCGGTGACTTAGGCCGAAGCCGGTTTGATCGCAAGCGGAAGATTGCTGGAGGCGAAGCGTAGCCTAGCGCGTCTTTGGGCTGTGCGTCGGTAGCGGGCACTCGCTGCAGAGGCTTTCAGCCCAGACGAGAACAGCTTCGTGATCCACTAAACGACCCGCGTCTACATCGGCCATTGCTTCGCGCGTAAGCCGCTTTTTCTGTTCGATTGTGAGTCTTGCGGCCATCAAAGCCCCTCTTTCGCCGCCTCGACTAGGCGCGCGGCGTAGCGGGCTATCGTGTCGATCTCCAGGTTGACCTTGTCGCCGACCTTGCGCTCGCCCCAAGTGGTCACGGTCAGCGAATGATGGATCAAAAGCACGTCGAAACGGGTGCCCTCGACCTTGTTGACGGTGAGCGAGGTGCCGTCGAGTGCGACGGAGCCTTTTGGGGCAATGAATTTTGCCAGTTCGCGCCGCGCCTCCAGCGTGAAGCGAACGGCATCGCCTTCATCCTTGCGCTCGATGATTTCGGCCATGCCGTCGACATGGCCCGACACGATGTGCCCGCCGAGTTCGTCGCCGATCTTCAGTGCCCGCTCGAGATTGACCTTGGTGCCTGATTTCCAGCCCGACGCCGTGGTCAGCCTGAGGGCCTCTTCCCAGGCTTCGACCTCGAACCAGCGTGCGTTGGACCCGCCATCTGGCAGCGCCGTCACCGTCAGGCAGACGCCGCCGCAGGAGATCGAGGCACCGATGGCGATCGTCGCGGGGTCATAGGCGGTGTCGATGCGCAGGCCGACGCCTTCGCTCAGCGGCTTGACGGCCGCGACGGTGCCGATATCGGTGACAATTCCAGTGAACATTTCAGATATCTCTCACCCATTCGGCATAGCTGTCTTCCCCGAAGCGCATCTCGCGCAATTTGCGGAAGCCTGCCGGGATATGGTTGGCGTCGATGGGCGATGCAATGCCGCCCTCGCCGATCGCTTCCGGTCCCTGGAACAGCACGATGCGGTCGATCAGTCCTTCGGCGAGGAAGGCGCTGGCCACCTTGGCGCCGCCTTCGACCAGAACGCTGGCCATGCCGAGCGCGCCGAGATCCTCGAGCAGTTCCGGCAAGGCCACGCCGCCTTCATGGGTTTCGGTGCCGATGAAGCGCACGCCGGCACGCTCCAGCACCGACCGCCGTAGCGGATCAGCCTCCAGGCTCGCGGCGATATAGAGCGGCACCCGGTCGATGCCGGAGACCAGCTTCGAGGCTTCGGGCAGCCTGATCTGGCGGTCGAGCACGATGCGCGCCGGCGAGCGGTTCTCCAGCCCCGGCAGCCGCACGGTGAGCGCGGGATCATCCTCCAGCGCCGTGCCGATGCCGACCAGTATGCCATCGGCTTCGGCGCGCATCAGATAGACTTCGCGGCGGGCGATATCGCCGGTGATCGCGACCTGGCCGGCGCCATGCCTGCCGATCTTGCCGTCGCTGGAAAGCGCAAGCTTCAGAGTCACTTCCGGACGCTTTTTCATGGATCGAATCAAATAGCCGGCCATCTGCTCGGCGGCTTCCTCGACCAGCACCTTTTCGACCACTTCGATGCCGGCGGCGCGCAGGATGGCATAGCCTTTGCCGGAGACGCGCGGATCGGGATCGCTGGCGGCGCCGACGACCCGCGCCACTCCGGCATTGACCAGCGCGTTGGCGCAAGGCGGGGTGCGGCCATGGTGGGCGCAGGGCTCCAGCGTGACATAGGCGGTGGCGCCGCGCGCCAACTCGCCGGCTTCAGTCAGCGCCTCGGTCTCGGCATGCGGCCGGCCGCCAACAGCGGTGACCCCTGTGCCGACGATCATCGGGCCGGCGCCATCGTCGCGAACGATTATGGTGCCGACGGAAGGGTTGGTCGAGGTGCGGCCGGCATTTCTGCGCGAGAGCCTCAGCGCCGCGGCCATGAAGCGGCGATCGAGGGCCTGCTGATCGGCCTTCCCTGACGTTTGGCTTGCCATGCTCAGCCGGCGTCCTCTTCGCTCTTCAGCTCGTCGCCTTTGAGTTCGTCACCTTTGAGCTCACCCAGCACGTCATGGAAGTCCTTGGCCTCACGGAAATTGCGATAGACCGAGGCGAAGCGGACATAGGCGACGTCGTCGAGCGACTTCAGCGCTTCCATGACGAGCCGGCCGACCTCGCCCGAGGCGATTTCAGTCTCGCCGGAGCTTTCGAGCTGGCGCACGATGCCGGTGACGGCGCGGTCGATGCGCTCGGGATCGACATTGCGCTTGCGCACCGCGATCTCCACCGAACGCAAGAGCTTGTCGCGGTCGAACGGCACCTTTCTGCCGGACTTCTTCACCACCACGAGGTCGCGCAACTGGACGCGCTCGAAAGTGGTGAAACGGCCACCGCAATCGGGACAGACGCGCCGCCGGCGGATCGCCGCGCCATCCTCGGCGGGGCGCGAATCCTTCACCTGCGTATCTTCGGACTGGCAATAGGGACAGCGCATGGAGAGCCTTCAGGTTGGCGATTCTGGCGGAACGATAGGCTTAGAGGTTTTTGCCGGGACGGCAAAGGTTCGGCAACGGCCGCTCGCGCCCTCAGAGATAGCGAGGCGGGAGGAAAATTGCCAGCCGCGCCAGATATGTCAGGGCGCGACGTCCTTGGTCGGGAAGCCGCAGGACGTTCCGAG
Source organism: Mesorhizobium sp. LNJC405B00 (assembly GCF_000502615.1). NCBI lineage: Bacteria > Pseudomonadati > Pseudomonadota > Alphaproteobacteria > Hyphomicrobiales > Phyllobacteriaceae > Mesorhizobium > Mesorhizobium sp. LNJC405B00. The sequence goes on along the minus strand of NZ_AYWC01000012.1, from coordinate 44,003 downwards.
GTTGCGGTAGGCCTTGGTGAAGCCGTCCATAGGGATGCTGGCGACGGCTTGCTTGCCGAACGTCACGTCGAGCGAGATGACCTGGCGCATGGCCCGCAACAAAGCGAGACTGGTCTTGGCCTGGTTGTCGACGGTCCAGCTCGGGCGGCCGGCATCATTGGAATAGACGGTCGCGGAAACCTTGACGCCGGGGTCACCGAAGGTCGCGGCGATCTTCTTGCCGGTCGGCAGCTCCTTGTTGGCGATCGTGAACATGATCGCGGGATAGGCATCGGGCGGCAGCGCGTCGCCGGTCGAGATCGAAAGCGTCAGCGTGCCGGCATTGCCGCCGCCATCGACAAAGGCCGTGGAGGCAGCGCAGGTCTTGCGGGAATCCTGGCCGGTGTCGAGCGCATCGATGATGGTGGTCCACCTGCCAAAGGTGTTTGTGGCGGGGATATCCGTGCCCGGCTGCGTCTGCTCCTGGGCGATCGCGCCCGACACGGCGACAGCGGCAAGCGAGCCGAGGGAGGCCAGAACGGCAGGATGGAACATGCGCATCGTCAAATCTCCAACAGGCCGCGCCGCCCGGACAGCAAGCGGCGCAGAGCGCGGGATAAAAGACGAAGCGCCGCTGGTGGTCAACCGAGATAGGGATAGAGCGGGAAACGATCGGTCAGCGCCACGACCTTTGCCTTCACCGCCGCCTCGACCGCCGCATTGCCTTCGTCGGAATTGGCGACCTTCAGCCCGTCCAGCACTTCGGCGATCAGCTTGCCGATCTCGCGGAACTCGGCCTGGCCGAAGCCGCGCGTGGTGCCGGCCGGCGTGCCCAGACGCACGCCAGAGGTGACGAAAGGCTTTTCCGGATCGAACGGGATGCCGTTCTTGTTGCAGGTGATGTTGGCGCGGCCGAGCGCTGCCTCGGCGCGCTTGCCGGTGGCGTTCTTGGGCCTGAGATCGACCAGCATCAGATGGTTGTCGGTGCCGCCGGACACGATGTCGAGGCCGGTTTCCTTGAGGCTCGACGCCAGCGCCTTGGCGTTGGCGACGACGCTCTCGGCATAGAGCTTGAAGCTCGGCTTCAGCGCCTCGCCGAAGGCGACCGCCTTGGCGGCGATGACATGCATCAGCGGGCCGCCCTGCAGGCCGGGGAAAACCGCCGAGTTCATCTTCTTGGCGATGTCCTCGTCATTGCACAGGATCATGCCGCCGCGCGGGCCTCGCAACGATTTGTGCGTGGTCGTGGTCACGACATGGGCGTGCGGCAGCGGTGACGGATGCACGCCGCCGGCAACCAGGCCGGCGATATGGGCCATGTCGACCATCAGATAGGCGCCGACCGCATCGGCGATCTCGCGAAAGCGCTTCCAGTCCCAGATGCGCGAATAGGCGGTGCCGCCGGCCAGGATCAGCTTCGGCTTGGTCTCATGCGCGGTCTTTTCGATCGCGTCCATGTCGAGCAGATGGTCGTCCTTGCGCACGCCATAGGAAACGACCTTGAACCATTTGCCGCTCATATTGACGGGCGAGCCGTGCGTCAGGTGGCCGCCGGAGTTCAGGTCGAGGCCCATGAAGGTATCGCCCGGCTGCAGCAGCGCCAGGAAGACCGCCTGGTTCATCTGGCTGCCGGAATTCGGCTGGACATTGGCGAAGTTGCAGCCGAACAGCTTTTTGGCGCGCTCGATAGCGAGTTCCTCGGCGACGTCGACGAACTGGCAGCCGCCATAATAGCGCTTGCCCGGATAACCCTCGGCGTATTTGTTGGTCATGATCGAGCCCTGCGCCTCGAGCACGGCGCGCGAAACGATGTTTTCCGAGGCGATCAGCTCGATCTCGTGACGCTGGCGGCCAAGCTCGTTGCGGATCGAGCCGAAGATCTCCGGATCGGCATCTTCCAGCGTGGTTTCGAAGAAGGATTCGAATTTGTTCGACGCTGCCGCTGCAGTTGCCATGGCCTGAAATCCTTCGGTTCGGGGCATTTATCTATGCATATCGTTGCCCCGAAACCGCTGCACGGTTCCGGGCGACATGCATTGCCGCGCCATTAACACAGTTGTTTTCGCCTCGCCACGTTTGCAGCGCGAAATTTGCTGGCCGGATTGCGCCAGAGCGGCCCTGAACCGCTATTTTCGCTCCTGCCGCCCCTGCAGCAAGGCTTCGGTGAGCGTGATCTCGGTAAACAGCGCCCGCGCCGTATGGTCGTTGATCGCGCCGCTGCTTAACATGTCGCGCACGGCGATGCGCTCGGCCTCGATGCCGGCAAGCCGCATTTCGAGCTCCAGCCGCCCGGCTTCGCGGGCCTCCGCCCGGGCGTCGTCGGCCTCGTCCGAGGTGGCGATGCGGCGCCGGTAGCCGGCGACGATGTTTTCGGCGGCGGCAAGCCTGGCGCCGGGCACCTCGCCCTGGTCGTCGTCGCTGGCGCCCGCCATGCTTTCGATGCGGGCGATGGCCGCCTTGGCGGCGCCGATGCGGGCGAGACGCTCCTCGATGGCGCTGCCATCCTCGCCCGGCTCGACCAGTCCGTGCGCTATCTTCGGCAGCGCCACGCTGGCGATGGCGAGCGAACAGATGATGACGCCGGCGGCGAGGAAGATCACCAGGTCGCGCGCCGGAAAAGACGAGCCGTCCGGCATGGCAACCGGCAGCGACAGGATGCCGGCCAGCGTGATCGCGCCGCGCACGCCCGCCACCGAGCCGGCAAGCCGCACACGCATGCCAAACGGCTCGGCCTTGCGCTTTCCCCATTTTGCCTTGAGGCCTGCCGCATATCGCCGACCCAGATCCAGAGGAAGCGCAGCGCGATCAGGCACAGCGTCAGCGCTATCACCGTCGCGACCGGCTGGATGATCGGGTAATGGCCGGTCAGTTCGGGCGGCACGCGGCGAATGATTTCGGGAAGCTGCATGCCGAGCACGATGAACAGCGCGCCATTGTAGACGAAGGACAAGGTCGTCCACAGCGAGATCGTCTGCATGCGCGCCGAGACGCCGAGGAAGCGGAAGACGCCGGAGCCGCCGGTCAAAAGCCCGGCGGTGACCGCCGCCAGAATGCCTGAGGCATGCAGATGTTCGGCGACGAGATAGGCAATGAAGGGCAGCAGGACCATGACCAGAACCTGCGCCTCGGCCGGAACGGCGCCGATGCGATTCAGAAGCTGCAGCAGCCTGGCGGCGATGAACAACGCGGCGATGCCGGCCAGGATGCCGATGGCGACGGCATAGACGAAGGACAGCGATGCATCGGCGAAGGAAAAGCTGCCGGTCACGGCGGCGGCGACGGCGAAGCGGAACATGACCAGGCCCGAGGCGTCGTTGAGCAGCGCCTCGCCTTCCAGAATATGCATCAGCCGCGCCGGCACCAGGCTTCTGTCGACGATCGAGGACACCGCCACGGCGTCGGTCGGGGACAGCACGGCGGCGAGCGCGAAGGCGACGACCAGCGGGATGCTCGGCACCAACCAGTGCAAGGCATAACCGAAGCCGACAATGGTAAAGAAGACCAGCCCGATGGCCAGATCGAGGATCGGTCCGCGCAGCGCGATCAGCTCGCGTTTGGGCGCTCCATAGGCATCGCCGAACAAAAGCGGCGGAATGAACACCAGCAGGAAGAGTTCGGGGTCGATCTCGACATGGATGCCTTTCACCGGCCAGGCGAGCGCGGCGCCGATGGCAATCTGCAGCACCGGCAGCGGCACCCGAACCAACCGCACCAGTGCGCCGGAAAGAGCGACGAAGACCAGCACGGCGAGGATGAAGATTGCGACCTGCATGGCGCGATTCCGGCTGTTTTGAGGACCATGCGCAATTGCCGTTAGTCCGTCCAGATGGGCCTGCGGCGCAACGTCCGGCAGTGTTCATGGCCTGCATGGCTGGCGGCCACCAGTCTTCTTCTGTTGGGATGTCGAACGGAAAAGGCCACCTTGCGGTGGCCTTTCCTGAAGGAGATCAGCAGCTTAGAGCGAAGAGGTGATCTGCAGTTCGCTGGCGCCATCGAGCGCGTAGACGTCGTCGCGGAACTGCACGACGCCCGGACCCGTCGACCAGGCCGACACATAGAGGAAGTGGACCGGAACCGGGTTGACGACCTGCACCGGCGTGTTCTCGCCGGTCTTGATGGTCGCCTCGAAATGCTGGCGATCCCAGCCGGGCGTGTCGCGCAGGATCCATGTGACGAGGTCGCGCACGTTCTGGACACGCACGCAGCCCGAGGAATCGAAGCGCATCATCTTGCCGAACAGGCTTTGCTGCGGCGTATCGTGCATGTAGACGCCGTCGGGGCTGGGGAAGTTGATCTTCACCGAGGCCATGGCGTTGCCGGAACCCGGATCCTGGCGGAAGCGGTATTTTGCGGCATCATCCGTCGACCAGTCGACAGTCATCGGATCGACTTCGCTGCCATCAGGCGCAAACAGCCGGATGTGGCTGTCCTTGAGATAGTCGGGGTTCTTCCGCATCAGCGGAATGATGTCCTTGCGCACGATCGAGACCGGCGCGTTCCAGTAAGGATTGACGATGATCTCGTTGATCTTGGAATTGACCACCGGGGTCTGGCGGTCGATCTTGCCGACGATTGCGGTGTGGCGCAGCACGACGCGATCGTTCTCGACCGCCTCGATCTGTGCCGCCGGGATATCGACCAGCACATAACGGCTGCCCAGCGTGCCGGCCTTTTCGCGCAGGCGCTCCAGGTTGGTCTGCAGCTGACCGAGGCGGATCTGCGCCGAAACGTTCATCGCGGCATAGGTGTATTTGCCCATGGCGCCGTCGGCCGGCAGGCCATGGCGCGCCTGGAAGCGCTTGACCGCGGCGTCGACGTAGGAATCGAACGACGTCGAAATGCCGGCGCTCTGCGCCAGGTCGCCCGAAACCATCAGCCGCTTGCGCAGCGGCACCACGTCCGGATCGTCGACGCCAAGCTGCAGCTTCTTGGTCGCCGGCACCTCGCCCCAGCCGCCCTGGGCGACGATGTTCTGATACTGCGCCACCGCCTGTTCGGTGAAGGCGACCGTCTGCAGGCTGAAGATCGGCAGCGTCGAGGCGACCTTGCCGCCCTCCGAGGCGCGGGCATCGAACTGGTCGTCCCAATTGCCGCGGCCCGACGATTTCAGGATATCGTCGATCACATCCTGCGCGCTGGCGGCATTGGCAACCATGGCAACGGCGAGCGCGGAAGCTCCGGAAAGGAAAAGGCGGCGGCTGGTTCTCATGGACGTTCCAGACATTCTTGTCGTGTTTGGCTTCTAGCGTTTGGCTGTTGCAGCGTTCGGCTACGTGCCCGATGTTGGGCGATATCGCCCGCACTCTAAAGTTGGCACTGTTAACAATTAGCCAACCATGACCTGCATCACTGAGCCGTGAAAAGCGGACCGCGATGCGACATTACAGGCGCGCGAACAGCTTTCGCCGCCGCATCACCCGCATCCCCGCTTCCACCGCGAATATGGCGGCAACGTGGCTTACGCCGAATTTGGAAGCGCCGGCGGCTCGAAAAGAAAAGGCCGGTGCTTTTCGGCACCGGCCTGTTGGCTGAGACTTTCCTCCGGCCGCGCTTCTTCCGGCGCAGCTGCTATTCAATGGCCCGCTGATTACATCCGGTAGGCGATGGTGTCGTTCCAGAAGCGGTCGAGGCGCTGCAGCGCGCGGTTCATCTGCTTGAACTCTTCGCTGTTGATGCCGCCGACCTGTTCGATCGAGCCGACATGGCGCTCATAGAGACCGGCGACGACTTCCGCCACTTCATTGCCCTTCGGCGTCAGCGAAACGCGGACCGAACGGCGGTCGATGCGCGAGCGCTGGTGGTTGATGAAGCCGAGATCGACCAGCTTCTTCAGATTGTAGGAGACGTTCGAGCCGAGATAGTAGCCACGCGAGCGCAGCTCGCCGGCGGTCAGTTCGGAATTGCCGATATTGAACAGAAGCAGAGCCTGGATGGCATTGATGTCGGAACGGCCGTTGCGGTCGAACTCGTCCTTGATCACGTCAAGCAGACGGCGATGCAGACGCTCGACCAGCTGCAGCGATTCCATGTAAAGCGAACGGATAGCCTCGCGGCGATCGTCGGATACGTTGGCGGTCTTCGCCGCCGGACGCGAATTGATCATTGTCTTTGCCTCTCGTTTGTCGCCCTGGTGATTTTTTGTTTTTCACCTTGATTGCGACACTATCGAATACTCATAAAATTCGACTTAAACGCTAGGGCTAACAAGAGCTTACCGGTAATAGGTTTCGCAAGACGCTTAACGAACGGTCACCCGAGCAAGGATAATTAACCTAAAGATTTAGCCAATGGCTGCGGGGCGGCGTTTCAGGCGCGCGCAGGGCGCTTGCGCATCCAGATGACGACGCGGAAGGCGATGTAGAGCAGCGCGACCGCGGCATGCGACAAGACGATCAGCGGCCGGTGGCCGTACAGATCGGGGAAGCCGGCATACATGATGGTCTCGGTCACCGCGCAGATGAACCAGATCACCGGGCCCCACGACGCCAGCATCCACAGGCCGGCGGCGGCGAAGGGGAAGAACACGGCCAGCATCACCGCCACGACCTGCCAGTGCACCGGCATCAGGTCGAAGCGCCACAGCGGGCCGGGATAAAAACCGATCAGCCGGATCCAGTACAGGATGCCGAACAGCAGGCAATAGCCCGCTATGACGCGCTGGAACCAGGCGAAGATGATCTCGACGCCCGAGGGCTGCAGCACGATGCGCCGCGACGTGACCTCGCTCACAGTTCGAGCTCCCGTTCGAGCGGCGCGAAATAGGCGTCCACCGAAGCAGCGTCGACCTCGGCCAGGCTTGCCGGCCGCCACTGCGGCGTCGAACCCTTGTCGACGAGGACGGCGCGGATGCCTTCATAGAAGTCGTGCCCGGCCAGCATGCGGTTGAGGATGCGGAACTCCATCTTCATGCAGGCTTCCATCGACAGCGTCAGCCCGGCGCTGATCTGGCGCCACGCGACATTGAGGCTGGTCGGCGAGCGGGTGCGGATGTTGGCCAGCGTCTTGGCGGCAAACTCGTCGGCGCCTGCCGCCCGCTCCAGGCTCTCGAGGATTTCGGCGAGCGACGGTTGGGAAAAATGCCGGGCGATGGCTTCCAGCACCGGCTGGGCGGTTTCGCGCCGGGCCGGCACGAAGAAGCCGCGCAGCACCGATTCCGGATCGCCATTGGCGCAGAGCCGGTCGAGAAAGGCAGCCTGGTCGGCGGCCTTGATGGTGTGGGTGGCCAGGCCCGACCACAGCGCATCGCCATAGCGAATGCGGTTGCCGGTCAGCGCCAGATACATGCCGAAGCTGCCGCCAAGGTCGGGCAGCAGATGGCTGCCGCCCACGTCGGGGAAGAAACCGATGCCGACTTCGGGCATGGCGAACTGGGCGTTCTCGGTCAGCACGCGCTGCGAGCCGTGGAAAGAGATGCCGACGCCCCCGCCCATCACGATCCCGTCGATCAGCGCGACATAGGGCTTTTTGTAACTGTTGATGCGGGCGTTGAGCCGGTATTCGTCGGCGAAGAACTCGACCGGCGGCTTCCCGGCGCGGGCCTCGTAGACGTGCATGATGTCGCCGCCGGCGCAAAACGCTCTGCCCTCGGCCTTGACGACGACGACATCGACGCCGGTATCGCGTTCAAAAGCGTCGAGCGCCTTGTCCAGCGCCTTGATCATGCGATGTGTCAGCGCATTGAGCGCCTGCGGCCGCGTCAGCGTGACGACGCCTGCCTTGCCCAACCGTTCGAAGCGGATCTCGTCGCCGCCGCCAAAGTCCATCGTCAGAGAATCCCTCCCCGCGCCTGCGGGACTGAAGTGCTAAAGGTGGCGCATGGGTGCGTCAACCGGCGGGCGCGGTTTGGATTTTCGCAAGGCAACGCGACCGTGCTTTGCCCCCGACAGAAATGCGCGCAAAATTGCCGGGCAAAACAGCCTTTCTTCTGATGCAGGGACAAACGCATGACGCTTGAAACCGCAGCGCCGAGCCATGGCTGGGAGATGCCGAAAAAGTTCGACCCGGATGATGTTCTCAGCCGCCCGCTGATGGCCAATCTGGCGACCGTGACGGCTGACGGCGCGCCGCGCAACGCGCCGATGTGGTTCATCTGGGAGGACGCTGCGATCTGGCTACTCGGCTCGACCGGCGCAAGTGCTGTCAAACACCTCGAACGTGACCCGCGCTGCGCCGTGGAGATCGTCCATTTCGACAATGAGGCCGGCATCCTGCTGCATCTCGGCCTGCGCGGCGTCGCCACCATAGAAGCGATGGCGCCGAACCGCTTCAAACGGCTGCTGCACAAATATCTCGGCCCGGAGGCGACCTGGAACCGCTGGTTCATCGACAATGTCGCCGACATCGGCCATCCGGACGGGCGCCTGATCCGGCTCGCCCCGGAGAGCACCTTCACCAACAATGTGTCGTTCTTCAAAACCGGCCCAGAACTGGCGTGGCCGCCGAAGCCGTAAGCAGCGCGTTATCGACTGGCACAATCGTGTCGCATTGGTCAGCGGCAAGGCCTCGTGGTAAAAGCCGCCCCGACCCGGAGTTTTTGCGATGAACAAATTCACCCCCGCGACGAGCAACAAATTCGCACCGGCAAAGCCCGCCGGTGCGCGCAGCGTCGACGAGATCACCGGCAGCCGCCGCTTGCGGCGCATGCGCAAGGCCGACTGGTCGCGCCGCCTGGTGCAGGAAAACCGGCTTACGGTGAACGATCTGATCTGGCCGATCTTCGTGATCGACGGCAAGAACTCGCGCGAGCCGATCGCCGCCATGCCCGGCGTCTTCCGCCTGTCGCTGGACCTCGCCGTCAAGGAGGCCGAGCGGGCCGCTAAGCTCGGCATTCCGGCGATCGCCACCTTCCCCAATGTTGAACTCAGCCTGCGCGACCAGACGGGATCGCACATCCTCGACCCGGAAAACATAATCAACCGCGCCACCCGCGCCATCAAGGACGCAGTGCCCGAGATCGGCATCATCACCGATGCCGCGCTCGATCCGTTCACCTCGCACGGCCATGACGGCATCTTGCGCGACGGCATCATCGTCAATGACGAGACAGTGGAACAGGTGACCGCCGCGGCCGTCATCCAGGCAGCGGCCGGCGCCGACATCATCGCGCCGTCCGACATGATGGACGGCCGCATCGGCGCCATCCGCGACGCACTCGACGCCAACGGTTTTTCGGATGTGGCGATCATGTCCTATGCGACGAAATTCGCCTCCGCCTTCTACGGCCCCTACCGCGAGGCGGTCGGCACCGCCGGCCTGCTCAAGGGCGACAAGAAGACCTACTATCTCGACCACGCCAATTCCGACGAAGCGGTGCGCGAGGCCGAGCAGGATATCGCCGAGGGCGCCGACATGCTGATGGTCAAGCCCGGCATGCCCTATCTCGACATCATCCGCCGGCTGAAGGACGAGTTCCAGATGCCGACCTTCGCCTACCAGGTTTCGGGCGAATATTCGATGATCAAGGCGGCGGCCGCCAATGGCTGGATCGACGGCGAGAAAGCGATGCTGGAATCGCTGCTCGCCTTCAAGCGCGCCGGCTGCGACGGCATCCTGACTTACTTCGCGCCGGAAGTGGCGCAGATGCTGAAGGGTTAGCCGGAACCTGGATGCTCCGGGTTCCGGCTTTTCCTCACGCCTTTGGCAAATAAGGAATCGTTCCGGCGAGATCGGTATCGTCGATCAGCTGGAAGCGGCTGTCGCTGCCCTTCCGGCGCTCCGCCACAAACGGGGCGTATTGCGGATCGTTGGTGAAGGCCTCGGCTGCCTTTGCCGACGGAAACGCCATGATGGCGATCAGGCTGGTGTCGAGCGGCTTGCCCTCGAGCGTCTTCACGTTGCCGCTGCGGGCGAGGTATTTGCCGCCATGCTTGTGCACGAGGTCGTGCACCGAAGCGGCATAGGCCGGCACCCATTTGTCGTCCTTCACCTTGATGTCTGCGATCACGTAAGCGGTCATTTCAAAACTCCTCATGGATCGGCACCGGACTGCCCGGCGACGTACCGCTGCCTCGCATGGCAGCGCCGGACCGCTCCAGTCACAGAACTGTACCGGGGGTGCCAGTACAGCTTCTGTACTGGCTGAACTCAGGTTTTCTGAATAAGGTCCGGCAACATCTTTTGGAGCTCACCACATGACACAAGCCGGTTACAAGCAATTCTGCCCGCTCTCCATGGCCGCCGAGCTGCTCTGCACACGCTGGACCATGGTGCTGCTGCGCGAACTGGTGGCGGGATCGACCCGCTTCAACGATTTGCGCCGCGGCGTGCCGAAAATGTCGCCAACCCTTCTGTCGCAACGGCTCAAGGACCTCGAGGCCGGCGGCATCGTCGAGCGGACCGAGATCGCGACCGAGAAGGGCGTGTTCGAATACCGGCTGACCGAGGCGGGCCGGGATTTGCGCCCGGTTGTCGAGGCGATGGGGTTTTGGGGCCAGAAATGGGTCGAGGCCAGGCTGTCGCTCAAAAACCTCGATCCGTCGCTGCTGATGTGGGACATGCGGCGCAATCTGAACCCCAGTCCGCTGCCGGACGGGCGCACCGTGATACAATTCCTGTACCATGACCTGCCGGCGTCAAAACGATCGTGGTGGCTGATCGTCGAAAAGCAGGGCGAGGTCGATCTTTGCTGGTACGATCCGGGCTTCGACGTCGATCTCTACGTCTCGACCGATCTGTGCACCATGACCTCGATCTGGATGGGGCTGACGACAGTTCACAAGGAACGCGACAAGATCAGCCTGACCGGCGATCTCGACGTCGCCGGCAAGATGCAGATCTGGCTTGGGCTCAGCCCGTTTGCGGTGATGCCGAAGCGCGTGGCGGCTTGAGGTCCCTGCGCATTCCACAGATCGGCTTGCCTCTAAAAATACTAGTTGCAAAATGCAATCAGTTTGAATACTGATTGCAAATCACAACTGGTCACCAAAGGGAGTCTTCCATGTCCAAACTGCGCGTCAATGCCTTCACCTTGTCGCTCGACGGTTTCGGCGCCGGTCCTGACCAGGACCTGCAAAATCCGCTCGGCGTTGGTGGCGAAGATCTGCACAAATGGATGACCGGCACCCGCACCTTCCACGAGATGGTCGGCAAGGATGGCGGCAGCACCGACGTGGACGACCGGTTCACCGTCCGCAGCTTCGACAATGTCGGCGCCTGGATCCTCGGCCGCAACATGTTCGGCCCGATCCGCGGCGAATGGCCGGATGAGAACTGGAAGGGCTGGTGGGGCAACAACCCGCCCTATCACGTGCCGACCTTCGTGCTGACCCATCACAAGCGCGACCCCATTGTGATGGAAGGCGGCACCATTTTCCGCTTCGTTACCGGCGGCATCCACGCCGCGCTCGAACAAGCAAAGGCTGCGGCCGGCGGCAAGGATGTCCGCGTCGGCGGCGGCGTTTCCACTATCCGGCAATATCTCAAGGAGAAGCTCATCGACGAGTTGCATCTGGCTGTGTCGCCAGTGTTGCTCGGGAGGGGCGAGAGCCTGTTTGCCGGGCTGGATATGCTGAAGCTGGGTTACCAGTGCACCGAGCAGGTGGCGACAGCGCTCGCCACGCATGTGACGATCAAGCGGGTGTAGTGGCGAAGTGATAGGCGCAGGCTTCTTTCTCCCCGTTCTACGGGGAGAAATGCCCGGCAGGCAATGAGGGGCAGCGCTGCTTTTGGAGGTTAGCAGCGTCCGACGACTGTGAATTCGCCGATGCCGGCGCTGCCCCTCATCCGCCCTTCGGGCACCTTCTCCCCGTGAAACGGGGAGAAGGAAAAGTGCTCAATACTTCTCCGGCACGTAAAGCTCGCGCGGCAGGACCTGGCGCTCGTACTCCGGGTTGAACACCCGCTCGGGCAGCGTGATTTCTTCGTGCGGCACGTCCTCATAGGGCAGCTGTTTGAGGAGATGGTCGATGCAGTTCAGCCGCGCCCGCTTCTTGTCGTTGCCTTCGACGATGTACCACGGTGCCTCTGGGATGTTGGTGCGGGCAAACGTCTCTTCCTTGGCCTTGGTGTACTGCTCCCAGCGCACGCGCGACTGCAGGTCCATCGGCGACAGCTTCCACTGCTTCATCGGATCGTGGATGCGCATCATGAAGCGCATCTGCTGTTCCTCGTCGGTGATCGAGAACCAGTATTTGACCAGCGTGACGCCGGAGCGGACCAGCATGCGCTCGAACTCCGGCACGTCGCGGAAGAACTCTTCGACCTGATCGGGTTCGGCAAAGCCCATCACCCGCTCGACGCCGGAGCGGTTGTACCAGGAGCGGTCGAACAGCACGATCTCGCCGCCGGCCGGCAGATGCGGCACGTAGCGCTGGAAATACCATTGTGACTTTTCGCGCTCGGTCGGCGCCGGCAGCGCCACGACGCGGCAGATGCGCGGGTTGAGGCGCTGGGTGATGCGCTTGATGACGCCGCCCTTGCCGGCGGAATCACGGCCCTCGAAAACCACCACTAGCTTCTTCTTGTGGTAGGCAACCCAGGACTGCAGCTTGATCAGTTGCGACTGCAAGCCGATCAGGTCGCGGAAATACTGCATGCGATCGATCGACGGCGGATGCGCGTTCTTGTAGATCTTGGCGATCTCCAACGACAGCGCCGGCTCCGAGATTTCCAGCTCATAGTCCTCGTCGAGCGTGTCGGCGAGTTCGGCTTCCAGCCAATCCCTGGCCGCAGAATTCTGCTTTAGCTCATTCATTTCCACTGCTCCGCTTGCCGGCTGACATGAAACCCTGAGCCGACTTGATATAGGCCGGCAATGACGGTTTTATTGCAAGCCGCCGGCCAGCCGGTCTTCACTGCAAAGCAGCGAGGCATTGCCGATCCAGCGCCCTGGCATGGCGACAAGCCGCTCAAATTGTCCTACAAATAGCGGACCCGTTCGGGCTTCCCCGCCCTTTCCTGCTAAAACCGCCTCCCCACCAAAACTACGAGGATCAGACATGGAATACCGCACGCTTGGCCGTTCCGGCTTGAAAGTTTCGGCGCTGACCTTGGGAACCATGACCTTCGGCGGCAGCGGGCCGTTCGCTGCCGTCGGCAATTCCGATCTCGCGGAGGCCTCGCGCATCATCGACACTTGCATCGATGCCGGCATCAATCTCATCGACACCGCCAATGTCTATTCCAACGGTCTGTCGGAAGAGATCATCGGCGAGGCGCTCGGCGGCAAGCGCAAGAACGACGTGCTGATCGCCTCCAAAGCGCGCATGCGGATCGGCAAGGGCCCCAATGACGAAGGCCTGTCGCGCCATCATCTGATCCGCGAATGCGAGAAGAGCCTGAAGCGCCTCAGGACCGATGTCATCGACATCTATTTCCTGCACGAATGGGACGGCGCGACGCCGCTCGAGGAAACCATCGCCGCGCTCGACACGCTGGTTGCCCAGGGCAAGATCCGCTATGTCGGCTGCTCCAACTATTCCGGCTGGCAGGTCATGAAGGCGCTCGGCATCAGCGACAGCCAGCACCAGCCGCGCTTCGTCACCCAGCAGATCCACTACACGCTGGAAGCACGCGAGGCCGAGTATGAGCTCTTGCCGATCTCGGTCGACCAGGGCCTTGGCGTTTTGGTGTGGAGCCCGCTCGCCGGCGGCCTGCTGTCGGGAAAATACCGCCGCGACAGTCCGACGGCGCGCCAGATCGGCGGCTGGTCGGAACCCCCGATCCGCGACGAGGATCGGCTGTGGCGGATTGTCGACGTGCTGGTCGATATCGGTGCGGCACGCGGCGTTTCGGCGGCCCAGGTGGCGCTGGCCTGGCTGCTCGGCCGGCCGGCCGTCAGCTCGCTGGTGATCGGGGCGCGCAACGAAGCCCAGTTGAAAGACAATCTCGCCGCGGCGAGCCTGACGCTGTCCTTTGATGAACGCCAGCGTCTCGATGCCGTCAGCCGGCCTCCGGTGCTCTATCCCTACTGGCACCAGCAGTTTACGGCGAAGGACCGCTTCGGCCCGGCCGATCTGGTTATGGACCGCAGCGTCATCTGACTTAAGGGCGCCGGAAGCCGCTAGCCCGCGATAAACCGCCAGACCTGCGGATCGGGCTCGATCTGGCCGCTGAGCACGAAATATTTGTAGAGCACGAGCAGGCAGATCGCCTGCTCGGCCCGCTCGTCGGCGAATTTGCGGCAATAGGCGTTGGCCGCCGCAACGATGCGCTGGGCCTCGGCCGGATGTTTCTCGAGATGGTGCACGCGCTCGGCCAGATCGCTGAAGTCGGGCGCCAGCGGCACATAATGGACATCGGGCTCGAGCTGCCCTTCCGCGAACCAGGTCTCATAGGTCGGCGGCGGCATCAGGCAGAGCGAGTTCGAGCTCATGATCCATTTCAGATTGGTCGCGACATCATTGCCTTCGAGCGAGATGATGTAGCGGTAGCGGCGCTGCTGATCGATGCTGAGATAGGGCTTGCGGTATTCCGCAGGTGCTGTCGCCCTCGGCGTGCCGACATCGCAGAACGGCAGATTGCGGGCTGCATCCAGCAACAAGGTGCGGATCGGATTGTTGAGTTCGCCGCGCCAAACGACGAGCGGATGCTTGTCGGCGAAGGCGACATCGTCGGCCGGCATGTAGAAATGACGGAACTTGTTCAGCTTGAACAGGACGCCGTTGCCGTTGTCGCCCGCTATCGGCCGGTCCTTGACGATCGACGGCATCTTCGGCACTTCGATGACGTCGCCGAATTCCAGGTCGATGCGCAGATCTGGGTCGAAATAACGGGTGAACTCCTTCAGATCGTAATAGTACATGCTGCGGTCCGACGGCAGCCGGCTGACCGGCACGGCCTCGGGGCTGGGGCTAAAAGGCTCCCGCAGCGTGTTGTAGTAATTGAGCCGCTGGCGGACCGATGCGTCGGAAAGCCTGGCCTGATCGAGCAGCCGGCCGAGCCGGCGCCGGAAAAGAACCGGCGGCGCGATGTCGCGCATGGCGTTGCGCGCATAGTAGATCAGCTTCTGTGCGTTTCTTTGAAGCGTGGCCATCGGTCGTTTTGATTCGAAATCGGTCGGCGGCGGCTCCAGCAACTGTCCCGCAGCCTTTTCTAAACCATTGTGTTCGCCATCACGCAAGTCCAGAACCGCTGGCATCTGCCCTCGCGGCGCTGTTGTGTTTGCCGGCCAATGCTTCTAGGCAGGATCAGGCACAGCGAAAGGAAACGATATGGCTCGACCACCGAATTACGGTCAGGAACGCAAAGAGCGCGACCGGCAGAAGGCCGCCAAGAAGGCGGAGAAGCTCGCCGCCAAGGTCGCGGCCAAGGAGCGCGCCGAGCCTGAGAACGAGGCAAGTTCCAAAACCGACACCGAGACAGAAAAATAGGCAAGACAGGATCACCGGCCCGCGAAACGGGCCGGATCCTGGCAAAATGCCGGTCTGATCAGGCCGATGTGATCAGGCCGGGGCCTTGTCGCTGACGAAGACGTTGACCTCGCGCGCGGCGGCGATGAAGGCGCGTCTTGCAATCATCGCCGGCTTGTCGCCGGCCAGCGCGTCATGGCAGGCCTGCAGCGCTTCGCGATGCTTGGGGCTGCGCTTGCCGGGCCAGCTGTTGAGCAGGTAATCGGAAGCCTCACGCACCGTACGCAAGAGCTGAGTGCTTCCCTCCGTGCCCGACTTAACGGTCACGGGTGTTTCAAATCGGTTGTTTTCCATGGCCGCCTCTTACGCCATCGGCGTCCGCGAAGCGAGGCCGAAAGCGGATGGCGTCGGCGTTCTTTCGTTTTCGTGACCGGTATCAAGCGGCGACGACAGCAAAACCCCTGGCGCGCAGGCCGCGCCGGTCATTGTGCAACGACGTCACCAGGCGGGCGCGGCTGCCGGCTATATGGGCGGAAAGTCGCGCCGCCGCCGCATCGGCATCGCCGGCCCGCACCGCTGCCAGAATGGCGTGATGCTCGCTCCAGGCGCGGCCAAGGGCCGCCTCGTCGCGCACCTCCAGCCAGCGCGCCCGCGACAGCCGCGTCATGGCATCGCGCACGGCCCGAAACAGGAACTCGTTGCCGGAGAGCCGCGCCAGTTCGATATGGAAATCCATGCCGACGCGGTGCCATTCCTCGCGCGGCGTGGCAGTGTCGCAGGAGTCCAGCATCGCCTTGATGACATCGGCTGCGCTCCTGTCGGCCAGCGCCGAAGTCAGCCTGACCGCCGCGACCTCGACGGCTTCGCGGTACACCGCGATCTGTTCCAGTTCGGCAAGGTTGATCGGCGACACGGTCCAACCGCGCCCGTCGCGGCAGATCAGCCCTTCCGTCTCCAGCCGCAGCAGGGCTGCCCTGACCGGCGTGCGCGAGGCGCCGAAGCGGCTCTCGATCCAGCGCTCCGTCAGCCGCTCGCCAGGACCGACCTCGAGGCCAAGGATCATCTCGCGAAGCGCTTTTTCGACGATGTGCATCTGCGACATAGTTGCTTCCATTGCTGGCGATCGGCCTTGCCCGTTGGTCTTGCCGATCACATTGAGAGCGCCTGATTGACAGCAGCCGGGCTTTGCGTCCATGTGGGTACCAAGTTGGTATCCCAAAATGGTATCCGCAGCAAGCGGACAGGACAGGACATGCCGCAGGACAGTGCAGCGCGGGCCGCCGAAGTGCCTTCCACCTACAACATTCATTGGCGGCGCAACCTGTTCGTCTGCTTTGCCGGATCGTTCAGCACGCTTGTGGCGATGACGTTGCTGCTGCCGTTCCTGCCGCTCTATGTCGAACAGCTGGGCGCCGTGGGCCACGCGGCGATCGTGCAATGGTCCGGCATCGCTTTCGGCGCCACCTTCCTTGCCGCCGCCCTTGTCGCGCCACTGTGGGGACGGCTGGGTGACCGTTATGGCCGCAAGGTGATGCTGGTGCGCGCCAGTTTCGGCATGGCGATCTGCATGTCGCTGACCGGCATGGTGCAGACCGTCTGGCAATTGGTGCTTTTGCGCCTGTTGATCGGCTTTGCCGGCGGTTATTCCTCAGGCTCGACGATCCTTGTCGCCATGCAGACGCCGAAGGAGCGCTCCGGCTGGGCGCTTGGCGTGCTGTCGGCCGGCATCACCGCAGGCTCCCTGGTCGGCCCGTTGCTTGGCGGCGCGCTGCCGCCATTGATCGGTATTCGCGCCACCTTCCTCATCGCGGGCGGCGTCATTTTCCTGGCGGCGCTGGCGACGACGTTCCTGATAAAGGAGATGCCTCGCCCGCCAGTACAGGCAAAACGCGAGGAGAAACCAAAGGGACGTTGGGCGCAGATCCCCGACAAACGCCCTGTCGTGGCCATGCTGGCGACCGGCATGCTGTTCACCTTCGCCAACATGTCGATCGAGCCGATCATCACCGTCTACGTCCAGCAACTGGTCGCGGACGCAAGCCGGGTGACCCTGGTCTCAGGTGTCGTCATGTCGGCGGCCGCACTCGGCGCCATCCTGTCGGCGTCACGGTTGGGCAAACTCGCCGACCGCATCGGCCACTGGAACGTCATCGTCGCATCGCTGGCCGTCTCGGCTCTGCTGTTGATACCGCAGGCCTTCGTCACCGAGAGCTGGCAGTTGGTCGGGCTGCGGTTCCTTATGGGTCTGGTGCTGGGCGGGCTGTTGCCCTGCATCACCAGCGTCATCCGCCACAATGTTCCCGATGGGGTCGGCGGCAATGTGCTGGGCCTGGCAATCTCGGCGCAATATGTCGGCCAGGTTGCGGGGCCGCTGCTGGGCGGCTTCGTCGGCGGCCATTTCGGCATGCGCGCGGTGTTTCTCGGCACGTCGTTGCTGATGGCGGGCGGTGCCGCGTATAATTGGCTGGCCCAGGCGCGCCGCACGCGCGACATGCTGGCGATATCGGAAAAATCCTGACAGACAGGTCGCGCCGCCTATCGTCAATCACGGAGCCCGAGACATGAGCATCGCCGAGTCAGCACCAGCAAACAGCGCGCGCATCCTCGTTTTCGCCGGCGGCATTGCCGGCGCGGCGGGCGTGGCGCTGTCGGCGGCTTCAGCGCATCTCGGCGGCGCGTTCGTCGGCACGGCCGCATCCTTCCTGCTCATGCATGCGCCGGTGTTTTTGGCCGTCGGCCTCGCCGGCGCAAACCGGATCTTGCGGATCGGCAGCCTGGTGCTGCTCGTCGGGCTTGTTCTGTTCTGCGGCGATCTGCTGGCACGGGATTTCGTGGGATCGCGGCTGTTCCCGATGTCGGCGCCGATCGGCGGCACCTTGCTCATCGCGGGCTGGCTGGTTATCGCGGCCTCGGCGCTCGTGCGGCAACGGTCCTGACGAGGCAAGAACCCTGCCCCATCAGATATCACACGAGGCTTAATCCTGCCGGTTTTGCGGCAGCAGGTCGCGGTTGCGCTTGGCAGACTTGGTCGGCCGCCGCCTTTCCGGCTGCTCCGTGGCAGGCGAGATACCCCAGTAGTTGCGATAAATGTCTTCGAACAGATGCTTCACGGGATGCATGTTCGTCTCCTCTTTAAGAACTTGAATCGATCCAATCAGCTGGCACGAAAATGCCGGGGCCGATCAGCTGCGCTTGCGTTTCACAAGGTATTGCAGGTCACGCCTCCACGGCCCGACCTTGTCGCGGCGCTTGCGGGTGGCGGCGTCGGAGACTATGCCCCAATCATTGCCATAGATGTCTTCGAACAGATAATTCACGGGATGCATGGCACCCTCCTCTTGAATCGATCCAAGTTGTACTTGGTGAATCCCTTGGATCGATTCAAATATAGACTCTCTCCGCCGTCCGATCAAGGGAAAATTTGAACCGATCCAACGAAAGTGCTAAACAGGCTCCGGTTCAGGAGACGAAAATGACGGCATTGACCTCCGGCAAGACGAGACCAGTGCGGCTTGCCGACATCGCCAAGGCGGCCGGGGTCTCGCACGGTACCGCGTCCAACGTGTTCGCTCGCCCGGAAATCGTGCGCGAAGAGGTCCGCGAGCGGGTCAAGGCGGCGGCGGAAGCGATGGGCTATGCCGGCCCGGATCCCAAGGGCCGGCTGCTGCGCGCCGGCAAGGTCAACGCCATCGGCGTGGCAACGGCAGAACCATTGTCCTATTTCTTCGACGATCCCTTTGCCCGCGTCATGATGGCCAGCATTTCGCAGGCCTGCGACGCCACCGGCGCCGGAATTTCGCTGGTCTCGGCCGCCAACAGCGAGCAGCTCGCCTGGAACATCCAGAGCGCCCTGGTCGACGGCTTCATCGTGTTCTGCATCGAGGGTGGGTCGCGGCTGGTCGAACTGGCGCGCGAACGCAAACTGCCTTTCGTGGCGCTTGATCTCGATTCGGAAAATGAGGCGGTCGCTGCGATCGGCGTCGACAACGTCGCCGGCGCGGGTCTGGCGGCGCGCCATCTGGCCGAGTTCGGCCATCGCAGCTTTGCCGTACTCGCCCTGGAATCTGCCGACGCTGGCTTTGGTCCCGTCACGCAGGAGCAAGTCGAGACGACATCCCTCTACTCGGGCACACGCGACCGTCTGCGTGGCTATTTCGGCGAGCTCTCCCGCTTCGGCATCGACGTCTCGCAAGTGCCAATCTACGAAACCCTCAATGACGAGGCGAGCGTTCGGGCCGGCCTCGATCATATTTTCGCGCTGCCGCAGACGCCGACGGCAATCCTGGCCATGTCGGACAAGATCGCGCTGCATGCGCTCGACTGGCTGCGCGAGCGTAACATTGCCGTGCCGGGCGATGTGTCAATCGTCGGCTTCGACGGCGTGCCGGAAGGCGCCGACTCCGAGCCGCCACTAACCACTGTCGCCCAGCCGATCGCCGAGATGGGCCGGCTGGCCGTCAAGGCGATCCTCGAAAATGACGGCTCGCAGCACCGGCAATTGCTGCCGGTCGATCTTGTGGTGCGGGGGTCGTCCGGCCCCTCGCCTGCTAGCTAGGCGGCTGATGTGGGATCATCGGCTTAGCCTTGGCATCGCGGGCATGCCGAAGGTCTGGTGAACGGCTGGCGCTTCTTTGCGAACCGGCTTTTTGCCCAAGCCGATGCCGGACAGCCACTCAAGATAGAAGGCGAGCGCGAATTGCATGGCGATGCCGGCCGAAATCAGCAAGACGTCATAGGCAAAGCCGCCCGGATTGATCAGCTTCATCACCTGCGCCGCCATGGCGATCAGCGTGCCGGCGAGGAACACCGGCAAGGAGCGCTTGCCGAGCAGGGCAAGCGGATGGTCCGGGCTGAGACGGAATAGGTTCGAGAAAGCCGGCAGGGCGACGATCAGATAGCTCACCGCCAATATGTGCAGGAGCCGCGGCAGCGACAGGAACGTCTTGTCGAAGCCGCCGATCACCACGGGCAGGTTAAACCACGTTATCTCGCCCCAGAGCGGGCTGTGCACCCAGACCGCCGCTGCCGCGACATAGGTCGCCGCGGCGCCCACCAGCCAACGATTGACGGGAATTGTGCCGCCGCGCCTGACATGCAGCATGCCGGCAAGGCCGATGTTGAACAGGAATTGCCAGGACAGCGGGTTGAGGAACCAGAAGCCGGGCTCGGGATAGTTCGGCGGCGCGATCTGCCAGAGGCCGGCGACGAGCCACAGCGCGCCGGAAAAGACCAGCGCCGGCAGCGGCCGGTAGCTGACGAAGAGCAGGAAGAGCGGCGCCATCAACAGCAGCGCCGCATAGACCGGCAGGATGTTGTTGTAGCCAAGCTGGTGGCCGAGCGTGACAATGCCGATCATGACCTCCGGCGTGTTCTTCATCAGCGGCTCGATGTTGATCAGCTTGAGCAGTTCCGGCCGCCGGCCGAACACCGCCGCGGCGCAGAACAACGCCATCACAACCATGGTGGTGACGATGTGGGCGCTGTAAAGCACGCCGGCCCGGCGCCACATCTTCAACATCGCCAGCAGCCGGCCGCCCGGCTGGAACTTGTTGCCATATGCGAGTGCGACCGACATGCCGGAAATCAGCACGAAGGCTTCCGCCGCGTCCGAGAATCCGAAATTCTTGTAGGTCAGCGTTTCGAAGACGGTGCCCGGCACGTGGTCGATATAGATGGTCAGGAGTGCGAGCGCACGGAACACGTCAATGCGCGTGTCGCGATCGGGGATACGCGGAGCGCGATCGGCGATACGCGGGGCGCGATCGGGCGGGACTGGCAGGGTCATCGACAAAAGGCCTCAAAGGAGAGCAAGGATGCTCGCGTTGTTCATGCCGGGATGCGACCATCGGCGCACACCGCTTCGATTCCTCCCGCAGGGAGCATATCGGCGCAGAAACGGTCTGAAATGAGCCTGTTGCAATCACATTTGGCGGAGCGTGAAAATATTCCGTTTTGAAGCTGGCAAAGGACCAATGTCTCCGTGAAAACAACGAGATATGAGCGTGCATCGATATAGCGACGAGAACGCCTTTCTGCATCAGGATCTGGCCTTTCCCTACCGCCTCCTCAAGCCGGAGAATGCCGGCGGCGAGAGCCTGTTTTTACTGCACGGATCGGGTGTCGACGAAACGACGATGGTGCCGATTGCGAGGCAGATCGCCCCCAACGCCACGCTGGTCGCGGTGCGTGGCCGCATCCGCCAAGAAGACGGCTTCCGCTGGTTCGAGCGGATCACGCCGACCAGTTTCGAACAGGCGAGCATCCGTGCCGAAACATCGTACTTTGCCGCCTTCGCAAGCGAGGCCGCAAAGCGCTACGGGCTCGACCTCGCCCGGGCGACTTTCCTCGGCTATTCCAACGGCGCCAATCTGGTTTCCAGCCTGATGCTGCTCAACTCCGGCCTCGTCCGAAAAGCGGCGTTGCTGAGAGCAATGCCCGTGCTTGACGATGCGCCGGCAACCAATCTGACCGGAACGCGCGTCCTGATTGTCGCTGGTGCCGCCGACGAGACCTACGGGCCGTTTGCGCCGCCACTGGTGACGCTGCTCAACAAACATGGCGCCGAGGTCGATGCGCGCATCGTGCCTTCAGGTCACGAAATCGGCGGCCCGGATGCCGCCATCGTCCGGCAATGGCTGGCGGGACCAGCATTGGTCGCACGCCAGGCAGGCTAAGAGACCTTGGTAGACCGCATCGGCGCCCGGCGGAACGGCTGAGCAGATGCTCGTCGCCTAGCCCTGTCCCATCCGGTTCCAGGCATCGAGCCCGGCGATCTTGTAGGCTTCGGCCAGCGTCGGATAGTTGAAGGTGTTGTTGACGAAGAAATCAACCGTGCCGCCGAGGTTGATCACCGCCTGGCCGATATGGATCAGTTCGGTGGCGCCTTCGCCGACGATGTGGGCGCCGAGCAGGCGGCGCGTTTCGACCGAGAACAGCAGCTTCAGAAAGCCGGAGTTGACGCCCATTATGTGGCCGCGCGAGGTTTCGCGGAACCGCGCCAGACCGACTTCATAAGCAGCGCCGCTCTCGCGCACCTGCTCCTCCGACTGACCAACGGTGGAGATTTCCGGCACGGCGTAGATGCCATAGGGGAAGGTTTCCGGCGGCGGTGGCAGTTGCACGCCGAAGGCGTGGCAGGCGGCCACCCTGCCTTGCTCCATCGATGTCGAGGCAAGGCTGGGGAAACCGATGACGTCGCCGGTGGCATAGATGTTGGGCGCACTGGTCTGGAAGGTCTGCGGATCGACCTTGATGCGGCCCCGGGAATCGGCCTCGATGCCGACCACGTCGAGGCCGAGGCTGCCGAGATTGCCGCTGCGGCCGGCGGCGTAAAGCACGATCTCGGAGCGGATGGTGCGGCCATCGGCGAGCGTCACTTCGGCATAGTCGGGTTTTGAGACGATTTCCTTGACCGTACTGCCGAGGCGAATGGTCATGCCGCGGTCGCGCATCTGGTGGATGAAGTCGTCGACGATCTCGCGGTCGACGAAATCGAGGATGGTGTTGCGCGGCTCCACCAGCGTCACCGGCACGTCGAGCGCCGAAAAGATCGTCGCATATTCAACGCCGATGACGCCGGCGCCGATCACCGTCAGCGTGCGCGGCAGATGGTCGAGTTCCAGCATCTCATCGCTGTCGAAGACGCGGATCTTGTCGAAAGGCACGTCGCGCGGCCGGTGCGGCCTGGTGCCGACCGCGATCAGCGCATTGGTGAAACCAACCTCCGAGTAGTCGCCATTGTCTGCCGTCAGGCTGACCTTGTTTCGGCCGACGAATTTCGCCATGGCGCGCACGCTTTTGACGGCGTTGCGCATAAACTGGTGCTGCAGCACCTCGACCTCGTGGTCGAGCGTCTTGTGCAGCCGCTCGACCAGGTCGGCGATGGAGATGTCCTGCTTGACCCGGTAGCCGCGGCCGTAAAAGCCCCGCTCGCGCCAGCCGGACAGGTTCAGCACCGTCTCGCGCAGCGTCTTCGACGGGATGGTGCCGGTGTGCACCGAGACGCCGCCGAGGCGCCGGCCCCTGTCGACCACCAGCACCGATTTGCCGAGCTTGGCCGATTGCACCGCGGCGCGGCGCCCGGAAGGGCCGCTGCCGATGACCAGCATGTCGTAATCCATGTAACCCCGTCCCCTCGGCGTCTTGTTGCGCCGCAGCAAGCTAACGCCATCCGTCCACCAAATTCAATCGGCTCAACCTCGTCACACTGCCGAGCCGGACCGATGGACGAACCGATCTTGATTCCGCCCGCGGTCTTCACCATTTCAGTGGCGGCGCACCCTAGCGTGGCGCCTGTTACGAGGACATGACATGAACGCGCGCGTACTTGACGGCGAAATCATCACCAGCAGGCTCGACGACGTCAGGGCCTATGACGGTGTGCGCACGCGGCGCATCCTGGCCTTCATCATCGACTATTGCATCGTGGCGCTGCTCACCATTCCGTTCGCGATCCTGGTGGCCGTGCTTGGCCTTTTGACATTCGGTCTTGGCTGGGCGCTGTATTCCATCCTCGTGCCGGCGGTCGCCATTCTCTACATCTGGAACACGCTGGGCGGTCGCAACCAGGCCACATCAGGCATGAAGATGATGGGCATTCGGCTCGATCGTCTCGACGGCAGCCGTATCGACGGCCTCACCGCCGTTGTCCATTCGGTGCTGTTCTGGGCGAGCACGGTCATCCTGACGCCGCTCGTCCTCCTGGTGACGCTGTTTTCCGATCGCAAGCGCACACTGCACGACCTGCTGCTTGGCACCGTCGTCAGCCGCAGCGACCGTTGAACCGGCGTTCAACCGACGCCAACAGGCATTTGTGCGCAAATGTGAAGGGGTCCGTTCAACCCCGCCTTCACAATCCTGTTGAATTTTTCGCCAGCCAAGCCAAAGGTAGAGCGATTCGCAGGAGTGTTCCCAAGGTTCGATGACGCACCATCCGACCCAGTCGCCGCAGTTCTTCCTGACCGCGCCATCGCCGTGCCCGTATCTCGAGGGCCAGTTCGAACGCAAGGTGTTCACGCATCTGGTCGGCGACAAGGCGCCGGAGATGAACGATCTGTTGACGCAAGGCGGTTTCCGGCGCTCGCAGAACATCGCTTACCGTCCCGCCTGCGAGACCTGCCGCGCCTGCGTCTCGGTGCGTATCCTGGCGCAGGAGTTCACCGCCAGCCGCAACATGAAGCGGGTGATCCAGCGCAATTCCGATCTGATCGGCGCCATGCACGACGCGCAGCCGTCGACCGAGCAGTATTCGCTGTTTCGCGGCTATCTCGACGCTCGCCATCGCCGCGGCGGCATGTCCGACATGACGGTGCTCGACTACGCCATGATGGTCGAGGATACCCATGTCGACACCAAGGTGATCGAATACCGGCGCCGCGGCCCCGACACATTCATCACCGGCAAGGGCCAGGGCGAGCTGATCGCCGTGGCGCTGACCGACAAGATGGCCGATGGCCTGTCGATGGTCTATTCCTACTTCAATCCCGAGTTCGAGGACCGTTCGCTCGGCACCTTCATGATCCTCGACCATATCGCCCGCGCCCGGGCCATGGGCTTGCCCCATGTCTATCTCGGCTACTGGGTCAACGGCTCGCGCAAGATGAACTATAAAATGCGCTTCATGCCGCAGGAGCATCTCGGCCCGAAGGGCTGGGAACGCTACGACCACGAAGCGGTCACGCGCTGATTTTTCTTCTTACCAGATCCTGATCTAAACATTTTCAGCCGAGACGATGCTGGTCTTCCGCCCGTTGGCGGGGCGATTGCGCCGACCGGCATCTGCTCAAATCATTGCGAAAGCCGTTGCATGTCCTCTCACAATGCCCACACCAAAGGACTCCTGCTCACCGCGCTTGGCGGGCTGGCGCTGACCATCGACATTCCCCTGATCCGGCTCGCCCATGGCGAAGCCTGGACGATCCTTTTGCTGCGCACCGGCTGCACCTTCGTGGCAGGGCTGATCGTATGGGCCATCTGGCGCTCGTTCAGCAAGAATGCTCCGCAGCTGATACCCGGCTGGTCGGGGCTCGTGGTCGCCACACTCTACGGGCTCGGCGCAATCGCCTTCATCACTGCCGTCTACAACACCTCGACCGCCAATCTGGTTTTCATCCTGGCCTTCTCCACCATGTTCTCGGCGCTGCTGTCGTGGCTGTTTCTGAAGGAGCGACCGCAGCCGCTGACGCTTGCGGCAATGGCGCTGATGATCGTCGGCATCGCCATCATCGTCGGCGATTCCGTCGGCACGGGATATCTGTTCGGCGATGTGACGGCGCTGTGTTCGGCCTTGGCGATTGCCTGCGCCATCACCGTTTCGCGCGCCAGCGGGAGGGATATGGGGTTCACCGCGCTGACCGGCGTCCTGCTGCCGTTCGGGCTGGCGGCGCTCATGGTCTCCAGGACCGGTTTCCAGGTGGAGGCGCCATGGTGGATCGTTTTCAACGGCGCCGTCATCATGCCGTTCGCCTTCTTCTGCCTGGCCAACGGGCCGAAATACATTTCAGGCCCGGAAGTGGCGATGTTCTATCTCCTGGAAACGGTTCTGGCGCCGGTCTGGATATGGATGATCTTTGCCGAGACGCCGTCGCGCAATAGCCTGATCGGCGGCGTGATCCTGATCGTCACGCTGGTCGCGCATTCCCTGTGGCAGTTGCATGAAGGGCGCAAGCGCCGGGCAGCGCTCGCCGTCGCTTACCCAGCCTGACTTTTCTTCGCGGGGCCGGCGACAATCTCGATCTGCGGCGGCCCGCCTTCGAGCTCGGCCGCCGTGTCGGGAACGGTGTCTTCGGCCAGTTCCACCTCGCGCAGCCATTCGCGCCAGATCGCCACCAGCAGCGCCATCAGCACGGGGCCGATGAACAGGCCGAGAAAGCCCATCGTCTTGACGCCGCCGATCAGGCCGAAAAAGGTGGGCAGGAAGGGCAATTTGATCGGTCCGCCGACCAGCTTCGGGCGCAAGGTCTTGTCGACGATGAACAGTTCCACCGCGCCCCAGATGAACAGCGCCAGACCCGCCATCGGCGAGCCGCTGGCGGCGAGGTAGATCGACACAAGCGTAAACGACAGCGGCGCGCCGCCGGGGATCAGCGCCATCACGCCGGTCAATGCGCCCAGCGTCACCGGCGACGGCACCCCGGCCAGCCAGTAGGCGATGCCGAGCACCAGCCCCTCGCCGATGGCGATCACGGTCATGCCGGTAACGGTCGAGGAAATGGTCGCCGGCACGACGCGCGAAATCCGCTCCCAGCGTGTCGGCAGGATGCGTTCGCCGAGCCGGTCGATCTGGCTGGCAAAGTGTTCGCCGTCGCGGTAGGCGAAGAACAGCGCGATCATCATGAACAGCAGCGTGAGCAACAGGCCGAAGGCGCTGCCGCCGGCAGCCAGCACGCCGCGATAGATGCTGCCGATATTGGCGCCGCTGACCAGCTGGATCAGCTCGCCGATGCCGCCGGGATGGCCGAAATTGTCGATCCACTGTTCGTTCAGCCACTCGCCGACGACAGGCAGCGAGGTGATCCAGTGCGGTGTGACCGCGCCGTGCCTGTTGGTCTCGATCGCCCAGCCGACCCATTCGCGGACCTCGTTGATGGCGTAGGTGCCGGCGAGCGCTATCGGCACCACCAGGAAGGCGAGGATGAACAGGATGGCGAGCGTCGCGGCGACGGTGCGGTTACCGCCGACACCGGCAAGCAGCCGGCGGTAGAGCGGCCAGCTGGCAAAAGCAATGACGAGGGCTGCCAGCACGGGAAACAGGAACCCGTGGAAGAAATAAACGCCGGCGGCGACGATCAGCACCAACAGCCAGCGCGCCGCCGACAGCGGCGGGATGACGGCGGCCCGCAGCGGTGTCGACAGGCCGAACAGGCGCTGCTGACGTTCCGGCTTCTGGATCTTCGCTTCCTTCAAACGGTCAATTCTCCCGGCCTACACAGCGTTAATGCACTGTCATAGTGCCGCAATCGTGACGATAGTCCAAATGGTCGGTTGGTGAAGCTGCCAATCTCCCCCCTCGTGGGGGAGATGTCGGGCAGGACAGAGGGGGGCGCGAAGGATCGCCAGCCTGGCACCCGACATTGAAGACCCAAGAGTTGCGACCGAGTGGCGAGCCATGACCATTTGATGCGCTGGCGGGACAGCGCCCCCCTCTGGCCTGCCGCCATCTCCCCCACTTGGGGGGAGATCAGCAGCTTCAACCAAATTTCCCGGTCCGCGGGAATCCCTTCGGCACCATCCGTCCGGCCGACGCTCTCGCGCCGATCCATTCCGCCAGCTCCTCGCGCGACCTGACGAAGGTGCGGTCGGCGGAATCCTGCCAGGACAGGCCGCTCGCCAGCGTGAAGGGTTTCAGGTCGAGCAGACCGCCATCCTTGTATTTCTGCAGGCGAACGCCCTTGCCGCGGCCCATCTCGGGAATTTCGGAGAGCGCAAACACCAGCATCTTGCGGTTCTCGCCGACAATGGCGAGATGATCGCCTGACACCGGGACGCAGGCCTTGGCCTCGTCGGGCGCCTTGACGTTCATCACCTGCTTGCCCTTTCGGGTGTTGGCGACGACCTCCTCCTCCGGCACGACGAAACCATTGGCATCGTAGGAGACGAGCAGCAGCTTGCGCTTCGGGTCGTGGACGAAGGCGGTGACGATGTCCTGGTCGTTGTCCATGTCGACGATGATGCGGATCGGTTCGCCATGGCCGCGGCCGCCCGGCAGCCGGTCGGCGCCGATGGTGTAGAATTTTCCGCCGGTGGTGAAGACCAGGATCTTGTCGGTGGTCTGGGCATGGAAGGCGAGCTTGAGGCTGTCGCCTTCCTTGAAGGTGAGCGTGGAATGGTCAGCCAAATGGCCTTTCATCGCCCGCAGCCAGCCCTTTTCCGAGACCACCACGGTGACCGGCTCGCGCTCGATCATGGCGTGCGCAATGTCGGTCAGATCATGCTCCGGCGCGTCGGCGAACTGGGTGCGGCGCTTGCCGAGTTCGGTCTCGGGGCCGAACTTGTCGCGAACCTGCGTGACTTCCCATTTGATCGTCGACCATTGCTTGGCGTCGGATGCGAGCAATGCCTCGATCTGCTTCTTCTCGGTGGTGAGACCGTCGAACTCCTTGCGGATCTCGAACTCTTCCAGCTTGCGCAAGGCCCGCAGCCGCATGTTGAGGATGGCTTCGGCCTGGGTGTCGGTGAGCGACCAACGGGCCATCATCACCTGCTTGGGCTCATCCTCCTCGCGGATGATCCTGATGACCTCGTCGATGTTGAGATAGGCGATCAGGTGGCCGGCAAGGATTTCCAGCCGCTTCTCGATCTCGCCAAGCCGATGCTTTGAGCGGCGGATCAGCACATCGCGCCGATGGTCGAGCCACTCCTTCAGCACTCCCTTCAGCGACAGGACGTTAGGCACCTTGCCCCGCGACAAAACGTTCATGTTGAGGGGAAATCGGCTTTCGAGCTCGGTCAGCTTGAACAGCGATTCCATCAGAATGCCGGGATCGACCGAACGGCTCTTCGGTACGAGCACAATGCGGACGTCCTCGGCGCTTTCGTCTCTGACATCCTCGAGCAGCGGCAATTTGCGCGCGATCAAAAGCTCGGCGATCTTCTCGATCAGCCTGGCCTTCTGGATGCCGTAGGGGATTTCAGTGACGACGATGCTCCAGGTGCCCCTGCCCTGATCCTCCTGGCCCCATTTGGCGCGCACGCGAAAACCGCCGCGGCCGGTCTCATAGGCCTCCAGGATGGAAGCGCGGCTGTCGACGATGATGCCGCCGGTCGGGAAATCCGGTCCCTGGACGAACTCCATCAGCTTTGTCACCGGCGCGTCCGGCTGCTCGATCAACTGCAGCGCTGCGTTGCAAAGCTCGGCGGCATTGTGCGGCGGGATGGAGGTGGCCATGCCGACCGCAATGCCGGAGGAACCGTTGGCGAGCAGATTCGGGAAGGCGCCGGGAAGCACTACGGGCTCCTCGTCCTCCTCATTGTAGGTTGGCCGGAAATCGACGGCGTCCTCGGTGATGCCGGCAAGCAAATCGCTCGCCACCTCGGTCATGCGCGCCTCGGTATAGCGCATGGCGGCGGCGTTATCGCCGTCGATATTGCCGAAATTGCCCTGCCCGTCGACGAGGGGATAGCGCATGGAGAAATCCTGCGCCAGGCGCACCAGCGCGTCGTAGATCGACTGGTCGCCGTGCGGATGGAACTTGCCCATCACGTCGCCGACTATGCGGGCGCATTTGGCAAAGCCCTGGTCGGGGTTGAGCCTGAGCAGCCGCATTGCATGCATGATGCGGCGATGCACAGGCTTCAGCCCGTCGCGCACGTCAGGCAGCGCCCGGTGCATGATGGTCGAGAGCGCATAGGCGAGATAGCGCTCTTCCAGCGCCTTCTTCAGATCGACCGGTTCGATGTGGTCACCGCCGCCATTTTCAGGCGGCAAAATCCTTTTTCCCATGCGGCTGGACTAGCCGAGCGGGTGATTCGCGGCAAGGCGGGGCTGCGGAAATCCGCACTTTGCAGCCTTTGGGCTTACGAGGGCGGCTCAAGGTCCGACAATGGATGTGACGGACTTCATGTTCCCCCTTGCCGTCCCTGTGCAACAGCAACGGTATCAGTGCTGTTGCCAACCAACATCAATCTGTTACACGCCCTCTCTAAGGCAGGAGACGGTACGCAGGGGAGCCCGACCTTCATGACATATTCACCGCGTCGGGCGAAGGCTCCCGCTCCGATTTGCCTTTCGCCGTGATTTTCGACAACTCTGCGGGAAAGCGCCTTTTTCCCGTCCAGTTCGTCACGGAATGGTGATGGCGTAGAATTGAGAAAACACTTTTTCAGGACTCTCTCAGGGAACTCGCGATGACAATCCAACGTTCGACACTCAAGAAACTTGCTTTTTCGACCTTTTTGCTGACGCTGCCGCTGAATGCCGCCTTTGCGCAAGACACGGCGGTTGCCGACCGACTGAAGGCCGCACTTGCCGTCCAGGGCGTCGATATCACCTGGACCGGCGTTACCGGCGACAATTCCAGCATGGTGCTGCAGGGCGTGTCGGTCAAACCGGCGGCCGAAAAGGAGGCGCTGCCGATCGGCGACGTCAAGCTCGAGGGCGTGACCGAAGCCAATGGCGGCTTCGATGTCGCGACCATCACGACTTCGGCCTTCGAGCACAGCAAGGACGGCGTCACGCTCAACCTCACCCCCTTCGTCATCCACGACGCCAACATCCCGGCTGAGGGCGCTACAGGCCCGCTCGGCTCGATGATGATCTACAAGTCGGCCGAACTCGAAAGCCTGACGGTCAAGGTTGCCGACAAGACCGCCTTCTCGGTGGATGGGCTTGCCGTCCAGATCACGCCGCCGGCCGACGGCAAGGCGATGGAGTTTTCCGCCACCACGGAAAAGTTCAACGCCGACCTGACCCTGGTCGACGATGCGAAATCCAAGGAAGCCATCGAGGCCCTCGGCTACCAGAACATCTCGGGCAATATCGAAATCGGCGGCACCTGGCAGCCGAGCGACGGCAAGATGGACCTGTCGAAATACGACATCTCGGTCGAGAATGCCGGCACGCTCGGCATGACCTTCGGCCTCGGCGGCTACACGGTCGACTTCGTCAAGTCGCTGCAGGAGATGCAGAAGAAGATGGCGGCGCAGCCCGAAGGGGCTGACAATTCGGCGCAAGGCATGGCCCTGCTCGGCCTGTTGCAGCAGCTCTCCTTCAACAGCGCATCGATCCGCTTCGATGACGATTCGCTCACCGGCAAAGTGCTTGAGTATGTCGGCAAGCAGCAGGGCATGTCGGGCAAGGACATCGCCAACCAGGCCAAGGCGATCGTGCCGTTCGGCATGGCGCAGCTCAACAATCCCGAACTGACCGCCGAAGTGACGGCCGCGGTGAGCAAGTACCTCGACGATCCGAAGAGCCTCGAGATTTCGGCCGAGCCGCCGGCAGCGGTGCCGTTCGCGCTGATCATGGCCGGCGCCATGTCCAACCCGGCCGACCTGACCAAGACGCTGGGCGTCCACGTCAAGGCCAACGAAGACTGATCGAAGTTCGCTCCCTTCTCCCCGTCACTATACGGGGAGAAGGTGCCGGCAGGCGGATGAGGGGCGGCGCCAACGCCTGCAAATTGTAGTTCGATGCTGAACCGGTTGTCAGAAGGCGCCAACTGCTAAGGCCGTTCGCCAATCGCCTGCATGCGTGCTGCCCCTCATTGTCCTGCCGGACATTTCTCCCCGTATAGAGACGGGGAGAAAGGGCGGCTTCAACGCTGCCGTCAGTCCTTCTTCACTGCCGCGACACGCAGCGACAGATCACGCAACTGCTGCGGCGAGGCTTCCGAAGGCGCGTTCATCAACAAATCGTAGGCCTGCTGGTTCATCGGGAACATGGTGATCTCGCGCAGGTTCTTGGCCCCGACCAGCAGCATGACCACGCGGTCGACACCGGCCGCCATGCCGCCATGCGGCGGCGCGCCATACTGGAAGGCGCGATAGAGGCCGCCGAAGCGCTCCTCGACCGTGGCGCGGTCCAGCCCGACCGTCTCAAACGCCTTGACCATGGTCTCGGGCAAATGGTTGCGGATACCGCCAGAGGCGATCTCGAAGCCGTTGCACACCATGTCGTACTGGAAGGCCTTGATGCCGAGCAGGTCGTCGCCGTTGAGCGCGTCGATACCGCCTTGCGGCATCGAGAACGGGTTGTGGGCGAAGTCGATCTTCTTCTCCTCCTCGCTCCATTCGAAGAACGGGAAGTCGACGATCCAGCACAATTCGAAGCGCTCGCGGTCGACAAGGTTCAGTTCTTCGCCGGCACGCGTACGCGCGGCACCGGCGAAGGTAACGAACTTCTTCGGATCGCCGGCGACGAAGAAGGCGGCGTCGCCATCGGCAAGGCCGAGCTGCTGGCGGATCGCCTCGGTGCGCTCCTCGCCGATGTTCTTGGCCAGCGGACCGGCGCCTTCAAGCTTGTCGCCTTCCTTGCGCCAGAAGATGTAACCCAGTCCCGGCTGGCCCTCGCCCTGCGCCCACGAGTTCATGCGGTCGCAGAAGGCGCGGCTGCCGCCGGTCTTGGCCGGAATGCCCCACACTTCGGCCTTCGGATCGTTGGCCAGGATGTTGGCGAAGACCTTGAAGCCGGAATCGCGAAAATGGTCGGAGACGGCCTGCATCTCGATCGGGTTGCGCAGGTCCGGCTTGTCGGAGCCATATTTGCGCATCGCGACATCGTAAGGAATGCGCTGGAATGTCTGCGTCACCGGCTTGCCGTTGGCGAAGGTCTCGAAGACGCCGCGCATCACCGGTTCCATGGTCGACAGCACGTCGTCCTGCTCGACGAAGCTCATTTCGAGGTCGAGCTGGTAGAATTCGCCGGGCAGACGGTCGGCGCGCGGGTCCTCGTCGCGGAAGCAGGGCGCGATCTGGAAATAGCGGTCGAAGCCCGAAACCATGATCAGTTGCTTGTACTGCTGCGGCGCCTGCGGCAGCGCGTAAAAGGTGCCGGGATGGATGCGCGACGGCACCAGGAAGTCGCGCGCGCCTTCCGGCGACGAGGCCGTCAGGATCGGCGTCGAGAATTCGGTGAAGCCGACATCGGTCATACGCTTGCGCATCTCGGCGATGATTTTCGTGCGCGCCACGATGTTCCTGTGCAGCGTCTCGCGGCGCAGGTCGAGAAAACGGTACTTCAGG
This sequence comes from Mesorhizobium sp. LNJC405B00, assembly GCF_000502615.1. Lineage (NCBI taxonomy): Bacteria > Pseudomonadati > Pseudomonadota > Alphaproteobacteria > Hyphomicrobiales > Phyllobacteriaceae > Mesorhizobium > Mesorhizobium sp. LNJC405B00. Next base: position 11,058 of record NZ_AYWC01000012.1, on the reverse strand, counting down.
CGGATGTCTTCGGGATAGTCGGGCTCGCCGAACACCGGCAGCGGCAATTCCTTGGCTGCCGACAGCACCTCGATCTCGCGGGCAAAGATCTCGATCTCGCCGGTCGGCAGGTTGGCGTTGGTGGTGTCCGGCAGGCGCGCCTTGACCTCGCCGTCGACGCGGATCACCCATTCGCCACGCAGCGTCTCGGCCACCTTGAAGGCGGGCGAATCCGGATCGGCGACGATCTGGGTCAGGCCGTAATGGTCGCGCAGATCGATGAACAGCAGGCCGCCATGGTCGCGCACGCGATGCACCCAGCCCGACAGGCGAACCGAAGAGCCGACATCGCTCTTTCTCAACTGGGCACAGGTGTGGCTGCGGTAACGATGCATTGTCATGTCAAAATTCCGGGGTGCTGGGTTGTGGGTCGAGCATCAAAGCCCGGTCCAAAATTTGCGCGAAAAGCGCATGGGAGGCCCGATTTGTCAAGGCAAGCCGGGTTTGGGTCGTCTCTCTATCCGCTAGTCAGTGTTGAAGTCTTGCCAGGCTTGGCGCATTGCCGCCAGAAGTGTTTCTCGCGACAGTGCAGTCATCGAATGATCTGGAGATACTTCATGCCAGAACCCACAGTCCCGCCGGGTGTCGGGCCACATAATGGCCGCGAATTGGAGCTGATGCTTCAGGGCGACAAATCAATGGCCTTGTTCGCGGCGGAACCGGGTATGGACGCCGACGATATTGGCGATGCAGGTTTTGCACCGTTTGTCGACGAAGGTCGCATCCTGAAGTTCACCCAGATTGTTCCTAAAACCTCAGTGGAAGAGCGCTGCTACTGCCTGCCGACAGAAGAATGGCGCTGCAAACTGAGCTTGTTGATCTCCAGAATGTGCCGCAGCGGAGAGGCCATTGACATCTTCACATCGAATGATCTGGCGAGGCTTGAAGGAGCCCTTCTCGGTCATTCAAAGGAAGATGTCGAAGTGTTCGTCGCCCATGCTGCGTCCCGGACTGCCCGCGCGCCGAGCTCCGTTTAAGCCAAATGGATTTCGGCGCCCTGGCGTTCGAAATCCGCGAGGATCGCGGCCGGCGCGGTCTTTTCGACCACGAGGTGGCGGATCGCCTCTGGCCTGGCGACCCGGTAGGGTGCGGCTGTGGCTAGCTTGTCGTTGGTTACAGCGATGACGATGCCTGCGCTGTTCTTGGCCATCGCCCGCTTTACCTCGGCCTCAGCCGAATCGAAGGCCGTGACGCCGCGCGACGCATCGAGACCGCAGGATCCGAGAACAAACAGGTCCGCGCCAAGTTGCGCGACAGCGGCAAGCGTGTCGGCGCCGACGCAGGCGCCGAGGTGGCGGTCGAACCGTCCCCCAAGCACAATCAGCTCGACCAAAGCGTGGTTTGACAGGACGGAGGCAATTTCGAGCGAGTTGGTGGCGACGGTCAGATCGAGGTCGCGCGGGATGGCCCTGGCGATCGCGGCATTGGTCGAGCCGCTGTCGATGAACAGGGTCTGTCCGCGCGAAAGCAGTGCCACGGTCGCGCGGGCCAGCCGCGTCTTTTCTTCGACCGCATGGCCGGCGCGCAGGCCGACCGGCGTGGCCGCGAAGGGTGCGGCCGCGACCGCGCCGCCATAGACGCGGCGGCACTGCCCGGCCTTGGCCAACTCCCTGAGGTCGCGGCGAACCGTGTCTTCCGAAACGCCGAAGCGGCCTGCCAGCTCGCCGGCCAGCACCCTTCCCTCGACGGCCAGGCGATCGCGAATGATTTGATGCCGCTCATCGGTCAGCATTGCATGATCCTGTTTTCTTTGTGCACGTTCTTGCACGATTTGCATGTTTGTGCAAGATAAGGGGATATCAACGACAATCTCCGGCTCTCTTCCCCGAAAGCATCGTCATGACCTTTGGCCTCCGCCTCGCTCCGCAACACCGGGTCTACGCCGGCTTTGCGATCTATTCGTTCGCCATGGGCCAAATCTTCCCGCGGCTGCCCGACATCAAACATGCCATGGGCATAGGAGACGGCACGCTCGGGCTCAGCCTGATCGGGACGCCGATTGGCACCTTGACCGCGCTGACGCTGGCGGCGCCGATCCTGGAGGGCGTCGGCTTCCGCCGCGCGCTGCTCGGACTGGTGCCGCTTTTGTCGGTCGTCTTTGCCATTGCCGTGCATGCGCCTGGGCCGCTTGCGCTATTCCTGATGCTGTTTCCGGTCGGCCTGATGATCGGCAGCGTCGAGATCATTCTCAATGTCGAGGCCGACAGAACCGAATTCCTGCTCAAGCGCCGGATCATGAACCGGGCGCATTCGTTCTGGAGCATTGGCTTTTTCGGCGCCGGCCTGTTCGGCGCCGCGCTTGCGCATCTCGGCATATCGCCGCAACTGCACCTGGCGATTGTCGTACCGATGGTGGCGACAGGAATCGCGCTGTTTCTCGGCGGTTACGAACCGGCGCCGAGCCGCTTCGCCGGCAATGACGAGACGGCGCCAAGGCTGGCGCGGCCGACGCTGCCTATCCTCGTCCTCGTCGCGGTGACGCTGTCGGCGATGCTGATGGAAGGCGCCAGCATCGACTGGTCGGCAATCTACATGCGCACCGTGTTCGATGCGGGCCCTTTCGTCGCCGGCTTCACAGTGGCGCTGTTTGCATTCTCGCAAGCGAGCACGCGCTTCTTTGCCGACTCCTTTGTCGACCGCCACTCGCCGAGCGTCGTGGCGCGGGTGCTGCTGGCGACGATGGCGGTGGGCGTGCTGCTCGTCTTCTTCTCGCCTGCCCCGCTCGTATCGATGCTGGGCTTTGCGCTACTTGGCATCGGCAGCAGCGTGCTCTTTCCGTTGGCGATCTCGGCGGCAGCCCAGCGGACGGACCGCTCCGCGACGATCAATGTCGCGGCGCTGTCGCAGATTTCCTTCGTCGCCTTCCTGCTCGGCCCGCCGCTGCTCGGTTTCGTCTCCGACCATTGGGGCATCCGCTCGGCCTTCGGTATCGGCATCCCGTTCATCATGCTCAGCCTGCTGACCGCCGGCTCGCTTGGCCGAAGGGCGTCCCGCCCGGCCGCACAAGCGGATGAAGCTTTGACGAGGGCTCACGAAGCCTGAACGGCCCTACCTGAAAGCCACACACCTGTTGGCGGCGGGATAAGCCACTGGCATTGGCCACACCGATGGTTCAGAACTGTGGAGCCACCTGGACGAGTATGACGTTTCGTCGATCGTCACACTCATCCAACTCTTTCTCGAAGCATGATCTTTTCCGAAAACCGGTTCCCACTTTTCGGGATCATGCTCTAAGCAACGGTTCCGTATGTCCTCCATCCGCCCGCTGATCCCGCTCCTCATCGCCGCCGGCATCCTGCTTGGCGGCAACGGGCTGCAGGGCACGCTGATCGCGTTGCGCGGCGCGCAGGAAGGGTTTTCGGCCTCCGACATCGGCCTGATGGGTACGTTCTATTTCGCCGGCTTCCTGTTGGGGTGCTTGGCCGTCACCCGTATCCTCAAGGCAGTCGGCCATGTCCGGACGTTTTCAGCGCTCGCCGCCATCGCCGCTGCCAGTACGCTGCTCCTGGTGCTGGTGATCGATCCGGTGATGTGGTGCGCGGTGCGCTTTGCCGGCGGTTTCTGCTTTGCCGGCCTGTTCACCGTCATGGAAGCCTGGCTGAACTCCGGCGTCGAAAACAAGGATCGTGCGCGGGTGCTCGCCGTCTACCGCATGGTCGATATCGGCTCGGTAACCGGCGCGCAGTTCCTGATCCCGATCTTCGGCCCCGGCGGCTTTGCCATCTTCGCCATCATGTCGATGATGATCACGCTGTCGCTGGTTCCGGTGTCGCTCGGCGACCGCTCCAACCCGACGCCGCCGGAAGACGTCAAGCTCGATCTCGCCCGCGTCTGGCGGATTTCGCCGCTCGGCTGCTTCGGCTGCATCTGCGTCGGCGTCACCAACAGCGCCTTCCGCACGCTGTCGCCGGTCTATGCCGAACAGATCGGCATGTCGGTCGCCGATGTCGTCACCTTCGTCAGCGTCGGCATCTTCGGCGGCGCCCTCATCCAGTATCCGCTGGGCTACCTCTCCGACCGCTGGGATCGGCGCGCGGTGCTTCTGGCCACGACATGCGGCGCCATGTTCGCGGCGCTGGCGCTGGCCTTCGTCGCCGGCGCCGATCCGACCCTCAATTTGATCATCGTCTTCATCTTCGGCAGCTTCGCCATGCCGCTCTATTCGCTGTCGGCGGCGCATTCCAACGACCGCGCCGACAAGGGCGAGTTCGTGCTGATCAATGCCGCCTTGATGCTGTTCTATTCCTTCGGCGCCATCGGTGGCCCCTTCGCGGCCTCGACGGCCATGCAATATTTCGGACCGGGCGCCCTGTTTGTCTTCAGCGCAGTCGTCTACGCCACCCTCATCGCCGTCATTCTCTACCGCATGCAGGTGCGCGGCAGCGTGCCGGCGGGCAAGCGCAGCCGCTTCACGGCGCTGCTGCGCACATCAACCGTCTTCGCGCGGCTGGCGCGCAGAAATGGCGATTCGGACGGATCGGCTGATACTTGACCGAAGGGCGGCTTGACGAAAGCGCCCATGGCTGAAATTGAAAGAGAACCTTACCCGTTACTAAAAAGCGATTTGATGCACGTCATCACCACCCAAAATGAGCTCGAGTCCGTTCTCGCCGCTTTTGAAAAGTCGGATTTCGTCACCGTCGACACCGAATTCATCCGCGAAACGACATTCTGGCCGATTCTGTGCCTGATCCAGATGGCGGCGCCAGGCGTCACCGCGCTGATCGACCCGCTGGCGCCCGACATCAACCTCGCCCCATTCTTCCGGCTGATGGCCAATGAAGCGGTGGTCAAGGTTTTCCATGCCGCGCGCCAGGACATTGAAATCATCGTCCATCTCGGCGATCTGGTGCCGCATCCGGTGTTCGACACCCAGGTCGCGGCCATGGTCTGCGGCTTCGGCGACAGCGTCTCCTACGATCAGCTGGTGCAGCGCATCACCGGCGCACGGCTCGACAAATCCTCGCGTTTCACCGACTGGCGCCACCGGCCGCTGTCGGACAAGCAGCTCGACTATGCCTTGGCCGACGTCACCCATCTGATCGACGTCTACAAGCATCTCAGCGCCGAACTGGAGCGGGAAAACCGCGCCCATTGGCTAAACGAGGAAATGGAGGTGCTGACTTCGCGCGAGACCTACGATCCGCACCCCGAAGACGCCTGGAAGCGGCTGAAGATGCGGCTGCGCAAGCCGCAGGAGCTGGCGATCGTGCAGACGGTGGCGGCATGGCGCGAACGCGAGGCGCGCGAGCGTGACGTGCCGCGCGGCCGGGTGCTCAAGGACGACGCCATATACGAGGTCGCCCAGCAGGCGCCGCGCGATGCGGCAGCGTTGGGCAAGCTGCGCACGACGCCGAAAGGCTGGGAGCGTTCGTCGACGGCTACCGCATTGCTTGGCGCGGTCAACACGGCGCTCGCTTTGCCCCGCGAAGAGATGCCGAAGCTGCCCAAGAGCTTTCAGCCGCCCGAGGGCTCCAATGCCGCCTCCGAGCTGCTGAAAGTTCTGTTGCGGATCGTCGCCGAGAAGGAAGGCGTCGCCTCGAAAGTGCTGGCGTCCAGCGACGACATCGACCGCATCGCCGCCGAGGGCGAGGATGCCGACGTGCCGGCCCTGCAGGGCTGGCGACGCGCCGTGTTCGGCGAAGCCGCACTGAAGCTGGTGCGCGGCGAAATCGGCATTAAGTTCGACAAGCGCAAGATCGCGGTGTTCGATTTGTAGACCCCCACCCCGCTCCGCTGCGCGGAGCGACCCTCCCCACAAGGGGGAGGGTAAACAACTGCCCTACACCGCTCCGAGCAGGTGTAGCGCGAACCAGATCCATGCCAGCAAGAGAATGATCGCGCCGACGTAGAAGGCGCGGCTGCGAAACCGCAGATTGTTGCTGGTGAGGTGGACCCAGGCGTGGCCATAGCGGGAAATCACGAAAATCCACATCAAGGCCAGGGTCAGATAATTGACGCCATTGGTCGCGTGCAGCGCCAGACACAGCACATAGAACAGCACCGGCAGTTCGAACTGGTTGATGAGATTGTTGGCAACCGTGACGCTCGACCCGGGCTCGGTCGTGCGCACCTTGTATTGACCGACCTTGGCCTCGCCCGATTTGACCGCGCCGTAGCGGCGCCGGCCCATCACGACATAGACGATATAGACGAGCAACACCTGCGCCAGCATCGGCCAGAAAATCGCGGTCTGGCTCATGGCGTTGCCCCTGCTCTGTGGTTCATGCCTGTGGACGCCGCTGGGCGGCAAGGATCAAGACCGCGATGACGGCGACAGGTATCGCCAGAAACGCGAATTTGGTGACGATCAGCGACGAGGCCAAGGAGAGCGAATCCGGATTGGCCGACAGCGCATCGGACAGAAGCCGCGCCACCGCAATGTTCTGGGCGTAGTCGGCGCACGTGTAGGGCAGCACGATGACCAGCGCGAACAGCGCCTGAAGCTGCACCGGCATGGCACGAAAATTCTTCAGCCGCCGCCCGGTTGCCAGGATCAGGCTGACCATGGTCAGCGACAGCAGCGCCGGGAAGAGAAGGTCGAAAGTCAAATAGTGCCAGACCAGGATGATCTCGCTGCCGCGTCGGCCGAGTGCCGTCAGCCAGGCCATGCCCTCGTCGGGCGTGAACCCGCCAAGGCGCACGTCGAGCGACGGCAGGCCGCCGCTCAGCCGGCGGAAATAGAAGAATTCCAGCAGCGTCATGATGATGAAAACCGCCGCGGCGGCAAAGCACAGCGCGCCGGCATGGCGCGCCAGCCGCAGCACGATCGTCGCCTGGTGGCGCCAGAGCATGTACCGCTCTGGCTGCCGGTCAGGCTCCGCCAGGATAGTTCGGGCTTTCGCGGGTAATCGTGACGTCATGGGCGTGGCTTTCACGAAGTCCGGCGTTGGATATGCGCACAAAGGTGGCGCGTTCGCGAAAATCGGCAAGGTCGCGGCCACCGACATAACCCATAGCGGCTTTTAGCCCGCCCGCAAGCTGGTGCAGCACGCCAGACACAGGTCCCTTGTAGGGCACCTGCCCTTCAATGCCTTCCGGGACCAGTTTCAGCGTGTCGCGAACCTCGGCCTGGAAGTAGCGGTCGGCCGAGCCGCGCGCCATGGCGCCGACAGAGCCCATGCCGCGATAGGCCTTGAAGGAGCGGCCCTGATGCAGATAGACCTCGCCCGGGCTTTCGTCGGTGCCGGCCAGCAGCGAACCGATCATGGCCGCACTGGCGCCGGCGGCAAGCGCCTTGGCCAGATCGCCCGAATATTTGATGCCGCCGTCGGCGACGACCGACACGCCTGATCTATGCGCCGTCTCCACCGCCGACATGATCGCCGAAAGCTGCGGCACGCCGACACCGGCGACGATGCGCGTGGTGCAGATCGAGCCCGGGCCGATGCCGACCTTGACGGCATCGGCGCCGGCGTCGATCAGCGCCTGCGTGCCTTCGGCGGTGGCGACGTTGCCGGCCAGGATGCGCACGGAATTGGAAAGCTTCTTGGCCCGCGTCACCGCATCGAGCACGCGCTGCGAATGGCCATGCGCGGTGTCGATGACCAGGAGGTCGACACCGGCGTCGATCAACCGCTCGGCGCGCTCGAAGCCGTCATCGCCGACGCTGGTGGCGGCCGCCGCCCGCAGGCGCCCCTGCGCATCCTTGGTGGCGTGCGGGTTGAGCTGCGACTTCTCGATGTCCTTGACGGTGATCAGGCCGACGCAATTGCCGGACTTGTCCACGACGACGAGCTTTTCGATGCGGTGCTGGTGCAGCAGCCGCTTGGCCTCGTCCTGGTCGACATTCTCCTTGACCGTGATCAGGTTCTCACGGGTCATCAATTCGTAGACTTTCTGCCCCGGATCGGAGGCGAAGCGCACGTCGCGGTTGGTCAGGATGCCGACCAGGCGGCCGATCTTCTGGCCGCCGCTGCCGCCATTCTCGACCACCGGAATGCCCGAGATGGAATAGGTGCGCATCAGCGCCAGCGCGTCCGCGAGCGTGGCGTCGGGGCCGATGGTGACCGGATTGATGACCATGCCCGATTCGAACTTCTTGACCTGACGCACCTGCTCGGCCTGTTCGGCCGGCGAGAAATTGCGGTGGATGACGCCGATGCCGCCGGCCTGCGCCATGGCGATGGCGAGCCGCGCCTCGGTGACGGTGTCCATGGCGGCCGACAGGATCGGCACGTTGAGGTCGATGTCGGTGGCGATGCGGGTGCGGATGTCGGTCTCACCGGGCATGACCTCGGAATGACCGGGCTGCAACAGCACGTCGTCAAAGGTCAGCGCCAGCGCGCCGGTGGACGTTTCGATGATTTTTGCCATGGCCAGTCCTCGGATACGAAAAGCGCTGGGAGAATACAAAAAAGCGCTGGACCGAAATGGACAGCGCCGACTCGTTTCTTCCCTTTCAGGATTGGCGCTGGCTGGTAACACGTCGCGGCGTGGTTGAAAAGCCGGTCGTGGCCTATTCGGCGGACTTGCCCAACAGGGCATCGAGCAAGACATGGCGCGGTGACGCGAAAGGATTGACGACCGTTACGCCGCCCCAGGTGAAGCCGTCCTGCAGATCTTCCGACAGCAGCAGCCGGCAACCGGTTTGCGAGGCAACAGACAGGATGGTCGCATCCCAGATGCCGAAATGGTGATCGGTCGCAAGATCAGCCGCGACCGTCATCACCTCCGGCGTCGTGCCGACAACCGGAAACGCGTCGCGCCAGCTCAACAGGGCGTCGCGCGCTTGTGCACGTGATCGTCCGGCCTTGCGTGTGAGAACGGTGAACAATTCGCCGAGCACTTGGACTGGAATGACGGCTGCCTCTTGCGCAATGTCGTGCAGCAGGCCGAAAACGATGTCGCGCTTCTCGGCTCCGTTGATCCCCTCGGCATAAACAAGGATGTTGGTATCGAGCGCGACCTTCACCGCTCGTCCTCGTAAAGCTCGTCGCGGCTCCAGCGCCCGGCTTCTACAACAGGCTGGCGTTCGAGGCGCGACAGCAGCGCTGTGCGCGAACGAGACGCCGCAGGGTCGGGCTGCCCTGCAGGCACGATCCGCGCCACGGGACGCCCATGGCTGGTCACGACATAGCTCTGTCCTTCGCGGACACCGCGCAGGAGGAGCGAGAATTTGCGGTTGGCGTCGGCTGCGGAAACGGCTTCTTCCATGGCATTGTCCATATAGTAGTTATATTCACTACAGCATAGTGAACCCGGTCAATTTTCGCAAGTTCATTCAATGTGGCGAAACGCAGCGACGCCTCTTGTCCGCCCACGGTCGCACAAAAGTGACAGCAAATTAATGCGACATCGCGCCTGAGGCGTGATAACCGCCCGTTTGTATCGGCTTGCCCGCCTTTTCATTGTTTGGATTGGCCGGCAGGCACATTTAGACCAGTTCGGACGCGTTCGTTGAACCGCATCATTCCGCTCATTCTGGCGGTCGCCTTGTTCATGGAAAACATGGATTCGACCGTCATCGCGACATCGCTGCCGGCGATTGCCGTCGACATCCACACCAGCCCGATCGCGCTCAAGCTGGCGCTGACCGCCTATCTGGTGGCGCTGGCGATCTTCATTCCGATCAGCGGCTGGATGGCCGACCGGTTCGGCGCCAAGACCATTTTTCGCGCCGCGATCGGCGTCTTCATCGTCGGCTCGGTCTGCTGCGCCATCTCCAATTCACTGCCGGCCTTTGTCGTCTCGCGCTTCCTGCAAGGCATAGGCGGCGCCATGATGACGCCGGTCGGCCGGCTGGTCCTGGTGCGCGCGACGCCGAAGAGCGAGCTGGTCGCGGCCATGTCGTGGCTGACGGTGCCGGCGCTGGTCGGCCCGCTTGTGGGACCACCGATCGGCGGCTTCATCACCACCTATTTCACCTGGCATTGGATCTTTCTGATCAACGTGCCGATCGGCCTGATCGGCATCTGGCTGGCGACGCGCTTCCTGCCGCAAACCGACTCGATGGAGACGCCGCCGCTCGATTTCGTCGGTTTCGTACTGAGCGGGCTGGCGGCCTCCGGCGTCATCTTCGGCCTGTCGGTGGTCAGCCTGCCCTATCTGCCGCCGGCGACCGGCCTCATCACCGTGGCGGTCGGGCTGATTTCCGGCGTGCTCTATCTCCTGCATGCGCGGCGCGCCAAGAACCCGCTGCTGGCGCTGGAACTGTTCCGCAACCCGGTGTTCCGCTCCTCGGTGCTCGGCGGCTCGCTGTTTCGCATCGGCATCGGGGCGGTGCCGTTCCTGTTGCCCCTCATGTTCCAGATCGGCTTCGGGCTGACGCCGTTCCAGTCGGGCATGATCACCTTCGTCTCGGCTATCGGCGCCATCGGCATGAAATTCGTTACCGCGCTGATCTTCCGGCTTGCGGGGTTCCGCCGGGTGCTGATCTGGGGCTCGCTGATCGCCGCGGCATCGATCGCCATATACGGCCTGTTCACGCCGGAGACGCCTTACGCGCTGATGCTGGCGATATTGCTGGTCGGCGGCTTCATCCGCTCGATGTTCTTCACCGGCGTCAACGCGCTCTCCTATGCCGAGGTGACGGCTGAAGACACCAGCAAGGCAACGCCGATCACGGCGGTGTTCCAGCAACTGTCGATCGCGCTCGGCGTGGCGCTGGCCGGCGGCATCCTGGAAGTCTCGACCTCGATCCATGGCGGACCGCTGGCGCTCGGCGATTTCCACATCGCCTTCTTCATCGTGGCGGCGGTGTCGGCGGCAGCGTCCGTGTCATTCATGCGGCTGGCGCCGGATGCCGGCAATGCCGTGTCGGGACATGGCCGGCTGACGACGCCGAAGACGCTGGAGCCGGTGAGCACGGCTGGGAAGTAAGGGGCGGCGCGACGAAAATCGTCGACGTCGGCGATCCTTCACACCCCCCTCTGGCCTGCCGGCCATCTCCCCCGCAAGGGGGGAGATCGGTAGTGTGCTGAGAGTTCTGCAAATTCGCCGAGAGGGGGCGGTCATGGCAGGCTGGTGATTGTTCACGTCACCTGATTCCCGCGAAGGAACGCCACCATGACCAAGACT
>NZ_AYWC01000011.1:0-330637 GCF_000502615.1 Mesorhizobium sp. LNJC405B00 | reverse complement strand
GTCCACAGCAGACAAGACCGAGCATGCCGTGCGCGAACGAATTTCCGATACGTCTCAGCGCCAAACCTAGCTTGATGATCCTGGATCAACGATAGCCGGCCTCTCCAGAAAGGGGCCGGTGTTGTCCGTCAAACGGTGACCCGCTCGAGTCACTTCAGAGCCGTGTGCGGACTGATGTCCCTTGCCGATAGTAATCCAGCGGATCAGGTTCTCTGGATTGTTGGCCAACCCGCCGCCGATAAGACGCGGTCAGCAAAACTGGCATCTAGGCGAGGACCGACATTGCACTTGAAGTTCGCAGACCGAGGATGCCGGTCCGCTCTGGGACGTAGGGCGACACCCCCCGTCACCCCCCAGCCAGCCGCGGCAGCAGAAAAATCTCCGCCCCCGGCGGCAGTTCCTTCGACCACGTATCGCGATAGATCGTCCCGTCGATGGCCACCGCGATGCCCTTCTCGATCCAGGGCTCGATGCCGGGATACTGTTCAGCCAGTTTCCTGAACAGCTCCCTTATGTCCTTGGCCTCGACCTCGACCTTGCTCTGGCCGCCGGCGAGCTGGCCCAGCGCGCCCCAGAGCGTGACTTCGACCATTAGGGCAAGAACCTCATTTCGGCCTTAGCCTCCCCGTTCCGCCTCGATCGCGGCGAGAACCCTCGGCGGCGACATCGGGATGTGGGTCATGCGCACGCCGGCGGCGTTCGAGACGGCATTGGCGATCGCCGCCAGCGGCGGCACGATCGAGGTTTCGCCGACGCCGCGCACGCCATAGGGGTGGTTGGGGTTGGGGATCTCGAGGATCTGCGTGTCGATCATCGGCAGGTCCGAGCAGACCGGGATGCGATAGTCGAGGAAGCCGGCATTCTGGAGGCGCCCGTCCTTGCCGTAGATATACTCCTCGTTGAGCGCCCAGCCGATGCCTTGCGCGGCGCCGCCCTGGTACTGGCCCTCGACATAGGTGGGGTGCACCGCCTTGCCGGCATCCTGGATCACCGTGTAGCGGATCACCCTGGTCGAGCCGGTATCGGGGTCGACCTCGATGTCGCATATATGGGTGGCGAAGGAGACGCCGGCGCCGTCGGCGACGAGCTCGCTGTGGCCGGCGATCGGCCCGCCGGTCTTGCCGGAAGCGGCGGCGATCTCCTTCAGCGACAGGGCTGCAAGGTTGCCGTATTTCTCGCCCTTGGCGATGGCGTGGCCGTTTTCCCAGACCACGTCGTCGACGGGGATGTCCCACGTCTGGGCGGCGCGCTCACGCAGGATCTTGATCGCGTTGCGGGCGGCCGAGATGGTCGCCATCGAGGACGAGAAGGTGCCGCGGCTGCCGTCGGTCATGTCGTTGTAGCCAAGCGAGGACGTGTCGGCGACCACCGCCTTGAGCTGGGCATAGTCGATGCCGAGCTCCTCCGCCGCCACCAGCGACAGCGACGCGCGCGAACCGCCTACGTCCACCGTGCCGACGGCCAGCGATACCGAGCCGTCCATGCCGATGTTCAGGTCCACGCAGGTCTGGCCGCCGAAGTTGAACCAGAAGCCGCAAGCCATGCCGCGGCCCTGGTTCTTGCCCAGCGGCGCCTTCATGTGCGGATGGTGCTTGGCCGCCTCCAGCGTCGGGCCGATGCCGATCGGGCCGTAGACCGGACCGTAGGAGGAGCGGGTGCCTTCCTGCGCGGCGTTCTTGATCCGGAACTCGACCGGATCCATGCCGAGTTCCTTGGCCAGCTCATCCACAGCGCTTTCCACCGCGAACGCCGCCATCGGTGCGGAGGGTGCGCGATAGGCCGCGGTCTTCGGCCGGTTGACCAGCACTTCGAAGCCGACCGTCTTGACGTTATCGAGCTTGTAGCAGGCGAAGGCCGTCATGGCGCCGATCTCGGCCCACGTGCCGGCATAGGGGCCGCTGGTGTAGCGCAGCGTTGCTTCGGCGGCGGTGATGGTGCCGTCCTTGCGGGCGCCGATCTTGACGTCGATCGAGGTCGCGCTTGTCGGACCCGAGGCGCGGAACACCTCGTCGCGGGTCATGACGAGCTTCACCGGCCGACCGGCCTTGCGCGACAGCGCCAGCGCCACCGGTTCGGCCCAGACATGGGTCTTGCCGCCAAAGCCGCCGCCGATTTCAGACGAGGTGACGCGCAGCTTCGAGGCTTCCAGCCCGAGCAGTTGCGCGCAATGCTGGCGGTAGACGAAATGGCCCTGCGTGCAGACCCAGAGGTCGGCGGTGCCGTCCGACGAGACGCTCGCCACGCAGGCATGCGGCTCGATATAGCCCTGATGCGTCTGCTCGGTCTTGAAGGAGCGCTCGACGATGACATCGGCGTGGCCAAAGCCCTGATGGACATCGCCATGGCCAAACTGGCTGCGCTTGGTGACGTTGGACGGCTTTGCCGGCTTTTCCTCGAGACCCTCGGTGAAGATCGTGTCGTTGATCAACGGCGCGGTGTGCTTCATCGCCTCGTCGACATCGGTGACATGCGGCAACAGCTCGTACTCGACCTCGATCAGCTTCAGCGCCTGCCTGGCCGTGCGGGCATCGACGGCGGCGACCGCGGCCACGGCGTGGCCGTCATAGAGCGCCTTGCCGCGCGCCATGCAATTGTCGAGGACGTCGTACATGGCGGCGTCGCCATCGGTGAGATCGGGCAGGTCGGCGGCGGTGATCACCGCTTTCACGCCGGCGAGCTTTTCCGCTTTCGAAGTGTCGATCTTGAGGATCCTGGCATGCGCATGCGGGCTGCGCAGGACACGCCCGACCAGCTGTCCCGCCATGTTGAAGTCGGCGCCGTAGCGGGCGCGGCCCGTCACCTTGTCGACGCCGTCGGGACGGATAGGCCGCGTGCCGACGGAGGAGAATTTGCGGCCCGAAAAGCGTGGATCGAAGTTCATGCGTGCGCTCCCTTCATCACATTGGCCGCGTCCTGGACCGCGCGCACGATCTTGTCGTAGCCGGTGCAGCGGCAGAGGTTGCCGGCGAGGCCGAAGCGGATTTCTTCCTCGGTCGGATCGGGGTTCTTGGCCAAAAGGTCCTTCGCCGCGATCAGGAAGCCCGGCGTGCAGATGCCGCATTGCAGCGCTGCATGCTCAAGGAATTTCTGCTGCAGGGGATGTAACTGATCGCCATGCGCCATGCCCTCGACGGTCTCGATATGCCGGCCTTCGGCTTCAGCGCCGAGCACCAGGCACGAGCAGACCAGCCGGTTGTCGAGGATGATCGAGCAGGCGCCGCAGTCGCCGGTGCCGCAGCCTTCCTTGGCGCCGGTCAGCCCGAGGCGATCGCGCAGGACGTCGAGCAACGTCTCGTCGGGCTGGCAAAGGTATTCGACGTGATCGCCGTTGATTGTCGTTGAAACTGCTACACCGGCCATCATTTGCCTCCTGCGCGTGCGTAGGCGGTCGTCGCGGCCCGTCCGGCCAGCACGCCCGCAACTTTTCGTCTGAACTCGATGGTGCCGCGCTTGTCGTCGATGGGGCGGCAGGCCCCAGCGCAGATCTTGGCGAGCCGCTCAAGTGCCGCCTCATCCAGCTTCCTGCCGATGAGAGCCTCGGCTGCTTCTTCCACCAGAAGCACGGTCGGGGCCGCGGCGCCCAGCGCGACGCGGGCGGCTGTTATGACGCCATGCTCGTCGAGCGTCAGGTTCACGCCGGCGCTGACCACCGCGATGTCCATCTCGGTGCGCGGGATGAACCTGAGGTAGGCGTCGCCCGAACGCGGCGCGCGCTTGTCGAGCAGGATCGCCTCGACGATCTCACCCTTGGTGAGCGAGGTCTTGCCAGGCCCGATCGGCACAGCCTCGACCGGAATGGTGCGCTTGCCCGACGGACCGGCAACCACGGCCTTTGCGGCGGCGGCCACCAAGGCCGGGACGCTGTCGGCGGCCGGCGATGCGTTGCACAGATTGCCAACGATGGTGCAGCGGCCCTGGACCTGTTTCGAGCCGATCAGCTTCGACGCTTCGACGACACCGGGCCAGGCCTTCTTCAGAACCGAGCTCTCGCCCAGGACGGCGCAGGGGACGGTGGCGCCGATGCTGAAGCCGTCGGCCGTCTCCCTGATCTCGCTCAAGCCCTCGATCGCCTTGATGTCGACGATCAGGTCGGGATCGACAAACCCGCCCTTCATCCGAACGAGGAGGTCACTGCCTCCAGCGAGAATGGCTGATGTGCCGGAAGCGTCGGCCAGCAGGCCAACGGCGTCTTCGATTGAAAGCGGACGTATGTAACGCATCGTCTCCCCTTGGTGATGGTGATCTCGCCGACCGTTATAAACAGTCTCCTCATAATGACCATCCGGTTGCTGATTTCCAGCGATTGGGCCAGCACCGCGAGAGAGATTTTTGTCTAAAGTCTTTGTTTTGATGCATGTCGTTGTCCCAGAACCGCGCACACTTCTGGGCGACATGCATTTAAGCGGCGTCTTTTGCACGGTCGAGGCTGATGCCGATGTCCTTCAAGGCCTCGGCCACGGCCTCGTCCAGCGGGGTGTGCGGGACTTCGCCGATGATGCCTTCCAGCCGGTCGGACACGAGCCGGTGCGGTTCGAAGCGCAGATAGGACATCGAGACGATCTCGCGCCACATCGCCACGAACGGGCTGCCGGCGCGCAGCACCCACCAAGGCATGAAGGTCAGTTTCAGCGGACGTCCCAACGCTTTCTCGGCCGCGGCCTTTATGTCCATGTCACTGATGGCGTGGCCGGGGAAGTTGAGCGCCTCAAAGAAGCCGAGCTTGCCCTGATTGCGCGCCAGGCCGACGAAGCCGATGGCGAAGTCCCGCAAATAGGCCCATTCATGCACGAGGTTGGCAGGGCCGGGCGCGGTGTAGACGCCCTTGTTCATCTTGGCGGCGACGACGAGGTCGAACCATGATCCGCTGCCGGTGCCGCCGAAGAAATCGCCGGCGCGCAGGATGATGGTGCGGACGCGACCGGCATCGGCCTCGCGGCGAAACAGCGCTTCCATGACGCAGCGGATGCGGCCCTTCTCGGTCGTTGGGCGGAACGGCGTGTGTTCGGTGACCACCTCAGGCATCGGCGAGCCGTAATTGTAGACAGTGCCGGGGAAAAGATGCAGCGCGCCATTGGCATGGCAGGCGCCCATGACGTTCTCCGCCATCGGCAGACACTTGCCCCAGTCGGTGTAGATCGGGTTGAGGCCGTTGAAGATGATGTCGACGCCTTGCGTGGCGCGGATCAGCGCCTCGCGGTCGAGCGCATCGCCGGCGACGGCGGTGGCGCCCTTGAGTTCGGCTGGGACCTTGCCGCTGCGGGTGACGGCGCGGACGTCGAAACCGGCGTCGATGAAGGCCTTGCCAACCACGCGGCCGAGCCGGCCATTGGCGCCTAGAATTGCGATCTTGGTCATTTTTCTTCTCCGTGTCTGTGTTTGCACGGTGAATATGATGCGTTCATACGCGAATGAAAATTGACTATGGATGCAGATTTGTTATTCATAAATGAATGGAAGATATCGACTGGAACCTGATCAAGAGTTTCGTCACCGTGGCGGAGACCGGCAGTCTGTCGGCCGCGGCGCGCAAACTGTTGGCCAGCCAGCCGACGCTTGGGCGTCACATCGGTGAGCTCGAACAGGCGCTCGGCGTCACGCTGTTCCGGCGCGGGCGGCGCGGCTATGCTCTGACGGAAGCAGGCGCCACGCTGTTCGAACGCGGCAAGGCGGTGAGCGAGCAGGCGAGCGCGTTCTCACTACTGGCATTGGGCTCGGTCGAGGCGATCGAAGGCACGGTGCGCATTGCCGCCAGCGAGGTGGTGGCGGCCTATGTGCTGCCGAAGATGACGGCGCGGCTCGGCATCGAGGAGCCCGGCATCGAGGTCGAGATCGTCGCCTCGAACCAGGTCGAGAACCTGCTGCGAAGGGATGCCGACATCGCCATCCGCATGGTCAAGCCGGCGCAGAACGAGCTGACGGCGCGCAAGGTCTGCGATATCAAGCTCTGCTGCTGCGCGGCGAAATCGTATCTCGACCAGCACGGCCGCCCGCTCAAGCCCGCCGATCTTCTCGACCACCCGCTGATCGGCTTCGACCGCAGCGACGAGATGATCCGGGGCTTTACCCAGGCCGGCATCCCCGTCACCCGAAGCAGCTTCCGCTTCAGGGCCGACAACCAGATCGTTCTGTGGGAAGCGCTGCGGGCGGGAAACGGCGTCGGTCTCGGCCAGGAGCCGCTGGCCGACAGCGACCCCTTACTGGAGAAACTCCTGCCCGGCCTGCCATTGCCCAGCCTGCCGGTGTGGCTGGCCATGCATCGCGACGTGCGCACCAGCGTGCGCATCCGCCGCGTCGCGGATTTCCTCTATGAGGAGCTGAAGCGCTATTCGGCGGGGGCGGCCGCGAATTCGGCGCGGTGAGCGAGCCCGGCCATCAACAGCACGACGATCAGCAGCGCCGACATGGCGACGAAGATCGGGCCGAAGCTCGAATGCTCGGCGACGAAGCCGATCGCCGACGGCGCCACCAATATGCCGGAATAGCCCATGGTGGTGACGACGCTCATGCCGGTGCCCGACGACATGCCTTCCTGATTGCCGCCGGCCGAGAAGATGATCGGCACCATGTTGGCGATGCCGAAGCCGCAGAGGGCAAAAGCGGCGATGGCGATCCAGGGCGAGGGCGACAGGCCGGCGACCAGCATGCCGGCGGCGGCCACGATGGCCGAACCGCGCAGCGTCGCCACCGCGCCGAAGCGGTTGCGCACGCCGTCGCCGAAAAAGCGCATGACAGCCATGACGCCGGAGAAGGCGGCGTAGGCAAGGCCGGCGATGGCGAGGTCGGCGCCGAGCTCCTGCCGGAGATAAAGCGCTGCCCAGTCGAGCACGGCGCCCTCGGAAATCATCGTCAGCAGCGCCATCAGCCCGACAAGATAGACCAGCGGGTTGGCCGGCAGCGTTAATCTGTGATGCTCGGCGGCCTGCGGCTTGTCCTCGGCGATGAGGTAGCCGACCGCCACGGCAATGACGGCAAAAGCTATGACCGTGACCACAGCCGCATGGGCGAGGTGGCCGTAGGTCTGGATGGCGTAACCGCCCAGACCGCCACCGGCGAAACCGCCGAGGCTCCAGAAGCCGTGCGAGGACGACATGATGGCGCGGGACAGCCGGCGCTCGACCACCACGGCATTGGCGTTCATGGCGACATCCATGCCGCCGATCGAGCCGCCGAAGATGATCATGGCGATCGACGCCAGCGGCACGTTGGGCGCCAGCGCCACGATCAGCAGGCCGAGGCTGCCGCACAGGCCGAACCAGCGCAACACGGTGCGCGAGCCATGCCTGGAGATCAGATGGCCGCACCAGCTCATGGCCGCGACCGCGCCGACGCCGAACAGAAGGATCAGCAGGCCGAGGGTGAATTTCGAGATGTCGAGCCGGGTCAGGAACACCGGAATCTGCGGCGCCCAGCTGCCGGTCAGGAAGCCGTTGGCGAGGAAGATCGCTGCTACGGCCCATCGCCCGCGAATGGCGCTCTGCATGGTGTCTTGCGCGTTCATGGCCTGAATCCGGTCAAAGAATGGCTTTGCGCGGCAAATTAGATCGATTCAATTTCTCGTCAAGCGCTGGGCTGCGAAAAGCTTGTGGGCCACATCTAAGGGGAAACCGTTAGGCAGCGTTCCTTCGCGCCCCCCTCTGTCCTGCCGGACATCTCCCCCACAAGTGGGGAGATTGGCGGCTTCGGCGCCTCGCTTATTCTTGCACCGCTGGCGATTGGCTAGAGCCTGCGTGACGGCCAATCTCCCCCCAAGTGGGGGAGATGTCCGGCAGGACAGAGGGGGGCGCTGTCCCGCCGACGTCAATCCTGTGAACCGCGCGCTACTTCAATGATCCCTCGGCCGCCTCGCCTCGAATTCCGCCTTCTTGGCGTCCGAAGCCTCGGTCTGGTTCAGCGCCTGCCATTGCGCATAGGGCATGCCGTAGACGATTTCGCGCGACTGGTCCTTGCCGAGATCGACGCCCTCAGCCTCGGCCGCTTCGCGGTACCAGTTCGACAGGCAGTTGCGGCAGAAGCCGGCGAGGTTCATCAGGTCGATGTTTTGCACATCGCTGCGCTCGCGCAGATGCTCGACCAGCCGGCGGAAGGCCGCGGCCTCGAAATCGCGTTTCTGGTCATCGCTGAGTTCGGTCATTGCCTTGGGTCCTCACAGCGGCCCGGTGCGCGAGCCGAACATCTTCACCTGATGTATATCGGGACGGCGGTCGATGGCGTCAACGATCGGCGCCAGCCGTTCCGCCCAGGCCAGCGCCCCCTTGCGGTCTGATATCAGGTCCTGGCGGATCTCGATCAGCGCATGGGCAAAGCCGTTGACGATGGCGTGCTTGAACATGGTGTCGCCGCGCAACGCGCCGTCATAGGGTTCATTGTCGCCAACGACGAGGTTTTTATCCTGCGCCAGCATGTCGATCAGCGGCCGCGCCACGCGGTCGTCGAGGTCCCACAATATGCCGACATGCCAAGGGCGGATGAAGCCCTGCATGACAGGGGTGAAGGAGTGTACGGAGAAGATGAGCGGCGCTTTGCCTGAGGCGTGCGCCACCGACGCGATCATGGCGCCGACCGCGTCCTGATAAGGCCGGTAGAAGCCGTCGAGCCGCCTTTCGCGTTCTTGCGGCGCCATAGGGTAGTTTCCCGGCACGACAGTGCCGTCATAGAGCTGGCGGATCAGCGTCGGGTCGTCCTCGCCGCGATTGGGATCGATCAGCAGCCGCGAAAAATTGGCGATCACCGCCGGCACGTCGAGCGCTGCGGCCAGTTCGCGCGTCACCGTCTCGACACCGATGTCGTAGGCGATATGGCGATCGAGTTCCGCCGCCGGCAAGCCGAGACTGCCATACTCCTCCGGCAGGTCGCGGCGGGCATGGTCGGCGACAAGCACGATGCCTCGCTTGCGGTCGCCTTCGACGATATCGAAAGGCGCGAAAACTGTGGATCGGGTCATTGGCTGGAAAGGTCTGTTCGCTGGCTTCCGGGGAGGGTGGTATCGTCATTCCCACGAAGAGGACTGTTGCGCAATGCCGTTGTTTGGCCACGGTTTCTGCGAAAATCCTGTGACGCGCGGCAGATCGCGTGTCGGGGGCCTTTCTAAATCGATTGGAATTGGACAGAACGGCGCGTTGACATGCGCCCGGACTTTTCCGAAAAGGGGCGCTGAGAGATGCAGATGACGTTATTGAGGGGTTTCGGGATGGGTTCCGCCGGCAGGCCGCGTGCGCGCACCGCCTTTGTCGTGCCGCTCCTGACCCTGACGCTAGGGCTCACCGCGCTGGTCGCGGCTTCGCCTGCCCGCGCCGATTTCCGCGTCTGCAACGCCACGCAGAACCTGGTCGGCGTCGGCATCGGCTACCGCGCCAAGGCAGGCTGGATCACCGAGGGGTGGTGGCACATCGAAGGATCGAGCTGCAAGACGCTGATCGAAGGTCCGCTGTCATCGAGGTTTTACTATCTTTATGCAGAAGACGCCGAGCGCGGCGGGCGCTGGGATGGCCCGATCAACATGTGCGTGGCCGAAAAAGAATTCAAGATTGCCGGCGTTACCGATTGCGTCGCCCGGGGCTTCCAGCGCGCCGGATTCCAGGAATATGACACGGGCGAGCAGGCAAGCTGGATGGTCCAGCTGACCGATGAGTCCACAACGGGAGGCGCTCCAGCCGCCCCGGGAACAAACAGTCAATGAGACGTAGCCGCAAGGTCAAGATCCTCGCCACCATCGGTCCTGCCTCCTCGTCCGAGGAGATGCTGCAGAAGCTGTTCGAAGCCGGCGCCGATGTCTTCCGCATCAATATGAGCCACACCGATCACGAGTTGATGCGCACGCTGGTCGGCCGCATCCGCGCGGTCGAGGAGAAAGTTGGCCGTCCGATCGGCATCCTGGCCGATTTGCAGGGACCGAAGCTGCGCGTCGGCAAGTTCGCCAACGGCAAGGAGGTTCTGACGCCGGGCCAGACCTTCACCCTCGACAACAATCCAGAGCCCGGCACGTCGACCCGGGTCTACCTGCCGCATCCCGAAATCCTGAGCTCGGTCGAGGCCGGCCACCGTCTGTTGATCGATGACGGCAAGCTGGAGCTCAGGGCGGTGAAGAGCGACGGCAAGTCTATCACCTGCACCGTCGTCGCCGGCACCACCATTTCCGACAAGAAGGGCGTCAGCCTGCCCGACACCGACCTGCCGGTCGGTGCGCTGACCGAAAAGGACCGCAAGGACCTCGATGCGGTGCTGGCGGAAAGCGTCGACTGGGTGGCGCTGTCCTTCGTGCAGCGGCCGGAGGATTTGGCGGAAGCCCGCAAGATCGCGCGCGGCCGGGCACTGATCATGGCCAAGATTGAAAAGCCGCAGGCCGTCGCCCGGCTGGCCGAAATCATCGAACTCTCCGACGCGCTGATGGTCGCCCGCGGCGATCTCGGTGTGGAAATGCCGCTGGAAGCGGTGCCCGGCATCCAGAAGCAGATCACGCGCGCCGCGCGCCGCGCCGGCAAGCCGGTGGTGGTCGCCACGCAGATGCTGGAATCGATGATCACCGCGCCGGTGCCGACCCGCGCCGAGGTGTCCGACGTGTCGATCGCCGTGTTCGAGGGCGCCGACGCCATCATGCTTTCAGCCGAATCCGCTGCCGGCGCCTATCCGGTCGAGGCGGTGGCGATGATGAACCGCATCGCCACCAAGGTCGAAACCGACCCGACCTATGCCGGCATCATCAACGCGCAGCGCTCGGAACCGGAAGCAACCGGCGCCGACGCCATTTCGCTCGCCGCCCGCGAGATTGCGGAGACGCTGAAACTGTCGGCGATCATCACCTATACGGCGTCGGGCACCACGGGCCTGCGCGCCGCGCGCGAGCGGCCGCAAGTGCCGATCATCGCCCTGTCGCCGATCCTCAACACGGCGCGGCGGCTGTCGCTTTTGTGGGGCACGCATTGCGTCGTCTCGCCCGACGCCAGCGACCTCGACGACATGGTCGACCGCGCCTGCCGCATCGCTTTCGAAGAGGGGTTCGGCCAGCCGGGCGACCGTGTCATCATCACGGCGGGCGTGCCGCTGAGGACGCCGGGTTCGACCAACATGCTGCGCATCGCCTATGTCGGATCGGACGTGCAGGCCACCCGCAACATAGGCTGAGACCTCGTCACAGTTCGCAGCGCTCTTGCCGCACCTTCGGCGTGATCGATACGCTGAAGGAAGCGGTGTGCGCGAGGGATTGGGTAATAGAGATACTGATCCGGGCCGCGCATCTTTCGCCGGTTGAGGTCGGCGGTGTCGAGCAGGTCGAAATCGACCCTTTCCAGCGTGCAGTGCCAGCCTGCGCTATGCGAAGCCCATCCCCTTCCGTGGTGCTGCAGAAGCCGCTCTCGGCTGGAATAGCCGTGATAGTCGAAGGCGATCACGCCGTTCGTCATGTAGATATGGTTGCCGTAGAAATCCTCGCCCGGAATGATCCGTTCGCCGTAGAATCCGTCCAGGGGAGGATGGCTGAGGAAGGTGCCCGCAAGGATGTGGCAGGCGCCGTAGCCGAAGAAGATGCTATCCGGTAGCGCCCAGAACGCTTCGGGGTTTTTCTTGATTCCGTGCTTCAGGACATACATGCGGCCGTCACGTCGGGGCGAGTTGCGCGTCGGGCACCGTAATGTCGGGGCACTGTGCATCGTTGTACGCATCGCCGGCGATGCGTGCTTCCACGGTTTTTGCCATTGCCTGCAGGTCGACGACCTTGCCGGCGACTTTCTCGATCGCGCCGACGACGAGGTCGGAGGCGATCCAATCCGGCTTGTGGCCGAGATTGTGGACCCAGATCAGTTCGGCGCCGGGGATGTCCCTGACCAGGCCGACCGAATGGATCGAGGCATAGACCACCTTGTCGCGGTCGCCCGAGATGACGATGGTCGGCGCTGTGATGTCGCGGTAATGCGGCGCGGCCTTCAGCGTATAGTCGTAGAGGCCGGCGACATCGATGGCGTTGGCGCGGAAAGCGCCGGGACGCAGCACCAGCGGAATCGAGGCATTGCCGACATAGCCTTCCGGCACCTTGTTGGGAGAAAACACGCAGGCCGTGGCGCCGTCCATCTGCAGCGTGCCTGCCGGATAGGTCAATGTCTCCGAGAACAGCCAGCCGATGATGGGGGTGGCGGTCAGCTTGTAGTACCAGGCGGTCGCGCCGCCCGGCCAGGGGTGGCTGACCGGCGACAGAAAGACCAGCCCGAGCGTCTTCTCCGGGTGTTCGCGGCCAAAGGCGGCGGTGATCACGCCGCCAAACGAATGGCCGACGATGATCGCATTGTGGATGCCGAGACGGTCCATCAGGCTGGCGATGGTGTCGGCCTGCGCCGACGGGCTCTCATTGTTGCCGGGGCCGCGTGCCGACCAGCCGAAGCCCGGCCGGTCGAGGAAAACCATCTCGGCGCGGCCTTCGAGCAAAGGCCTGATCGGCAGCATCTGATCCCTGAGATTGGCGCTGGCGCCGTGGATGAAGACGATGGCCGGCAGCTCTGCATTTTGCGGAGCCGGCACGTGGACATAGTGGATGCGGGTGCCGTCGATGTCGGCAAATTCGCCGGCCGGCGGGTTGCGCCACTCGATCAGCCACGCGCCGGCCCGGGTGACACCGGCCAGGGCAAAGACGAGCGCGAGGAGCAAAGCACAGGCGGCGTAAATGAGGTTCATGCGCGGAGATACGGGGGTGGAGGGGGATAAGTTCTAGGGAGTAGGGAGTAGGGAGGTGGCGTCTCGACCAATCTTCTCTACTGACTACTGACTAATCCCTAATTCCTACTGACTAATCAAATTCCTTCGCCGGCAAGCTCTTCCGAAATTGCCGCGACCTGGTCCTGGGCGCTGCGCATCATCGGATAGATGGTAAGCACCTTCTGCCAGGCTTTGAGCGCCGATTGCTTGTGGCCGGTGGCGGCCATGATCTGGGCCAGGCCGGAAAGCGCGCCGAAATGGCGTGGTTCCAGCTGCAGCGTCTGGTCGATGTCGGACATCGATTTCCCGAAATTCTTCATCATGTAATGGACGGTGGCGCGCCGGTTCCAGCCTTCGGCATATTTTGGCTGCAGGATGACGACCTGGTCGAGGAAGTCGAGGGCGACGTCGAACTTCTGGTCGTCAATCGCCTTTTGCGACCATTGCATCATCAGGTCGATCGAGGCGCTGCCGGACTGGAACCATTCGCTCCAGATGCGCCCGGCGATGCGCTCGGCCGCCTTTTCGTTGCGCTCGCGCTTCAGCTCGGCAAACAGTTGGTCGAGCCTGGCTTCCCTGGTCAGGGCAACCGGCGGCTTTGCCGGCGGATCGTCCGCCGACGCCGGAGTGACGCCGAAAAGAAAGAGGGTGGCCAAAAATGCAAAAAGAATCCGCATCGCCGGAATCTAACCCCGGACGGCGGATCGTCAAACTGAAATTAGCGTGAAAGTGCCTGGAACCAGGCAATTACCATCGTATGGACGGAGGCAACGAGCCTCCGGCCGAACACTCAGCCCTGGCGCGCCTTGTAGCGTGGAGCGGTCTTGTTGATGATGTAGACGCGGCCCTTGCGGCGAACCAGCTGGTTGTCGCGGTGACGCGCCTTCAGCGCCTTGAGCGAATTCTTGATCTTCATGGTCTTGCCCGTCGGTCTGGGCCCTGTCCGGGCCGAATTATTAAGGCGCGCCTGAAAAGCGCGCCTTTGAACTTGCGGTGGCTCATAAACGAGGAGCCTTGCCCGTGTCAACCGCAAGCGTGCTGGATAGAGGCCGAGAATGGCTTTGGCCATCAAATATCCGCCATCTCGGCTCCACGCCATTGCGCGGCCGAAGGCGGGCTGGAATGGTGCGGCACCCGCAAGCCGATTTGGAGACCTCCATGCGCCTGTTGTTTGTGTCCGCGAGCCTTGCCGTTCTGGCAGCCGCCTCCATCGCGCAGGCGCAGGAATGCGACCGCAACGACGACAGCCAGCAGATGATGAACATCTGCGCCGGCGAGGACTATCGGGCGGCCGATGCCAAGCTCAACCAGGCCTACAAGGATCTCGTCGGTCGCAACGACGACAAGGGCAGGAAGCTGCTGCAGGTCGCGCAACGCGCCTGGATCGCCTTCCGCGACGCCGAATGCGC
The DNA here is from genome assembly GCF_000502615.1 of Mesorhizobium sp. LNJC405B00. NCBI lineage: Bacteria > Pseudomonadati > Pseudomonadota > Alphaproteobacteria > Hyphomicrobiales > Phyllobacteriaceae > Mesorhizobium > Mesorhizobium sp. LNJC405B00. The sequence continues at coordinate 316,550 of NZ_AYWC01000011.1, read as the reverse complement.
CTATACGACGACAGACAGCGAGGGCGGCTCCATCCATCCGATGGAGGTTTCACAATGCCTGACCGAACTGACGGACCAGCGCATCAAACAGCTCACCGCGGGCGCCAATTGTAGGGAAGGCGATGCGAGTTGCGCCAGCCCCGACGAGGACGGAGATCTGAACGACGAGCTGCAATAGGGCTCGAGCCACGCCCTCGCGCAAAGTGCCGGAATGGCTTAGCTACGGCGGCTGATGCGCGTGAAATGGCCCATCTTGCGGCCTGGGCGCGCTTCCGCCTTGCCGTAGAGATGCAGCATCAGATCGGGCTCGGCGAGCAAAGCGGGTACGCGCAGCACATCGTCGCCGATCAGGTTTTCCATGACGCAGTTTGAATGCCGGCCAGGGTTGCCCAGCGGCAGGCCGGCAATGGCGCGGATATGCTGCTCGAATTGCGAAACGATGCAGGCGGCTTCCGTCCAGTGGCCGGAATTGTGCACGCGCGGCGCCATTTCGTTGGCCAGCAGCGTGCCATCGGCAAGAACGAAGAACTCGACGCCGATGACGCCGACATAGTCGAGGGCCGACAGGATTTTCGCTGCCGACCCCTGTGCCGTCGCCGCCGTCTCCAGCCTGATCTGGGCCGGCAGGGTCGAGGTATGCAGGATGCCGTCGCGGTGGACGTTCTCAGCCGGATCGTAGGCGGCGACCGCGCCGTCCAACCCGCGCGCGGCGATGACCGAGATTTCGCGCTCGAAAGCGACGAAGGATTCGAGGATCAGCGGCACATTGCCCATGGTCTCGCATGTGCCGGCAAAGCCGCCCGTCTCCATGTTGCGGAAGACGCGCTGGCCCTTGCCGTCATAGCCCATGCGGCGGGTTTTCAAGATGCCGCTGCCACCGAACTCTCTCAGCGCCGCCGTCAGCTCGTCGTCATTGTCGACGGAGCGGAAATCCGCTGTCCTGATGCCGATGCCGTTCAGGAATAGCTTCTCCGCCACCCGGTCCTGGGCGACTTCCAGCGCCCTGGGTGGCGGATAGACCGGGACCTTGGCGGCGAGCGCGCCGGCAGCCGCTACCGGCACATTCTCGAATTCGTAGGTGACGACGGCGCTGACTGCCGCCAGTTCGGCAAGGGCGTCCGCATCGTCATAGGCGGCGGTGATCTGGCGGTTGGCGACCTGAGCCGCCGGGCAATCGGCCTGCGGTTCGAGGATAATTGTGCGGTAGCCGAGGCGCGCTGCGGCAACAGCCAGCATGCGGCCGAGCTGGCCGCCGCCGATGATGCCGATGCTCGATCCCGCGGGCAGGCTCACGGCGCGTCCGTCGGTTCGGTGGCGACCCTGGCGGTTTGGGCGGTGCGCCAGGCATCCAGGCGGGCGGCAAGTTCTTCGTCGTTCAGCGCCAGCACGGCGGCCGCCAGAAGGGCGGCGTTGGCCGCACCCGCCTTGCCGATGGCAAGCGTGCCGACCGGAATGCCGGCCGGCATCTGGACGATGGAGAGCAGCGAATCCTGGCCTGACAGCGCCTTCGATTCGACCGGCACGCCGAACACCGGCAGCGGCGTCAGAGCCGCCGTCATGCCGGGCAGGTGGGCGGCGCCGCCGGCCCCGGCGATGATCACCTTGTAGCCGGCCGCCTTGGCGCCTTTGGCGAAATCATAGAGGCGGTCCGGGGTGCGGTGGGCGGAGACGATCAGCCGCTTGTGCGGAATGCTCAGCGCCTCCAGCGTTTCGGCGGCGTGGCGCATCGTCGCCCAGTCGGACTGGCTGCCCATGATGATGGCGACGTCGGCGCGGTGGTCGGTCAAGCGCATGCTCCCGGCGGTAAAGGCGCGCCTTAGCGGAATTCGGGCGAAGCCGCAAGGATGGCGGCCGCCGCAGCCTAGTCCGGCCAGCGCAGGGCGCCGGATGAATCCTTTCGCGGCTGTCTCATCGCATCCGTCGGCCTGTCGGCGGCGGTGAGCACGGCGCGCAGCTGCTCGGCGACGATCTCGGCCTCGCCGGGGTGCAGATTGCACGGGTCGAGGAAGAAATGGCCGCGCTCGGCCTCGTGGTTGCGCACGATGATGGGCGGCGATCCGGCCGCCAATGCCGAGGCGAGGCCGGCGGCGGTGAAGCGGCTTTTGGGCAAGACAAAGATTTGCAGCCGGTCGAGCGGATTGGCGGTCGGGTCGGGAATGATGTTTGCGACGATGCCGGGTATTCCCTGTAGCGAATCCCTCCACAGATTGAGCGCCGCTTCCTCGCGCCGGCGGATGCCGGCATGGTCGCGCTTTTCCCAGGCTTCGAGCGCAGCCATGGTGCCGGCGATGCTTTCCTTGCCGACCTTCATGGCGCGGGCGACGCCGCGGTTCTGCAGATAGGCGGCGCGGACAAGATCCTTGCGTCCCGTAACGATGCCGCTGGTTGGCCCCGAAAGGAATTTGTGGCCGCTGTAGACGACGATGTCGGCGCCGCGCGCCAGGAAGCTGCGCAGGTCATATTCGGAAGCCGCGTCGACGATCACCGGCACGCCCCTGGCGTGGCAGATTTCGCAGAATTCCTCGAGGGAAAGCATGCCGTACTGCACGGTGTGGTGCGCGACGACATAGAGTGCTGCCGCCGTGCGCTCATTGATCGCTTCGCGCAGGTGATAGTCCTGGGTGACGCTGACGGTACCGGCTGGAATGACCTTGGCGCCGGCGACGCGGATCGACTGGTCGATCGGCGCGCCGTAATTGACGATATGGCCAAGCTGGATGACGACTTCGGACTTCAGGCCTTCGGTGTCGTCGGGCAGCCGTTCGATCGCCAGCAAATTGGTGCCGGTCATCGCCCCGGCGATCGCCATTGTGATGCCTGAGGCGCAGCAGGCGGTGATGAAGCCGGCCTCGCCGCCGGTGAGGCGGGCGGTGATCACGCTTGCGGCGCGCTGCAGATCGTCCATCTCCACCCATTGCGAGGCGATCTCGGCCATGGCGCTGATCGCCTCGGGAACGATGATCGAGGCGCCGAGGGTCGTCATCGTGCCGGAGACGTTGATGATCGGCCTCAGTCCCAGCCGTTCACGGATCGTGGTGTTGGAGCCGGTGTCGGAATAGGTTTTCATGTTCAGCAATCCCTTGACGGTCAGGCGGCGATCTCGACGACCGCTTCGATTTCGACGGTGATGTTTCCAGGCAGCGAGCCGACCCCGATCGCCGAGCGTGCATGGCCGCCGATCTTGTCGAAGACGCTGGCGAACAGGTCCGAGCAGCCATTGACCACTTTCGGGTGGTCGCTGAAGGTCGGCGTCGCATTGACGAAGCCGAGCAATTTGACGACGCGCACGATGCGGCCGAGATCGCCGGCGGCGGCGTGCATGACGGCGAGCAGGTTGAGGCCGGTGAGGCGGGCATGCTCATAGGCCTGCTCGACGGTGACGTCCTCGCCGACCTTGCCGGTGCACAGCGTGCCGTCGGCGCGCAGCGGCCCTTGACCCGAAAGAAAGATCAGCCGGCCGCTTTCCGCATGGGTGACGAAATTGGCGATCGGCGTCGGCGGCTCGGGCAGCGTCAGGCCGAGCTCGGCGAGCCGGATGTAAGGCGTCATGGAAGAATTCTCCTTGGGCCGGCCTGTTGTTTTACGCAATTCCCAAGGGAAAGCGCTTCGCGCTTTTCCCGGGAAAACCGCTTACACTTTTCCTGGAATTGCTTCGGGCCGCCCATGTCAGAAATGCGAGGCGCGGAACCGCGCCAGGAAAGAGCGCAGGCGCTCATTGGTGGTCTCTTCGGCAAGGATCTCCTTCGGCGGGCCAACAGCGCTGACACCGCCATCGGCCATGAAGACAATGCGGCTCGAAGCGTCGCGGGCAAAGGCCATCTCGTGCGTGACCATCACCATTGTCATGCCGTCTTCGGCCAGGCTGCGCACAACGGCCAGCACCTCGCCGACCAATTCGGGATCGAGCGCGGAGGTGATCTCGTCGAGCAGCAGGATCTTTGGCTCCATGGCGACTGCCCGCGCTATGCCGACGCGCTGCTGCTGGCCCCCGGAGAGTTCCGCCGGCAGGCTGTCGGCCTTGTGGGCGAGGCCGACGCGGCTCAGCCAATGCTCGGCGATCTGGCGCGCCTCGGCCTTGCTCTTGCCGCGCACCTTGGTGAGGCCGAGCATGATGTTGCCGGCGGCGGTGAGGTGCGGAAACAGGTTGAAGCTCTGGAACACCATGCCGGTTTCGGCGCGCATATTGGCAAGGTCGCGCTCGCTGCGCCGCTGGCGCGCGCCGGCCTCACGAAAACCGACCTCCTTGCCGTCGATGCGGATCGAACCTGAGTCGTAGCTTTCGAGAAAGTTGACGCAGCGCAGCAGGGTGGTTTTGCCGCTGCCGGAAGGGCCGATGACGGTGACCACCTCGCCCCTGTCCACCTTGAGGCTGACCGAGCGAAGCACCTCGACCGAACCAAAGGCTTTCGAGACCCCGGCAATGTCGAGAAGGGCAGCATTGTCGTTCGAGCTTGTGGCCATCGTGCTAGTCCCGGATGAAGGCAAAGCGCCGTTCCAGCCGCCGGCTGGCGTAGGAAAGCGCATAGTTGACGGCGAAATAGATCAAGGCGCCGAGGATGTAGAGCGGCATCGCCTCATAGGTGCGGCCGATGACCTGGTTGATCGCCTGCATCAGGTCGGTGATGCCGAGCAGCGAGACCAGGGCGCTGCCCTTGACCGCATCGGTGACGCCGTTGATCCAGGGCGGCAGGAAGCGCCGGAAGGCCTGCGGAAAGATGACGTAGGTGAGCCGCTGGCGAAAAGTCAGCCCAATGGCCATCGCCGCTTCTGACTGGCCCTTGGGAATAGAGCCGACGGCGCCCCGGAGATACTCAATGACCTGCGCCGTCTTGAACAAGGTCAGCGCCAGCACCGCCGCCGAGAAGGATTGCAGATGCAGGCCGATGGCCGGCAGGCCGTAATAGACGAAGAACATCAGCACCAGGATCGGGATGCCGCGGATGGTGTCGGAGAAGATGCGCACGGCCCAGCGCAGCGGCGCCGGGCCGTAGACCAGGCCGACGCCGAGCGCGACGCCGGCAATCAGCGACAGCACCACGACCAGCAGCGACACCCACAAAGTGATGGCGAAGCCCTGGGCGAGGAACGGTACGGCGTAGAGGATCTGGCTCAGCATGTCAGCGCGCAGCCCTGAACCGGCGTTCGACCAGCCGCAGCCCGAAGAGCAGGGTGTAACCGGTCACCAGGTACATCGCCGTCGTCACCAGATAGACCTCGACAATGCGGAAGGTGTTGAAGTTGATCCACTGGGCGCCGAAGGTGAGCTCGGGCACCGAGATGACCGATGCGATGGACGTGTCCTTGAACAGCGAGATGAAGGTGTTGGACAGCGCCGGCAGCGTGATGCGCAGCATGGTCGGCAGGCGCACATGAACCAGCCGCTGCCAGGGCGTCAGGCCGATGGCTTTGCCGGCATCGAGCTGGCCGCGCGGCACGGCTTCCAGGCCGGAGCGGAACACCTCGACCAGATAGGCGCCGCTATAGACCGACAGCGTCAGCACGAACGAGGTCGGCGCGTCGTAGGCGACGTCGATCACCGTCGGCAGGCCGTAGAAGACAAGATAGACGAGCAGGATCAGCGGCACGTTGCGGATGAATTCGACGTAAGCCGCAATGATGGCGCGCACCACGCGTCCGGCCGAGACATACCAGACCGCCAGCACCAGGCCGATGACGACGCCGATGGCAATCGAAATCACGGCAAGCTCGAGGCTGAGCAGAAGGCCGCCCCACAGCTTGTCGAAATGGCGCCAGATCAGGTTGAAGTTGAGCGTATAGCCCATGCGTCTCCCGCAATAACCAAGGGGATGCGAACTAGAAGGCGGAAGGGCTAACCCTTCCGCCAGCACTTGTCAGACAACCGGGAAACCGGGATGGCGGGCCGGCGGCTCTTGGCCGAAATAGTCCTTGAAGGCGGCGTCGTAGAGTGCGGTCTCATGGCCGAACATGGCGATGGTGAAGGTCTGGTTGACGAAGGTCAGCCAGTCCAGGTCGCCCTGCCTGACCGCCGCGCCGTAGAGCATCGAGTACCAGCTCTTGCCGGCATCGAAATATTTGTCGGGGTTGCGCGAGGCCAGCCAGCGCACGGTTGAAAGATCGACAGCGGCGGCATCGGCGCGTTTCGATTCCAGTGCCTGCAGCACATTGGCCTGGGTGTCGATCTGCAGCACCTGCGCCTCCGGCAGGGCGTAATGGACCGAGCTTTCGGCATCGACATTCTGCAGGATCGAGATGCGCGTCGCCGAACCGCCGGCGAGCAGCTTGTCGAAGGTCTTGTTTTCCGCCGTCGGCAGCGTCAGCAGGGCGACGCCCTCGACATAGTATGGCCTGGAGAAGTGGATCAGCTGCGAGCGCTGCGCGGTCATGGTCATGAACTGGATGGTAATGTCGACCTTGTTGGTGGTGACATTGGGGATGCGCTGCGCCGGATCCTGCATGACGAACTCGACCTTGCTCGGATCGTCGAACAGACCCTTGGCCAGGATGCGGCCCATGGTGATGTCCATGCCGACCAGCTCGCCGGCATCGTTTTCGAAATGCCATGGCGCGTTGGTGCTGCCGGTGCCGACGATCAGCTTGCCGCGGTCAAGCGCGGTGCGCAGAACGCTGTCGGATGCGGCTTGTGCCGCCGCCTTTTCGGCGCTGACAGCGGTCATCACGCCCGCCGTTGCAAGCCCGGCCATGCCCAGTTTCAGAAAATCTCGCTTGGATGCGTCGTTCACTGCGACCTCCTGTTGTTTGAATTCCCCTTACAGACACACGTGTCGCCGACCTGAATTGTCTCTTACAATAGACACATGTATCCTGTACAAGACAGATACTAACATCAGGAATCAGTTATGCAAGACAGCAATGGACTCACGGATCGGGCGGAGCTTGGTCCAGCCGAGGGCCCGACGCCCGACAAGACCTCCGGCTCGCGCGAGAAGGGCCTCAACCGGGTGCTGGAGATCCTGGACTTCCTGCATGTTACGCAGCGCGCCATCGGCATTGGCGATCTCGCCAAGGGGGTGAATGCGCCTCGCTCCACCACCTATACGCTGGTGCGTTCGCTAGTCGATGCGGGTCTCCTGGAGATGGAGGGCGACGGCAACCGGGTCTATTTCGGCAAGAAGCTCTACCTCTATGGAATGGACTACGTCAGGGGCAACGACCTGCTTAGGAGAGGCCGGCAGGAGGTCGACAATCTGTCGCGCGAGACCGGCGAGACCTCCGAATTGTGCATGCTGCAAAGCGGCCGCTATACCATCGTCCATTCCAGCCCCGGCACTAGGCCGTTCCGCATCAGCTCGGCCACCGGCCTGCAGATCCCGCTGCCATGGACGGCATCGGGGCGGCTGCTTCTGGCCGGATTGGAAAGGGCCGCCATCCAGGACATGGTCTCGGAAGACGACCTTTTGCTGCCCGACGGCCGCAGGCTGCAGTTCGACGACTTCATTGCCGATATCGCGACGGCCAGAACGACCGGCTATTGCATCACTTCGGGGCTGGTCGACGCCTACACCAAATGCCTGGCCGCCCCTGTCTTCGCGGCCGCCGGCAAGGTCGAGGCGACGATGTGCCTGGTGGTGCCGATCGACACTTCAGCGGAGAAGACCGACGAATTGCTGACGTTGCTGCGCCATCGCGCGGCGCGGCTGTCGATAGCGGGGTGAGCAGTTAGGCCCCGAGGCCGTCGGCTAAGCGATGATGTCCGGAATGATCTTGTCTTCCAGCGCCATCAGCCGGTCCTTGAGGAAAAGCTTCTTCTTCTTCATGCGCTGGATCTGCAAGGGGTCGCAGCCCATGGCGATCATCGCATTGATGGCCGCGTCGAAATCGGCATGCTCCTGCTTCAGGCGGGAAAATTCGAGGCGGACATCGGCCTTTTCCTGGTCGGACATTCTCTACCGTCTGCATGTCTGCGGCGCCCGGCAATGGGCATGATTGGGCGGGGGCGGCATCAATTGCCGCCGGCGCGCAGCCAATATCACATATCACATTGTCGTGGAATGCTACCACGCAGCATTCGACATCGCAGCCGGATGGTGGCAGACTGTCATGGTGCCGTCACAGATGCGACCTGCGGTGGACGTGCCTTTGACGGCTGCAATCGAGGAAACCATGAAAGGGAGAACCAATCATGTCTCTTGCATCCCATCTTGATGAGTTGCAGCGGAAACACGGTGATATCGAACGCGAGATCGACGATGCGATGAACCATCCATCGGTCGACGACCTCGAAATCGTGAATCTGAAGCGACGCAAGCTGGCACTCAAGGACGAGATTGAAAAACTGAAGGCGAAACCGACGAGACACTGACGCCCTTCCAGGATTAGACGCGCCGCCTTGGCGCGTGACTATCGCTCCGGTGGCGACATGCCGCCGGAGGCCTGTTTTTGCTACTGATTCCGATACTGTTGGCCGGCGAAACCCGTCTGTGGGGTCGCCGCGCTGCTGCGATTTGGCGGCTCTGCTTGTCTGTCGCCATTGACAAGCCATCTTTGCTCCTCCACCTCATGCCCGAACCTCAGCGCTATGCGCTGATAGCTGATTGAGCGTGCGTCGACGTGGACGTGTGTCGCTCGGGTGATCAAGAGGCTGCCGGCATGACCGGGTATTTTTCCTCCCCCTTTGCGCGCCGGACATCGGTCGGCGTCGATGTCGGCGGCGTGGTCGTCGGCGGCGGCGCGCCGGTCGTCGTGCAGTCGATGACCAACACCGACACGGCCGATATCGACCAGACCGTCGCGCAGGTTGCGGCTTTGCATCGCGCCGGCTCCGAGATCGTGCGCATCACCGTCGATCGTGACGAGAGCGCTGCCGCCGTGCCGCGCATCCGCGAACGGCTCGAGCGGCTCGGCATCAATGTGCCGCTGGTCGGCGACTTCCACTATATCGGCCACAAGCTGCTGGCCGACCATCCGGACTGCGCCGAGGCGCTGGCCAAATACCGCATCAATCCCGGCAATGTCGGCTTCAAGGACAAGAGGGACCGCCAGTTCGCGGCGATCGTCGAAATGGCGATCAGGCATGACAAGCCGGTGCGCATCGGCGTCAATTGGGGGTCGCTCGATCAGGAGTTGCTCACCCGGCTGATGGACGAGAACCAGCGCCAAGGCTTCCCGCTGACGGCGCAGGAAGTAACCCGCGAGGCGATCGTGCAGTCGGCGATCCTGTCGGCCGAAATGGCTGAAGAGATAGGCCTCGCCCGCGAAAAGATCATCCTGTCGGCCAAGGTCAGCGGCGTGCAGGATTTGATCGCCGTCTACACCGAGCTTGCCACGCGTTCCAACCATGCGCTGCATCTCGGCCTCACCGAAGCCGGCATGGGCTCCAAGGGCATCGTCGCCTCGTCGGCGGCCATGGGCATCCTCTTGCAGCAAGGCATTGGCGACACCATCCGCATCTCGCTGACGCCGGAGCCGAATGGCGATCGCACTCGCGAGGTGCAGGTCTCGCAGGAACTGCTGCAGACCATGGGCTTCCGTCAGTTCGTGCCGATCGTCGCCGCTTGCCCCGGCTGCGGCCGCACGACATCCACCGTGTTCCAGGAACTCGCCCAGAACATCCAGGCCGATTTGCGCAAGAACATGCCGGTCTGGCGGGAGAAATATCCCGGCGTCGAGAACCTCAAGGTCGCGGTGATGGGCTGCATCGTCAACGGCCCCGGCGAATCCAAGCACGCCGATATCGGCATCTCGCTGCCCGGCACCGGCGAGACGCCGACCGCGCCCGTCTTCGTCGATGGCAAGAAGTCGGCGACGCTGCGCGGTCCGTCGATCGCCGCCGATTTCGAAAAAATGGTTGCCGACTATATCGAGCAGCGGTTTGGCCAGCACGGCAAGGCTGCGGCCGAATAAGCCATGCGGGGGCTGCTCAAAGCCGGTGTGATCCTGCTCTGCGGGCTGGGTGCCGGACAGGCGCTCGCCGATCCACCGCAATCGCGCTCGGCGGCGAAACGATTGATCGGCCGTGTCTGTGACCTGATCGAGACGCATGCCGAGCGGAACGGTCTGCCGAAGGATTACTTCGCCCGGCTGATCTGGAAAGAAAGCCGCTTCGACCCCAATGCGGTGAGCCCGGTCGGTGCCGAAGGCATCGCCCAGTTCATGCCGGGCACCGCCAAGATGCGCGGGCTGGCCGATCCTTTCGACATCGACCAGGCGATCCCGGCTTCGGCGAAATATCTCGCCGAAATGAAGACCGGCTTCGGCAATCTCGGCCTGGCGGCGGCTGCCTACAATGCCGGCGAGAGCCGCGTTTCGCGCTGGCTGGATTCCGGCGGTTTCCTGCCGATGGAGACCGAGAGCTACGTCTTCGACATCATGGGCGAACCGGCCGACAAGTTTTCCGACAGCGCTTACGCCGGGACGGTCGAGCCGCTCGACGGGAAAACCAGCTTTGCCGTCGCCTGCCGCAAGCTGCCGGTGATCATGTCCAGAACCGTGGCGATGGCCTCGATCACTGTGAAGCCATGGGGCGTCCAGGTGGCCGGCAATTTCCGCAGGGGAGCTGCGATCAATCAGTGGCTGCGGGTCAGGAGCCGGTTTCCGGCGCTGCTTTCCGGTCGTGACCCGGTGGTCAGCCGGGTGCGCACGCCGATCGGCCGACGCGGCATCTACGCCGTCAGGATCGGCGTCGACGACCGTGCCGCCGCCAACGTCATCTGCCAGAAACTGCAAAGCGTCGGGGGCGCCTGTATCGTCGTGCGCAACCGATAGGCGGAGGGGGCGACATAACGGCCAAAATCGTCCTGCTTAATGGCGTCGGCAGCGCCGGCAAAAGCTCGATCGCCAGGGCGCTGCAAACGATCGCCACCGAGCCCTTCCTGCATGTCCAGATGGATGCTTTCATCGACATGCTGCCGCCGGCGCTGCAGGATCATGCCGACGGGTTTTCCTTTGAGACCGTGCTGGAAGACGGCAAGCCGTCGGTGGTGATCAGGAGCGGGCCGGTCGGCGCGCGAGCCATGCGCGGCATGCGCCATGCCATCGCCGCCATGGCCGGGCAAGGCAACAATCTCATTGTCGACGACGTCTTCAATGACGAGATAGCGGAGTACCGCATGCTGCTGTCGGGTTTCGATCTGCATCTGGTCGGCGTCATGGCGCCGCTGGAGGTGCTGGAAGCGCGCGAGGCCGCGCGCCGACAGGCTGCCTGGCCTGGCGCGCTGGCAATATGGACGCGTCCACAACGGCATGGACTACGACCTCGAAGTCGACACCAGCCGGCTGACGCCGCTTGAATGCGCCCGTCGCATCCAGGAAAGATTCCGACTATAGTGGCCGGTGTTCTTTTGTTGCAATCATAGCTCTTCCAATCGCCCGAAAGCGATAGTCACCCGTCATGTGCAGGGTCGTGGCGATTAAATATTAATGAGCCCTGCTGTAGCAAAAGAGGTCGATATCTCGACGAGAGCTTTTGCGATCGTCAAAAAGGCGGGGCATGGGGGCGGTGGCAAATTTCCTTAGACGCGTTGTAAGTGAACTTGAAACGCCGCGCGCCAAACGGCCGTTCGGTTCTGGCTGGCTGTCCGGCTCGATTGGCTTGCTTGCCGGGGTCACCGCCCTGCTGATGGTCATCGTGCTGCGCTACCCGTCGCTTACATCGATGCCGGATCTGGCCCCCATCCACCAGATGCTGTTCTTCAAGCCGGTGCTCTATTTCGTCCTCATCTCCGGCTATATCCTGGCGATCCTCAGCATGACGCTGCGCAGGCAAAAGACGCTCGGCGCGGCAGCGATGTTCACTGTGCTGCTGGCGTCGCTGGTCGGCATGCTTCCGGTGCGCCATCAACTGCACATCGAAGGGGTGTTCTTCGGGCTTGATTTCTTCATCCTGAACGCCCTGTTCATGGGTGTGCTGTTCGTTCCGCTCGAACGTCTTTTCGCGCGCAACAAGGATCAGACCGTGTTCCGCGACGAATGGCGCGAGGACCTGTTCTACTATCTGGTCTCATCGCTGCTAGTGCAGATTTTGACCTACCTGACCTTGGCGCCGTCCAACTTCGTCAATGCGCAGGGCGCCCTTGGTTCGGTGCGCGCCTGGGTCCACGACTTGCCGTGGCTGGTGCAACTGCTGGCGGTAATGTTCCTGACCGACCTTGCCCAGTATTGGGTGCATCGGGCCTTTCATCGCATTCCCTGGCTGTGGAAGTTCCATGCCGTGCACCATTCCGCCAAGTCGATGGACTGGATTGCCGGTGCGCGCATGCATTTCCTGGAAATCATCGTGCTGCGCAGCCTGACGGCCACCCCGATGTTCGTGCTGGGGTTCGATGAATCGGCTATCCAGACGTATATATTGATCGTCTACGTCTATTCGTCTTTCATCCATTCCAACATCGGAACCAGTTTCGGTCCAGTCGAAAAGGTGCTGGTGTCGCCGCGTTACCACCACTGGCATCACGGCCTCGAGAAAGAAGCGATCGACGTAAACTTCGCCATCCATTTCCCGCTGCTCGACCGGCTGTTCGGTACCCACCATATGCCCGAAGGGCGCTGGCCGAACGGCTACGGCATTCACGGACATCCCGTTCCGAACGGATACTGGCAGCAATTCCTCTATCCCTTCCGGCGCGGCTAGACTGGAGTCCTTCGCGAAGCGCGCGTGTCACCGCGCCTGGCGAGGTTAGCCCAATCCATGACAAGCGACAGAGCCCCGAGATGCGTGACGGCTACATAATCTGCGGCACGCCGAGAACCGGAAGCACCTTGCTGTGCGGCCTTCTGGCCTCGACGAAAACAGCCGGCGATCCGCACTCGTTCTACCGGCGGCAGGACAAGGCGGAATGGGCCGAAGAGTGGCAATTGCCGCATCCCGAGACGATGAGCGCGCATGATTTCGACCTCGCCTATCTCGGTGCGGCAATCAGCGCGGGAAGGGGCGGAACGGGCGTCTTCGGCTTGCGCCTGATGCGGGAAAACCTGGATGAACTCTCGGCAATCCTCGACCGGATCTACCCAGACCTGCCATCGGACAAAGCACGCTTTGAAAAGGCCTTCGGGCGGGTCCTCTACATCCATCTTTCGCGCGAAAACAAGCTGGCGCAGGCGGTGTCGCTGATCAAGGCCGAGCAGACCGGGCTTTGGCACATCGCGCCCGACGGAACCGAGATCGAACGAGTCGCACCGCCGCAGGAACCCCGCTACGATTTCAAGCGGATCCAGCGCGAGCTTGCCGAACTCGAAGCCTATGACGCGGGCTGGAACGTCTGGTTCGCGGAGCAGGGGATCGTCCCGCTGCGCATCGGCTATGAGCGCCTGTCAGGCGATCCGGCAGCGGCATTGGCATCCATCTGCAAGGCCCTGGGCGTTCCGGCGCCGAATGCCGCCGACGTAAAGCCGGGCGTCGCCAAGCTCTCGGACGAGATTAGTCTGGACTGGATGCGCCGCTATCGTCTGGACGCGGCGATTTGATCAAGCCCTCTTTACCGCGACCGTTTCGCTGAGCCATGTGCCGATCTTGCTGCCGAGGCGGTCGGGCGACACCGGCTTGGGCAGATAGTCGTCCATTCCGGACTCGATACATTTGTCGCGGTCGCCCTTCAGTGCGTGCGCGGTGACGCCGATGACTGGTGTGTGATTGCCACTCGCTGCCTCCGCCGCCCGGATGGCGCGGGTCGCCTCGTAGCCGTTCATCTCCGGCATGGAGACGTCCATGAGGATCAGCTTCGGCCGCAGCGCCCGGTACATCTCGACGGCCGTGCGGCCATTGCTGGCGATGCGGTAGCTGAGGCCAAGCCCATTGAGGATTTGGCCGAACACCAGCTGGTTCACGTCATTGTCCTCGGCGATCAGAATATCGATCGGGCCGTTTGGCGTGGCGATCGATTCAGGCACTGTGGCCGCCGGAATTGCCGGGCCGCGAATGACGGTGAAGGCGGGTGGCGTCACGGGTGCCGCCTGCGGAACGACAGGCTCGCGAACGAACTGGGCCTTGCCGATCTGGGCCCGCGCTTTCTGGATGGCCGAGATGACGGTGCCGAGCAGGATGGCCGAGCGCGCCGGCTTGGTGAGATGCGCGGCGATGCCGAAATCGATGACCATCTTGCCGAAATCGACCTGGTCGACGGAGGTCAGCAGCACCACCGGGATGGCGGAGAGACGGCTGTCGGCGGAAATCGCCTTGGCGACATCGGCGCCGTTCATGCCGGGCATCTGGTAGTCGAGGATGATGCAGTCGACCGCAGCACCGAGTTGGCTGGCCCGGTCTAGAAAGGCGAGGCCGACGGCGCCGCTTTCGGCGGCCGCGCAGTCGAAGCTCCAGCTTCTGAGCTGCTCCAGCAAGATCTCGCGGTTGACCGGGTTGTCGTCGATGACCAGCACGCGGGCGCCGGTGACATCGACCGGCACGATCTCGTTGCGCGTGTCCTGCTGATGCGCCGGCAGCGGCACGGCGAACCAGAACACCGAGCCGCGGCCGATCTCGCTTTCGACGCCGATCTTGCCGCCCATCAGGTCGATGAGGCGGGCGGCGATGGCAAGGCCGAGGCCGGTGCCTTCATGGCGGCGCGTCGACGAGCCGTCGACCTGCGCGAATTTCTCGAACACGTTCTCGAGCTTCTCGGCAGGAATGCCGATGCCTGTGTCCTCGACGCGGACCTTGAGCTGGACGATGCCGTCGACCACCTCGCCGCCGACATCGATCAGCACATGGCCCTTCTCGGTGAACTTCACCGCATTGCCGAGCAGATTGGTGACGATCTGACGAAACCGTCCGGCATCGCCGACGACATGGGCAGGCAGGCGCGGGTCGACACGCACGATCAGCTCGAGGTTCTTTTCGGCGACGCGCGCCGACACCAGTGTGGCCACGTCCTCGACCGCTTCGGCAAGCCGGAAGGGTGCAGGATCGAGCGTCAGCTGACCGGCATTGATCTTGGAGAAATCGAGGATGTCGTTGATGATGGTGAGCAGCGCATTGCCGGACTTGACGATGACTTCGGTGAAGGTCTTCTGGCGCGCGTTAAGCTCGGTCTTGGCGAGCAGTTCGGCCATGCCCAGCACGCCATTCATCGGCGTGCGGATCTCATGGCTCATATTGGCCAGGAATTCCGATTTGGCGCGGTCGGCCGCTTCGGCCTTGAACAAGGATGCGGCGGATTCGGTGAAGGCGCGGCGGATCGCCTTTTCCATCGGCCGGAAGATCCAGAGGGCAACGATGGCAAGAACCGCGAACAGAAGGCCGCTTGCCCACAACAGCAGCCTGTCGCTGGAGGCGTCGGCCAGATGGCGTTCGCCATCCATGGCGGTACGCACACGCACCAGCATCGGCTGGACGAACAGGTCGTTCTGGTTGAGGATTTCGCGCGAACTCCATTCGTCGGTCTGTTGCGCCGCCGACATCAGGTTGAAGTTGCGCACGATGTCGCGCGACGACCAGAACAGGTCGCCGTTGACGGCGGCCGACGAGAGTTCGTCCAGCGTTTTGGCCGATAGGCTCGGCTTGATCGCGGCCAACTCCGCGGACAGTGTTTCGATCTCGCTGGTCAGGCGTTGCGAATGGCCGCGCGCGGCGGCGGCAAGGCCGTCACGGGTTTCGGTGCGCCAGGTCGTGCTGGCGGTTTCGGCAAAGCTGGAGGCGTTGCGCAGGTCGCGGGTGAAGACGACGAGATTGCTGCTCAGCGCGTCGATGTCGTGGCGGAAGGAATTGACGCGATTGAGCGCAAACATCACCGCGGTGGAAGCCAGCGCAAAGATGAGCAATCCCGAGATGTAGCGGATCCGGATCGAGCGGATGAAGAAAGAATATTCCGGCATGCGCAACCCCAACACATACGCATCATTTTAACGGTCGGGATTACGCTTGATTTACATTAAAATTCCGTTCGCGCCTGGCGGGCCGTCAAGATCCTGGCTGCACGTGCCCGGAGTTGGCGCCATAGAGGGTGGCATCGCATTCGCGCATCATGCGCAGTGCTTCTTCCTCGGTCAGGCCGAACTTGCGCATCATGCTCCGGATTTCGGGGCCTACAGCTATCTCCACCGGTCTTGCCGCCTGGCGGGTCTTCCTGGCCTTTTTCTTGGACATCAGTACGTTTCCCGTCTTGACCGACACATGTTTCGCATCAGCCCTGGCCCGGCCTCACCGTGCTGCGCCAGACCATGGGCGCATGGCAGATCAGGCGGCTGCCAGCCTCCTCCCGCGCGCCGGTCGCGAGCCGCACGGCGCGCCTGGCGATCTCCTCGATCGGCGGCGAGAACGTCGTCAGCCGGTAAGAGGCCCAGTCGGCCTGTTCAATGTCGTCAAAGCCGATGACGCAGAGATCGCGGGGTACGTTGATGCCGAACTCGTGGCGGGCCGCATCGAGAAAGCCGCACGCAATCAGGTCGGTCACGCAGAACGCCGCATCCGGCCGCTGCCGGCCGGAAAAGAGCCGCCTGGCGCCATCGGCTCCGGTGGCATAGCCGGTGCGGCCCTCGCGCCACACGGTCACCTCCAGCCCTTCCTCCTGCGCCGCGGTAAGGAAGGCGGTTTCGCGGGAGAGCAGGCTGGGCGTGCCGGCAGCCGAGGTCACCAAAGCGGGGCGGGTACAGCCGGCCCGGATGAAGGCATGCAGCGCTGCCTCTGCGGCTGCAGCGTTGTCGACACCGATATTGTGCGGGCCGTCGAAGCGGTCATCGCGATTGATCAGCACCAGCCGCTGGCCGTTCTCAAGACAGGTGCGGATCAGCAACTGCGGCGGCGAGCCGGACAGAACGATGCTCGCATCGGCGCGATAGTTCAGCGTGTTGCGCAGCGCCTGGTCGACATGGTGGCTGGGGCCGGAGGTGTTGAACACCATGGCCATTTTGCCGGCGTCCCGCAGATGTTGGGTCAGCGCCTTCTGCAGGCGGGCATGATAGGGCGTGTCGCCATCGGCAACGATGAGGCAGACAATGCCGGTCGAGGCCCGCATCAGGCCGCGAGCCAGATGGTTGACGTGATAGCCGAGTTGCTCGGCCGCCAGCATCACCCGCTCGCGGGTTTCCCCGGAAACGGAAGCGCCGGGCGTGAAGGTACGTGACACGGCCGAGCGTGAAACCCCGGCGAGGTCGGCAACCTGCTGGGCGCTGGAAAATCCGGTGCGGATTCTCGGAACCGTCAAGCGAACGCTCTCGCTGCTGTTTTCGTGATTCTTTGCACGCCCGTGCAATGTAATGCAACTCTTCTGCCATTGCCACCCACCGCACTTGACAGGCATGGCGGAATGCAACAGCTTTGCACAGCCGTGCAATACAAGCGGGCTCAAGAGTGGCATCGGAGGAATACCCTGTCCATTTCGCCGAAGACGGCATTGAGGGCGCGACTGTCCGGACCGGCTGCATGAGCAGGGCGGCGGCGCATTCGAAGGCGGACCGGCTGTCCGAGGCCGAGATGGACAGGCGTGCCGAGGTCTGCCGGAAACTGCTTGTCACGGCCGGGCAACTGGCGATGGAAGGCTATGCCCGGCAGGGCGCCGTCCAGCCGGTGGCGATGAAAGGCCCGCAGGATTTTCTCACTGAAACCGACGGCAAGGTCGAGGAGCACATCCGCGCGACGCTGGCAGACGCTTTTCCGCAGGACGGGTTTTTGGGCGAGGAAGGCGGTGGCATCGGCTCTGCCCGCATGTGGGTCGTCGACCCCATCGACGGCACCGCCAATTTCATGCGCGGTATTCCGCATTTCTGCATTTCGATAGCTTTCGTCGAGGACGGCCGCAGCGAGATCGGCGGCATTGCCAATCCGGCCATCGGCGAAACGTATTTTGCCCGTCGCGGGCAAGGCGCGACACGCAATGGCGCGCCGATCCATGTTTCGCCGACGCAAGCGTTCGACCGTGCCTTTGTGGAGTTCGGCTGGTCGCCGAGGATTCCGAACCGTGAGTATCTCGAGAAGGTGAGCCTGGTGTGGGCGCTCGGCGCCAATGTACGCCGCTCCGGCTCCGGAGCGCTTGGGCTGGCCTATGTGGCCGACGGCCGCTCGGATGCCTATGCCGAGCTGCACATCAATTCGTGGGACTGCCTGGCCGGATTGCTGCTGGTGGAGGAGGCCGGCGGCCGGGTGAACCGGTTCCTCGACGGCGACGGCATGGCGAAGGGCAATCCCGTGCTTGCGGCAGCACCCGGTGTCGCGGCGACATTGTCCCAGGTGATCGGAGTGCCGCTCGACGACGGGTAGATCGTTTCCAGTGAGAAGACAGGGAGGAATATCGATGAAGACATTTGACAGTAAGCAAGGCTTGCGCGCCGCCTGGCTTGGCCTTGGCGCGGCGCTGGCCATGTTCGGATTGGCGGGTGCCGCCCAGGCGGCCGACCGCAGCCTCACAATGTATTGCGCCGTCGACGAGGCCTGGTGCCGGGCGATGGCGACCACCTACCAGAAGGAGACGGGCGTCAGCGTCGACATGACCCGCATGAGCGCCGGCGAAATCTACGCCCGCCTCCGGGCCGAGAAGGACAATCCGCAAGCCGATATCTGGTGGGGCGGCACCGGCGACCCGCATCTGCAGGCGGCGGAAGAGGGCCTCACCCAGGAATACAAGTCGCCGCAACTGGCAAACTTGCGCGACTGGGCGCTGAAGCAGGCCGACAGGTCGAAGAACCGCACGGTCGGCATTTATCTCGGTGCGCTCGGCTATGGCTACAATGAGGAAGATCTGAAGCAGCGCGGGCTGACCGCGCCGGCGTGCTGGGCCGATCTGGTCAAGCCGGAATTCCAGGGCGAGATCGAGATGGCCGACCCGAATTCATCGGGCACGGCCTGGACCATGCTTGCCACCATCGTCCAGCTGATGGGCGAGGACAAGGCATTCGACTATCTCAAGCAGCTCAACAAGAACATCGCCGAATACACCAAGGCAGGGGCCGCGCCGGCGCTCGCCGTCGGCAAGGGCGAGACGCTGATCGGCATCTCCTTCCAGCACGACGTGATCAATGCCGCGAAACAGAACCCTGCCGTGAAGGTGGTGTCGCCTTGCGAAGGCACCGGCTTCGAGATCGGCTCGATGAGCATCGTGACGGGCGCCAAGCATGCCGAAGAGGCGCAGAAATTCTACGACTGGGCGCTGAGCCCGGATGCGCAGAAGCTCGCGGCGCCGAACGGCAGCTTCCAGATTCCGTCGAACACCGCCACGCCGGTGCCGCCCGAGGCGCCGGACCTCTCGAAGATCAAGCTGATCGACTACGACTTCGCCAAATACGGCTCGTCGGCCGAACGCAAGCGGCTGTTGAAGAAGTTCACCGACGAGGTCCGCAATGGCGGCTGAGCGCGTTCTTTCGTGCTCACTCTAGCATCTGATCGCCGGCTGCCCTTCGCGGCAGCTGGCGCACCATCCTTTGGCACAGAAAGACATTGAATGGCCGCGGCCGGTTCCATGGTCAGTTCCGCTCCTGGACGCAACGCGCTCGCCTGGGTAATGGCCGCGTGGGCGAGCTTCGTGCTCTTGCCTTGGTACAAGGTCGAAGGCGGCTTCCTGTCGTTCGACTGGCTGGCACAGCCGGCGGATGCGACGCCGGCCATCATACTGGCGCTCGGTGGCCGGCCCTGGCTGTTGCCGCTTGTCCTGCCGCTTCTGCTGGCGAGCTGGCTGGTGGCGCGCAACAAACCCAAGAGCCTTGCGATTGCAGGCGCGGCGGGCCTGCTGTGGCTGGCCATCGAAGGCTTTTCCATCATCCATTCGGGCTGGGGATTTGGCTTGCTTACCCAGGTCGCCGGCACGCCGGGACCGATACAGCCGGGGCTCGGCTGGGGCGCGGCGCTCTATGCCGTGGCGATGCTGATGTTCATCGCCGAGGCGCTCGCCGCGCGCGGCTGGTGCAAGGGCGACCGTTTCGTCGTCGGCTCGCTCTCAATCGTGATTGCTTCGCTGATCCTGTTCGTCGCCTATCCGCTGCTGTCGATCCTCACCTCGGCCATCAAGGATAATGACGGCAATGTCGTGCCGGCGCTGTTCGTCGAAAAGATCTTCAGCGCCAACATATGGAGCCTGCGCTGCCTCTATGGCGAGGGCTCCTGCGGCGTGGCGTGGAACACGGTGGCGATCGCAGTCCTCGTCGGCTTTTTCTGCACGGCGCTTGGGCTGGCTCTGGCGCTGATTGCGCTTCGCACCAAGCTGCCGGCCAAATGGCTGCTGCGCGGCCTGTCCATCCTGCCGATCATCACGCCGCCCTTCGTCATCGGCCTGGCGCTGATCCTGCTGTTTGGCCGCGCCGGCATCGTCACCAACCTCATGTCGGTGCATCTCGGCATTCCGCGCAGCCGCTGGATCTATGGCATTGCCGGCATCACCATCGCGCAGGTGCTGGCCTTCACGCCGATCGCCTTCCTGGTTCTGGTCGGCGTGCTGCAAGGGGTCAGCCCGAGCATGGAGGAGGCGTCGCAGACCTTGCGCGCCAGTCGCTGGCGGACGTTTCGCACCGTCACCTGGCCGTTGATCCGGCCGGGCCTGGCCAGCGCCTTCCTGATCTCGTTCATCGAGAGCATGGCCGATTTCGCCAATCCGCTGGTGCTGGGAGGCAATTTCAACGTGCTGTCGACCGATATATTCTTCGCGGTGGTTGGCGCGGCGCACGACCAGGGCCGCGCGGCGGTGCTGGCGATCGTGCTGTTGATGTTCACGCTGGCAGCCTTCGTCATCCAGCGCCGCTGGATCGGCAGCCGCAGCTACGTCACCGTTGCAGGCAAGGGCGATGGCGGCGTACCGGCGACGCTGCCCAAGGCCTTGCGGATCGGCTGCTACGCCACCGTCGTTCCGTGGCTGGTCCTGACCATCGTGGTCTACGGCATCATCCTGGGCGGCGGTTTCGTGCAATCGATCGGGCGCGACAACACGCCGACGCTCGAGTATTTCCTCACCGCCTTTTCGATCGAGAAAGGCGTCAATGGCTGGTTTTTCAGCGGCTCGGCCTGGCCGTCGCTGCTGATGACCATCGGCCTGGCGCTGGTGGCGATGCCGTTCACCGCGGCGCTCGGCATCCTGACGGCCTATCTGCTCGACCGGCAGCGTTTCGCCGGGCGTACCATGTTCGAGTTCCTGGCCATGATGAGTTTCGCCATTCCCGGCACGGTGATCGGCGTCAGCTATATCCTTGCCTTCAACGTGCCGCCGGTGCAGTTGACCGGCACCGGGCTGATCATCGTCATCTCCTTCATCTTCCGCAACATGCCGGTGGCGATCCGTGCCGGGCTTGCCAATCTCGGACAGATCGACAAGAGCCTGGACGAGGCATCGCTGACGCTTGGGGCGCGGTCTTTTGCTACCTTGCGGCGGGTGATCCTGCCGATCCTGAAGCCGGCGATCGTGACCGCGATGATCTACAGTTTCGTGCGCGCGGTGACGGCGGTCAGCGCCGTCATCTTCCTGGCGAGCGGCCGGTTCAATCTCGCCACGGTCTACATTGTCGGGCGCGCAGATGTCGGCGAATACGGCATCGCGATTGTCTATTCGGCGGTGATGATCGTCGTCATGATGGTCATCCTCATCGGCATCCAGCTGCTGGTCGGCGAACGCCGGCTCGGCCGGCGCCGTGCGGGTCCGGAAGCCGTCGTGGCGGCAATCTGATGGGGAGAAGCGGCGTGGATCAGACGGCGAAGAATGCTGCCCCGGTTGCGACGGACAGGCCGGCGGTGCGGTTCGAGGGCGTCACCAAAAAATATGGCGCGGTGACCGCCGTCGACAATCTCAGCTTCGACATCGCGCCGGCCAGTCTGGTGACGCTGCTCGGGCCCTCGGGTTGCGGCAAGACGACGACGCTGCGGCTGATCGCCGGGCTGGAACAGACCAGCACCGGGCGCATCCTGATCGACGACAAGGACGTCACCTTGCTGTCCGCCGCCGAGCGCGATGTCTCCATGGTTTTCCAGTCCTATGCGCTGTTTCCGCATATGAACGTGATGGAGAATGTCAGCTATGGCCTGCGGGCGATGGGGCTTGGCAAAGCGCAGGCAGCCGAGCGCGCCGCAGAAAAGCTGTCGCTTGTCGGCCTGTCCGGCTACGAGAAGCGCCAGCCGAGCGAATTGTCCGGCGGCCAGCAGCAGCGCGTCGCGGTGGCGCGCGCCATCGTACTGGAGCCGAAGGTGCTGCTGTTCGACGAGCCGCTGTCCAATCTCGACGCCAAGCTGCGCCGGCGGGTGCGCGACGAAATCCGCGGCCTGCAGCAAGATCTGGCGCTGACCATGGTCTATGTCACGCATGACCAGGAAGAGGCGCTCGCCGTCTCCGACCGCATCATCGTCATGAACGCCGCTCGCGTCGCCCAGGACGGTACGCCGCGCGACCTCTACAACGAGCCGACCAACCGTTTCATCGCCGACTTCATGGGCGACGCCAATCTGCTCGACGTCGAGGTGCTTTCCAGCAATGCGACCAGTGCAAGGGTCAAGGTCGGACCCTTGCTGCTCGACATGCCGGGTCGCGGTAACGCTCCGGGACCGGCGATGCTCGCTGTGCGCCCGAATGCCGTGCGAATCTTGCCCGGCCAGCCAGCGGGCACCATGACGGGCCAGGTGGTCAAGAGCTCGTATCTCGGCGACCACATGGAATACCGGATCGCGATCA
Source organism: Mesorhizobium sp. LNJC405B00 (assembly GCF_000502615.1). Classification (NCBI taxonomy): domain Bacteria; kingdom Pseudomonadati; phylum Pseudomonadota; class Alphaproteobacteria; order Hyphomicrobiales; family Phyllobacteriaceae; genus Mesorhizobium; species Mesorhizobium sp. LNJC405B00. Next base: position 294,048 of record NZ_AYWC01000011.1, on the reverse strand, counting down.
GCGATCCGGCGGTCGAACTGTTCGCGACATCGCCTGATGTCACACCCGCTGTCGCGGAAGGGACGATGGTCGGGATCGATTTCGATCCGGCGAAGATCGTGCTGATCAAAGACGATTGAACGCGCCGGGAAAACCGTTGCACACTGTCTGGCGTTGCTTGGTGACGCGTCACAACAGGCGGCGACCAGGGATTAGCGTTCCAGTTTGCATTGGGTTTAGATCGTTCTGTTTGCATGCTCGCCTGTTGCGAGCCTGTGGATCACCAAGGGCGCATCGACCGAACTCAAACGAGCTTTTCCAGCGTGATTGGAAGGCTTCGAATGCGTTTGCCGGTGGCGTGGAAGACGGCATTGCCGATCGCAGGGGCGACCCCTACGACACCGATCTCGCCGACGCCTTTGCCGCCAAGAGCGGTTGCCTGCATGTCCGGAATTCCAACCGAAATCACATGGATGTCGGGCACATCGGCGTTAACCGGGACGGCATAGTCGGCAAAATTCGCGTTGATGATGCGCCCGTCTCGCTGGTCGACGTAACCTTCTTCCAGGAGAGCCTGCCCGAGACCCATGACCATACCGCCGATCCACTGGCTTTCGGCAAGCTTCGGATTGAAGATCCTGCCGCTATCGAATGCCGAGACCATGCGCTTGACGCGGATCGTGCGAAAATCCTCATCGATCCTAACTTCCACGAAATGCGCACACCAGCTATGGGCCGAGACGCCTCCTTCCACAGCGCCCTTCAACTGTGCAAAACTGCGGTCAGCTCCGTTCTTCATCTCCTCGGTGGCGCCGGGAGCAAAGGTGTTACCCTCGATTTCCAGTTTGTCTTTGCCCACTGCCTTCAACAGTTCCGCGATGCTGATACCGCCGTTCGGCCGCCGGGTCGGTCGCACCGAGCCGTTTTCGAACGTGAGGTCAGTCGCCTTCGAGGCTGCCAGCGGCGACTTCGGATCGGATGCGGCAAGCGCCAGCAAGGCGTCCCGTGCATTCCTGGCCGCCTTGTCCACCGCTCCCGTCAGGTTGTTGGCCTGCTGGGAACCGCCTGCGAGCGCCGATCTGGGGAGGAGGGTATCGCCCAGCCGCACCGCGACTGTCTCAACAGGAACGCCCAATGCGTCAGCCGCTGTCTGGGCGAGAATGGTATAAGTCCCCGTTCCCATGTCGGTGCCCGCGCTGAGGACTTCGATCTGTCCACTGGCATGGAGTACGATCTTGGCTTCGCTCGCGGTACGGATCATGGGGTATGACCCGGCGGCCATTCCACAACCGATCAACTCGCGGCCTTCGCGCATCGAGCGAGGGGCCGGGTTCCGGTTCCACCAGCCGAAGGCTTCCGCGCCCACGGCATAGGCTTCGCGTAACTGTCGAGTGCTCCACTTCATCCCATTGCTGGGATCCGTCTCCGCCCAGTTGGCAAGGCGCAGCGTGACCGGATCCATGCTGAGCGCGTACGCCAGCTCGTCGATCGCGCTTTCCACAGCATAGGCACTGGGGTTTTCGCCGGGGCCCCGTTTCCAGCCGGGCTGGACCGTATTGACCGGGACGACGTTGAGACGTGAAGAAAAGTTCGGCGTCGCATACATGATCTTCGTCACATTGTTGCAAGCCTCGATATGGACTTCGTCAATCGCCGTCTCGTTCCAGCTCTCATGGACGATCGAGCTTATCTTTCCGTCCTTCGAGGCTCCGATTGAGAGTGTCTGCCGTGTCGCCGGTCGGCCGCCAAGGCCGGTAAAGGTCTGCGGCCGCGTGAGAGAAACCTTGATCGGCCTGCCCAGTTTCCGCGAGGCCGCGCAAGCCAGCCCCACATGCGGATGTGCCCCGATCTTGGACCCGAACCCACCGCCGACATAGGGCGAGATCACCCGCACATTCTCGATGTCGATGCCGAGCCATTCCGACACGACGCTCCGTGCCCCGCCAACCCACTGGCTGGGCTCCCAGACGGTGATTTTCCCGTTGTCCCAGGAAGCGATGCACGCATGCGGCTCCATCGGCACATTGTATTCGCGTGACGTCGTGTAAGTGACGTCTACCTTGACCTCGGCATTGGCCAACGCTGTCGCCGCATCGCCCCACGCGGCACCCATCTCATCGATGGGCTGCGCTTTTGCCTTGGGATCGTTGATGTCGAGAATAGGGTCGCCGTCCTCGTATTCGACCTTGAGAAGGCTTGCCGCTTCCGTTGCCTGTTCAAAGGTTTCAGCGACCACGAGCGCGATATGCATGCCGTTGAAACGGACCACATCGTCCTGAATTGGGGTAAATTCCTCGGTGGCTCCGCCGCCCTTGCTGTAGACGGTCGGCTTGTTGAGCTTCAGGGAATTCTGCGCTGTGTAGACATCCAGGACACCCGGTAGAGCCTTGGCAGCCGACGTATCGATATTGACGATACGCCCCGCCGGCCGCGTCGATTGGACGGTAACGCCATAGGCCAGGTTCTCCAGCTTCTGCTCGATCGCATAGCGAGCCTGCCCGGTTACTTTCAACGGGCCTTCGGCGCGGGAAAGCCTGCCACCGAGAGCTGGCGCCTTGGCGGGAACGGTCTCAGCCGCAACGGCTTTTGACGAGAGATCGACAGCGGCGCCAGCGACAGCGGCTACGCCGGCGCCGAGCTTCAAGACGGTGCGGCGGTTGAGTTCGAACGCGTTACCATGTGTCATGCGATACCTCCTACCGTCATCAGGGCGCGGGCCACGACCTTCGGTGCCAGTTCAACCTTGAATGCGTTATGTCCGCTCGACTTCGCGCCGTCGCCGGCGGCTGACGAGGCGCTACGAATCGTCGCCTGGTCGAGCGTCTTTCCCTTGAGCAAATTTTCGACGGCGCGCAGGCGCCAGGGTTTGGTGGCGAGGCCGCCGACCGCGATGCGTACTTCGCGAATTGTCTTGCCATCGGCTTCCAATTCGATTCCGACAGCAGCGCTGGCCGCGGCGAACTCGTACGACGCGCGATCCCGGACCTTGAGATAATGCGAGCGTTCCAGGGCTGCCGAACGCGGGATCTCGATCCCGACGACCATCTCGCCGGCCGACAGCTCATGCTCAAGGTGCGGGGTATCGCCAGGGAGAAGGAAGAATTCGTCGGCGGGAATTTTGCGTTCGGAAGCTCCCCGGATGATGACCGTGGCGTCGAATGCCACCAGGGAAACCGCAAAATCTCCGGGGTAGATTGCTATGCACGCGTCGCTCGTGCCGAGCACCGCGTGGTTGCGGTTGACGCCGCCAAGGGCAGCGCATCCGGAACCTGGATTGCGCTTGTTGCAGTTCGAATAAGCGCCCGGGTCCCGGAAGTAGGTGCAACGGGTTCGCTGCATCAAGTTTCCACCGATGGACGCCATGTTGCGCAGCTGTGCCGAGGCAGCGCGCCACAGGCTTTCGGAAAGCACCGGCGCAGCCTGCTTGATATCGGCGTGGTCGGCGACCTTGCTCATCTTGGCGAGCGCACCGATGCGAATGGCATCCGCCGATACCTCGATCGTGTCCAGGCCGGGAAGGCGCGTGATGTCGACCACCCGCGCAGGACGCTCGACATTCAGCTTCATGAGGTCAAGAAGCGTGGTCCCACCGGCGAGAAATCTTGTCTCTGGCTTGGTAGCCTCGGCAAGCGCCCTCGCGGCATCTTTGGCGCGGAGATACTCGAAAGGTCTCATAGTGCTGCCTCCTTCTTCAGGCGGCTGGCGGCATCGCGCACCGCGGCGACGATATGGGGGTAAGCGCCGCACCGGCAGATGTTGCCGCTCATGTATTCGCGGATGTCCTCGTCCGTATCGGCGTGGCCCTCACGAATGCATGCAACGGCCGACATGATCTGACCGGGGGTGCAATAGCCGCACTGGAATGCATCGTGCTCGATGAACGCGGTCTGGACTGCGTGCATCACGCCGTCGGCAGCCTGGAGGCCCTCGATCGTCGTGACCTGACGGCCTTCGACCTGGGCCGCCAGCGTCAGGCAGCTCAATACCCGCTCGCCGTCGACGTGGACGGTACAGGCGCCGCACTGCCCATGATCACAGCCTTTTTTCGTGCCGGGCAGGTTGGCATGCTCGCGTAGTGCGTCCAGCAGAGTCACGCGTACATCAAGATTGAACTGGTGGCGCCGGCTGTTGATGTCCAAGGCTAGCTGTCGGGGCTCTGGCATGTCGTCTCCTCGGTGGCGGGCGGGATTGGGACTTCTCGCGAAATCGATCGGACCGACGAAGCCTACGGCATCGGTCGGAAAGGGACGTCTATTCGAAGGCCTGTCATTGGCCGGTTGCCTAAGGGTCAACCCTCAGGAGAGCACGGACGCGACATCCGAATTAGCCCTCAAAATTCGCATGAGCCTATCGACGGCGCTCATAAATAGACCTGCGACGACGGCAGTGCTGGATGCGACGTTCAGCTGTCGAAGGCCAGCGACCCGGATAGCTCCTCATGGGCATCGACCTGCTGCTGCAGCAGAGCGAGCTTCTGCCTGACCATTGCAAGAGCATCGGCACCGGCGATGAACCGACGGGGCAGCTCCGGCTTGTCGACCAGAGTGATCAACGCCTGCGCGAGTTTGGCGGGGTCGCCGACTTGCTGGCCGTTCGCGGCTTTCCAACCCGTTATCTGCCGGGCGCGACGTTCGCTGTAATCGCTGACGAATGACGGAGCATATTGAGTGGATTCGTCCGTCAGCAGCTCCGTGCGGAAAAACCCGGGGTTCACGATCATCGTTTCAATGCCGAACGGCGCCACCTCGGCTTGCAGTGACTCGATCCAGCCATCAACGCCGAACTTTGCCGCGGCGTATGCAGAACAGAACTCAAAGCCGACCAGGCCTGCCGTCGATGAGATGGCAATGACCTTGCCAGAACCCTGCGCGCGCATGACCGGCAGGACTGCGCGGGTGACGTTCATGGCGCCGGTCAGGGTGGACGCGAGCTGAAGTTCGATATGGGCCGGAGTCAGGTCCTCGAAATAGCCGGCATAGAAGCCCGCGGCATTGTTGACGAGCACGTCGAGGCGACCAAAGCGGTCCAGGGTTGCCTTCACCGCGGCGTCGGCGTCGGCCGGCTTGGTCACGTCCAACGTGACGACCAAAAGATTGTCCGACTGCCCGATCGCCTTGGCGACCCGATCTGGGTTACGACCGGTCGCAACGACCTTATCGCCGATGGCCAGGGCCGCTTTGGCAAAGTCGAGGCCCATGCCTCGCCCTGCGCCGGTGATCATCCATACTCTACTCATAGTCGTATCCTTCCTGGTCGGTATCTTTCAGTTTATGCCGCGTTGGCTTGGCACGTCCGTCTCAGCGTTTCGTTGTCTGCCAGGTGACATAGGGAATAGGACTCGATACGATTAGCCTCTATAATCTGCATGAAGTTAGAAATGGGATTGATAAATGAGGCGCGGAGATTTCAGCGAGCTGGCAGTCTTCATCGCCGTCGCAGAGGCGGGCAGCTTCACGCGCGCCGCAGCAAAGCTTGGTCTATCGCAGTCGGCGCTCAGCTACGCTGTCAGAACGCTGGAACAGCGCATGGGAGTCCGGCTGATCTCACGCACCACCCGCAGCCTGTCCGTGACGGTAGCTGGAGAGCGCTTGCTGCGAAGCCTGCGACCGGCCTTCGATCACATCGAAAGCGAGATCGCCGCCGTCGCCGCCCTGCGCGACAAGCCCACTGGCCTCATTCGCCTGACGACATTCCGGTATGCTGCCAAATCAGTACTGTGGCCCGTCATCGCCAAACTCCTTCTGCAGTATCCGGATATCGAAGTGGAATTGAGCCTGGACGAAGGTCTGGTTGACATCGTTGCAAGCAAATTCGACGCCGGTATCCGGATCGGCGAGCAGGTCCAGAAGGACATGGTGGCAGTAAGGATCGGCCCGGACCTGCGTATGGCGGTAGTTGGATCACCGTCGTATTTTGCAACCCGAACGGTTCCAAAGACACCGCGCGAACTTGGGGAACACAAAGGCATCAGCTACCGTCAGAAGACCGGCGGCGGGCTCTTTGCCTGGGAGTTCGAAAAACGCGGTGAGGAACTTGAAGTCAGGATGAATGGCCCACTCATTATCAATGACGGGGAAATGCTGGAGGCTGCGGCCCTCGACGGGCTCGGACTAGCATACACATTTGAAAGCCAGGTCGCTCCGTTCGTCGCAGACGGACGCCTGATCCGGGTGCTGGAAGACTGGTGCCAACCCTTCCCGGGCTATCACCTCTATTATCCCAGCCGACGCCAGCACACTGCAGCGTTCGCTCTTCTTGTGGAGGCACTCCGTCTCAAGGCGTGACGGAAGGGCGAAAACACGCCGCTCTAACTTGGCGAAGTGAGTTATCCCTCCCTCATCAGCACAATTTTCGGGCGTCCAATCGATTCCTCCGTCGCAAGTTACCCCCCTTACGGACTGCGTCGCGGTGGCCGTCCGATTCCGAGCCTTGAAGCTGCCAGTCGCTTCCGGCCCTTATGCAGTCATTCCCTGATGCAGGTTGAGATGGCCTCGTGCTGGCAATGGCCGATGACTTTAGGCAAAGCGACCCTTCTTGTAATGCGGCCCGCCATGATGAGGATGTCAGGCTCTTTGCTGCTGCCGCTCTATCTCTAAATGGATGCCTTCTCCCCGTCACGTGGCTGGATCAGCCTGCGCGCGGCATCTGCTCCTGCCGCAAGGAAGCGATCCGACAATTCGGTCCCTGCCACCGCGCGGGCCAGTTGAAGCGCGCCGATGAGGGTTGCAAAGACGCCCATGGCAACGCCTTCCGGATCCCTGGCCTGCGGAAGCGCTGCAGATAACTGGCGCACCAAAACCAGCAAGCGTTCGGTGTAGACTTGGCGCGTTTCGAGCGGCTGACGCGCGAGTTCCGGGAGCAGCGCGGCGTTGGCGCAGCCCGTTCCCGGATTGTCCCGGTGCCCGGCTGACAGATACGCCGCTATCCCCATCTCCGGACCACCGGCGGCCAATACCTCTTGCAGTTGCTGCACCTGGCTCTCTAGCGCCGCTACCAGGCTTTCACGCACAAGCTCCGCCTTGGATTGGAAATGCGGATAGAAGGCTCCGTTCGTCAGCCCGGCGTCGCCCATGATGGCTGCCAGTCCGGACGCGGCGATGCCTTCACCGCGAAAACGCTGGGCTGCGACCTCGACGATGCGATCGCGAGAGGCGTCCTTTCGGCCCTTTTCGTAGCGCATGGCGCTCTTCCTTTCTGCTATTGCATTATAGGTGTAATGTGATATTACGATCATAATTCAATCAACGGCAAAAAGCTAGCCCTCATGTCTGTGGAGTATCAAATGAGTACCCTTTCGGGAAGAACCGCAGTCGTGACCGGAGCCTCTTCGGGCATCGGCCGCGCCAGTGCCGAGGCCTTGGCGCGGGCGGGGTATACCGTCTTCGGGACAAGCCGCAGCAAGGCCGGCAACGGCCCGGCGCAGGTGTCCATGCTGACCTGCGACGTGACCGACGGGGAGTCGGTCAGCGCCCTCGTTGCAACCGTGCTGGCCCAGACCGGTCGTATCGATCTGCTGGTGAACAATGCCGGTGTCGGCCTGCTTGGCGGTGCCGAGGAATCTTCGGTCGCACAGGTGCAGGCTCTGTTCGACGTCAATCTGTTCGGCGTCATGCGCATGACCAATGCGGTGTTGCCGTCGATGCGGCGCCGCGGCCAAGGGCGCATCGTCAACATCGGCTCGATTCTGGGATTGGTGCCCGCGCCATACTCAGCGCACTACTCGGCGGTCAAGCACGCGCTGGAGGGCTATTCGGAATCGCTCGATCATGAGGTTCGCGCCTTCAACATTCGCGTCTCGGTCATCGAGCCGGCATTCGTGCGCACCGTCTTCGACCAGAACGGCATCGAGCCGGATTCCCTGTTGAAGGACTACGATCAGGCGCGCGCCGGTCTCAAGGCGCTGCTTGCCGATGTGATGCCCAAAGCCGATCGGCCGGAAGTGGTGGCGGATGTGGTCGTCAAGGCAGCGACCGACGCCCGTCCGCGACGGCGCTATACCGCAGGGAAGGCAGCGCGCCAGGTCAGCCTGCTGCGCCGCTTCGCCCCCGCGGAGATGTTCGACAAGACCTTGCGCAAGCAGTTCCGCTTGCCGGTCTGAACAACGGCGGGACGGAGAATTTCACGCACAGACAGCAGGCCAACAGACACTTTCAGAAAGTCACTGCCATGAAGGCATTCGTTGTCGATAAATATAGCAAGAAAGGCATTTTGCGGCTGGCCGAGATGCCGGAGCCGGAGCTGCTGGACAATGACGTCCTGGTCGAGGTCCATGCCGCCGGGGTCAACCTGCTGGATTCCAAAATCAGAACCGGCGAATTCAAACTCGTCCTTCCCTATCGCCGGCCCTTCATCCTCGGTCACGACGTTGCCGGGAGGGTTGTCAGGGTGGGCTCGAAAGTCCGCAAATTCAAACCCGGCGACGCCGTCTATGCGCGGCCGCGCGACGGCCGGATCGGGACATTCGCCGAATTCATCGCAATCGATGAAGCCGACGTGGCGCTGAAGCCGGCGAACCTCAGCATGGAAGAGGCGGCCTCGATCCCGCTGGTCGGTCTGACCGCCTGGCAGGCTCTCATCGAGAGGGCGGGTCTGAAGACAGGCCAGAAGATCTTCATCCAGGCTGGCTCCGGCGGCGTGGGGACATTCGCCATCCAGTTGGCAAAGCACCTCGGCGCGATCGTTGCGACAACAGCGGGCGCGGCAAGCAACGATCTGGTCAGGGATCTCGGCGCCGATGTCGTCGTCGACTACAGGAAGGACGACTTCGAGAAAATCCTGTCGGGCTACGACGTCGTCCTGAACAGCCAGGACGCCAAGACGCTTGAGAAATCCCTGACTGTGCTGAAACCGGGTGGGAAGCTCATCTCGATTTCCGGTCCTCCGGATCCCGAATTTGCCAGGAAACAGAGACTGAACGTGGTGCTAAGGCTGCTGCTGCGGCTGCTGAGCCGTGGTATCAGGACCAAAGCCAAGCGCCGGGGCGTGGGATTTTCGTTCCTGTTCATGTCGGCGCAAGGTGAGCAACTGAGCAAAATCACGTCCCTCATCGAAGATGGGGCGATTCGCCCGGTCGTCGACAGGGTCTTTCCTTTTGAAGCGACCAATGAGGCGCTGGCTTACGTCGAAACAGGACGCGCCAAGGGCAAGGTCGTCGTCAAGGTCAGATAGCGCGCCCAGTTGCTTTGGGGGCATTTGAGAGACACCAAAGCAAGGCAGCGCAAGGCCGACAAATTCCGAAAACGGTTCGGCATCCGATCGCCCAAACCTCAGTTGTTGCGGATTGCCACGAAGCTTGCCGCTGCCTTCAGCAAGGCTGCCTGTTCACCGTAAGGCTCGAGCAATTCATGCGCCTGCTTGACCAGCCCATGGAGCTGGCTGCGCGCCCAGTTCGCGCCATGCAGCGCCACCAGCGTCGCCTTGCCGGCGGCTGCGTCCTTGCCGGTCGCCTTGCCCATCTGGCTGGCATCGGCGGTCAGGTCGAGCAGGTCGTCGGCAAGCTGGAAGGCAAGCCCGACCGCCGAGCCGAATTCGGCCAGCCGGTCGCGGTCCTGCGGTGCAGCGCCGGCAATGATCGCGCCGGCTTCGCAGGCGTAGCGGATCAGCGCGCCGGTTTTCATCGCCTGCAGCCGGACGATGCCGGCCTCGTCCGGCCTGTTGCGCTCGGCTTCGAGGTCGAGCGTCTGCCCGCCGACCATGCCCCCCGTGCCGGCGGCGCGCGCCAGCGCCAGCACCAGCGCCGCCCTGCGCTCCGCCGGCAGCGCCGTCGCCTCATCGGCGAGGACATCGAAGGCAAGCGTCAGAAGCGCATCGCCGGCAAGTATGGCGGTGGCTTCATCGAAGGCCTTGTGCACTGTCGGCTGGCCGCGGCGCAGATCGTCGTCGTCCATGGCAGGCAGATCGTCATGGATCAGCGAATAGCAATGCACGCATTCGAGCGCCGCCGCCACGCGCATCGCCGCCTCGCCATCGGCGCCAAAAAGGGCGGCACTTTCCATGACCAGGAAGGGGCGCAGCCGCTTGCCGCCGTTCAGCACGCCATGGCGCATGGCCGCCATCAGACGCTCCGGCCGGGCGATCTCGCCGGCAAGCGTGCGGCCGTCGAGCAGCAGCCTGAGCCCGGCCTCGATCGCCGCCGCCCGCCCCAGAAGTCCGGCCTCAAAGGCCAATTGCTCGTCTTTCGTCATGGCCGGGAGCGGTAGCCGACACTCAGACGTTGCGCAAGAAGCCTCGCGCCATTATGCCGGAGGCGGGAGAGTGGCGCGGGTGGGGGCGGCTTGACGGAACCGATCGTCGATCATGAAACCGAAGGGTTTGAGATGGCGCGACCAAGGCGCGTGAACCGCGCCGGTCTGAAGCGCCTGGCACGGCGCGGCCTGGTCGTCGCCGTCGTGCTGGCGGCGATACCCATTGGGCTGACCTTCCTCTATCTGCCGTCCTTCGTGCATCCGATATCGACCTTGATGGTCAAAGACCTCGCGACCTTCTCCGGTTACGACCGGCGCTGGGTGTCGATCGACGATGTGTCGCCGGTGCTGGCCAATTCGGTGATCATGTCGGAGGACGGGCAGTTCTGCTTCCATCGCGGCATCGATCTCGGCGAATTGCGCGGCGTCGTCGACGACGCGCTGGCCGGCGAAGCGACGCGCGGCGCCTCCACCATCACCATGCAGACGGTGAAGAACCTTTTCCTGTGGTCACGGCCGCTGGGCTCGGTGCGCAAGGTAGTCGAACTGCCGCTGGCCGTCTATTTCGACGCGGTGATGTCAAAACGACGGATCATGGAGATCTACCTCAACATCGCCGAATGGGGGCCGGGCGTTTACGGCATCGAGGCGGCGGCCCAGCATCATTTCGGCGTTTCGGCCAAGCAGCTGTCGCGGCGGCAGGCGGCATTGCTGGCCGTCTCGCTGCCCAATCCGATCGCCCGCAATCCGGCCAAGCCCGGTCCGGGTCTGCGGCGGCTGGCGTCGCTGATCGAACGCCGCGCCGGCCGTTCGGGCGCGTATGTCGGTTGTCTTGATTAGGTAGAACCGCTGCCAGTTCAAAAAAAATCGCCACGGTGCTGGCCAAAACGGCGCAGGGCGTGTATAGGCACCCGACTTTCTCAGATTATGGCCCTGACGCGGCCCTTTCACGAGGGCTATCGGGGCATTTTGACCATGTAGTGGAGCATATCCATGGCCGTTCCGAAACGAAAAACCTCTCCGTCCAAGCGCGGCATGCGCCGCTCGGCCGACGCTCTCAAGGCCCCGACCTATGTCGAGGACAAGAATTCCGGCGAAATGCGCCGCCCGCACCATATCGACCTGAAGACCGGCATGTATCGCGGTCGCCAGGTGCTGACGCCCAAGGAAAGCTGAGACCAGCTTTCGAAGGGATTGAATGCCAAAAGAACCGGCCATTGGCCGGTTTTTTGCGTTTGGTGCGCGCCGCGCCGCCAACTATGCCAAAGACCGGGCGTCCGTGGCGATACAAGCTGCGGCGGCGGTGCTGTATTGAGTCATGCCTTGTCGCGGCGCTTCCGCGCGATGATCGGCCGGCTTCAGAGGGACCGCATGACCAAACTCACCACAGCACCGCGCGATATCTTCCAGACCTTCATGAACTTCCCGCTGGTCGAGGACCTCGATGCGCTGAAGGCGGATGTCGCCATCATCGGCATGCCTTACGGCAGTCCCTACACGATCGACGAGCTGGTCAACGACCAGACCAACGCGCCGACCGCGGTGCGGCGCGCGTCGCAGCGCATCAGCCTCGGGCTCGACCGCTATGATTTCGACATTGGCGGAACCCTGTTCGACGGACAGGACGTCAAGGTGGTCGATGTCGGCGATGTCCCCGGCGATGCCGCCGGCGGCCACTACAGGTTGGCCGAAGCGGCGATCCGCAAGATCCGCGTCGCCGGCGCCTTGCCGATCACCATTGGCGGCGACCACGGCATTCCGATCCCGATCCTGCGGGCGCTTGATGGCGAAGGGCCGATCACCCTGGTTCAGATCGATGCCCATCTCGACTGGCGCGACAATGTCAACGGGGTCAGGGAAGGCTATTCCAGCCCCATCCGCCGCGCTTCGGAGATGGCGCATATAGCCGGGATTTTCCAGCTCGGCATCCGCGGCCAGGGCAGCGCCCGGCTCGAGGAGGTCGAGGCGGCCCGCGCCTACGGCTCCAACATCGTCACCGCCAATGAATGGCAGGATATCGGTACGGCGGCGCTGCTCAAGCGCATCCCGGACGGCGGCCGCTATTACCTGACCATCGATGCCGACGGTCTCGATCCCGCTGTCATGCCGGCGGTCGAAGGGCCGGCGCCTGGCGGCATCAGCTACCGGCAGACGATCGAGCTGATCAAGGGGCTGTTCGCCAAGGGACGTGTCGTCGGCATCGACATCGTCGAGATCGCGCCGGCGCGCGACGTCAACGAGATCACCTCGATCACCGCCGGCCTTTTCATCCTCAACGCTATTGGAGCCGCCGTGCGGAGAGGCCAGTTCAAGCGCTGAATCCCGGCGTGTCGGTGGTCAGCCGGGGCAATTGCGGCTGACAAGGTTGTTTCGCGCGGTCTTTTTCCGTGTTTGCGGGCGCTAGCGAAAAATCTTGACGGCGTGCCTGCGGGGCATTCTACAGAAGGTGCCCCCACTGTTTAGGCAATTCCTTGGGAAACCGCTTTCCTGGAATTGCTAGAGGAGACGCCTGATGTTCGGTGCCATCCCGCTGCTGATCGTGCCCTTCGTGGCCTACAATCTCGGACTCCTCGGAATATTCGGCAGCGGCGACGATCCGTGGGCGACCGAGATCTTCTCGTTCAGCATGATGTCGGGCGGGGTGTTCTCGATGACGCTCGGCGACCTGATGGTGGTGATCGGGCTGATCTTCCTGTTCCTCGAAATGGTGAAGTCGGTGCGCACCACGAACGCCTCGATCATGGACCATCTGTTGTCGACGCTGGTCTTCGTGGCGTTCCTGGTCGAGTTCCTGCTGGTGAAGGGCGCGGCGCACTCCGTCTTCTTCACGCTGATGGTGATCGCCCTGTTCGATGTGCTGGCCGGGTTTTCGGTGTCGATGCGGTCGGCGAGTAGAGACATAAATTTGAACTAGCCGCCTTCGTTGGATGGTCGCATCCGTTCGCGATTGGCGTGGCTGCTCTTTCTGGTCGTCATCCTGGGGCGAAGCAAGGAGCGAAGCGACGCGGCGCAGACCCTGGGATCCATTCCGTGAAGCTAAGGCGGTGCAACGGTTCAGAATTCTGCTCCGCTTACACTTGCGGCAAAGGTCGCGGCATGGATCCCAGGGTCTTCGCGACGGAGTTTCGCTCCTGCTTCGCCCTGGGATGAAGAAGCTCCCCCTCAGCCCGGATCGGCGGTGAAGCCCGCCGCTTCGATGCCGGCGATGGCGGCGGCTTCGTCATTGTCCGACGTATCTCCCGAAATTCCGACGGCGCCGATGACGGCGCCTGCCTTGTCGCGGATCAGCACGCCGCCGACGACCGGCAACACGCGTCCACCCGAGACGTCGGAAATGCCGGCGACGAGATGCGGCCGCTCCTTGGCGAAAGCCTCGACACGGCGCGAGCCCATGCCGATGGCGAGCGCGCCATAGGCCTTGCCGGCCGACATTTGCGGGCGCAGGAACGAGGCTCCGTCCTGACGCTGGAAGGCGACGAGATGCGCGCCGGCGTCCAGCACGGAAACGCCGAGCGGCTTGAGCTTCAGCTCGGCGCCCTTGGCGAAGGCGGCGTCGATGATGTGCTTGGCTTTTTCGAGGGTCAGTGCGGTCATGGCTGTCTCCTGATCAAAACGCGTCAATCATCGACCTGACATGCGGGATGCGAAATCCCGGTTGCGGTTGAAATTGCTTCGCGCGGGAAAGCGGAATGGCGGGCTTTTGCGGATCGTGGCACATGGCGGATACGATCCCGCCGGCATCAGATCGGATGTCGATGAAGAAGACCGCGCTATTTTTTCTTGGCTCGGGCCGCTTTCTTGACCGGAGCGGCGGGGGCGTTGGCGAGGTCTTCCGCTTCCTTGGCAAGGCGCAACGCCCGGAGCTTGTTGGTCTTGGCCTGGCGGGCGTCGGCCTCGGCGACATACTCCGCCATCGCCTTTTGACGCACCGTGGCGGCCTCTTCCTGCTTCTTGAAACGCATATCCGCCCGGGCGCGGGCAGTATCCTTAGAGTTCTCGACCAAGAGCGTTATCCATCCCATAAATTATGTTTTTCAGCCCCTTGATAGCAGAGCCGGCCTGATAATGGGGAAATAAGTTGGTCAAGCGGCCGGGGCCTGGATGCCGCTCGACGCCTTGCGGGCGACCACCGCCTCATATCCGGCCTGCAATGTAGCGCGGACGGAAGGCTGCGCGGGTGTGGCGACAGGCGTGCCCAGATGGTCGTGGCGCAACTCGTCCATGAACTGCTCCCACATTGGCGGCCCGCCTTTCTCCAGCAGTTCGGCGCGGATCGAAAGCTCCTCGCTCACCGGCAGCCAGACGCGGCCCCAAGCGCCGAGATGCGCCATGATCGGCACCAGCGTGATGGCCATCTCGGTCAGGCTGTAGATCGCCTTCTGCTTGTGCGAGGGGTCGTCGGCCTTGGTCAGCATGCCGAGTTCCATCAGCCGCTTCAGCCGGTCGGCCAGGATGTTGGAAGCGATGCCCTCGATCGAGCCGTTGAGCAGTTCGCGAAAGTGGCGTTTGCCGCCAAAAATCATGTCGCGCAGGATGATCAGGCTCCAGCGATCGCCGAACACTTCCAGCGACAGATTGATCGGGCATCCCGAGCGGTGTTCGGTTTTCATCCGACTCTCCTCAAAAAACCGGTTGCATTATCGTATCAGTTTTATTATCGTGCAACCGATTGCAAAATGCAACCAGTTTGATTGGCCTTTGATTGGCCGATAGGAGGAGAGTCCCATGACAAGGGCCGCAGCACCCGAAATCGTCTCCCAGACGTTTGGCGATCCCGGAGATCCAGCCATTCTGCTGATCATGGGCGCCATGGCCTCGATGCTCTGGTGGCCGGAGGCGCTCTGCAAAAAACTCGCCGGCGAAGGCCCGCTTCGTGATCCGCTACGACAATCGTGACACCGGCCTGTCGACCAAATATACGCCGGGCGAGCCGCCGTATACGTTCGACGACATGGCGGACGATGCGGTGCGCGTCCTCGACAGTTGCGGCATCGGCAAGGCGCATGTGATCGGGATGTCGATGGGCGGCATGATCGCGCAACGATTGGTGTTGAAACATCCCTTGCGTGTCATCTCGCTGATCGTAATCAGCAGTTCGCCGGTGGGGATCGACACATCGCAGCTGCCGGGAACGACCGAAGCCTATATGGAGCACTCGGCCGATGGCGCCAGGGTCGACTGGTCGAACCGCGACCAGGTGATCGACTTCGTCGTCAAGGACGCGCGTACGATCGCCAGCACCGCGCATCCGTTCGACGAGAAGGCGATGCGCGCGTTCGTCCAACAGGACTACGACCGATCCGGCGGCTTCCTGAGCGCGACTAACCATTTCATGCTGAAGGGCGGCGAGGATCTGAAAGGACGCCTGCGCGAGATCAAGGTTCCGCTGCTCGTCATTCACGGGACATCGGATCCGATCTTTCCGGTCGACCATGGCGCAGCCCTTGCCGACGCTGTTGCCGGCGGGCGGCTTGTCCGCATCGAAGGCGGTGGCCACGAACTGCATCCCGACGACTGGGGCACGATCGTCGCCGCCATCGTGGCGCATACCAAACCCTGAAGGCAGTCTGGAACCTTGACACATTCGCCTCACGGAAATAGTTAAGTAAATGCTTCAGTGTTGGCGCTGGCTGGCACCGCTCCAGCATCGACGAACCGCAAACAGACGAGCAAAAAATGTACCTGACCTTCCATTTCCATCCGCTGGCATCGTTCTGCTGGAAACCGCTGATAGCGTTTTACGAGAACGATACGCCCTTCACGCCGGTTATCGTCGACCTCGGCGATGAGCAGTCGCGGGCAGCGTTCCTGAAGGTGTCGCCGACCGGCAAGATGCCGGCGCTGCGTGACGATGCACGCAACCGCACGGTGCTGGAATCGACCATCGTCATCGAATATCTGGCCGCGCATTATCCCGGGCCGGTCGAGCTCATCCCGGCCGAGGCCGACCTTGCTCTCCAGGTCCGCCAGGCCGACCGTTTCTACGATTTCTACGTGCAGGCGCCGATGCAGAAGATCGTCGGCGACAGGTTGCGCCCGCAGGACAAGATCGATCCGTTCGGGGTCGACGAGGCGCGCGCGCAATTGCGCAACGCCTATGCGATCATCGGGGAGGAGATGCGTTCGAAACTCTGGGCGGCCGGCCCCACCTTCACCATGGCCGACTGCGCGGCCTCGCCGGCGCTGTTCTACGCCAACAAGGTCGAGCCATTCGGCGACAGTTATCCGGCCGTGAAACGCTACCACGACCGCCTGCTCAAGCGGCCGTCCTTCGCCCGGGTGGTCGAGGAGGCGCAGCCCTACTTCAAGTTCTTTCCCTACAATAACGGCTGATCGCGATGCTGCACGATCCCGCCCAGCTCGACCTGATGTTCCAGGCGCTCGCGGACCCGGCCAGGCGCAGCATGGTCGAGCGGCTGTCGCGTGGGCCGGCCTCGGTCAGCCAGTTGGCCGAACCGCTGGCGATGTCGCTGTCGGCCGTCGTCCAGCATCTCAACGTGCTCGAAGCAAGCGGGCTGGTGCGCTCGGAAAAGCTCGGCCGCGTGCGCACCTGCCAGATCGCGCCGCAGGCGCTGCGTAGTGCAGAACACTGGATCAACGAACGGCGGCTGACATGGGAGCGTCGGCTCGACCGGCTCGGCGATTTTCTCGCCGGGACCGAATGACCTGAAGCAGAGGAGAAATGACCATGCCCGGCAAAAGCAGAGCGGAGTTGATCCGCGGCTATTTTTCCGCCTACCAGGCGAATAACAAGGCTGCCGTCGCGGCGGTTCTCGCCGACGATTTCACCTTCACCAGCCCCTATGACGACGCCATCGACCGTGCGACCTATTTCGAGCGCTGCTGGCCGGACAGCCCGGCCTTCAGCTCGATCGTCATCGAGCGGATATGCGAGGACGAGGACGCCGCCTTTGTCCTCTATCGCTGCGAGACGGCGGACGGAAAGACCTTCCGCAACACCGAACTGCATCTGTTCCATGACGACAGGTTGCGCGCCGTCGAAGTCTATTTCGGCGCGTCCTATCGCGACGGCGTCTTCGTCGCGCAGAAACCATCAAGCTGACCAAGAGGACCTGACCATGGCCGAACGATCCGTCGTCCACTCCACCTTCGTCCTCGAGCGCCTCTATCCAGTTGCACCGGCGAAAGTCTATTTCGCGCTCAGCGATCCGGCCGCCAAGCGGCGCTGGTTCGCCGACCCCGACAACCCGATGACCCACAGGCACGAAATGGATTTTCGCGTCGGCGGCCAGGAGGTCAATGCCGGCGGGCCGAAGGACGGGCCGATCCACACCTATACCGCCACCTATCAGGATATCGTGCCCAACCAGCGCATCGTCTACAGCTACGACATGCTGTTCGGTGATGTCAGAATCTCGGTTTCGCTGGCGACAATTGAGCTTCGCCCGGAAGGCACGGGCACGCGTCTGGTGCTGACCGAGCAGGGCGCGTTTCTCGATGGGCACGACACACCGTCATCGCGCGAGCATGGTACCGGATTCCTGCTCGATGCGCTGGGCAAGNGGGCAAGGCGCTGGCAACGGACACTTGAAGCCAGGGAGGCGAGCTGGAATCGCGGCCTATGCTTCCCAGAACTGATCAAGCCAAATATTGAGCTTGAGGAAGCCGCCACTGCTGACTGTATAGACCCGCCTCGTGCCCTCGGCCTTGGCCTGAACCAGACCGGCGTCCAGCAACACTTTCAAATGCTGGGACACGGCCGGGCGGGAGACTGGCAGGCCCGAAGCCAGTTCGTTGACGGTTTTCGGGCCACGCCGGAGCTCTTCCAGAAGATAGCGCCGGTTGGGGTCGGCAATCGCCATGAAGGCGTCAGAAAAGATCATGCCTATACTTGTGGGGCAAAGCTTTTCAAATCTCAACCGTCGGCTTCCGCTTTTCTGAGCCGCAGTGCTTCAGGGGTGACCGAGCGATCGGCCGGCTGGGTCTTGAAGGCGTCGCGGTCTTCGATAGGCACCGGCGCGCGGCGGCTGATGCGCAGCAGCGTGTAGGCGGCGAGGCTGAGATGCGCCAGCGCGGTGGCCAGGAACAGGCCTTCGGGGCGGAGCCAGCCCATCAGGGCGGCAGCCAGCAAGGGCCCGATCATGGTTCCGAAGCCATACAGAAGCAGCAGGCCGCCCGAGACCTTGACGAAATCCTCCGATCGGGCGTGGTCGTTGGCATGCGCCACGGCGATCGAATAGAGCGTGTAGGCAAAGGCGCCGTAGGCGGCGGCGAAGACAATGACGAGGACGGCGGAACGCGGTTCGAACAGGAAGATCAGGATGGCGAACAGTGCGGCGCCGAAAGCCGCGCCCGCCAGCACGAAACGGCGGTCGGTCTTGTCGGAGAGGCGTCCGGCCGGAAGCTGCATGGCCGCGCCGGCAATAACGACAAGGCTCATCATCAGTGCGATCTGGGCGGTGGAGATGCCGATACGGGCGCCGTAGACGGCGCCAAGCGTGCCCCAGGCGCCATTGGCGATGCCGACCAACAGGCAGGCGATCGCCGACACCGGCGAGTTGGCGTAGAGACCTTTGACATCGAGCTTGACGTCCTGCAAAGGCTTGGGAGACGAAGCCGACGACACCGCGGTCGGGATCAGCGACAGGCAGAACAATATGCCGGTGATCATGAACAGCGACGCCGATCTGACGTCGCCGCCCGCAACGATCATCTGGCCGCCCATGATCGAGGCATAGGTGACCATCATGTAGAGGCCGAAGACGGTGCCGCGGTTCTCGTTGGTGGCCTTCTCGTTCAGCCAGCTTTCGATGACCATGAAGGCTCCGGCCATGGTGAAGCCGGTGAAAGCGCGCAGCAGGATCCAGACATATTCGTCGATGATCAGGCCAGTAAGCAACGCCACGATGGCGCCCGAAGCGGCAAAGGCGCCGAACGCCCGGACGTGGCCGGCGCGGCGCACCAGGCGCGGTGCGAAGAAGCAGCCGGTGACGAAGCCACCGGCCCAGGCCGTGCCCATCAGACCGAGCGATGCGGTCGAAAACCCTTCGATCTGGCCGCGCAACGGCAACAACAGGCCGTGCAATCCCGAAGCCGCAAGCAGGAAAGCGGTGCCGCGAAGCAGCGAGAGGATCGGCCTGTAGCTTGCAAACATTGTTTGATCCGTCTGGAGATTCGGTGGCGGGGTCTGAAGACAGGCGCATTCGGGCTTTTCGGCGGCGGATGCTCAACGCCGAAACTAACGCGAAAACTAGCCGCGGCGAAACAGGGCTTCGGCCGCCGATTTGGTGCTGCCCTTGGTCTGGAGCTCGGCTTCGAGCCGGGCAATCTCCTCGCGCAGGATGCTGATCCGTTCGGTAAGGTCACCGACCGAAAGCAGCGACAGATCCTGTCCGATCTCATGCGGGCGGGCTTTCTTTTTGGGTTCGTCGTCGAAGATCGCCATCGTCGCTCTCCCTATTCAGTATTGGGCTGATTTGGCCATTTGCCTGATCCGGCAATCAGCATACATAGGGCAGGGGCGCAGATGCAAACAGCCGGCAAGAAGCTGGCAGCCGGCGACAGACCGGCGGACCGAGACGGGAAATTTCATGGCGAGCGGACATAAAATTCCAGCCACGATGACGGCCATCGCAATCTCGCAACCGGGCGGGCCGCGGGTGCTGAAACCGGAAACGCGCGACGTGCCGGTGCCTGGTCCCGGCGAAATCCTGATCCGGGTGCGTGCGGCCGGCGTCAACCGCCCCGACGTGCAGCAGCGCAAGGGCGCCTATCCGGCGCCGCCCGGCGCCTCCGACCTGCCCGGTCTCGAGGCATCGGGCGAAGTGGCCGCCCTTGGCGACGAGATATCGCGCTGGCGCATCGGCGACCGGGTCTGCGCGCTGACGCCGGGGGGCGGTTATGCCGAATATGTCAAGGTTCATGCCGGCAGCGTGCTGCCGCTGCCCGCCGGCTTCACCCACACGGAGGCGGCCGCGGTTCCGGAAAACTATTTCACCGTCTGGCACAATGTGTTCGAGCGCGGCGGCTTGAAAAAGGGTGAGACGCTGCTGGTCCATGGCGGCTCATCGGGCATCGGCACCACGGCGATCCAGCTGGCGTCGGCCTTCGGCGCGTATGTCGTCACCACCGCCGGCTCGAAGGAGAAATGCGACGCCTGCCTGAAGCTCGGCGCCGACCGGGCGATCAACTACCGCGAGGAGGATTTCGTCGCGGCGGTCAAGGATGCGACCGGCGGCAAGGGGGCCGACGTCATTCTCGACATGGTCGGCGGCGACTATAT
The DNA here is from genome assembly GCF_000502615.1 of Mesorhizobium sp. LNJC405B00. Classification (NCBI taxonomy): domain Bacteria; kingdom Pseudomonadati; phylum Pseudomonadota; class Alphaproteobacteria; order Hyphomicrobiales; family Phyllobacteriaceae; genus Mesorhizobium; species Mesorhizobium sp. LNJC405B00. The sequence goes on along the minus strand of NZ_AYWC01000011.1, from coordinate 273,642 downwards.
CGCGCGCAACTACGAGGCCGCCGCGGTCGAGGGCAGGATCGTCCAGATCGCCGTCCAGGCCGGCGCGGTGGCGAGCGCCGATTTCTCGAAAATCATGGTCAAGCGGCTGACCCACACCGGCTCGACGCTGCGGCCTCGCACGGTCGAGTTCAAGGCGGCGCTCGCCGCCGCACTGGAAGCACAGGTGTGGCCGCTGCTCGGCACCCGGAAGGTAGCGCCGGTGATGGACATGATCTTCCCGCTGACCGACGCCTGGCGGGCGCATGAGCGCATGGAAGAGGGCGAGCATATAGGCAAGATCGTTCTCGACGTCGGCTAGATGGGGCGAGATTCAGGTGAGGCCGGCCTGCGAATGGCGGCTCCCTGCGCTTCCGGCCTTCGCCGGCCGAAGCCCTCATGAGGCGTTGCGGCAGTTAAGGCTACGGCCGGCGTAGGCCGGTGCTTCGTACTGGAGTACGCTTCGCTCCGGTTCTCGGGAGCCGCCATTCTCTGCTCGGCCTGACCTGAACCTCGCGCCATGCTCCGCGCTCAGCCTGTCGGCAAGATGAACAGAAGCTTAATGCTGCAATGCAGCATTTGCATTGCGGCTATGCAAAGACGTCTGTTCAATTCGTGGGCAGCACTGCCTATCTAAGCGTCATCGAAACGATTTGATCCAACAACTGGAGGACAACCATGAACCCGATCCGCGCTTTCCGTAACTGGCGTATGTACAACGAAACCGTGCGCGAGCTGAACAAGCTCAACGCCCGTCAGCTCAGCGACCTCGGCATCAGCCGCGGCGACATCGAGAGGATTGCCCGCAAAGCCATCTAATTCGAAGCCTGGTCGGCCGATGAGGCCTGACCACGCGGCAGAAGCAAGAGCCGCCGCAGACGGTATCCCGTCGCCGGTTCCGAGCCCGCTGGACCCTGTCCGGCGGGTTTTGTCGTTTTGGACCCCCTGTACAACTCGGCATCAATGATCGCCGGAGCCGAGGTCCTCCTGGCCTCCCCCGCTGTCCGGTGTCCGACGGCTGCGCCCTGCGCCAAAAACATTGCGAAACGGCAGCGGAGCGGTTATACAGGCCGCGAATTTCCCATTTTGGTGGCTCTAAACCACCGCCCGCGCGGGAACGCGGGCGAACGAGAAGGATTTTTGAAATGGCCAATACGCTGCTGATGCCCAAGGCGACCGCCGTCTGGCTGGTCGACAACACCGCGCTTTCCTTCGAGCAGATCGCGCAGTTCTGCGGGTTGCATCCGCTCGAGGTCAAGGCGATCGCCGACGGCGAATCGGCGCAGGGCATCAAGGGCATGGATCCGATCATGACCGGACAGCTGACCCGCGACGAGATCGCGCGCGCCGAGAAGGATCCGAACCAGCGCCTGAAACTGTCCGACCCCAAGGTGCGGGTGCCGGAATCCAAGCGCAAGGGTCCCCGCTACACACCGCTGTCGAAGCGCCAGGACCGGCCCAACGCCATCCTGTGGCTGGTCCGCAACCATCCGGAATTGAAGGACGCGCAGATTTCGCGCCTGGTCGGCACGACCAAGTCGACGATCGAACAGATCCGCGAGCGCAAGCACTGGAATTCGGCCAATCTGCAGCCGATGGACCCGGTGACGCTGGGTCTCGCTTCGCAGATCGACCTCGACATGGAAGTCAACCGCGCCTCGCGCGGCCGCGAGCAGGCGCAGCCTGTCGGCGACACGCTGCTGCCGGCTGCCGTGACCGAGCGCCTGGTGCCGGCGCCGGAGAAGCCGAAGGACGAGGATGCCGAGCTCGACGCAAACGCCGTGTTCGCCAAGCTCTCGGCGCTCAAGTCCAAGAAGGAAGATGCGGACGACGAGTAAGGTTTGCGACAGTTCATCAAAAAAGCCCGCTTCGAGCGGGCTTTTTCATTGATTATCGAAGTCTCAGCTGCGCGCCGCCCGGTCCGGCGTCATGCCATAGTCCTCCGAGCGTTCGACGGCGCGGTAGAAGTCGGCAAGCTGCTTGCCGCGCTCAGGCTTGAAGATGCGGCCGGCGATGACCACCGAGGCGATGCGGTCGATGCGGAAGGCGCGGAAATCGTCGCGCATCTCGCACCAGGCAACCAGCGTCCATACCTTGCCCCAGAACCACAGACCGAGCGGACGGATGTCACGCCCGGTGCTGCGGCCGGCCTCGTCGCGGTAGTCGATGGTCAGCACCTGTCGCTTCTCGACAGCGCGCTCGATCACGTCGATCGCCTCACGCGCGGCGTCGCTCACCACCCACATCGGCGTGTGGATCTCGGTGCGGGCGATGCGGTCCTTCTCGGCGTCGGGCAGGACGGCGCCGATCTTGACCAGCGCCTCGTCGGCCGCACGCGCCATGGCCGCGCCGCCAAAGGCCCGCACCATGCGGGCGCCGGCGACCAGCGCGACGATTTCGTCACGCGTGAACATCAGCGGCGGAAGGTCGAAACCCTCCCTCATCATGTAGCCGACGCCGGCCTCGCCGTCGATTGGCACTCCGGTCGACTGCAAATCGGCGATATCGCGGTAGATGGTCCGCTCGGAAACCTCGAGCCATGTGCCGAGCTTCTGGGCGGTGACCAGCCGGCCGCCACGCAGGTGCTGCACGATCTGAAAGAGCCTGTCGGCACGTCGCATCGTATGGTCCCTCGACTGCTTGTCTATGAATGTCATGGTCCCAAAACCGGTTCCGGGTGACATCCATGTCCTGTTTTATGCTTGTCGTTCTCCCAAAAACCGCTGCGCACTTTTGGGCGACACGCATTATGGTTTAAGTCCTTCGCGCCTGCGCTGCACGGCGGCGAATTCCGCGCCGAAGGACAACTTCTTCGTTGTCGGCGTGTTCACGTCGAGCACACGCCAGTACGGCGTGATATCGTTCAGCGTCATGCCGCGTTCGAGATCCTCATTGGCGGCTTCGGCGACGGTTCGCAGATGATAACCGATGGTGACCGGACATGTCACTTGCGCCCCATGCTCGATGGCGAGCGCGGTGCGCAAGGCGCGTACATCCATCTCGAGGCCGTTGGGGATCGTGCGGATGAAATCATCGACCTGACGGGGCGTCGGCACCAGCATCGGCTGGCCCTCGACGACGTCGCCCATTGTGCGTGGCGTCGGCTTCACGCCGTTGACGCCCGGCGTGTTCAGCCTGTCGTTCCAGCTTTTCACCATTCATGTCTCCTGACACGTTTATGGCATGGTGCTCCTGACAGCATTCTGTCAGGAGTCTTCAGCATTGTCCGTAGCAGGCGCCAAAGTTTTTGCGCCAGCCCGAGGGGTCGCCGCCCGGGGGGCCATGTCAATGATCCGGGCGTTGCGGGGTTCGCATCCAAGCATTGTCATGTAAAACGCCTCAGATCTCGCGAATGCGGCTGTGACCCTCATACATATCCGGCCAGCCAATGTCCTTGCGGATGTCCGCGGGCAAGGAGTTCAGGAAGCGCTGGGTACGAACTTCATTGCGCATCGTGCGGATCTTGCCGACATAGTGCTGTACGCTGTTCAAAATACCAAAGCTGTTCATGACCATCTCCTCTTCTCTGATGGAGACACTATTGCATACCCCTCCTGACAGCAGTCTGTCAGGAGCATGTCAGGTCGTTGAAGAAAGCTGCGAGGTGCTTGGCGGTCGGTTCGGAAACGAGCCTTTTGTCAGGAATGGCCAAGTCGACCGAGACCATGCAAGAACCGCTTTGACAGCCTGTCGCGATGCTGCTCAAAGGCGGGCATGTCGAAACTCCTCGCGCTCGTCATCATCGGCATGATGGCCATTCAGCTGATCAAGCCGCTCGGCTGGCCGGGCCTGAAGCGGCGCGGCGATTTCTGGAAGCTGGCCCTGATCGCCATGGCGGCCATCGCGCTGGCGGGTGCGCTGGGGCACTGGACATAGCCTTGAGGGTCAGGTCGGGTCCACCGTTCCCATGGCAATCATCCGGATGGCGTTGAGGCTGGGCACGAAGAAGTAATCGCCACCGCGCGTCGTCATGAATTCCGGCAGGTTCGCCGCAATAAAAGGCGTGGCGCTGGCCGGGCCGGCCGGAATGACATGCTTGCTCGATTCGGCGCGGTTGCCGGTCAGCGTGCAGGTGTCGTTGCCGGTTTCGGAATCCAGGCCGTAGCTCATCCATTGCTGCTGGATGATATTCTGGCTCAGATCCATTGGAAGCAGGCTGCAATCAACAGTATTTGGAAATACTCATGTCAGTTCTCTGAAGCCCACCAGTCCGAGCTTGTGCCCCCTCAGGTCAATCGGCGAGCACCCATCCGACCAGATGTTCGGCCCAGGCGCGGTAACCGGCTTCCGAGGCATGAAAGCCATCGGAGGCAAAGCCGGCCTCCGGGTTGGTGATCGGCAGCCGCGGCGCCGGCACGGCGCCGCGCTCGAAACAGAGGCGCTCGCCCATGCGGTTCATTGCGGTAGCGCGGATTTCGAGTATCTTGCCGAGCAGCGGCGGCATGGCCGGCGCACGGGTGAATTCCAGCACCGGCGACCAGACGACGCGGGCCTCCGGCCATTTGGCGCGCAGCGCGTAAAGCAGGCCGCCGAACTCTTTCTTGAAGCGCGGCACCGAGTGGAAATTCTTGGTGTCGTTGGTGCCGATGGCCAGCACTATATGCGTCCACCGATCGGCCGACAGATTGGGCAGCACATGGTCGCGGATCTGGCCCGACGTTGCCGAGTTGAATCCGGCGGCGCGCCAGCGCACGGCAAGGCCGGTTCGTTTTGCGACCAGCATTGCAAGCTGCGCGGCAAGCCCGTTCTCGGAATTGCCGATGCCGACGGAAGCGGCCGAGGAATCGCCCAGCACCAGCAGCGAGATGGCCGGCGCCTTGCCCGATATTTCGTGCATGACCGGCCCTTGTGCCGGCAGCATGCGGGTGGTGCGGCGGCGCACGCCGAGGCCCTGCCAGACATAGACGGGGTAGGCGAGCCAGGTAAGAAGGGCCGGGAAGCGCATGGCGATACCGTTTAGAGATCAGCGGCAGCCTTAGCGCAAGTTTCGCCTGAGGTGAACGAGCTTCTAGTCGCAGCAGTTCGGCTTGTCCGCCTGCTTGTCCTGATATTCGTCATGCAGCCGCACCCAGTCCATCAGGCTATGATAAGGGCCATTTTCGCCGCGGCCCTTCGGTGTCATGTCGAGATAGTCGTAAGTGCCGATCTGGGCCTCGCCGCCGCGGGCGCGCGACATAAAGGTAAGGAATATGTCGCCGTTCTCGTCCTTGTAGAAAACACTGGTGCCGGGAAGGTCCTTTGACGTGCGCGGACGCGTCTCGAAATTGTAGGTGGTGTCGCCGGCCGCGATCTGCTTGTCGGTGAAGGAGACCTGCATGTCGAAGTTGAAATCCGAGGCGTAGGACGACACCCAGTCGAATTTCCAGCCCATACGCTGCTTGTAAGGCAGCAGTTCCGCCAGCGGCGCGCGCGCAACCACCACCAGCGACACGTCGTGGTGCCTGAGATGCTGATCGGCGCCGTCTATATGGTCGGCAAGGAAGGAGCATCCTTCGCAGCGGTGGTTCGATCCCGGCGTCATCATGAAGTGGTAGACGATCAGTTGGCTGTTGGCGCCGAACAGTCCGGCCAGGTTCTTCGGACCCTGCTCGGTCTCGAAGACATAGTCCTTGCGGATTTTCATCCAGGGCAGTTCACGCCGCTCGGCGGCGATGCGCTCACGCAACCGTGTCAATTCCTTCTCGCGCGCCAGATGCGCCTTGTGCGCCTCAAACCAGTCTTCACGCGAAACCACCTTGCTGCGAGTCATGAAGTTCTCCCTGTCTGTTCACCCAAGGACGTTTGGGGTGGGCAGAAACCGACATCGCCGTCAGCTTTTGCCGAAAAGGAGATAAGGATGGACGAACTCCGTCCAAGCCGGGCTTTGCATAAACAAACCCGGGCGCATCGGCCCGGGTTGTATGACAACGGGAGGACTGCGCTCAGGCGGCCTGTTCGAGGCTCGCCGTCCATTGTCCCAGCGCCGCCAGATGGTTCATGTGGGCACGATGGGTGAAGGCGGCCTGGCCGGCGGCGACGTTCGATGCCTTGCCGCTCCAGGCCTTTTGCGGGGCGGCCTGCAAGGCGCGGCCATAGGAGAAGGTCAGCTTCCACGGATGCGGGCCGATGGCGTTGATGGCGTTGAGGTTGGCGGTAGCCTCCTCGTCCGACTGCCCGCCCGAAAGGAAGGCGATGCCCGGCACCGCTGCCGGTACGGTTTCGCGGAACAGTTTTATGGTCTTTTCCGCGACCTCTTCGGGGCTGCTCACCTTGCCCGACTTCCTGCCGGCCAGCACCATGTTCGGCTTCAGGATGGTGCCTCCCAGCAAAACGCGCGCCGCATGCAGCTCGTCATAGAGCTTGATCAGCGTTGCCTTCGAGATGTCGTAGCAGGTGTCGATGTCGTGCGCGCCGTCCATCAGCACTTCCGGCTCGACGATCGGCACGATGCCGGCCTCCTGGCACAGTGCGGCATAGCGGGCCAGCGCATGGGCGTTGGAGGCAATCGAATTGACCGAGGGCACGCCCTTGCCGGTGTCGATGTCGATCACCGCGCGCCATTTGGCGAAGCGGGCGCCGAGCTTGTAATAATCCGCGAGCCGCTCGCGCAAGCCGTCGAGGCCTTCGGTAACGGTATCGCCGGGAAAGCCGGCGAGTGGCTTGGCGCCGGCATCGACCTTGATGCCGGGGATGGCGCCCGCCGCCTTGATGATGTCGACCAGAGGCGTGCCGTCGGCAGCCTTCTGACGGATGGTCTCGTCGTAGAGAATGACGCCGGAGATGTACTTCGTCATCGCGTCCTTGGCGCGGAACATCATCTCGCGGTAGTCGCGGCGGCTGTCGGCCGTCGATTCGACGCCGATAACGTCGAAGCGCTTCTTGATGGTGCCGGAGCTCTCATCGGCGGCCAGCAGGCCCTTGCCGCCGGCCACCATCGCGGCGGCAATGTCTTCGAGACGTTCGCTCATTTTTCTTCTCCTAAGGGGGTACGTTCCGCGCGTAACGGAAGTCTACCGCCAAAGGAATGGGATCGGAAAGCTCGAATCGATTGAAAGTTCCTGGCGTCCGTTTTTGCGCCCCCGATCCGGTCAGGCTTGTTTCTTCAGCACGTCGACGCCGGGCAGCGGCTTGCCTTCCATCCATTCGAGGAAAGCGCCGCCGGCGGTCGAGACATAGGTGAAATCGTCGGCGACGCCGGCATGATTGAGGGCGGCCACCGTGTCGCCGCCACCGGCGACCGAGACCAGCTTGCCGGCCCTGGTGCGGGCCGCCGCGTGCCTGGCCGCCGCCACCGTGGCGTGGTCGAAAGGCTCGATCTCGAAGGCGCCGAGCGGGCCGTTCCAGACCAGGGTCGCGGCGCGGTCGATCCATTCGTCGATCGTCTTCACGGTCTTTTCGCCGACATCGAGGATCATGCCGTCAGCCGGGACATCCGTAATGGCAACGGTCTCGCTGGCCGCACCCGCCTTGAATTCCTTGGCGACGACACCGTCGACAGGCAGGATGATGGCGCAGCCGGCTTCGGCGGCCTCGATCATGATCTGCTTGGCGGTCGCGGCAAGGTCATGCTCGCACAGCGACTTGCCGACAGCGGTGCCACGCGCGGCGAGAAAAGTGTTGGCCATGCCGCCGCCGATCACCAGCGCGTCGACCTTCTTCACCAGGTTCATCAACAGGTCGATCTTGGTCGACACCTTGGCGCCGCCGACAATGGCGACGACAGGGCGGACCGGATTGCCGAGCCCCTTCTCCAGCGCCTCGAGCTCGGCCTGCATGGTGCGGCCGGCATAGGACGGCAACAGCCGCGCCAGGCCTTCGGTCGAGGAGTGCGCCCGGTGGGCGGCGGAAAAGGCGTCGTTGACGAAGATATCGCCATTGGCGGCGAGCCGCTCTGTAAAGGCCGGGTCGTTCTTCTCCTCGGTCTTGTGGAAGCGGGTGTTTTCCAGCAGCAGCACATCGCCCTTGTTCATGGCGGCGACCGCACTGCCCGCCGTGTCGCCGACGCAGTCGCCGGCAAAGCCGACGGGGCGGCCAAGCACCTCCGCGGCAGCCTTGGCGATCGGCTCCAGCGAGAATTCGGGCGAGGGACCATTCTTCGGGCGGCCGAAATGCGCGAGCAGGATGACCTTGGCGCCCTTGCCGGACAGCTCGGCGATGGTCGGCGCGATGCGTTCGATGCGGGTGGCGTCGGTGACCTTGCCGTCGGCGACGGGCACGTTGAGGTCGACGCGCACCAGCACGCGCTTGCCGCTGATATTGCCGATATCGTCGAGTGTCTTGAAGGCGGCCATGCGGGTTCCTTTCCGTGGAAAATCGCCGGGACCATACCTCGCATCGATGACGATGCAAGGCTTGAGCCGGGGTGCGAGCTAAATTTTGAGATCAAGGCGAAGGCTGTCGTGATGATGCGGGACGTCAGCGTGAACCGATCGCTTGTCAGCCTTCTGTCGTTATCTTTTCCGCCGTCGGCTCAAGGGCCTTCTCATTGGCTGTCGCCTCTGCAGTCTGCGTCTCGGTCGGCTTGCGCCAGTTGCGGATGAAGGCGGAGACACGATCGCGGATCTCGCCGGCGCTCAGGAACACCGGAACCCGCGCCACCGGCGCGGTCGGCTCGAAGGACAGGCCGAGACCGGTGATCTTGCCCTTGTCGTCGACGTCGCGGACGATCAATTCGATCGGGCCGATCAGCACCCGGTCGGCATATTCGGCATGGCCGCCGAGCCGCGCCGTCACCAGCGCGCCGACGGTGAGCTTCTGCTCGGCTTCGCTCAATCCCGGAGTGTATGCGGCCTCGAGCTCTGCGGCCGAGCGGGCGGGATCGACGGCAAAGGCGCCGAAGAAGTCGGCATCCTCGGGGTCGACTACGGCGCGNGCGGCCGAGCGGGCGGGATCGACGGCAAAGGCGCCGAAGAAGTCGGCATCCTCGGGGTCGACTACGGCGCGGCTGGCAAACAGCTTGTCAAGCAGGCGCGGATAGCGGTCGGGCACGAAGATGTAGACCTGGTCGCCGGCCGCGAGCCGGCCCATGTCCTGGAAACGCATCGAGCGGCCGTCGCGCAGCACCAGCGAGGGCCGTGCCCAGCGCGGGATGCGCTCGCCGCGCGCCACCGGGCTGCCGGGCGCGACGCGGTAGGCGAGCAGTTCGTGGTGGGCGGAGCCCGGCAGTTCGAGTTCGACCTTGTCGAGCGGCCCGAGTCTCGCCGGCACGATCAGGCCGAGCCGGCGCGCCAGCGGACCGACCGACCAGCCCTGCACCACCAGCGATACCAGCACGATGATGAAGGCGACGTTGAAGATGGTGCGGCCGTTCTCCAGTCCGCCGAGCAGCGGGGTGATGGCAAGCAGGATGGACACGGCGCCGCGCAGGCCGACCCAGGAGACGAAGGCGATCTCGGGACGCGGCAGGCGGAACGGGATAAGGCAGAGCCAGACGGCGACAGGGCGCGCGACAAACATCAGGAATAGGCCGAGCAGCACCGCCGGCACCATGATCGCCGGAAACTGCGAGGGTGTCGCGAACAGGCCGAGGATCAGGAACATGATGATCTGTGCCAGCCACGACATGCCGTCCTGGAAGCGCTTCAGGATGGTGACGGCGCGGATGTCGGAGTTGCCGGCAATGAGCCCGGCGAGATAGACCGCCAGAAAGCCCGAGCCGCCAATGGCGCCGGCCGCGGCGAACACCATCAGTGACAGGGTCAGCACGAAGATCGGCAGCAAGCCATGGTCAAGGTTGAGCCGGTCGACGAGGCGCACGATGCCGAGCCCGCCAAGCACGCCGACGACGGCGCCGAGCCCCATATTGAGCAGGAAGCCGAGGATCAGGTCGGTGACCAGCACATGGGTCTCGGGATTGGCGTGGGCGGCGATGATCTCGACCAGCGTGATGGTCAGGAAGATGGCGATCGGGTCGTTGGTGCCGGATTCGACTTCCAGTGTCGCGCGCACGCGTTCGCGCAGATTGATCTCGCCGGCGCGTAGCAGGAAGAAGACGGCCGCCGCATCGGTCGAGGCGACCGCGGCGCCGAGCAGGAAGGATTCCAGCCAGCTGAGGTCGAGCAGGTAATAGGCGGCAGCGCCGAACAGGCCAGTGGTCAGGATTACGCCGAAGGTCGCCAGCGACAGCGCCGGTCCGGCCGCCTGGCGCAGCGCGTTGAGCGGCGTGCCGAAACCGGAATCGAACAGGATGACCGCCAGCGCCAGTGAGCCGGCAAAATATGCCACGCGCGCATTGTCGAATTCGATACCGAGACCATCGACGCCGCTGGCGAGGCCGATGCAGAGGAAGAGCAGCAGCAAAGGGGCGCCGAAGCGGAAGGCGATCAGGCTCGAGAACGCTGCGGCGACGACTAGCGCTGTGCCGACCAGCGTGACGAGATAGATCGCATGCTCCATCCGTGATTTGCCCCTCGAATTCCTCTTTTCTACCGATTCACGGGAGAGTGGGGCGAAGGCATGGCCGGTGCAAGGCGCAAGGATGGCTTTTTGCCTTATGCCGCTGATTTTCCGGCGTTTGGCGGCTCGGCGCGCCTTGCCCGGCGCGCTGACGAAAAACGCCCGGGCACAGCCGGGCGTTCGAAGCTGCGAGACGATGCCTTCAGGTCAGGCGATGGTCTTGCCGAAGGCGACCGAGGTGTCGGCCATGCGGTTGGAGAAGCCCCACTCATTGTCGTACCAGGACAGCACCGAAACGAAGTTGCCGTCCATGACCTTGGTCTGGTCGAGCGCCAGGATCGACGAGCGCGGATCGTGGTTGAAGTCGATCGACACATTCGGATGATGGGTGACGCCGAGAATGCCCTTCAGCTTGCCGTTGGAGGCAGCGATCACCGCTTCGTTTATCTCCTGCACGGTGGTGGCGCGCTTGGCGATGAACTTGAAGTCGACAACCGAGACGTTGGGGGTCGGCACGCGGATCGAGATGCCGTCGAGCTTGCCCTTGAGGTCGGGCAGCACCAGGCCGATCGCCTTGGCCGCACCGGTCGAGGTCGGGATCTGCGACAGGGCAGCCGCGCGGCCGCGGTAGAGATCCTTGTGCATGGTATCCAGCGTCGGCTGGTCGCCGGTGTAGGAGTGGATCGTCGTCATCATGCCCTTTTCGATGCCGACGGTCTCGTGCAGCACTGCGGCCAGCGGCGCCAGGCAGTTGGTGGTGCAGGACGCATTCGAGATGACGATGTGGTCCTTGGTCAGCTTGTCGTGGTTGATGCCGTAGACGACGGTGAGGTCAGCACCTTCGGCAGGCGCGGAGACGACGACGCGCTTGGCGCCGGCGGTCAAATGCGCGGCAGCCTTGTCGCGGGCGGTGAAGATGCCGGTGCATTCGAGCGCGATGTCGATGCCGAGTTCCTTCCACGGCAGTTGCGCCGGGTCCTTGATCGCGGTGACCTTGAAGGTCTCCTTGCCGACGGTGATCTGGTCGCCCGAGACCGACACTTCGTGCGGGAAGCGGCCGTGCACGCTGTCATAGCGCAGCAGATGCGCGTTGGTCTCAACCGGGCCGAGGTCGTTGACGGCGACCACGTCGATGTCCTTGCGGCCGGATTCATGGATGGCGCGCAGGATGTTGCGGCCGATGCGGCCAAATCCGTTGATGGCAACTCTGACGGTCATTTTACTCTCCCTGGGAGCTGGAGGCGGCAGATGGGTCCGCAGCTTCATAGCGGCGGATGGCACAAGAATCCAGCCGCAGAAGGCCGAATTTAAATCGATTAGGTTGGTCCAGCCCCGCGAATCCGCCTTGGAGGTGCGCGGGACTGACCCTGATCTTACTTGCCGTGCAGGCGGGCTTCAGCCGCCTTGGCCGCGGCTTCGGCGGTGATGCCGAAATGCGGGTAGAGCTGCTCGATGGTGCCGGAAGCGCCGAAGCCGGTCATGCCGATGAAGATGCCGTCGGAGCCGATCAGGTGATCCCAGCCCTGGCGGATGCCGGCCTCGATCGCCATCTTGATCGGCGCGTTGCCGATTGTCTCCTTGCGGTAGGCGTCGCTCTGCTGGTCGAACAGTTCGAAGCAAGGCACCGAGACGACGCGGGTCGGGTGCCCATGCTTTTCAAGCAAATCACGGGCGCCGAGCGCGATCTCGACCTCGGAGCCGGTGGCGAAGATCGTCACCGCCGCTTCGCCGCTCGCCGCGGCCAGTTCATAGGCGCCCTGGCTCGAGAGGTTCCTGGCCGAGTGCTCGGTGCGCACCGTCGGCAGGTTCTGACGGGTCAGCGCCAGGGTGGACGGGGTCTTTTCCGATTCAATGGCAATCTGCCAGCATTCGGCGGTTTCCACCGCGTCGGCCGGGCGGAAGACATTGTGGTTGGGGATGGCGCGGAGCGCCGCCAGGTGCTCGACTGGCTGGTGGGTCGGGCCGTCTTCGCCCAAACCGATCGAATCATGGGTCATGACGAAGATCGAGCGGATGCCCATCAGCGACGCCAGCCGCATCGACGGGCGGGCATAGTCAGAGAAGCACATGAAGGTGCCACCGTAGGCGATGAGGCCGCCATGCAGCGTCAGGCCGTTGAGGGCGGCCGCCATGCCATGCTCGCGGATGCCGTAGTGGACATAGCGCTGGCCGTAATCGTCCGGCGTGATGTTCTTGGTCTGGCTGGTCTTGGTGTTGTTGGAGCCCGTCAGGTCGGCAGAGCCGCCGATGGTTTCCGGCACCGCGCCGTTGATGACTTCCAGCGCCATTTCCGACGATTTGCGGGTGGCGACCTTCGGCTTGTCGGCCGACAGCTTCTTCTTGTAGTCGGCAATGACGGCATCGAAGTTCGACGGCAGCTTGCCGGCGAGGCGGCGCTCGAACTCGGCCTTCATCTCGGGCTTGGCCTTGGCGAGCCGGCCCTCCCAGTCGGTGCGCGGCTTGGCGCCGGCCTTGCCGGCGGTGCGCCAGGCGTCGAGGATGTCGGCCGGGATCTCGAAGGGCGGCGAGTCCCAGTTGAAGAATTTCCGCGCGCCGGCGATCTCGTCGGCGCCGAGCGGCGAGCCGTGCGCCTTGTTGGTGCCGGCCTTGGTCGGGGCGCCGAAGCCGATGGTCGTCTTGCAGGCGATCATCGTCGGCTTGTCGGAATGGCGGGCGGCTTCGATGGCGTAGGCGATCGCCTCGGGGTCGGTGCCGTCAATGTGGCTGGCGTTCCAGCCCGAGGCCTGGAAGCGGGCGACCTGGTCGGTGTTGTCTGCAAGCGAAACCGGACCGTCGATCGAGATGTTGTTGTTGTCCCAGAAGACGATCAGCTTGTTGAGCTTGAGGTGGCCGGCCAGCGCGATGGCTTCCTGGGAAACACCTTCCATCAGGCAGCCGTCGCCGGCCAGCACATAGGTGTAGTGGTCGACGAGGTCGTTGCCGAAGGCGGCGTTCATGATGCGCTCGCCGAGCGCGAAGCCGACCGAATTGGCGAGACCCTGGCCGAGCGGGCCGGTCGTCGTCTCGATGCCGGTGGCATGGCCGTATTCGGGATGGCCGGCAGTCTTGGAACCCAGCTGGCGGAAATGCTTGATCTGGTCGAGGGTCATGTCCTCGTAACCGGTCAGATGCAGCAGCGAGTAGAGCAGCATAGAACCATGGCCGGCCGACAGGATGAAGCGGTCTCGGTCCGGCCAATGGGGGTTCTTCGGATCATATTTCAGAAAGCGGGTGAACAGCACTGTGGCGATGTCGGCGCAGCCCATGGGCAGGCCGGGATGGCCGGACTGGGACTTCTCGACGGCGTCCATGGAGAGAAAACGGATCGCATTGGCCATCCGGTCATGTTGTTCACGCGACGTCATGGTACCTCCGGGGTGGGAATTTGTGGGCTTGGCAGAGCCCAGGAAAGAGTGCGCGACACATAGCAGCCACGGGCTTTTAGTCAACAAATCGGCAGCACATTTGCCGGTCTTGTGATGGCTTTGAGACCTTATGGGGCGACCTACATTAGCGTTAGCGGGGGACAGTCGCGAGAGCTTTGTTGACGTTGCCTTCACCCGGTGCCTAATGTTTCCTTGTTAACGCGTTCTGAACGCGAAGCGATTCGGTGATGGGCAGGGCACAGGACGAAGGCCATGACCGGCGAAACCACACTCAAGGAAGTCATCCACAGGCTGGGCAAGGCCATCGAGGCGCTGGAAAACGCCGTCGCGGCCAAGCTCGAGCACGAGCGCGACTATTCCGAAGCCGAGGCTGAGGTGCAGCGCATGAACGCCGACCGTTCACGGCTGGCGCAGGAACTCGACAATTCCGAAGCCCGCGCCGAACGGCTGGAAGATGCCAACAAGGAAGTGTCGCGCCGCTTGGTGACCGCCATGGAAACCATCCGCGCGGTGCTGGACAGGTAGGAGCTGCAGGCCATGGCACAGGTCACGGTTTCCATCGACGGCAAGCAGTATCGCATGGCTTGCGACGAGGGTCAGGAGGAGCACCTGATCGACCTCGCCGAGCGGTTCGACCGTTATGTCTCGCATCTGAAGGATTCGTTCGGCGAGATCGGCGACCAGCGGCTGACGGTGATGGCCGGTATCATGGTGATGGACGAGCTTTCGGAGCTGCAGAAGCGGGTCAAGGGCATGGAGACCGAAGTGCAGACGCTGCGCAAGACGCGCGACGAAGCGCTGACCAAGGCCGACAAGAACGACACCGTGCTGACCAGCGCGCTCGGCGCGCTCGCCCAGCGCATGGAAGACCTGGCCACGTCGCTGGCGGTCAACAAGGCCTGAGCCTTCCCCGCACAAACGAAAGATTGTCGGCCCAACGTCGGTCCGTAGAACGAAAGTGCTCGTTCCGTCGCCAATAATAGTTTCCTATTGTCCTGCAGCCGCGATTTTTGCGCTAAGATGCGGGAATGCCGGAGCGTTGACGCCGTCCACGGCCGCTCCTGACGAAATCTGTTGCTGGGGAAATAATGCCATGAGCCTTCGTATCAACGACATCGCGCCTGACTTCACCGCCGATACCACGCAAGGGCCGATCAAGTTTCATGACTGGATCGGCGACGGCTGGGCGATCCTGTTCAGCCATCCGAAGAATTTCACCCCGGTCTGCACCACCGAGCTGGGCACGATGGCGGGGCTCGAAGGCGAGTTCAAGAAGCGCAACGTCAAGGTCATCGGCATTTCCGTCGATCCCGTTGCGAGCCACGACAAGTGGCAGGCCGACATCAAGACGGCGACCGGCCAGACGGTGAATTACCCGCTGATCGGCGACAAGGACCTCAAGGTGGCCAAGCTTTATGACATGCTGCCGGCGGGCGCCGGCGAGACGTCGGAAGGCCGCACGCCGGCCGACAACGCCACGGTGCGTTCGGTCTATGTCATCGGGCCGGACAAGAAGATCAAGCTGGTGCTGACCTACCCGATGACGACGGGCCGCAACTTCGACGAGATCCTGCGCGCGGTCGATTCCATGCAGCTGACCGCCAAGCACCAGGTGGCGACGCCGGCCAACTGGAAGCAGGGCGAGGATGTGATCATCACCGCCGCGGTTTCGAACGAAGATGCGGTCAAGCGTTTTGGCGCTTTCGAGACGATCCTGCCCTATCTCAGGAAGACCAAGCAGCCGTCAGCCTAGGTTTTCTCCGTCGGAGCTATTTCGGGCTTCAGTCCTATTTCTGGCAAGGCGTGCTTGACCGGCGCGCTTTGCCAGATGACCATGCTGTTGTTCAACCCGACGGAGAAAACGGTTCCTGTCGGGCAAGGGGCAGGGGGGCCGGACATTGGACATCGCTTCGGCCAAACCTGAGGTCGCCGGCTTCTACGACAAGCCGACCGGCGCCATCCAGTATGTCGTCACCGACCCGGTGACGAGACGCTGCGCCGTCATCGACCCGATCCTCGACTTCGACGAAAAATCCGGCGCGACGGCGACGAAGAATGCCGACGCCTTGCTGGATTTTATCCGCGAAAACGGGCTGGAGCTCGAGTGGATTCTGGACACCCATCCGCATGCCGATCATTTCTCGGCGGCGCACTATCTCCGGGAAAAGACCGGCGCGCCGACGGCGATCGGCGACAGGATCGTCGAAGTCCAGGCGCTGTGGAAGGCGATCTACAACTGGCCGGATTTCCCCGCAGACGGCTCGCAGTGGGACCGGCTGTTTGGGGAAGGCGAAACGTTCATGATCGGCAACCTGCCGGTCAAGGTGCTGTTCTCGCCCGGCCACACGCTCGCCTCGATCACCTATGTCATTGGCGACGCAGCCTTCGTCCACGACACGCTGTTCATGCCCGACAGCGGCTCGGCAAGGACGGACTTTCCCGGCGGCAGTGCCGCGCGGCTGTGGCATTCGATTGAGGGCATTCTGGCGCTGCCGGACGATACGCGCGTGTTCGTCGGCCACGACTATCAGGCCGGCGGGCGCGAGCCGTGCTGGGAGAGCACGGTCGCCGAGCAGAGGGCAAAGAATATCCACCTCGTTGCGGCGCGCAGCGAAGCCGAGTTCGTCGCCTTGCGCGAAGCGCGCGACAAGACACTGCCGATGCCGCGGCTGATCCTGCATGCGCTGCAGGTCAACATGAATGGTGGACGGCTGCCGGAACCGGAGGCCAATGGGAGGCGGTATCTGAAGTTTCCGCTTGATGGGCTTTGAGAGGGCAGTTGGCGAAGCTGCCGATCTCCCCCGCAAGGGGGGAGATTGGATGTCAAGAATGCTTTCGCCAATCGCCAGCGTAAGCGTAAGACATAAAAAAGGCGGCGCCGGTTTCCCGACGCCGCCTTCTGTTCCTTAGCCGAACCCGGCTTTACGCCGCCGGCTGCGCCTCGATCGTGCGCAGCGCCTGCATCTGGCGCTTGGCGGCGGCCTTGACCGCGTCCTGCACCTTCTCGAAGGCGCGCACCTCGATCTGGCGCACGCGCTCGCGGCTGATGTCGAACTCGGAAGACAGCTCTTCCAGCGTCAGTGGCTCCTCGGCGAGGCGGCGGGCCTCGAAGATGCGCCGCTCACGATCGTTGAGCACGGCCAGAGCGCCCGACAGCATGCCGCGGCGGTTTTCCAGCTCGTCCTGCTCGATCAGCATGTCTTCCTGGCTTTCGTGGTCATCGACCAGCCAGTCCTGCCATTCGCCGGATTCACCTTCGCTGGCGCGGATCGGCGCGTTCAGCGACGCGTCGCCGGACAGGCGGCGGTTCATCGACACGACTTCAGCTTCCGACACGTTCAGCCGGGTGGCGATCTCGGTGATCTGGTCGGGCTTGAGGTCGCCATCGTCCAGCGCCTGGATCTTGCCCTTCACCTTGCGCAGGTTGAAGAACAGGCGCTTCTGATTGGCGGTCGTGCCCATCTTGACCAGGCTCCACGAGCGCAGGATGTACTCCTGGATCGAGGCCTTGATCCACCACATGGCGTAGGTCGCGAGGCGGAAGCCACGCTCGGGTTCGAATTTCTTGACGGCCTGCATCAGGCCGACATTGCCTTCCGAGATCACTTCGCCGATCGGCAGGCCGTAGCCGCGATAGCCCATGGCGATCTTGGCGACGAGCCGAAGATGGCTGGTGACGAGCTTGTGCGCAGCGGAAGTGTCTTCATGCTCGGCGTAGCGCTTGGCGAGCATGTACTCTTCCTGCGGCTGAAGCATCGGAAAGCGGCGGATTTCTTCCAGGTAGCGGCTGAGGCCGCCTTCGCCGGAAACAATACTGGGTAGTGACTGGGCCATGATTGCGCCCCCTCTCTATTGGAGTGATGCCCCCGAAACGCGGCGGGCATGTGACGCGAGCACCAAAAGGCTCGCCCGCGGCAACTGATTTATATAGGAACAAAACCAGAAAAGACAGGCATTTGTTCAACACGAAACAGTGTGTCACGCTGAAGTGAACAATGCCGCTCAGGTTTTAGCTGGCTTGTTTAGACGCAATTCCGGACGGAAAACCGTTTCACACTTTTCCTGGAATTGCTCGGGTTCAGAGTTTGCGGAAGCCGCCGACGAGTTCCTCCATGTCCCCCGGTATCGGCGCCTCGAACCTCATCGATAAATGGGTAGCCGGGTGCCGAAATGCAAGAAGCCAGGCATGCAAAGCTTGCCTGGAAAATGCCTTGACCTGACCCTTCAGCAGTTCGGGCAGCCGGTTGGCCTTGGTGCGGAAGGCCTGGCCGTAATCGGGGTCACCGATGACGGGATGGCCGATATGAGCCATGTGAACGCGGATCTGGTGGGTGCGGCCGGTTTCCAGCCGGCATTCGACCAGGCTGGCGGTGGCGAACGCCTGCTGGCCCTCGGCGAAACGCTCCTTGACGGTGAAATGGGTCACGGCGTGGCGGGCATCGTCACGGCCTTCCGGCACGACGGCGCGGCGCACGCGGTCGGCGGCACGGCCAAGCGGCGCGTCGACCGTTCCGGTCGGCCGCGACGGGATTCCCCAGACCAGCGCCAAATAAGCACGTTCGAGGTCGCCGGTGCGGCCGTGGTCGGCAAAGGCCTCCGACAGCGCCTTGTGGGCGCGGTCGGTCTTGGCCACCACCATGACGCCGCTGGTTTCCTTGTCCAGCCGATGGACGATGCCCGGCCGCCTGACGCCGCCAATGCCTGAAAGACTGTCGCCGCAGTGGTGGATCAGGGCATTGACCAGCGTGCCGGTCCAGTTGCCGGCGCCGGGATGGACGACGAGGCCGGCCGGCTTGTTGATGACGATCAGCTCGTCGTCCTCATAAAGCACGTCGAGCGCGATGGGCTCGCCTTGCGGTTCGGCCGGTTCGGGCTTGGGCATGACGACCGATACGCGCTCGCCGGCACTCATTTTGCGCTTGGTCTCGTCGACCGGCTTGCCGTCGATCGAAACGGCACCTTGCCGGATCAGCATCTGCACCCGGCTGCGCGACATGTCAGGCCCGAGGGCGCTCGCCAGCCATTGGTCGAGGCGCTGGCCGGCCGCTTCCGCGCCGGCTTCGAGCACGGTCGGCGCCGCCTCTATGAATTGTCCAGCCTCTATCAATTCAGGGGTCTCTTCGTTATGAGCGCTCATCGAAAAAGTTCCGGAAAGTTCTGCCATGGCCCGGCCCGTTGCCGACGAAGAAGAAAAGCCGCTCGATCCCGAGATCGAAAAGGTGCGCGGCAGGCTCATCCGTTTCATGGCCATCAATCTCGGCCTGCTTTTGCTGGCCCTTATGGTGGTGATCGCGGCCATTGTCTACAAATCGCGCAAAGCGCCGCCCGCGAACCCGCCGCTCGCCAACGACATTCCAGTTCCGCCCGGCGAGCCGCTTGCGGCCGACATAGTGCTCCCGGTCGGAGCCAAGGTGATCAGCCAGGCTCTGTCGGGCAATCGCATTTCGATCGACGCCGAGATCAGCGACGGCAGCCGCACCATCTTTGTCTACGACATCGCCGAGCGCCGTATCATCGGCCGCTTCGCCATCCGCAACAAATAGCCGGGCCGAAACAATGACCGGGTTTGCCGAACATCGCCGCATCGCAACCATCACGCTCGTCGTCGCCGACTATGACGAGGCGATCGCCTGGTATGTCGGCAAGCTTGGCTTTGTCCTCTGCGACGACATCGAGCTCGGCGACGGCAAGCGCTGGGTGACGGTAACGCCGGCGGTCGGGCAAGGGCCCCGGCTGCTTCTGGCGGAGGCGTTGGACGATGTGCAGAAGAGCCGCGTCGGCGACCAGACCGGAGGCCGCGTGGTTTTGTTTCTCGAAACCGATGATTTTGCCACGGACCATGCGACGATGCTGGAGAACGGCGTCGAGTTCCACGAAACGCCACGCCATGAGCCTTACGGCACCGTGGCGGTTTTCGCCGACCTCTATGGCAATCTGTGGGACCTGATCGAGCCGAAACGCTAGGTCCACGAACCGACATTGCACAGAAGCGGTCCGGCCGTTCGAAGCCAGTTGCTTTTTCCAAACCGTCAGCCTATATCGCCGGTTCTTGAACGCGCCCATCGTCTAGCGGTCAGGACACCGCCCTCTCACGGCGGGAACAGGGGTTCGATTCCCCTTGGGCGTACCAAGCAACGACTTTCCTTCCGCATCATCGAAAATTTCGGGCAGCAGCCGCGCGGATCGCGTGTGACCGCGAGGGTCGGCGGCATCAGCGAAATTCGGCAAGTCCGCGCACCCGAATACACCCAATTTAAGTCAGGCCGCGACGCTTGAAAGCGTAGCGATCTCTGTTACTTGCGGTGCGGGGATAGCATCTGCGGCAACGCGGATTTGGTTGGGCCTAGCAGGCATGAATTCGGCAAAAATGATATGCCCGTGCTGTCACGGCAGCGGGCAGGTTTTCGATTGCTTGAAATGGCGTGAGTCGAAAGGGCATTGCTGCCCGCAAGGCACGCATCGGGCCGGCTGTCCCGGGCAGACCATGGCATGTGCCGAATGCGCGGGCCTGGGTACCCTGGCGGAGGCCGAACTCAGAGCCGTTGCGTAGCCTCAGGTCATGCAACCTTAAGCCTCTTTCACCATCCAGCGCCGGCAGTCTCCGCGAGCTTCTGGCGCGGCGCTGCCAATTGCACTAGCATCACTGTACGAAGCCTAGCCAAAGGGCTCTTTGCGGCGCGCAAGACGCCGGGGAACATAGGCGAGGGTCGGCGAGGAGGAGACCGATGCAGAAACTGCAGTCGCAGGGCGTCCATCACATCACGCTCGTCGGCGCCGGCCGCCAGACCTCGATCGATTTCTGGGAGGGCGTGCTCGGCATGCCGTTCATTTTCGAGCAACCCAATCTCGACAAGCCAAGCGAAAGCCATCTTTATTTCGATCCCGGCGACGGCAGGCTGATCACCGTCTTCACCGACGAGAGCCGCACGCCTGTCAAGCGGCGCACGCCCACCGAACCGGGCTGCGTCCATCATATTGCGTTCTCGGTGTCGCGCGTGACCTTCCTGCAGGCGGTCGCCCGGCTCGACGAGCGCGCCATCAAGCACAGCGGCGTCAAGGACCGCGGCTTCATGGATTCGATCTATTTCGAGGATCCGCTCGGCCTTTTGATCGAGCTGGCGTCCTACCGCTTCGAGCCGCCGGCCGGCTTCACCCACGCCGACGTCTTGATGCAGGCGCACAAGCTGCGCGTTGCGCGCGGCGACTACAACATCGCCGAAGTGCACCTTGCCGACGCGATCCAGACGCTGGTCGAACGGTCGCGCGCGACCTTGTCGGACGACCGGACGCCGAAGAATCCATACTGACGGCCAGCAAAGGGGGAGGACCATAATGTCAAAGACAGTGATCAAGAGCGCTGGGAAATCAGCGGCCAAGCCTGCGGCGAAAGCGGCTGCGAAGCCGGCGGCAAAAGCGGCCGTAAAGGCCGCGCCGAAGGCAGCCGCAAAGCCGGCCGCGAAAGCCGCGACAAAGCCGGCTGCCAAGAAATCCGCGCCGAAGGTCAAGGCGGCGAAAAAACCGGCGCTGAAGCTCTCGATGCTGAAGCCGAGCGTCAACAACATGACCGTCCGGGTGTTTGCCCGTGCGGCCGGGTTCGACGCCGCCGAGACCGACGCCTGGGGCCACACGCGCTCGCCCGAATATATGGCGCGCAATCCGGCGCATCTGACGCCGATGATCGAGGACAAGGGGCTGCCGCGCGGCGTGCTCTGGGAGAGCTGTGCCATCATGCAGTATCTCGCCAACAAGCACGGACTGGAGAAATTCTATCCCAAGGCGCCGGCCAAGCGGGCGATGGTCGACAGCGCCATGTTCTACCTGATCGGCACGCTCTACCCGTATGTGGCGCGCGCCACCTATCCGGCGCTGGGTTTTCCGCATTACGCCGGCGAGGTCGGCCATAGCGACGCTCATCCGGAGAAGAAGTCCGAGGCGCAGAAGGCCGCCATGGCGGCAATTGCCGAGCCGCTGGAGGTGTTTCACTCCTTCTTCAGGGACGGCAAGCCGTTCATCGGCGGCAAGCACCCGTCGATCGCCGACATACGCCTGGCATCGACGCTGGAGTTCCTGGCCGTCATCGACTATGCGCTGCCAAAATGGGCCAAGGAGTATGTCACGGCGATGGAGAAGAAACTCGGCCAGGCCTATGCCGAGCCGGCCGGCGACGTGCGCGGCTACATCGCCTATGTGAAGTCGCAGGCCAGCGCGCAACGCTAAGGATTCATTAACCAGAACGCTGTCTATTGAAGGCACCGCGCGACCACGGATGTACTGGCGCAAGGGTGAAGGGAAAGGTCGGCGCAATGCCGGCCTTTTGCTTTTCGCCGATGCGCCATCAGGCCCGTCTCATGCCGTAAAGTCCGACATCAGGCATATTGCCACAGTCTGCTTCGACCCTACCATCATGGTCGGCGGACGACACACGAGGAGCTTTGCGATGAAGGGCGTAGCGAGAGTGTTTGCGATTGCCGGTGTTGTGTTGGTCGGAGGCTACCCGTGCAATGCCGCGCCGCTCGACACGATGGCGGAGGTCGGCGATGCCATCCAGGCGTGCTGGACGCCGCCGGCGGGTGCTGGAAATGCCAGCGTCACCTTGAGCTTCAGCTTCAAGCGCGACGGCACGCTGATCGGTCCGCCGCGGCCGACGGCGATCAAGGTCGATGGCGATGCGGATACCAGGAAGTCGTTCGTCGACGCCGCAACCACTGCCCTGCAAAAGTGCCTGCCGTTGAGCTTCTCGCCGACGCTGGCGCAAGGCGTCGCAGGCAATGTCTTCACCGTGCAATTCGCTTCGCCCAAGCAGTAGGCGAGCGGGCGAGCGTTTCACCGTTTCACAGAAACGGCGACCCCCTCTCTCGTTGTCTTGACGCAATTCCCAGGGGAAAGCGCTACGCGCTTTGGCGGAAAAACGACTCACACTTTTCCTGAAGTTGCTCTGATCAGTTGTGCGGGCGTCTGATATCGACATGCCGCTGCAGTTCCGGCGTCTCGAAGACGTAGTCGGCCCAGGCGGATTCCGGAATCTGTCCGGCCAGATAGCATTCCAGCAACAGGCTCTGTTCGGGATCGAGCGCTCTCGGCGCCCGCTCATGGTCCAGCCCCAGCGAGTGGAACAGGTTCCTGGTCAGGCCAGAGACAGTGAAGTGAATAGACATCTTCGTCTCCTTTGCCCGACACAACGCGAGACACCGGAGAAAGGTTTCATCCGCAAGGGCCGACAACGCGGGATCGATGATTGCGGCGGCCTGGGCTCGCCCAAGCCTGGCTACGTCTCAATCTTGAAACAAAAGTGTAATAGCGAATTTACAGGAACCGGCATAATACACTCGGGTGCAACGCCAGATCGCCGGCGCCGCGATTTCGCGCCGGGATACGTCCGGACTGCAGGCCAGGCTCGTCGCGCTCGGCTGCAGGCCCGCCGCCGGGCAACAAAGACAGCGTCCGGCTGGTGCCATGATCGGCAGCAATTCGATGCTGTTTTGCGTTCGTCTCTCCGACGGCTATTTCTTCCCGGCGCCGAAATCGCAGTTCGTGCAAGGCGGCGATGTCAAGGAGATGGTCGATCAGTGCCGCTACATCTGCGACGATGCCGGCGTCGACCTGTACATGCTCAGTGACCCAAGCCTTGAAACCTAAGAGATGGTCGCGCTCGATACGCGCACATCCTACAAGGACCTGCCGACGGCCTTCAAATATCGCGATGATGCGAACTTCAGGGCCTGCGACCTCAAGCGCTATCACCGGCGCATTGCCGAGCTGAGAGCGCGCACGGTGACGCCAGCCAATATGGCCAACGCGATCATTCCTTTGCCGTCAGCGAAGCCGGATCTTGGCACCGTGGCGCAACTTCCCCAGCCTGGCGCAGACGCTGCAGAGGCCAGGGGCGCCGCCCAGCGACAACCGGTCGAGCCATTGGCCGGCTCGCGGCCGGTCAGGGTGGTCGGGCCGGCTTTCTTCCCGGCGGAGTAACCTGCGCCTAGAGCGTTTCACCGTTTCACCGAAACGGCGAACCGCTCTATGTCTTTGTTTTACGCAATTCCGGACGGAAAACCGTTTCACACTTTTCCTGGAATTGCTCTAGTACCAGCTATTCGCAAACCATCCTGTAGCGTTTGCCGGGTTCGCTGACATTCTTGCAGGTGAGCGGATTGGCCGGTTCGGAAGCCATGCTGGGAGGGCTGGACCTGACGTGCCGCCTTGGCGCAGCTATTTGTGTTGTGTGCCTGCGTGCCGCGGGCCGGTAGGGCTCCTGCGGCGGCGGCGTCGGAAACACACCGGCTGCCGCCTGCATCCGGCTGGCCTCAGTCTGCGACGGATCGCGATCCCAGACCCGCCTGATATCGAGCGGCTTCGGGATCACCACCGTGCCGTCATAGCTGCGTGCGCAGCCGCTGCCCGCAAGCAGCGCCAGGCACAGGAAACAAGGCACGATCCAACCCGTCATCAGCAACACCCCCGCCGACTTATAGCCCGGCCGGGGTTCCGCCGACAACCGGCGGAATACCGCAGGGCAATGTGGCTCTGGCCGCAGTCTGGATTGGTTATGGTTAGCGGATCATTAATGCTTCTCGGGCAAATTCCGCCGGCGAACCGCTGAGGGGGTTCGGCCTTGGCTTTCGGGGTGGGAACGGGATGGCTGACGGGACTGTTGGAACACGCGGCGGACGCGGTTCCCGAAAAGGGGTGGTGAACGGCGAGGATACGTCCGTCGGGGGTTCGCCCGAAGCGTTGCGCGAACTGGTCGAGGCCGGCGCCGACTGGGTCTGGGAGACCGACGCCGAGCTGCGCTTTTCCTGGCTTTCGGAGAACTACCAGGCCGCCACCGGCATCGATCCCGCCAGCATTCTTGGCCGTTTCCGCTTCGATTTCCTCAAGCAGATGGTGCACGGCAATCGACACGCCGCCGCGCATCTGGAGGATCTGCAGGCGCATCGGCCGTTTCGCGACTTTGTTTATGAGTTGAAGGGCGGCCGTCCCGGCTGCCGCTGGGTTTCGATCACCGGTTCCCCGCGGTTCGACGGCGAAGGCGAATTCATCGGCTATCGCGGCATCGGCCGCAACGTCACGGCAGTGGCCGGTGCGCTGGACGAACTGCGGCAGGACGAGAGCGATCCGCCGGCCGGGGAGGCCACGCAGCACCTCGCCGATCTCGAGCGGACGATGGATGCCATGCATATGGGCGTCGTGCTGCTTGACGAAAAGCTCGGCACACTCATCGTCAACAAGGCCTATCGCGAGCTCTCCAGGATTCCCGATGGCGCCGTCACTGTCGGCGCGCCGTTCAGTCTGTTGATGGAACTCAACCGCCGCAACGGCATCTACGGCGATCTCGATGAACAGCAGTGGCAGCACTACCTAGCCACCCGCATCGAGGAGATCAGCGCCGGCTCGGTTGCGCCACGCGAATTTCTCCATGCCAACGGCAGGACGATGATGTTCTCGGTGACGGCATTGTCCGGCGGCAAGCGGCTGTTGACCTACTACGACGTCTCCGAGCTCAAGCGTCGCGACGCAGAGATCGAGAGTGCCAACGCCAAAATCACGGAGACCTTCGCCAATCTTCGCACGATGGTCGACCAGATGCCGATCGGCGTGCTCGTCCTTGATGCGGACATGCGGGCGGAGGTGATCAACCGCGCCTTCTATGATTTCTGGGAAATCGATCCCCGACGCGCCAGGATCGGCTGCGGCTTCCGCGAACTGATGCAGGCCAGCCGCGATATGGACCCGTACGGTGCTGACGATGCGGAATGGCAGGACCACATCGCCGAGCGCGAAGCAGAAATCTCGGCCGGCCTGGTGGGCTCCAGGCAACTGCCACGCAATGACGGCCGTACGCTGATTGCATCGCTGGCGCCGCTCGCCGGCGGCAAAAGGCTGATCTCCTATGTCGACGTCACCAACATGAAGGATCGCGAGGCTGAACTCGCCCATGCGCTGGAGAAATCGCGGCTGGCCGAGGCGGTGATCAACGGCGTCAAGGACCCGATCTTCGTCAAGGACGACAATCTGCGTTTCGTCTTCGTCAATGAGGCGTTTTCGGCACTGTTCGGACAGAGCCCGCAAGCGATGCTGGGCAGGCCCGGCGGCGACTTCCTCAAGCAAAAGGACGCCGCGCAGTTCGAAGACAGCGAACGCGCCGTGCTGGCGACCGGCACGCCCTACGAGGTCGAGGAGACTTTCGACGCCGAGGGCGCCAGCCGCTCGCGCATCGTGCGCAAGAACCGCGTCGGCATGCCCAGCGGCCGCAACTATGTCGCCGGTTTCCTGTTCGACATCTCCGACATGAAGCGCCGCGAGACCGAAGCCGAAGACGCCCGCAAGAACCTCACCACGGTGCTGGAGTCGCTGCCGGCGGCCGTCATCATCTATGACCGCGACGACAAGTTCGTCTTTGCAAACCGCAAGCTGCAGGACACGCTGCCGGAGCTGAAACCGGCATGGCAGCCTGGCCGCAGCTTCCGCGCGGCCCTGGAACTTGGACATTCGGTCGGCTATTTCCGATCGAGCGGCGATCCAGAAATCGACAGGCTCTATGAAGGCGACCCCGATGTCTGGCTCAATGCCATCCTCGCCCGCTATCGCCTGCCCAACTCGTCCTATGAGCGCCTCAATGCGGACGGCCGCTGGTATCAGGTCTACGATATGCGCACCGAGGACGGCACCTTTATCGGCGTGCGCGTCGACATCTCGGAGATCAAGAGCCGCGAAAAGGCGCTGCAGGAAAGCATGCGCCAGATCGACCTGTTCCGCCACGTCATGGACGAACTGCCGGTCGCCGCCTTCATCAAGGCGCAGGATCTGAGCATGGAATTCGTCAACAAAGCCTGGTGCGCGCTGACCGGCATCCCCAAGGAGGAGGTCATCGGCCGGACCGATCTCCAGCTTTTCGGCATCGACGACGCCGAAACCTACACCCATGACGACACCGAGGTCGTCGTCACCGGGCGCGGCCGCGAGATCGAGGAGCCCGTTACCCATCGCGACGGCACGGTGCGGCAATTGATGACGCGCAAGAGCCGGCTGGTGGCGCTCGATGGGTCGGTGCACCTTGTCGGCTCCAGCACCGACATCACCGACGTCAAGGCGCGCGAGCAGGCGCTGGAAGAGAGCATGCGCGAGAACGAGGTGTTCCGCAATCTCATCGACAACGTGCCGGTGTCGATCTACGCCAAGCGCTCCGACCTCAGGCAGTTCTACGTCAACAAGGGCTGGTGCGACCTCACCGGCCTCCGCAGGGAAGACGCGATCGGCAAGACGGACATCGAGATTTTCGGCGAGGACGGCGAAGCCTTCGTCAACAGCGATCTCGCCGTGCTGCGCACAGGCGATACACAGGAGATCGAGGAAACGGTGACGCTTGCCGACGGCAGCGTGCGCCACCAGTTCGCCCGCAAGGGCGCGATGATCGCGTCCGACGGTTCGCTCTATCTGATTGGGTCGACCACCGACATCACCGAACTGAAGCTGCGCGAGGCCGAACTGCGCGAGGCGCGGCAGCGCGCCGTGTTGGCCGACCGCGCCAAGTCGGAATTCCTGGCCAATATGAGCCACGAAATCCGCACGCCGATGAACGGCGTACTCGGCATGGCCGAGTTGCTGGCCAAATCCGACCTCGATCCCAAGCAGAAGACGTTCACCGACATCATCGTCAAATCGGGTAACGCGCTCTTGACCATCATCAACGACATACTGGACTTCTCCAAGATCGATGCCGGACAGCTGGTGCTCGACCCTGCGCCCTTCAACCTGCCCGAAGCGATCGAGGATGTGGCGACGCTGATATCGACCCGCGCCAAGGAGAAGGACCTCGAGCTCATCGTGCGCGTCGAGCCGGGCCTGGGAAGCCTGTTCGTCGGCGATGTCGGTCGCATCAGGCAGATCGTCACCAATCTGGTCGGCAACGCGGTGAAGTTTACCGACGAAGGCCACGTGCTGGTCGACGTGACGGGACAAAGGGGGCCGACGGGGACAAAGCTGACCGTTTCGGTCACCGATACCGGCATCGGCATTCCGCAGCAGAAACTGAAGCTCGTCTTCGAAAAATTCAGTCAGGCCGACACCTCGTCGACCAGACGCCACGAAGGCACAGGGCTCGGGCTCGCCATCACCTCGCGGCTGGTCGAGTTGATGGGCGGCGAGATCGGTGTCGAGAGCGCCGAAGGCAAGGGCTCGACCTTCTGGTTCACCGTGACATTGCCCAGGGCCGAGGAACGGACCGGACGGCGGATCATGCCGGTCGACGTGACCGGCTCACGGGTGCTGATCGTCGACGACAATGCCGTCAACCGATCGATCCTGAGCGAGCAGATGGCGTCATGGACCTTCGATTCCTGCGCCGCCGAAAGCGGACCCGAAGGGCTCAAGGTGCTGGTCGCCGCGGCTGCCTACGGCGTGCCGGTCGACTGCGTCGTGCTCGATTATCAGATGCCGGGGATGAGCGGCGCCGAAATGGCGCGCGTCGTGCGCAGCACCGCAGGGCTGGCCGACACGCCGATCATCATGCTGACTTCGGTCGACCAGTCGCTCGCCAACACCAGCTATCGCGATCTCGGCATCGACGCCCAGCTGATCAAGCCGGCGCGTTCCTCGGTGCTTCTGGAAACGCTGGTCGCTACCATCCAGCGCCACCATCACAATATCACGGGGAGCCGCGTGCTCCCGGCGGCAAGCAGCGGGTCCGGCAACGACAGGAACGGACCGTCACCGGCAAAGCCGCCGCTCGCTGCACCGGAACGCGCCTTGCTGCAACCGCCGCCGGTTCGCGCCCGCGCCCGGGCCGCCGGGGATGAAAGCCGGCTCGACATCCTCGTTGCCGAGGACAATGAGGTGAACCAGATGGTGTTCACCCAGATAATCGGCGAGACCGGTTATAGTTTCGAAATTGTCGGCAACGGCCGCAAGGCGCTCGACGCCTTCGGCAGGCTCAATCCGCGTATGATCCTGATGGACGTCTCGATGCCGGAGATGAATGGGCTCGAGGCCACCGCCGCAATTCGCCGGCTTGAAGAACATACGGGTATGCATATCCCGATCGTCGGCGTCACCGCGCATGCTTTGAAGGGCGACCGTGAGCGCTGCCTGGAAGCCGGCATGGATGACTATTTGCCCAAGCCGATCAGCCCCAGGGCGCTGCTCGAAAAGGTCGAGCGCTGGGTCGGCATATCAAGCGAAGCCCAACGAGACGCTGGATAGCAACCTGCGGCGCCGGCCGGGATTCGGCCGCGCCGCAACAGCCAAGGATATGGTGCGATCGCACCATATCAAAGCTGGCGCCCAGTCAGGACAATGGTCGCAACGAAACCGCTCATTCAGTTACGGGCGGGAGCAAGCGACCGCCGACAAGAAACAGCGTCGAATCTACCCCAACGGACCTGTTTTTGGCGATGGCTCGGCCAAGATTCGCTCTGGCCACGGGCAACGCGCTCCCGTCCGGTTTTTCTTTCTCGGCATCGCGGCCTGCGGTGTGCCGGGACTTGATGCCAGCACGGATCGCGCAAGCGTCTGATTCCAGCGGCAACTTCCATTCCCACAAACCGGCTTAAAGGGGGCGGCCCACAAGACGTCTGTGCGACGTTACCGGGCTGACACGAAACTGTCATGCGACTGTAATAATCGAAGGCTATTGGCCTCAGCGGGCGCCGGTTTGAAGAGGGCGCCAAGAGACCATCTTCCGAACAGGAGCAGGCCACATGAAGAAATTCCTCGTTACGGCATCGGCCGTGGCGGTAGCGTTCGCCGCATCGTCCGGTGTCGCCGCTGCGCGTGACCAGATCCAGGTCGCCGGTTCGTCGACCGTGCTGCCTTACGCCAAGATCGTCGCCGAGCAGTTCGGCGAAACCTTCACCAACTTCAAGACCCCGGTGGTCGAGTCCGGCGGCAGCGGCGCCGGCATCAAGGAGTTCTGCAAGGGCGTCGGCGAAGACACGATCGACATCGCCAACTCCTCGCGCCCGATCAAGAAGGACGAGCTGAAGTCCTGCGCCGACGCCGGCGTCAAGGACGTCCAGGAAGTCCGCATCGGCTATGACGGCATCGTCTTTGCCACCGACATCAAGGGTCCGGATTGGGCGCTGGTTCCCGCCGACATCTACAAGGCGCTCGCCGCCAAGCTGGTGGTCGACGGCAAGCTGGTCGACAACCCGAACACCAAGTGGAACCAGGTCAATCCGAAGCTGCCCGACTGGGATATCGCCGCCTATATCCCGGGTGAGAAGCACGGCACCCGTGAAGTGTTCGAGACCAAGCTGCTCGACGCCGGCTGCGACAAGGCCGCTTTGAAGGCTGCCGGCATCGCCGACGACAAGGAAATCGGCAAGACCTGCATCGCCATCCGCAAGGACGGCAAGGCTGTCGACATTGACGGCGACTACACCGAGACGCTGGCCCGCATCGACTCCAACAAGACCGGCGTTGGCGTGTTCGGCCTCGCCTTCTACGAGAACAATGCCGACAAGCTGAAGGTCGCTACCGTCGAAGGCATCGTGCCTTCGACGCAGACCATCGCCGATGGCACGTACCCCGTGTCGCGGCCGTTGTTCTTCTACGTCAAGAAGGCGCATCTGGGCGTCGTTCCCGGCCTCAAGGAATATGTCGAGTTCTTCCTTGATGACCAGATGATCGGCCCGGAAAGCCCGCTCGCCCAGTACGGCCTGGTTTCCGCTCCCGACGCCGAACGTCAGGGCCAGCGCGACGCCTTCGCCGCTGGAAAGACAATGTAATCAACGGACGGATCAGGGCGCGGATGAACTCCGCGCCCTGATTTCGCCGCTTGCCGCAACGGCGGCGGCGATCTGAATTTTCCCTGGGGTGGGTTATGTCGTCCTTGCTCGTACTCGCCATAGTCATTGCCATAGGCGTGGTCGCTTTTGTGGTCGGCCGCCAGCGCGCCGCGGCGCTGGATACCGGCAAGGTCAAGCCGCATTCGCGCGCGCATTATCATGGCTGGTGGGCCTTTCTGCTCGCGGTCCTGCCTGCCGTCCTTTTGCTCGCCGTCTGGGATATCGGCTCTTCCTTCTATCTCGACCGGCATATCCATGCCGCTTTGCCCGAGCGCACCGCCGACACAAAGGTCGCCAGCGAAGCGCTCGACGCCAGCCTGGTGAAGAGCCTGGCCAAGGGCCTGCGTCGGCTCGATGGCGATACCGCACTTCCCGCTACTTTCGCCGAATTGCAGCCGCTGCTCGCCGCCAAGGGCGTGGCACTGGCCAGCGACACCCAGGACTATATGATCCCGATCGCGGTCGAGGCGAACCAGGTCCAGGACCGGCTCGGCCTGTTCGGCGCCGTGCTGACCTTCGCTCTGTCGATCGCCGGCGCCTTCTATGCGCTGAGGCAGATCGCACCGCGCGCCAGGGCGCGCAACAATGTCGAGAAGCTGATGCTGTGGGGGCTGCTTGCGGCCTCGACCATCGCCATCCTGACCACGGTCGGCATCGTGCTGTCGATGCTGTTCCAGACCATCACCTTCTTCGAGAGCGTGTCGCCGGTGAGCTTCTTCTTCGGCACGGTGTGGGATCCGCGTTTCGCCGCCGCCGGTTCCGGCGGCAGCCAGGGTCAGTTCGGCCTGGTCCCGCTTCTCGCCGGCACGCTCTACATCGCCGCCGTCGCCCTTCTGGTGGCAGTGCCGGTCGGGCTGATGTCGGCGGTCTACATGTCCGAATATGCCTCGCGCGGTGTGCGCTCGGTGGTCAAGCCGGCGTTGGAACTGCTGGCCGGCATTCCGACCATCGTCTACGGCATCTTCGCCGTTGTCACGCTCGGACCGTTCTTGCGCGACCTGTCGGCGGCACTCACCGGCGGCTCGCCCTTCATCCAGGGCCAGAGCATCTTCACCGCCGGTCTGGTGATGGGCGTCATGCTGATCCCGGTCGTGTCCTCTTTGTCCGACGACATCATCACCGCGGTGCCGCGCGCAATGCGTGACGGCTCGCTCGGCCTCGGCGCCACGCGCTCCGAGACGATCAAGCGGGTGATCCTGCCGGCGGCACTGCCCGGCATCGTCGGCGCCATCCTGTTGACGGCGTCGCGCGCCATCGGCGAGACGATGATCGTCGTGCTGGCGGCGGGCGTCGCCGCCAATCTGACGGCCAATCCGTTCGAGGCGATGACGACCATCACCGTAAAGATCGTCAACCAGCTGACCGGCGATCTCGAGTTCAACTCGCCGCAGACGCTGGTCGCCTTCGCGCTCGGCCTGACGCTGTTCGCGCTGACGCTGGTGATGAACATCGTCGCCCTCTACATCGTGCGCAAGTACCGGGAGCAGTACGAATGACCGACATCCCCCTGGACACGATGGCGGGCGCCGTCGCGCGTCCGCGCCGCGACATCGGGCTGAAGGCGCGCTATGCCGCCGAACGCCGGTTCCGCATCTATGGCGTGATTGCGATCTCGGTGGGCCTGGCGTTCCTGGCCATCATGTTGATCACCATCGTCTCGAAAGGCTACACCGCCTTCTGGCAGACGACGGTGACGCTTCCGATCACCTTCGATGAGAAGGTCATCGACCCCTCGAACAAGCGTGCCACAGACCCGAATGTGCTGATCAAGGCGAACTATCCCAAGCTCGCCGAAAACGCGCTGGTGGCCAAGCTCGGCATCGATCCGGCCAACAAGCCGATGATGCTGAAGCTCAAGGGCTTCCTGTCGGAAGGCGCCCGCGTCCAGCTGCGCGACATCGTCTCCGCCGATCCGTCGGTGATCGGCACGACGCGTGACGTCGACATCCTGGCCGCCGCCAATCTCGACTCGGCCTTCAAGGGCCAGATCGACCTCGGCGTCGATGAAGCGCGCCGCAAGGTGTCCAACCAGCAGATCGACTGGATGAACAAGCTCAAAGCCGAAGGCGCGATGGCCGAGCATTTCAACACCGGCCTGTTCAGCTATGGCGCCTCCAGCCGGCCCGAGACGTCGGGCATGGGCGTGGCCATCATCGGTTCGTTCTACATGATGATGATCGTGCTTTTGCTGGCGCTGCCGATCGGCGTCGCCGCCTCGATCTATCTGGAGGAGTTCGCCAAGAAGAACCGCTTTACGGACCTGATCGAAGTCAACATCAACAATCTCGCGGCGGTGCCGTCGATCGTCTTCGGTCTGCTTGGCCTTGCCGTGTTCATCAACTTCCTCGGCATGCCGCGCTCGGCTTCCTTCGTCGGCGGCCTGGTGCTGACCTTGATGACATTGCCGACCATAATCATCGCCACGCGCGCCGCCCTCGCCGCGGTGCCGCCGTCGATCCGCTCGGCGGCCCTAGGTCTCGGCGCCTCCAAGATGCAGATGGTGTTCCATCACATCCTGCCGCTTGCCGCCCCAGGCATCCTTACCGGCACCATCATCGGCCTGGCGCGTGCGCTCGGCGAGACAGCACCGCTGCTCTTGATCGGCATGGTCGCTTTCGTCGCCGATTATCCGACGACGCCTTTCGATCCGGCGACCGCGCTGCCGGTTCAGATCTATATGTGGGCAAACGAGGCTGAGCGCGCTTTTGTCGAGCGCATGTCCGGCGCCATCATCATCCTGCTCGTCTTCCTCATGGCCATGAACATCACCGCGATCGTGCTCCGGCGCCGGTTCGAGCGGCGCTGGTAGAAAAAAGGCAATTTGGTATGAACATCATGACCGAACAGTCCCTTGAGAATGCAGTGGGCGACAAAATGAACGCCAAGTCGAACGAAGTCATCAAGATGCGCGGCGACAAGGTCGGCGTGTTCTATGGCGAGAAGCAGGCGTTGTTCGACGTCAATCTCGACGTCCGCCAGAACCAGGTGACGGCGCTGATCGGCCCGTCCGGCTGCGGCAAGTCGACCTTCCTGCGCTGCCTCAACCGCATGAACGACACCATCGATTCGGCGCGGGTGACCGGCAAGATCACGCTCGATGAAGACGACATCTACGACAAGAACATCGATGTCGTCGAACTGCGCGCCCGCGTCGGCATGGTGTTCCAGAAACCCAACCCGTTCCCGAAGTCCATCTACGAGAACGTCGCCTACGGCCCGCGCATCCATGGGCTGGCCAAGCGCAAGTCCGACATGGACCAGATCGTCGAGCAGAGCCTGAAGAAGGCGGCGATCTGGAACGAGGTCAAGGACCGCCTGCAGGAGCCCGGCACCGGCCTGTCCGGCGGCCAGCAGCAGCGCCTGTGCATCGCGCGCGCCATCGCCGTGTCGCCGGAAGTGATCTTGATGGACGAGCCCTGCTCGGCGCTCGATCCGATCGCCACCGCCCGTGTCGAGGAGCTGATAGACGAGCTGCGCCAGAACTACACGATCGTCATCGTCACCCATTCGATGCAGCAGGCGGCGCGCGTCTCGCAACGCACGGCGATGTTCCATCTCGGCTATCTCGTCGAGGAGGGCGCCACCGACAAGATGTTCACCAACCCCGACGACAAGCGCACCCAGGACTACATTACCGGCCGCTTCGGCTGAGCCGTCCGGCGGGTGAATTTTCAGGCACGAGGACCAAGATCATGGGTGAACATACCGTCGCCTCCTTCGATGAAGAGCTCGGGCAGATCAGTAAGCTGATCCGCGACATGGGCGATCTGGCCGGCTCGATGGTCAGCGGCTCGACCAAGGCGCTGCTCAATTCGGACAATGCGCTGGCACAGCGTGTCGTGTCCGACGACGCCATCATGGATGCGCGCCAGCGCGAACTGGACGACCGCGCCATCACGCTGATCGCCAAGCGCCAGCCGATGGCCAACGATCTGCGCGCCGTGGTCGGCTCGATCCGCATGGCCGGCGACCTCGAGCGCATCGGCGATCTCGCCAAGAATATCGCCAAACGCGTCGGCACCGTGGGCCTCAGCGTCACGCCGCGCGACCTCTCGCACTCCATCGATGCCATGGCGCAACTGGTGCTGATCCAGGTGCAAGGCGTCGTCGAGGAATATGCCGCCACCGATGCGGCAGCTCTTGCAAAACTCAGGAATGACGACGAGCGCATCGACGTCAAATACACGTCCGTGTTTCGTGAGCTCTTGACCTACATGATGGAAGACCCTCGCAACATCACCGCCTGCACGCATCTCTTGTTCTGCGCCAAGAATCTTGAGCGCATCGGCGATCATGTCACCAACATCGCCGAAAATGCGTATTATGTGCTGACCGGCCAGCAATTGCCCGCCAATCGTCCGAAGCAGGACGAGACGGCGATGGCCACGCCGGCCTGATGAGGGTGAACTGCCTATGATCGCGCCACGCATCATGGTCGTGGAGGACGAGGAGCCGCTAGGCGTGCTCCTCCGCTACAACCTCGAATCCGAAGGCTATCAGGTCGAGGTGGTGACACGCGGCGACGAGGCCGAGATCCGCCTGCAGGAAAACGTGCCCGATCTCCTGGTGCTCGACTGGATGGTGCCCGCTGTTTCCGGCATCGAGCTCTGCCGGCGGCTTAGAGTGCGGCCCGAAACCGAGCGGCTGCCGATCATCATGCTGACCGCGCGCGGTGAGGAAAGCGATCGCGTGCGCGGCCTGTCCACCGGTGCCGACGACTATCTGGTCAAGCCATTCTCGACGCCGGAGTTCATGGCGCGCGTGAAGGCGCTGCTGCGCCGGGCCAAGCCGGAAGTGCTGTCCAGCGTGCTCAAGGTCGGCGACATCGTGCTCGACCGCGAGTCGCACCGTGTCTACCGCAAGAAGAGCGAGATCAGGCTCGGACCGACCGAGTTCCGGCTGCTCGAATTCATGATGCGCCATCCCGGCCGCGTGTTCTCGCGCAGCCAACTGCTCGACAATGTCTGGGGCGAGACGATCTATATCGACGAGCGAACCGTCGACGTCCATGTCGGGCGCTTACGCAAAGCGGTCAACAACGGCCGCATGCCGGATGTCATCCGTACCATTCGCGGCGCCGGCTACGCGATCAGGGAAGACTAGGATGCTGCGCGTCGCGCCGTTGCCGGCCATTCAGGCGACATGCTTGCCGGATTTGGCCTGAATGCCCGGCGCGAAAATCTCCTGATCGACGAAGCCGAGCGCGCGCATGGCACAGCCTTCGCGGATCAGCGGCAGCTCGTTGGGCTCGGTGTCGAAGGAGATCGATTTCGAGTGCTGGCCGCCGGCGGTCTGGGCGATCGCTTCGCGCAATGCCGGTTCGATCAGGTCGAACGCGGCGGCGCTGACGCCGACCATGGCGACGGGGGCCGGGTCGATCAGCGCAAACAGGCTGCCGAGGCCGAAGCCGAGCGCCTCACCGGCCCTGCGATAGGCTTCGCGCTCCGGTCCGTCCGTCTCTCGCGCACGAGCGGCCAGCGCCCGCATATCAGCGTCGCCGATATCGACCGGCTCGGCATCCTCGCCCATCATTTTGGCGCTGCGCCAGATGGCGTAGTTTCCGGCATAGGCNCGATATCGACCGGCTCGGCATCCTCGCCCATCATTTTGGCGCTGCGCCAGATGGCGTAGTTTCCGGCATAGGCTTCCACGCAGCCGCGCCGCCCGCAGCGGCAGAGCGCGCCGCCCGGACGGTGGATCATGTGGCCGAACTCGCCGCCCGAGGAATGGGTGCCGGTGAACAGTTCGCCTTTCAGCACCAGCCCCATGCCGATGCCGTGCGACAAGAGGATCGCGATAAAATTGTCGCGGTAGCGCTCGGGCTGGCGCCATTGCAGGGCCACCGCCATCATATTGCAGTCGTTCTCCATGGTGGCCGGAATGCCGAATTCCGCTTCCAACATGTCGGCGAAGGCAATGTCGGTCAGTGGCGTGATTGGCGACCACAGCATGGCGCGCGCCTGCGAATCGGTGATGCCCTGGATGCCCATGGCAATGCGGGCGATGCTCTGGACATCGAGGTCGGGATCCTCAAGCCGCCGCCGGACGATTGCTACGCATTCGCCGATCAGTTCGTCGCGCGGCATGGTCAGCGTGTCGAGCCGGCGCTGTTCTTCCGCGACCACCTGGCCGGCATAGTCGATGACGGTGACGGAGAGGAAGTTCAGCGACAGCACCACGGTCATCACCGCCGCCGCTTCCGGATTGAGGCCAAGGCCGACCTGCGGCCGGCCGCGTTTCAGCGAGCCGGTCTCGCCAGGCTTGCCTTCAATCAGGATGCCTTCTTGAATCAGATCAGACGAGATTGCCGATATGGTCGAATGGCTGAGGCCGGTGGTCGCCGCAATCTCGGTCCGCGACGGCTGGCCGGCCCGGCGCACGGCCGAAATCACCATCGCGCGGTTGCGACGGCGCAGATCGTCGTGGCGGATTCCAACCGACATTTGTTTCCTCCCGGCCTCCTCGCGCCTCATGATAGTGAAGGCGTTCGACGGCACCAGCCAAATATTGGCAGACGCCGGCAGCCCTGTCATTGTTTATTGCGGAGCTCGAAAAAATTCGGCAAGGCCATCAGAAACCATGTTGACAGCGCTTTATCATTGAACCAGTGTTTTTTCGAGGCTCGAAAAAATGGAGCCTCTGTGTGCAGGCCTTCGGGCCGGTTTTGTCGCGCCGTGCGCGGCGCAGGGAGGGTTATAATGAACAGATTTGCAGCCGCCATGCTGGCGGGCGTCGCCATGTCGCTGGCGCTGGTCTCGGTCGCGCAGGCGAAGGACAAGGTCATCGGCGTGTCGTGGTCGAACTTCCAGGAAGAGCGCTGGAAGACCGACGAGGCGGCGATGAAAACGGCGATCGAGGCTGCCGGCGACAAGTACATTTCCGCCGACGCGCAGTCCAATCCCGGCAAGCAGCTGACCGACGTCGAAAGCCTGATCTCGCAGGGCGCCAACTCGCTGATCATCCTGGCGCAGGACGCCTCGGCCATCGGCCCGGCGGTGCAGAAGGCGCTGGACGAAGGCATTCCGGTCGTCGGCTATGACCGCCTGATCGAGAACAAGGACGTCTTCTACCTGACCTTCGACAACAAGGAAGTCGGCCGCATGCAGGCCCGCGAAGTGTTCAAGGCGAAGCCCGAGGGCAACTATGTCTTCATCAAGGGCTCTGGCTCGGATCCGAATGCCGATTTCCTGTTCTCGGGCTCGATGGAAGTGCTCAAGGAAGCCATCGACTCGGGCAAGATCAAGAATGTCGGCGAGGCCTATACCGATGGCTGGCTGCCGGCCAATGCCCAGAAGAACATGGAACAGTTCCTGACCGCCAACGACAACAAGGTCGATGCCGTGGTTGCGGCCAATGACGGCACAGCCGGCGGCGTTGTCGCCGCGCTGACGGCGCAGGGCCTTGCCGGAACGGTTCCGGTCTCGGGCCAGGACGGCGACCATGCCGCTCTGAACCGCATCGCGCTCGGCACGCAGACGGTGTCGGTGTGGAAGGACGCGCGCGAACTCGGCAAGAACGCCGCCGAGATCGCCTCGCAGCTTGCCGATGGCAAGAAGACCGGCGACATTGCCGGCGCCAAGGACTTCACCACGCCTGGCGGCAACACCGTCAAGTCGCTGTTCCTGACCCCCGTCGCGATCACCAAGGACAACCTCAACGTCGTCATCGACGCCGGCTGGATCAAGAAGGACGAAGTCTGCACGGGCGTCGCCGCCGGCAGCGTCGCGGCTTGCAACTGATCTCGACGACTTGAAGAAATGAGGCGCCGCGGCTGTCAAGCCGCGGCGTTTTCTCTACGAGAATTGTGTGTTTCCGCCATCGGCGGCAAACTTCTAGGCTGTGGTCCGGCATCCGCGCCAGACGGCAAGCCGCTGGAGGACATCATGACCGACACGACCTCAAATCCGCAGGCCGATACGGCACGAGCGTCTGAACTCGGCGCGGCCGCCCGGTTCCTGAAAGCGACCGAGCTCGACACGCGCATGCTCGGCATGGTCGGCGCGCTGCTGGTCATCTGGGTCGGCATACATATCCTGTCGGGTGGGCTTTTCCTGACGCCGCGCAATCTTTGGAACCTGTCGGTGCAGACGTCCTCGGTCGCGATCATGGCGACCGGCATGGTACTGGTCATCGTCATGCGCAACATCGACCTTTCGGTGGGCTCCGTCGAAGGCGTGATCGGCATGATCATGGGCGTGGCACAGGCCGAATTCCTGATTCGCATCATCGGCCTCCAGCTTGGAAACCCCTGGCTCTGGGTCGTCGCGCTTGCCGCCGGCGTGGTGCTTGGTCTGCTGATCGGCGCGTTCCAGGGCTTCATCATCGCCTATATGCAGGTTCCGGCCTTCATCGTGACGCTTGGTGGCCTGCTGGTCTGGCGTGGCATGGCATGGCTCATCACTAGCGGGCGCACGGTCGCGCCACTCGACGCCACCTTCCAGCTGATGGGCGGCGGACCACGCGGCTCGATTGGCGCCGCTGCCAGCTGGATCGTCGGCATCGTCGCCTGCGCGGCGGTCGCCTTCGCGCTGCTCAACGGTCGCTCGCAGCGCAAGCGCTTCAGCTTTCCACTGCGCCCCGTCTGGGCCGAGACCCTGCTTGGCGTGGTCGCTTGCGCGGCCATCCTCGGCGCCGTGTGGATCGCCAATTCCTATCCATGGCCGATCGGCATCGTGCGCCAGTACGCACAGCAGAACGGCATCACCGTTCCCGAAGGCGGGCTGTTCATCGCGCATGGCATCGCCATACCGGTGCTGATGGCAGTGACTGTCGGCATCATCATGACGTTCATCACCAAGCGCACGCGTTTCGGCCGCTATGTCTTCGCCATCGGCGGCAATCCGGAGGCAGCGGAACTCGCCGGCATCAACACGCGCTGGGTGACCATGAAGGTGTTCATGATCATGGGTGTGCTGGCTACAATCAGCGCGGCGATCTCGTCGGCCCGTCTCAATGCGTCGACCAATGCGCTGGGCACGCTGGACGAGCTTTTGGTGATCGCGGCCGCTGTCATCGGCGGCACGTCGCTCGCGGGCGGCGCCGGAACGGTGATGGGCGCCATGCTCGGCGCGCTTCTGATGCAGTCGCTGCAATCCGGCATGGTGCTGCTCGGCATCGACTCGCCGCTGCAGAGCATTGTCGTTGGCGCTGTCCTGGTCATCGCCGTCTGGCTCGACACCGTCTACCGCAAGCGCGTCTAGGGAGGAACGATTATGGAAAAAACTGCTCCCACCGGTACGCCACTGATCGACATGCGCAACATCTCGATCGCGTTCGGTGGCATTCGCGCCGTCGACGATGCGTCCATCGATCTTTTCCCGGGCGAAGTGGTGGCGCTGCTTGGCCACAACGGCGCCGGTAAGTCGACGCTGATCAAGATCCTGTCGGGCGCCTACAAGCGCGATGCCGGCCAGATCTTGGTCAACGGCCAGGAGGCCTCGATCTCCAATCCGCGCGACGCCAAGAAATACGGCATCGAAACGATCTACCAGACGCTTGCGCTGGCCGACAATGTCGACGCTGCCGCCAACCTCTTCCTCGGCCGCGAACTGATGACCGCGTGGGGGACACTCGACGATGTCGCCATGGAGGCCGAGGCGCGCAAGGTGATGGGCCGGCTCAATCCGCGCTTCCAGCGCTTCAAGGAGCCCGTGATCAAGCTATCGGGCGGCCAGCGCCAGTCGGTGGCGATCGCACGCGCCATCCTGTTCAACGCCCGCATCCTGATCATGGACGAACCGACGGCCGCGCTTGGGCCGCAGGAGACGGCGCAGGTCGGCGAACTGGTAAAGCAGCTCAAGGCCGACGGCATCGGCATTTTCCTGATCAGCCACGACATTCACGACGTGTTCGAGCTTGCCGACCGAGTCTGCGTAATGAAGAACGGCCAGGTCGTCGGCACCGCGCTCACCACCGATGTGACGCAGGACGAAGTGCTCGGCATGATCATCCTGGGAAAGTGCCCGCCCGGCGCCATTCCCGGTCCGGGTGCGCTGAAGATCGCGGCCTGAGACCACGCTATCGTCAGCTGTCATGTTCACTGATGCTCGAGATCGATAAGCCGGCTAAATATGCGCGATATGCCAGCTGTCATTATGGCTTGGCCGCGCCATTGTCTTGCCGCGGCGACTTGCCCATAAAGGTCGCGAACCGTCCATGGGCCTGCGTTGAAGAAGTTTTTCCCGATCCTTGCCTTCATTGCCGTTGCACTGATCAGCCTGACGATGGCGGGCTTCGCCTATTTCGCGACCCAGGAAGCGGCGCGCATCAAGTTCGAGGCGACGGCCGACGACGCGCTCAACCGCATCGAAAGCCGTATCGATCTGCATCTGTCACTGCTGCGCTCGACGCAGGCGCTGTTCGACGCCCGCAATGGCGAGATT
This sequence comes from Mesorhizobium sp. LNJC405B00, assembly GCF_000502615.1. Taxonomy (NCBI): domain Bacteria; kingdom Pseudomonadati; phylum Pseudomonadota; class Alphaproteobacteria; order Hyphomicrobiales; family Phyllobacteriaceae; genus Mesorhizobium; species Mesorhizobium sp. LNJC405B00. Next base: position 232,722 of record NZ_AYWC01000011.1, on the reverse strand, counting down.
TCAGGTAGCGAATTCAAGGCCTTCTTCAGCGCCCTCGATGTCGATAACAATTTCGCCGGCCTGCGCGGCATCGGCTATCTCAGGCTGGCCAAGACCGGTGACGAAGCGGCGGTCGAGCGCGACATGTTGCGCGACCGCGGCGCCGCCCACACGGTCTATCCGGACACGACACAGCCATGGCGCACGCCCGTCGTGCTGTTCGAGCCGCTCGACCCTGCCAACGAATCCACCATCGGCTACGACATGTTCACCGAGCCGGTGCGGCGCGAGGCGATCGAAAAAGCGCTGGCCGATGACGCACAGCACGCAAGCGGTCTGGTCCAGCTCGGCCAGGATACTGGCGCGGCGCAGACCTTTACCGGCTTCCTGGTCTTCGTCAGGCTCAATGTAGAAACCGCGCCGGATGGTATCAATGCGTCCAGATCATCGACATCAGGCCTTCTCTACGCGGCCTTCCGCGCCCGCGACCTGTTCCAGACCGCGCTCAGCCGCACGCCTTTGCTGCCGGTCAACACCGCAGTCTATGACGGCACGGCGGACGCCGACAATCTTCTGTTCCAGTCCGAAACGCCGCCGGCCGCGAGCTTTGGCGACAGGCTGTTGGTGACGCGCAAGATCATCGTCGCCGGTCGGCCGTGGACGGTGCTGTTTCGGCCGACAAGTGCATTTTCGCAACCGTCCTCGCGCGCCATTCCGGTCATGCTCGGGCTGTTCGGCCTGCTTCTGGCCGGCGCCATCGCGTTGGTGGCCCGCTACCAGGAGCGCGCCTACGACGCCAAGTCGCTGCTGCATGAAACGACGGAAAAAAGCCTGCTCGAAAAGGATTTGATGCTGCAGGAGATGAAGCATCGGATCAAGAATTCGATCACGCGGGTGCTGGCGATTGCGCGCCAGACGGCAGCGCAAGCAACCGACGTGAAGGAGTTCTCAACTTCCTTCTCGGCCCGCCTCCAGGCAATGGCGGCTTCCCAGGATATGCTGACGCGTTCGCGCTGGCAGAAGGCCGATCTTGGCGACCTGCTGCGCATCGAGCTCGGCCAGGTGTTCGGCAAGGAGCTTCCGGAAGGGATATTGTCAGGGCCTCAGGTGCTTCTCGACGAGAGGACGACGCAGGCGCTTGGCCTGACCTTTCACGAGCTGGCGACGAATGCGCTGAAATATGGCGAGGCCGGCAATTCCGTGGGTGCGCTGAAGGTCGACTGGTCGTTCGAGGGGCGCGGGTCCGAGCGGATGCTGGTTCTGAACTGGCGCGAGGCCGGGCAGAAGGAACTCGAAGCGCCGGCGAAGACCGGCTTCGGCACCAAGCTGATCGACCTCAATGTCACGCAGGAATTGCGCGGCACGATTGCCCGAGATTTTCGCGTCGATGGACTTACGGTGGAAATCAGGATCCCGCCGCCTCATGCAGGCAAACAAACGGAGACCGGCTGACCGGTCTCCGTCGCGATTGTCTGACGCTTTTGAAGCGAATCAGCAGCGAGCGGTGTAGAGCCGGCCGCGATTGTCGCGATACTGGCAATAGCCGTTGCGCAGGTTGCGCACCAGCAGGCCGGAACCGGCGCCAACGGCTGCGCCGATCAGCGCACCCTTGCCGCCGCCGATCAGTCCGCCGGCCAAAGCACCGACACCGGCGCCGACACCGACATCCTGCTCGGTCGTGCTGCAGCCGCTGACGGCGACCACCGCAACCATGGCAATAATCAATTTCCGCATAGAATCTCTCCTCACTTTTGTCCTCACTTTAGTAAGCTCCAGCCGCTATTTAGCACAAAACAGCAGCCTTTGCCCGCTCGATCTTATTGTTGGCTAAGAGAGTCTTTTTCGCGGCGCGTGGCGTTCGACGCGACCACGACACTGGAAATCTGCAAAGACGCGTCGAGGGTGCCGTCCGGGCGCACGTTCCAGACGATCTGGTCGTAATCATCTTCCAGCGCGGGGTCGACCGTAAGACATTTGGCAACGACGTGCTCGGCCTGACCCTGCACGTCGCCGGCAGCGAATGGACGTTCTGCCGTGCATGCTTCGGCGGTTTCGAAAACACTGACCGGCACCGGCAGTTCACGGCATTCGGTCATGTTGTTCGAACAGCCAATTACCAAAAGCAAAGCGGCGATGTGTTCCACGGCGACACGTCCTCTCGCCATAAGAACGGTCCACAGCCGTCAAAGTTCCTGTGCCGAAAGGGCGTTAATAATTGGTCGGCTACGAGCTGGACAGTTTCTGAGCCAGGCTGCTTGGGAGCAGCGTGAACCTGAGCATCTGGCTCAGACCAATTGCGACGCCACGATCAGCACAACAGCGGCGACGAGCGCGACAGCGGCGACGCGAAGCAAGGGATGCCAGGCGTGCTGCAAAGGCGAGGCTGAAGCGTCAGGATCCTGAAAGCCGCTCATCGACACCCGGGCGGCCTGCTCCAGCCTGTTCATATCGGCAACCGTCATGATCATTCCTCCCATACTCGCGTTGCAGGCTGCGGCCGAAACATCGGTTGAATCGGTCAAGATCCAGCAATCTCTGGGAACCACAGCATCGGATTTTATGGTGAACAGCCGGTTAAGGAATCCCGCCGCTCATTCGGTTTCGAAATTGCCGTGCGGAACGACGAGGCGATATTCGAGGCGGTCACTGGTGATCTCCAGCGTCGCCGTGCCGTTCAGCGATGCCGGCACGACACGTTCGAGGGCAACGCTGCCGAAGCGTTTCTCGGTGCGCCTGTTATCATTGGCGACAATGGCCTCGACCCAGGTCAGCGACAAAGCCGGCTTGTCTGCGGCCTCTGCGACGTTCGACAGATCGGCGGTTACCTCGACAAAGCCGTCCGGCCGCGCCAGGGCGCCGTAGCTGAATGAATTGACGGCTAGTTCGTGCATTGCCAGTCCAATATGAATGGCCGCGTTGGGATTGAGGTAGGGGTTGACGCCATTGAAGCGCAGGCTTTGCGCGGGATCGGCGCCGTAGCGAACGACCTGGCCGCGGATAAGCTCGCGAAGTGCTGCACCCCGCCAGTTCGACGACGTTACCAGATCCTGGGAGGAAGCCAGTGACTGCAGGCGGCCGCGAAAGCGCTTCAGGAAATCATCGGGTGTCTCGGAATAGCGGCCGGTCTGGGTGGCAATACTCTGGATGATGGCCAACAGGTTCTTGGAGCGGTGGCTGACTTCGCGCAACAGCGTCTTCAGCGTCTGTTCGCGGCGTTTCTGCTCGGTGGTTTCCACCATCGTGGTGACGACGCCCTGCACGTCGCCGCGATGGCCCCGATCGGCATCGACCCATACCTGGAACCAGCGCATGCCATCACCGGTGGGAACACTCAGTTCAAGGCGTTCCGGATTGCCGGAAGCGATCACATTGCTTTTGGCGGCGGCGATTTGCTCAGCTTGCGCCGGTGGCAACGCGCCGTTGCTGTCGGCTGTGTCGGAAACCCACGGCGCACGCATGTTGCGGGCCCATACAGTCTTCAATTCACGATCCTGATAGAGGACGGAAATGCCGGCATTGTGCAGAGCGTGAAGCAAGGCCCGGCCAAGCTGCATTCCGCTTTCAGCCGGGTGCAGTGCGATCACCTCGTCGCCCTGTCCGCTCTCGCCTCCGCCAATGGAACGCATCAATCACCTGTCCACCTGATCGGGACCGAACGATTCACTTGGACTCAGTTCCTGAGTAGGTCCCCAGAAAAGGTCCGCCGGACGATGTCCCGTTGGAGGACATCGCCCGGCGGTGGCTGGAAACCGTTTGAGGGGTGCGGCTTCCAGTGTTCTTCGCCCGCTCCTACGATGCCCGTCTGAACAGGCCGGCCAGAAGCGAGATGACGAGGAAGGCGAGAAAGATGAAGAACAATATTTGCGCGATACCGGCCGAGGTACCGGCGATGCCGCCGAAACCAAGCGCGCCGGCGATGATCGCCACGACGAGAAATACGAGCGCCCAGTAGAGCATGATCTGTCTCCTTCCGATACTGGATCAAGAACGTGAGTGATTGCTGTTTGTTCCACCATTTGCCGAAAAAGAAGGTCTTTGGAAGGGGCCCGGACGCGAATTGATTCGCGCGCGTGAGCGCCATACGGCGCGACGGGCAGCCGCCGATCGCCGGGTTAGGCGATCGCCAGTGCCGCCAACGCTGCGAGGCGGCGAAAAGTTGGAGATTGAAGGCCCTACTTCACGCGGCGGCCTTGGCCTGCCGGTCGAAGAACAGCGCTTGGCTGATCAGCGCCTTGACCATGTCGGGATTGAACGGCTTGGTGACGAGGAAGGCCGGTTCAGGCCGCTCGCCGGTCAGCAGACGTTCGGGGAAGGCGGTGATGAAGATTACCGGCACCGAAGTCGACGACAGGATTTCGTTGACCGCATCGATACCCGAGCTGCCATCGGCAAGCTGAATGTCGGCCAGCACCATCTTCGGCCTTGTCTTGCCGAACATCGCCACCGCCTCGGTATGGGTGCGCGCGGTTCCGACCACGTGGTGGCCGAGGCTCTCGACCATTTCCTCGATGTCCATGGCGATCAGCGGCTCGTCCTCGATGATCAGCACATCGGTCGCCACCTGGCGAGAGATCTCGTTGCTCGCCTGGGCAAGCAGTTCGGAGAATTCCTTGGCGTCGACATCGAGAATTTCAGCTGCCTCGTCTTCACCGAAGCCTTCGACCGCGACCAGCAGGAAAGCCTGGCGTGGCCGTGGCGCAATGGCGTTCAGATTGGCGGCGGCGCGCTGCTCCCATGCCGATTGCGCCTGCTCCTGCGGAACGCGGATGGCAATGGAGGTGAACAGTTTGGCGAATACCTTGTAGAGCGCGATGCGGTCGCTTGACGCTTGCGGGAAGATGTCGACGTCGGCGATGATGGCTTCGAGCATCGCGGCTACCAGCGCATCGCCACTCTCCTGCGATCCGGATACGGCGCGTGAAAAGCGGCGCAGGAACGGCAGGTGCGGAGCGATGGTTGCGGAAAGGCTCATGGTAGACGTCTCCCTCAGATGACGTGATTGCATAGATTGCAGGTCAAGCTGATTGCAAGCCCCAACACCCAAACGCGGGTTTTGCGAAAAAGTTCCGACACTTGTGGAACGAAACTGCACGGGCGACGTTTGTGGTGCGATGGGCAACCAGACGAGGGGGCCGCTTTGCGTTGTGTATTGGGGCGGCTCGGGGCGCTGGATTTAAGGGCGAAATGAAGGACATGAATAAAGAAACGCTGGCTGGCGCCGCTGACAGGCGCCGGGCCAATTCCGGCGACCCGCTCGGGGCGAATTCGGAAATTGGCCGTAAACTCAAACAGTATTATGACGAGCTGGTCTCGGACAATGTGCCGGATCGCTTTGCCCAGTTGCTCAGCCAACTGGAAAAGGCCGAACCCGCACAGAAGAAGGACTGAGGCATGGCAGCTGTCTCACAAGGGTTCAAGACCGACCTGCTCGGCTCGATCCCGAGCCTGCGGGCCTTTGCCGTGTCGCTGACGCAGAATGCCGACAAGGCCGACGATCTGGTGCAGGAGACGCTGGTCAAGGCCTGGGACAAGCATGAGAGCTTTCAGCCCGGCACCAATCTCAAGGCATGGCTGTTCACCATCCTGCGCAACGAGTTCTATTCCCAGATGCGCAAGCGCGGCCGCGAGGTGCAGGACAGCGACGGCATCATGACGGCCAGGCTTGCCGTTCATCCGGCTCAGCACGGCCAGCTTGACCTCAAGGATTTTCGCGGCGCGCTCGAGCAACTCCCCGAGGACCAGCGCGAAGCCATCATCCTCATCGGCGCTTCAGGCTTTTCCTATGAAGAGGCCGCCGAAATCTGCGGCTGTGCGGTCGGAACGATCAAGAGCCGGGTCAGCCGGGCCCGCACGCGGTTGCAGGAGATCCTCAAAATCTCCGGCGAAGACGAATACGGGCCGGACGCGATCTCGTCCCAGGTGACGGGTTCAAACGCTGCCTGACGGCGGAGGGCCCGTTTGCGGGCCTGGGCTCTCTACACATACGCATCGAAGATATCTCAGACTGGCGCGCGGCCGCAGGCCGCCGCCAGAGCCTCGACGAGATCGGTCCCCGAATAGGGCTTGGTGACCAGGCGGATGCCGGGAAAAGACCCTTTGATCTCATCGGGGTCCGAATAGCCGGAGGCAAAGACAAACGGCAGGCCCGATTGGCGCAACCGCGCGGCAAAATCGAGTGTGGACGTTCCGCCCAGCATGAGGTCCACGATAGCGGCGTCGAACTCGCCAACGACCTTCTGCTCATCGATCTCGGCCAGAGCGCGGGCAATCACTACGTCGTTCGCGCCATGGTCGCGGCAAAGCTGCTCGACATCCATGGCGATCAGGAATTCATCCTCCAAGACAAGAATTCGCAATCCCTCAAGCAATGGCGGCACTTGGCAATCTCTCCTCAATTCTTGCAGCATCGGGTACAGTGACTCCAGTCAACCGCATCGCGGACCTTGGGGGATCGGTCAGGCCTTAATCCGAAAAGTTCGCCCACCGGCTCTACTCCACAAGCGAGCTTCGAATTCGCCTCAGTGGAGTGTAGCGAGTCATGATCGCTATTTGCCATCCTGTCATTTAAAAAAGACATGCCATCGGCAGCGGAACCGCGGCCTTGCAAAGGCGTAGCACTCAGTCTCTGGCAAGAGACGTTCGAAAGAGGGATCGAAATGTCTGGCCAGAATGGTCGTTCGTTTTCCAGCCGTCAGTACCCATGCGAGATCTGCCCGCTTCGGCCATTGCCGGTGTTCCGGGAATTCGAGAAGCAGGAGCTTGCCTATGTCAGCATGTTCAAGAAGGGCGAACTGGCCGTCGACAAGGGCGCCACAGTGCTGGTCGAAGGCAGCCAAAGTGCTCATCTCTACACCGTGCTTTCGGGCTGGGCCTTCCGCTACAAACTATTGTCGGACGGCAGGCGCCAGATCCTGAACTACTCCATGCCCGGCGATCTTATCGGGCTGCAGGGCAGCCTGATGGGCGAAATGCAGCACTCGGTCGAGGCGCTGTCGCCCATGCTGTTGTGCGTCTTCGAGCGTGAAAACCTGCACGAGCTCTACCGCAACCATCCGGGCGTTGCCTACGACATTACCTGGCTGGCGTCGCGCGAGGAGCGCATGCTGGACGAGAACCTGCTCAGCGTCGGCCGGCGTACGGCGGTCGAGCGCACCGCCTATCTCATTGCCTTCATCGCCAGCCGCGCGGCGGCAGTCGGGCTCAACGGCAAGGCGCCGGTGCAAATCCCGATTACCCAGCAGCATGTCGCCGATACGCTCGGCCTGTCGCTGGTCCACACCAACAAGACGATCCGCAAGCTCATCGATCGCAAGCTGATCGCCTGGCGCGACGGCGGTTGCGAAGTGATCGACGGGGAGGGGCTGAAGGATCTCGCGCGCTGGGAGGGCCTAGTCGGCCGCTGATCTGACAGGCAGGCCTCCATCTGGGGCTGGACTCGCACTTGCAAACACCCTTTCATGGATACGGTCTCCGATTTCGGAACCATGACGTGTGTCGGGCGTTTGAAGCCAGGCAAACGCAAGGAGTTTAGAATGGCAACTGCCGCAGGAAAAACCGCCAACGAAAGTCAGACGAACGCCGACCTGGAAGCCGACATTCGGCAGTTGAAGGCGGATATCGAAAAGTTGACCAAGCAATTGGCCAAGACCGGCGAACATGGTTACGGCACGGCGCGGCGCGCTGCTGCCGAAGGCGTCGACCAGTTGCGCGCCCAGGGTGAAGCCGTCTTCGACAGCCTGCGTGGCAACGCCAAGGATCTTGAGGCCCAGATCACGGCCAATGTGCGCGAGAAGCCGGTCACTTCACTGGCGATCGCGGCCGGCGTCGGCTTCCTGTTTGCGCTTCTTGCCCGGCGCTAGTTTCGACAGAGATGGGCATGCTGGCACCGCTTATCTCGGCCTTGGCCTCGGGTGAAGCCATTGCCGCCATGCGCCGCGCGCGCACGGCGGCAATCGTCTACGGGCTCGCCGCCGTGGCTGCCCTGTGCGGCCTCGGGTTTCTCCTGGGGGCGGCCTACATCTGGGCGGCTGACCGTTATGGCTCGATGGCCGCCTGTCTTGGCTTCGCCGCTGGTTTCCTGGTACTGGCCGGGCTTATCGTGCTCATTCATCAACTTGCGGCTGGAACGCGTGCACGCCGACGTGCGCGAAGGCGCAATGCCGACCTGAAGGCGCTCGGTATCACCGCGGCGCTTGCCGTGCTGCCGGCCTTGCTCAAGGGGAAAGGCGGGAAGGGCGTCATTCTCGGCCCGATGATCGCGCTCGCGGCCTATGCCATCTACCGCGAGAACGTCAAACCGGATCCGGGCGATCCAGACAGCGAAGCCGACTAAAGCGCGTCGCGCTGATACGCTGTTCCCGGGAAAACCGCTTCGCACTTCTGAAATTGCTTTAAGCCGGCAGATCTTCAAGCGGCATCGATATTTCGGCGAACACGCCTTCGCTGCGGAATTCGTGGGTCACTTCGCTCGACAAAACCTTGGCGAGGCTGCGGCGGATCAGGATAGAGCCGAAGCCCTGGCGTTCCGGCGGGTCGACTTTCGGCCCGCCGCTTTCGATCCAGGTCAGCACAAGGCGGCGCGCGCCTTTCTTGCCCGCCGCCTTCCAGTCGACATCGACCTTCCCCGAGCCAACCGACAGCGATCCGTATTGCAGCGCGTTGCTGGCCAGTTCGTGCATGATCAGGCCGAGCCCCACCGCCTGGTCGGGCGAAAGCAGCAGCTCCGGACCGGAGATCACGATGCGCGGCCGTTCTGCCGAATCGAACGGCTTCACCTCGATCTGCATCAGTTCGCGAATACCGATGCCGCGCCATTCGCGATCCGACAGCAGGTTATGGGCAGCGCCCAGCGCCTGCAGCCTGGCGCCGAAGGCTTCCAGGAATTCGCTTGGGCGGCGAGCGTGGCGAACGGTCTGTGTGGCCAGCGCCTGCACCGTCGCCAGCGTGTTCTTGACCCGATGGTTGAGCTCGCGCAGCAGCAGCCTTTGCCGGTCCTCGCCGAGCTTGCGTTCCGAGATGTCGTAGTTGACGCCAAAGATCAGCGTCGGCTTGCCTTCGCCGTCGCGCTCGATGACGCGGCCGCGGGTGACTATCCAGCGCGGCGGATCGAAGCCTTTGACCCGGTATTCGCCGAAATAGTCGTCGCTGCCGGTCAGGGCATCGCGAAAGCGCGTCTCGGTCTGGTAGACGTCGCGCGGGTCGATGGCGGCCAGAATGTCGCGCGCCCGCAGCCGGTTCGAACGCGGCAGGTTGAACAGCTCCGACAAACGCACGTCGCATTCGATCATGTCGGTGCGGATATCCCAGGCCCAACTGGCGAGCGAGGCGGCGTCGAGCGCTATGGCTCGGCGCTTTTCCTCCTGCGCCAAAGCAGCCGTGGCAATGGCGCCGCTGCGGGTGGCGTCCTTGAGGGTAAACAGGCTGGCGGCGAGGCTGGCAAGCGATTTCAAATGATCGAGCGCGGCAGCGGACGGAAATTCATGCGGCTCCCGGTCGAGTACGCACACCGTGCCGACGCGCGCGCCGGCGACCACCATCGGCGCGCCGACATAAAAGCGGACATGGTGTTCGCCGGTGACCAGCGGGTTGCGGGAGAAGCGAGGGTCGATGCTGGCATCCGGCACCACCATCGGCTCGTCGCCGGCGGCAATGGTATGGGCGCAGAACGATATGTCGGTCGCGGTTTCGGTCTCGTTGAAGCCGACACAGGATTTGAACCACTGTCGTTCGGTGTCGAGCAGCGTGACGAGCGCGATCGGCGCCTGCATCACGGCGGCGGCAAGGCCGGTGATGCGATCGAAGTCGGGATCGGAGTCGGTGTCGATCGCGTCAAGCCCGTGCAGTACGGCAAGCCGCTCCGGCGCCGCCACGGCGCGGCGGACCTCAACCGGCAAACCAGCCTGCTTCGTCACCTTGCTATCCACCAAGCCCCCTCGCTTGCAGGCCCCACCCGCGGTGGCGCGCACCTTGCGCGGCCGTCGCGCGCCGGAACTTTTGTAGCAAGCAATCGTTACCCCACCATGTTTCGCCGGCGATGGGTTTATCCACCATCCCGGCTGCACGATAGGAACGCCGCCAATGACCAAGATCGCCCCTGAAAACAAAGCCCGTCAGGGGCGCTGGGGTTGGCACGGCCTGCGCATATTGGTCGCCGCGTTGCTCCTGGCTTTCATTGCTTGGGGAGCGGCCGAGATTTATGGCCAAAAGATCGATCCAGATAGCCCTGAAAGCCAGGGGCAGCCCACCGGCCAGACCGCGCCGGCCAACCAGAGCGCGCCAGCCGGCGAGGGGCAGTCGGGCGGCTAGGGTTTTCCTCGTCATTCGTAATCGCATCAGGCGGCCTTTGCCTGGGCGGCTTGCGCCGGAACCAGGACGTTCAGTGCGCCAGGGTGGATCTGGATTGTCGTTTCACGCTCCAGCTTGACCAGTTCGCCGTCGATGACGGCGCCGAATTTCTTGCTCCCTGTATGGATTTTCACGATTGCCTTGTCGGCCTGATGGGTTTCGACATGATCGCTGTCGCGCCACCTGCCTCGAGCCATGTCGAAGAGCGCCCTGACCAACTCGCCACGCTGCCGCGCCACGGTGACATAGATGCCGAGCACGCCGCCGGCAGGATTGTCGGCATAAGGCAGATGGCCTTCGCCAAACAGATTGTTGGAAATGCCGATGCCGCTGATGCGGGTCACGATCTCGGCTTCGCCGACCGTCAACGTCACCTTCATGGCGGGAGGATTGTTGATCGTCGTCCAAGCGGCCTTGGCCGAAGCGCGAATCTTTCCCAAGCGCGAGGCGAATTCCATATTGTCGCGCAGCTTCACCATCCTGGCGTGCAGGCCGATCGAGAACTGATGCACGAACGGCCGGCCATTCGCGCTCGCGATATCGACCGCCATGATCTCGCCGTCGGCAAAGGACTTCAGCGCGCCATCGATGGTCTGCGGAATTCCAAGGCCGCGGGCGAACAGGTTCATTGTTCCTGCAGGCAGGACGGCCAGCGCCTTCTTGCCATTCATCAGCCGCCCCGCGGCGGCCGAAATGGTGCCGTCGCCGCCACCGGCCAGCACGACGTCGATGTCGCGCCGCGCGGCGACCTTGTCGAGCGCCGCGACAATCTCTTTGCCGGCGACGATGTCGATATCGATGGAGTGACCAGCCGCCTCGAGCGTCTGGCGCATGCGGTCGGTTAGCGCGGAAAGATCGGTGGTCCGCAAGGTGCCGCCGTCCCGGTTCAGCACCGCTGCAAATCGCATGCCCCACTCCGTATTCTTTTTAGCGGCCGGAATGCCAGCCGCAGGCTGAAACGGGCAAGCTTGGCAAAGGTTCCATCGGCCGGGCGGGAATGTCGGGCGATTCCGCGGACTTGCCCAGGGTATTTCGATGCTCCCGTTTTTTCGGAACAAGCGCCTTGTCACAACGTTGTGATCCCATTGGAGGCGCCGCCTTCGGTCTCCCGGCAAGTGGTTTGCCGATTGCGGCGCGCATGAGATCACGCAAGAGGAGACTTAATCATGATCCGCACACTGTTCGCGACGACTGCACTCGCAACGCTGATCGCTACCGGTGCGTTTGCGCAGTCAACGACGGCCCCGGCGACGACCCCAGCGCCGGCTGAAGCCCCTGCTACCATCGCGCCGGCGCCGCAACAGGCCGACGGCGCGCTGATGACCAATATCATCGGCGAGTCCGTGTACAATGGCACTGGCGACGATGCGCAGAAGATCGGTGACGTCAGCGACGTCGTCCTCGATGAAAACGGCCAGGCGAAATCCGCCATTATCGGCGTTGGCGGCTTCCTCGGCATAGGCAGCAAGAACGTCGCCTTCGACTACGGCAAGTTGCAATGGGTCGAGAGGAATGGTGACCGCTGGCTCGTCGCCGAGACGACGAAAGAAGCGCTGACGGCGCTGCCCGACTTCGACCGTAAGCCCTACGATCCGGCCTCGGCGCCTGCTTCCACGGCGCAGAACGACCCGCAGAAGCCGGTTGATCTCAACGCCGCGCCGTCAGAACCGGCGGTGAAACGCGCTGACGGCAATCTCGCAACCAACATCATCGGCGAGAATGTCTACAATGGCACTGGCGACGATGCCCAGAATATCGGCGACGTCAACGACATCGTGCTGACCAAGGATGGCAAGGCGCAGTCGCTGGTGATCGGCGTCGGCGGCTTCCTCGGCATGGGTGAAAAGAACGTCACCTATGATTTCGCCAAGGCACGGTGGGCCGAAAAGAACGGCGATCGCTGGCTGGTGGCGCAGACGACCAAGGAGGAACTGCAGGCGCAGCCTGATTTCGACCGCAAGCCCTATGATCCGGCGCCGGTGACGACAACCTCCGACGCAACGCAGCCGACTGCTCCCGCTGCCCCGACGGCCGTTGCACCGGCTGACAATGCTCAGCCAGCGGACAAGACCGCGGAAGCTACGGCCGGTACAAAAGCCACCGATCCGACGCAAACGGCAGCGATCGACAAGTCGACACTGACCGAAATGCCGGTCGGCAACATCAGAGGCGACGACCTGAAGGGCACCACCGTCTATGGCGCCAACGACGCCAAGGTCGGCGAGATCGGCGACGTCGTGCTCACGCCCGACAGCAAGCCGGATGCCGTCATCATCGATGTCGGCGGCTTTCTAGGCATCGGCGCCAAGGAGGTCGCGGTCGGCATGGACAAGCTCAAATTCATGACCGACAAGGACGGCAACAAATATCTCTACACCAACTTCACCAAGGAGCAGCTGCAGGCGCAGGCTGCGTATGACAAGGGCAGCTATGCCGAGAAGCGCGACCAGCAGCGGATGATGGTACAGTAAGGGAATAGGCAGTAGGGATTGGGCAGTAGGCGAAACCGAGTGACGAGGCAATCAGGCCGCCAGAACATTCTACTGCCTACTGCCTACTGCCTACTGCCTACTGCCTACTGCCTACTGCCTACTGCCTACCACATATCCACCACCCCTTCGTCCGTCAGCTCTGCAAGCGCCAACGACTGGTCAAGATGCTCGGCGCGCCAGGCAAGCAGTCGCTCGGCAAATTCAAGCCGCACGCTGAGATAGGCCGGGTCGGCGGCAACGTTGGCCAGTTCGCCCGGATCCTTCTGCATGTCGAAGAGCAGCGGCGGCAGGCCGCCGCCGAAATGCACGTATTTGAATTTTTCCGTACGGATGACGGCGAGGTTGCACTGGCGCGAGCCGATGCCGAAATGCCGTTCGGCCTCACCGCTGGCAATCGAGCGGAAGTCGAACTCCCAATGCGCCGCGTCGCGCCAATCCTTAGGCGGTTCATCTTGCAGGAACGGTTTTAGCGAGCGGCCGTCGAGATGCAGCTGGGCGTCGGCGTCCAGCAGATCGAGCAAGGTCGGGAAGATGTCGACGGCCTCGGTGAAGTGGTTGACGGTCGAGCCGGCTGCATTGCCGTGACGCGGGTCGCGCACGATCAATGGGATGTGATAGCTGCCGTCGAAGAAGCCGCCTTTGCCCAGCATGAAATGGTCGCCCATCATCTCGGCGTGGTCCGAAGTCAGCACGATGATGGTGTCATCCCATGCATTCGCCGTCTTGATCGCTTGCCAGATGCGGCCAAGCTGCGCGTCGACCTCCGAGATCATGCCGTAATAGATCGCGCGGATGGCCCGGATGTTGTCGTCGCCCCAGTCGCGCACGTGGCCGTCGGTGCCGGGGCGGAAGCTTCTCCGCTTCTGGCGACCAAGGTCGTAAGCCAGATAGGGATGCCTTTGCGCCTCGGCCTGCCAAGTCTCGACATGGCGGAAGGGCGGTCCGTCCGCCGGATCATACAGCGTGTTGTAGGGCCGCGGTACGACAAAGGGCGGATGCGGGCTGATGAAGGAGACATGCGCGAACCATGGCGAATCCTGTTCGTCCAGCCAGCGAATGAATTCGCCGGCAAGAAAAGCGGTCGGCGTCTCGTCCCTGGAATAGACAGGCGGCGCGCTGGTCACGGCGTCGCCCGCTTCCCCGCCTACGGGGCGGTGAATGCCGGGAGAGCCCGCGCTGGTGTCGACGCCACGTGCCTTCAGCCATGACAGCCATGGTTTCTGATGCTCAGGCAGGAACTGGCGAACGCTGAAGCCGGGCAGCACGCCCTCATAGCTTTTCAGCCGGGGATCGCCCGGCGCCATCGTGCGCGGATCGGGCGAGACGTCGGTGTAGCCGAACAAAGTCGGATCATAGCCGAGGGCGCGGGCCGAAAGCGCCATGTTGCCGTGGCGGGCGTCGAGCGGCGTGCCGTTGCGGCAGACGCGATTGTTCATCTGGTAGAGGCCGGTGTAGAGGCACGCGCGGGCCGGCGAGCAGGGCGCCGCGCCGCCGTAATGCCGCATGAAAAGGACGCCTTCGGCGGCGAGCGCATCGGCATTCGGCGTCTTCACCACGGCATGGCCGGCAGCCGACAGGCAATCGCCCCGCCATTGGTCGCAGGAGATCAATAGGATGTTCGGGCGTCTGCTTTTCGCGGCCAATGCTCTATCCTGTCACGTCGGGAAGACGTTCAATGAACCGGAATTTGGCGGCAGCGCAAGCCTGTCAGTCTTGCTTAAATGGTGAACGAAAATTTCCTGCTGTTCACTATTGGGATACAGTCCATTCTGAGTTTGCCGCCTTTGCCATTGCCAGGCGGCCCCTCATATAGGCGTGGACAGCGGCAAGAGCCGCAAACCGAAGGGAAGGAGCAAGACAATGCTCGACCAGATCAAGGGCCTGCATCACGTGACGTCGATGGCCGGCGATGCGCGCCAGAACAATAATTTCTTCACGCACAAGCTCGGCCTGCGCCGGGTCAAGAAGACCGTCAACTTCGACGCGCCAGATGTCTATCACCTCTATTATGGTGACGAGCACGGTACGCCCGGCTCGGTGATGACCTATTTTCCGTTCCCGGACATTGCCAGGGGCCGCCATGGCGTCGGGGAAGTCGGTACCACGGCCTATTCGGTGCCGGCCGGCACGCTCGGCTATTGGGAAAAGCGCTTCGCCGATGAAGGCGTTGCGGGTGTCTCCCGCGAAGAGACGTTCGGCGAGAAGCGGCTGGCCTTCGCCGGTCCCGACGGCGACGGTTTCGCGCTGGTCGAAGACAAGGCGGACAGCCGCGCGCCATGGTTGAAAGGCGGCATTCCCGCTGATGAGGCGATACGCGGCTTCCACTCGGTCTCGCTCAGATTGAAGGATGGTGGCGCCACGGAAGAGCTGTTGAAGTTCATGGGCTATGAGCAAGTGGACAAGTCCGGCAGTGTCAGCCGGCTCGCCATCAAGAACGGCAACGGCGCTGATGTCGTCGATATCGAATCGCTGCCTACCGCGGGCTTTGCCAATCTCGGCGCCGGCTCGGTCCACCATGTCGCCTTCGCGGTGGAGAACCGCGCCCAGCAGCTCGAAGTGCGCAAGGCGCTGATCGATACGGGTTATGGCGTGACGCCGGTGATCGACCGCGACTATTTCTGGGCGATCTACTTCCGAACGCCGGGCGGCGTGCTGTTCGAAGTCGCCACCAATGAGCCGGGCTTCGACCGCGACGAGGACACCGCCCATCTCGGCGAAGCCCTGAAACTGCCGACGCAGCACCAGCATCTGCGGCCCTATCTTGAAGAGCATCTGCAGAAGCTGGAAGGCTGAGACGATGAGCAAGGAAGCTTACATCCACAAGGCGCTGCCGGGTTCGCCCGGCGGCCCGCTGCTCTTCGTCTTTCACGGCACCGGCGCGGACGAGAGCCAGCTGCTGTCGCTCGGGCGCGACCTCGCGCCACAGGCGACGATCGTATCGCCGCGCGGCGATGTTTCCGAGCATGGTGCGGCGCGTTTCTTCCGCCGCACCGGCGAGGGCGTCTACGACATGGACGACCTCGCGCGGGCGACCGCCAAGATGGCCGGTTTCATCAAGGCGCAGGTGGCAGCGGCAAGGCCATCTTCGGTCTTGGGTCTCGGCTATTCCAACGGCGCCAACATCCTGGCGTCCGTAATGTTCGCCGCGCCCGAGCTGTTCGATGCGGCGGTGCTGATGCACCCGCTGATCCCGTTCGAACCGCAGGTGCAGGGCAGCCTTGCCGGACGCCGCATCCTGGTCACCGCCGGCAAGCGCGACCCGATCTGCCCGCCCAACCTGACATCCCGGCTGGAGGCCTATTTGCGCGCCGATGGCGCCGATGTCACAGTGGAGTGGCACGATGGCGGCCACGAAATTCGGCCAAACGAGATCGAAGCGTCGAGGCGGCTTTTTGCCGATGCGCCGGTTGAAGGAGCAAGCGATGCCTGACGAATTGCCTGAGATCGAACTCGAGGACCGCGGCTCGAAGGGACGTTATGTCCTGCGCAGGCCCGGTGGCGCCGAGGCGGAAATGACCTTCACCAAGGTCGGCGAGCACCAGATCATCATCGATCACACCGAAGTGCCGGACGTGTTTCGCGGCCAGGGCGCCGGCCTTCGGCTTGTCACACGCGCCGTCGAGGACGCGCGGGCAGTGGGCAAGAAGATCATCCCGCTCTGCCCCTTCGCCAACGCCCAGTTCCGCCGCCATCCGGAATGGGCGGATGTGCTGAAGCAATAGACCTTTTTCCCTTCCCCCTTGTGGGGTGAGCAGCCCGTTCGCCGCAGGCGAATTCATCGTGCCGGTGGCATGATGAAAGGCCGGCGAACGCCGGGACGCTGCGAAGCAGCGGGGACCGGCAGGTGGTCGGAGTCGCTCAGCCACAAGAGCGAACGCCTCTCTGGCATTTGCGCAGTTCGGCCTTCTTGCCTAAGTACACAGTTCGCTGCGGTTCGTCCGCTCCTGCCAACTGACCGAATGGCTTCCTGATGACCGAATCCGATCTCGTCCCCGTCTTCGACGGCCACAACGACACGCTGCTGCGACTGTACCAGTCGAAAGACACCGACGTCGAAAAGCTGTTCATCGAGGGGACGCAGGGCGGTCATATAGATCTGCCGCGCGCCAAGAAGGGCGGCTTTGCCGGCGGCATGTTCGCGATCTTCCCGCCGCCGGTCGAGAAGAGCAAACGCTCTGCGGTGCCGCCGGCGCCGAGCGACAATGAGCCATTGCCGCCGGAACTGCCACGCGCTGATGCGCTCAATTCCACCATCGGCATGGCCTCGATCCTGTTTCGGCTGGAGCGAGCGGGGGCGCTGACCGTCTGCCGCAGTGCCGGTGACATTCGCGAGGCGATGGCGAAAGGTTCGATCGCGGCGGTGTTTCACATCGAAGGCGTCGAGGCGATCGATCCCGAACTTACCTTGCTCGACGTGCTCTACGAAGCCGGCCTGCGCTCGCTCGGCATTGTCTGGAGCCGACCCAACGCCTTCGGCCATGGCGTCCCGTTCCGCTTTCCGTCGTCGCCCGATACCGGACCGGGGCTGACCGATGCCGGCAAGGC
The DNA here is from genome assembly GCF_000502615.1 of Mesorhizobium sp. LNJC405B00. Classification (NCBI taxonomy): domain Bacteria; kingdom Pseudomonadati; phylum Pseudomonadota; class Alphaproteobacteria; order Hyphomicrobiales; family Phyllobacteriaceae; genus Mesorhizobium; species Mesorhizobium sp. LNJC405B00. Next base: position 215,362 of record NZ_AYWC01000011.1, on the reverse strand, counting down.
GCTGGTCAAGGCCTGCAATCAGCTCAAGATCATGGTCGACCTGTCACATCTCAACGAAAAGGGCTTTCGCGATGTCGCCGCGCTCAGCGATGCGCCGCTGGTCGCCACTCATTCCAACGTGCATGCGCTGTGCACCCATTCGCGCAACCTGACGGACTGGCAGCTCGGCGCTATCCGCGAGACCGGCGGCATGGTCGGGCTCAACTTCGCCACCGGCTTCCTGCGCGAAGACGGACGGATGAACTCGGACACCAGCCTCGACATCATGGTGCGCCATGTCGACTCGCTGCTGCAGGCGCTGGGCGAGGACGGCGTCGGTCTCGGCTCCGATTTCGACGGCGCCATGATCCCGGCGGTCATCGGCGACGTTGCCGGTCTGCCGAAGCTGATAGATGCGCTGGCCGCGCGCGGTTTCGGACGCGCGTTGATCGAGAAGATCGCCTATCGCAACTGGCTGAGCGTTCTCGAAAGAACCATAGGCTGAGGCTTAAGCGCCCATGCGCTTCAGCCAATCCTGGCCGCCGCGATCCCTGATCATCGGCAGCGGGTTCTCCCAGTCCAGCCGCGCGCAGATGCGGTAGACTTCGAGCGTCTCGGCGCTCATTTCGCCGCGCTTGTAGAAGTACATGGCGGCGGCATAGCGGGCGCGACCCGACCATTTTTCGCCGAGCGGCGTGTTGACCAGCTGCCACTGTTCGGCGGCTTCCGCCTCATCATCCGGTTCGTTGGCCATGATCAGAAATCCGCCGGCGGATTGGCGGTGCGGCGGTCGAGCTTGATGAAGGGACGGGCCACCACCTTGGCCCGCTTCATCAGCTTCTGGTACTGCAACTCGCGCATTGCGTAGATCTCGACCCAGAGGTCTTCGACCATCCTATCACCATAGGGACGCGTCAGCGAGGCGATGGCGATATTGCGCTTGGCCATCGGCGACCACATGGCGGCGCTGACCAGCCCGACCTCCTGATGCTTCTTGTGATAGACGATGGCGTGTTCGGCCGGGATGTTGCCTTCGATCTCCAGCCCGACCAGCACATGGCGCAGCTTGCGTTTGGCGCGCGCTTCGAGCATGGCGCGGCGGCCATTGAAATGGCCTTTTCCCAGGTCGACCATAAAGCCGAGACCGATCTCGTCTGGCATGCGCAGACGGTCGGCGCGAATGGCATGGTCTGCGGTGGTGAAGTCGGCATTGGCGACGATCAGGCCGGCTTCCAGCCGGGCGCGGTTGAGGGCGGCGTAGCCGATGGCGCGGATGCCGCGCAGTTCGCCTGCCGTCATCAGGCGGTCCCAGAGGCTGAGCGCTTTTTCGGCCGGCACGAACAGTTCGTAGCCGAGATCGCCGGTGAAGCCGGTGCGCGAGATGGTGATAGTGCCGCCATCGTGCGGGAATTCGGCGAGATCGAACACTTTGAGTTTTTCAACGCCGGCGAAACCCGCCTCGTGCAGCACGGCGAAGGAGGTTGGGCCTTGCAGAGCGAGACCAGCGACGCTTTCAGTCTCTTCCTCGACTGTCACCTCGAAGCCGGTCGCGCTGTCCAGCAGCCAGGGCAGGTGCCGCTCCTGCGAACACAGGCGGAAGCGGGTCGGCGACAGCCGGAACAGCGTGCCGTCATCGAGGACAAAACCTTCGTCGTCGCACCATGCGGTGTAGTGGACGCGGCCCGGTTTCAGCTTGGTGACATCGCGCAGCGTGACGCGATCGAGGAAGGCTTCGGCATCCGGCCCCTCGATGCGGTATTTGGTCATCGGCGAGATGTCGAACAAAGCCGCCTGGCTGCGGATGGCGAAATATTCGAGTTCCTCGTCCCACAGCGAATGCGGCGCGCGATAGCCGGCCCAATTGTACCAGTCCTGAGTTTTGGCCAGCGCATCGATGCGCGGCTGGAACGGCGTGCCGAGACGCAGTGTGCGGAAATGCGACTGCGCTGTGGTGCGGGCGGCGTTGTTGATCGGACTCGTCATGACGGCATTCCTTCGCCGTAAAGTGCGGCGTTGACTGGCTGAAACATCAGATCATCCCTTCATCGCGATGATGCGCCGCGCCGCATTCAAACCGGGAGCACCCGAAACGCCGCCGCCCGGATGCGAACCGGCGCCGGCCAGGAACAGCCCCTCGATCGGCGTGTCGTAGCCCGACCAGCCGGAGACGGGCCGCGACATCAACATCTGGTCGGCCTGCAATTCGCCGTGGTGCCAATGGCCGCCCGGCATGCGGCAATTGGCTTCGATATCGGCTGGCGTCAAAAGCTCGGCATGCAGCACGGACTTGCCGATACCGGGGGCGTACGCTTCGAGCTGCGCCATAACAGCCTTGAGGAATTTCGGCTTGCCGGCATCCCAACCCTCTTTCAGCGCATAAGGCGCGTATTGCACGATCGCCGACAGCACGTAGGCGCCGCTTGGCGCGAGCGACGGGTCGGAGAGCGACGGCAGTGTGATCTCCATCACCGGTTCGGCTGAGAACTCGCCATATTTTGACGGGTTGAAGGCGCGCTCGACATGGTCGGCCGAGGGCGCGATGACCAGACGGCCCTTGTGATTATCGGCGCCGACGCCGGAAAATTGCGGTTGCCGTTCGAGCGCCAGATGGAGCTTCGCCGCGTCGCCCCTCATGCGGATGTTCTTTACCTTGCGCACGAAACCCGTGTCGATCTCGCGCGGGCCGACGAGATCGAGCATGGTCGTCGCCGGGTTGATGGCGGAGACGATCGTTCTGGCGTGCAGCACCTCGCCGCCGTCGAGGGTCACGCCGAGGGCGCGCCCTTTGTCGACGACTATTCTGGCCACCGGCGCTGCCGTGCGGATGGTGACGCCGGCTTTCTCCGCCGCCGCGCGAATGGCGGCAACGACCGCACCCATACCACCTTTCGGCAGCATCTGTGCCCCGGCCGCACCGTCAGTCTCGCCGGCCAGCCGGTAATAGAGGCCAAGCAGCGAGGTCGGCGAACGCGGGCCGAGGTGGCTGCCAAGCGTGGCGTCGAAGGCAAGCAGGCCCTTCAGCCTGAGATCGGCAAGCTGTTCGTCGAGCAGGTCGGCGACGTTCAACAGGAGCACCCGCAGGAAATCGCGCATGTCTTCCTTGCCGAGCTTTTTCAGCGCCACGGCCGTCTGGCCGAGCGCTGCGGTTTCAAGCAGGGACATGCCACCGAGATCGGGCGGGCGCCGCGACAGGAACGGTTTCAGGATGCGGGCATAGCGCATGAGTTGCGCGCGCAATTCCTTCCAGGCGGACTGCTCGGACGGAGTGGAGCCGGTCAGCACTTCGCCATAGGCGCCATGCAGGACAAGCGGCGGGCCGTCCCTCGCCAAGGCGACCGACGGAATGAAGTCTGCGCGGGTGACCTGCAGCCCGTGTTTCTCCAGCTCCAATGTCTTCACCACGTCGGGGTGCAGGCGGTTCAGCACATGCGCGATCGAGGAGACCCGAAAACCTGGCGCAAACTCTTCGGTGCGCGCCGCGCCGCCGACATCGCCGGCCGCTTCCAGCACCAGCACCTTGCGGCCGGCTTTCGCCAGAGTGGCGGCAGCGACAAGGCCGTTATGGCCGCCGCCTATGATGATGGCATCAAATGACGTCATGGGCCGGGCTCATATGGGAGGTCGATTTGGCGAGGTCGCGCAGGATCTCGGCTGCCGCATTGCGGCCGGGTGCGCCCATGACGCCGCCGCCGGGATGTGTCGAGGAGCCGCACATATAGAGCCCGCCGACCGGCGAGCGGTATTGTGCGTAGCCCGGCACCGGGCGGTTGAACAGCAGCTGGTCGAAGGTCAGCTCGCCCTGGAAAATGTTGCCTTCGGTGAGGCCGACCTCGGCTTCGATCTCGCGCGGCGTGCGCACCTCCATATGGACGATGCGGTCGCGGAAGCCTGGCGAGTATTCGGCGATCTGCGCAACTACGCTTTCGGCGAAACCGTCGCGGTCGGCATCGGTCCAGTCGCGGCCGTTCACCTTGGGCGGTGCGTACTGCACGAAGCAGCTCATGAAATGCTTGCCCGGCGGCGCCATGGTCGGGTCGAGCGTCGTTGGGATGACCATGTCGAGGAATGGGTCGGCCGACCAGCGACCGGCCTTCCAGTCGTCATAGGCGCGCTCCATGCGCTCCATGGAATCGGTGAAATGCATGTCGCCGCGATAAACGGGTGAATCCTTCGGCAGTGCCGGGAATTCCGGCAGAGAATCCAGCGCGATGTTGACCTTGCCGGAGGAGCCGCGGATCTTGAAGTTCCTGACCCGCCGCAGGAAAATGTCGGGCAGTTCCTTCTCCTCGACCAGTTTCAGGAATGTGCGTTTGACGTCGGCGTTGGAGACGACGAGCTTGCCGTAGACCTCCTCGCCGCCGGCCAGCACCACGCCCTTGGCCTTGCCTCGGCTCACCAGCACATGGTCGACCTCGGCGCCGGTGCGGATAGCGCCGCCGGACGCCTTGAATGAAGCGGCGAGCGCCTTGGTGACGGCGCCCATGCCGCCGCGCGCATAGCCCCAGGCGCCGACCGAGCCGTCGACCTCACCCATATAATGGTGCAGCAGCACGTAGGCTGTGCCGGGCGACATCGGCCCGAGCGCGGTACCGATAATGCCGGACAAAGCGAAGTTCGCCTTGATGACATCGGTCTCAAAATATTCGTCGAGGAATTCCGAGATCGACATGGTCCAGAAGCGCAGCGTCAGCGCCATTTCTTCTGATGACAGGCCGACGAATTTCTTGCCGAGATAGAGAAGCTCTCCGAGGTCGCGCGGCTTGAGACTGGCCGGGTCCGGTGCGGTGCGCATCAGCAGCGGCTGGATGAAACGGCACTGCCGCGTCACGTCGCGCGAATAGCGGTCATAGGCCTCCGCGTCGCGCCTGGAGAAGCGGGCGAATTCGCGCCGGTGCGCATCGTGGTCACGGTAGTTGGCGAGGTAGTCGCCGTCGCGGGTGAACACGGCGCCGCCTTCATAGGAAATAACCTGCAAGCCGAAACGCGGCAGTTCGAGGTCGCGCATGATCTCGGGGCGAAACAGCGAGCAGACATAGGAGCAGTTGGAGTAGAGGAAGCCCGGCGTCAGCTCGCGGCTGGTGGCGGCGCCGCCGACCCAGTCGTTCTTTTCCACCACCAGCACGTCGAGCCCGGCGCGTTGCAAATAGCAGGCGTTGACCAGGCCGTTGTGTCCGCCGCCGATGACGATCGCATCCCAAGCTTTCATTCGCGCCCAGCCTTCATGGTGCTCGACCCTTCATTTTCGCGTGATTTGTCGCCGAATGCGCGGAATTTGGCACGGCAGCGGCTATTCTGTCCAGCCATTCTGAATGAATGTTCAACAAATGATATTGCGTTTTCCTGTTAATACGCTACGCTTTGCCGGCATTCGAACCTGCGCAATTCGGCTGATGGGACTTAAGGTCTGATGATCGAAACGGCAGATGGCGAGCCGGAATATGACGACGCCGCGATCCGCTTCCTCGAGGCGCTGTGGGGCGAGGGTTATCTGTCGCCGGGCGGACCAGACGAGGTCGACCGGGTGGTCGAAGGGCTGTCGCTCAGGGGCAAGACTATCGGCTGCGGCTCCGGCGGCATCGCGCTGCATCTGGTCGAGCGCCACGGTGCCGCTCATGCCACCGGCTTCGACATCGAGCGGCCGGTGATCGAGGCGGCCAGAAAGCGGGCTGCTGTACGAGGGCTTTCAGACCGCGCCAGCTTCGTCCAGGCGCCGCCCGGAGCGCTGCCTTTCACCGATGGCGCCTTCGATGTTGTGTTCTCCAAGGACGCGCTTTTGCATGTGCCCGACAAGGACGCGCTGTTTGCCGAAATCTTCCGCGTGCTGAAACCGGGCGGCGTCTTTGCCGCCTCCGACTGGCTGATCGGCCATGACGGCGAGCCGTCATCTGAGATGAAGGCCTATGTCGCGGCCGAAGGCCTGTCCTTCGCCATGGCCTCGCCGGCACGCTATGCGCAAGCGATGCGCAGCGCCGGCTTTGCCGATGTCGCCGTCAGAGACCGCAATTCTTGGTATCGCAAGGTCGCGCGCGGCGAGCTGGAAAGGCTGAAAGGCCCGCTCTACGAGACGGCGGCAGCCGCGGTCGGAGCGGCCTATATCGACAAGAACATCAAGACCTGGGAGGCCATGAAGAAGGTGCTTGACAGTGGCGAGCACCGTCCCACTCATCTTCGCGGGTGGAAGCCGGCTGTCGTGGGATAGCCGGCAATGTGGAGCATGACGGCACCGATGAAAGCTGCGCGCGAAGAGCGATCCTCCGACACGTCTGGAGAAACCGAACCGGAAAAACGCGGCCGCAAGGCGTCGAAGGAGGTCAGGCAACAGCAGCTGATCGAAGCGACCATCGATTCGCTGGCCAAGCGCGGCTACGCGGAGACGACGATGGCCGATGTCGCCGATGGCGCCGGCCTGTCGCGCGGCATCGTCAACTTTCATTTCGAGAGCAAAGAGAAGCTGCTGATCGCCACCCTGCAGTATATGTATGACGAGTATTCGGCACATTGGCGTGCTGCCCTGCGGAAAGCCGGTGATGACCCAGCCCGCCAATTGCAGATTCTGGTTTGGGCCGACTTCGACCGCTCGATCTGCAACAAGCGCAAGCTCGCCGCTTGGCTCGCTTTCTGGGGCGAGGCCAAGTCGCGGCCGGTCTATCAGGCGCTGAGCAGTTCCCGCGACGCATATTACCAGCAGGTCTTCATCGACCTCTGCGCGACGCTCAAGCAGAGCGGCGGCTATGCCTATGAGCCGCAGGTGATGGCGCTGGCGCTGTCAGCCATGTTGGAAGGCCTGTGGCTGCGGTTGATGATGGGAACCGAAGACACCACGCGCGAAACCGCGCTGCAAGCGGCCAACGCGTTCCTCGCAGCCGCCTTTCCCAAGCACTACGGATAACCAGAAGCCGGCCAGTCGAGTCGGCAATGCAATGACAAAGAGGATGGAACAGCATGAAAAGAATAACCCGACGCCTGACACTGACATTGGCGCTGACGGCGACGCTGGCTGGTTCGGCCGCGGCGATTGCGGTCGCCGCCGACAAGGACCTGATCGTGTTCGACTGGTCCGGCTATGAGGACCCGAGCTTCCACCCCAAATATGTCGAGAAGAACGGCGACTCGCCGACCTTCGCCTTCTTCGGCGACGAGGACGAAGCCTTCGAGAAAGTGCGCTCCGGTTTCAAGGCCGATCTTGGCCATCCCTGCTCGCAGAGCGTGACAAAGTGGCGTGAGGCGGGGCTGCTGCAGCCGCTCGACACCTCGAAGATCACCGGCTGGAAGGATCTCAATCCCGGCATCATGGCGATGGAGGATCTGGCCACCACTTCGGACGGCAAGGCCTGGTTCATGCCGTGGGACTGGGGCAACACCCAGCTCACCTACAACTCCGACAAGATCGACGCGAAGGATGTGCAGTCGCTGAAGGCCTTCGCCGATCCCAAGTTCAAGGGGCGGGTCTCAATCGGCGACAATGTCGACGACGCCTATGCGCTGGCCAGCCTTGCCATCGGGCTTAAGGACTGGACCAAGATGACGGACAACCAGTTCAAGCAGGCTTCCGACTTCCTGCGTCAGGTGCACAAAAATGTCCGCTCCTACTGGACCGATACCACCGACGTCGTGCAGTTGCTGAGCGGCGGCGAGGTCGATCTCGCCTGGGCATGGAACGATGCCACGGTACAATCCGTCGCTGCCGGTGTGCCGATCAAGTCCAAGAAGGATACGGACGAAGGCATCTCGACCTGGGTCTGCGGCTACGTGCTGTTCAAGGACGCACCCGGCAATGTCGACAAGGCCTATGACTACCTCAACGCGATCAACGATCCCGAGACCGCCAAGGTGCTGGTCAAGGACTGGGGTTATGGCCAGGCCAACGCCAAGGGCATGGCCGGCGTCGACCCGGCGATCCTGAAAGAAAAGGGCTATGACGACGTGCAGAAATTCGTCGACAAGACCCTGTTCCAATCGCCCGTGCCGTCGTCGCTCAAGCTCAAGATGATCGCCGAATTCGAGAAGATCAAGGCAGGCTACTAAAGCTCTGTCCGGCCTCCTCCGTCTGCCTGTCAGTGCGCCGGGCAGACGGTCTCGCCAAGGCCGCTGAAATTCCGTAACGTCGCCCGGCCGCTTTTCGCGATGAGGAGTTTCGCGCCATGAATTCCATGCTTCGCCGCCTCGCCCTTGCCGCTGCTCTTACAGTCGGCGCCGGCGCCGTGATTGCTTATGCCGAAGGCGGCGGCGACCTCGTCGTGTTCGACTGGTCGGGCTATGAAGATCCGTTGCTGCACCCCGACTACACCGCCAAATACGGCGCCGAGCCGACCTTTGCTTTCTTCGGCGACGAGGAGGAAGCGTTCCAGAAGATGCGCGCCGGCTTCAAGGCCGACATCGCCCACCCCTGCTCGCAAAGCGTGACCAAGTGGCGCGCGGCCGGCATTCTGCAACCGCTCGACACCTCCCGGATCGCCGGCTGGAAGGATCTCAATCCCGGCATCATGGCGATGAAGGATCTCGCCGTCACCGCCGACGGCAAGGCCTGGTTCATGCCGTTCGACTGGGGCAACACTTCGCTGCTCTACCGCACCGACAAGGTCACGGCGGAGGAAGCGCAGTCGCTGAAGATTTTCGCCGATCCCAAATTCAAGGGCCGCGTCACCATCGGCGACAATGTCGATGACGCCTATGCGCTGGCCAGCCTGGTCATCGGCCTCAAGGACTGGACCAAGATGACCGACGCGCAGTTCCAGGAGGCGTCCGCCTTCCTGCGTGACGTCCACAAGAACATCCGCTTTTACTGGACCGACGACACCGACCTCAACCAGGCCTTTACCGGCAATGAGGTCGACCTCGTCTGGGGCTGGAATGAGACCTTCGTGACGCTCAAGGGCCAAGGCATGCCGATCGCCATGAACCGCGACACCAGGGAAGGCATATCCACCTGGGTGTGCGGCTATGTGCTGATGAAGGACGCGCCGGGCAAGCTCGATCAGGCCTATGATTTCCTCAGTGCGGTCAACGCGCATGCCGTGTCCGATTACTTGGTCAAGACCTTCGGCTACGGCCACGGCAACAGCGCCGGGATGGCCGCGATCGACCATCAGGTGCTGAGCGACCGTGGCTTCGACAATCTCGACAAGTTCTTGGACAAGACGCTGTTCCAGCAGCCGGTGCCGCCTGAGCTCAAGCAGCGCATGGTCACGGAATTCGAGAAGATCAAGGCCGGCTATTGAGCGACAGGACTGAAAGAACCGATGTCGTCATCGTCGGCGCCGGTTTCACCGGCCTGTCGGCTGCGCTTGAGCTGAGAAAGGCCGGCATCGATGTCGTGCTGCTCGAGGCACGCGACCGCGTCGGCGGCAGGGTCGAGGCTATTCGCAACGGGCTTGGCGAGCGCATCGACAGCGGCGGCCAGTTTTTCTGCGAAGACATGCCGGAGGTGACGGCGCTGGCCGCGTCCCGTGGCAAGGCCTTCGTCGAAACCTATGTGAATGGCGATTTCATCACCCATCCATCGCTGTCGGTCGAAGAGGCCGAACGGACCTATCATGGCGCGATGGCAATCCGCGAGCGGATGAATGCGATCGAGCCGGACGATCCCTCGATCGCCGGCATGAGCGCTGCCGCCTGGCTCGAACGCCAGCATGATCCCACTGACGCCAAGACGGCTTTCCGCTCGATGATCGAAGGCCTGTGGTGCTTGGCGATGCACAAGGTGCCGCTGTGGTACCTCATCGACAATGACCGCCGCATCACCAACGAGGTGCCGGAGCTGCAGTGTTCGCTGCTCGAAACCATGCAGTCGCTGGCCGACGACATGGCGGGAGATCTCGGCGACAGGGTTTGGCTGAACGAACCGGTTACGCGCATCGAGCACGGGCCGCAACGGGTTCGTGCCGTCTCGGCGAGCAACTCCATCGAAGCGCGAAAAGTGCTGGTCGCGCTGCCGCCGGCGACGGCCGCGAAGCTGGATTTCGCGCCCGCTCTGCCGCCGGCTCTCGCAAAGGCGCTCGGCGTCTGGGAAAGCGGTGCGGTGATCAAGATCCTGGTGCGCTATCCCACGCCGTTCTGGCGCGAGCGCGACCTGTGCGGCATGGTGATGTGGCGCGACCTGCCGGGCCTGTTCGCCTGTGACGCCAGCAAGGATGCGCAACATGCCGCGTTGGTCGTCTTCGTCGGCGGACCACTGGCGTTGCGTTGGCGTCCGCTCGCGGACGCGGCGCTGCGTGCGGAGGTCACGGCAAGGCTCGTTGATGCCCTTGGCCCGGAGGCGGCCGATATTATCGATTTCAGCCAGCGCGACTGGATCGATGACCGCTGGAGCGGCGGCGCCTACAGCGACCTTATTGTCGATGTGACGGCAAGGGATGCCGAGCGCACGATCCGTGCCGGCGCAGATCCTGTTCATTTCGCATCGTCGGAACTGTCGCCGTCATTCCCGGGTTATGTCGAAGGCGCCATCGTGATGGGGCGGATCGCAGCCAAACAGATCGCGACGGAACTTAAAATTCTTAGTGGAGCATGATCTTATTCCGAAAACCGGTTTCCACTTTTCGGGATCATGCTCAGTCCGCCATCGCCACCAAGGCCTCCGGATCGTAGCCGAGGCGGATCGAAGTGCCGACGGGGATATCGTCGGCGCCGAAGTCGTTGGTCTCGGTGACCGACAGTGGCTTTTCCAATCCGGGTATCTCGACGATGAGATGGGTGATCTCGCCAAAATAGTGGCGTTCGACCACCTTGCCGGCCACTTCGAATTTCGCCGTCGCGTTGTCCCACAGCACGCGCAATCGCTCCGGCCTGATGCCCAGCGTGGCGCCGCCGCCATTGCGCACGAAGGCCTTCGGCTTGTCGGTCCTGACCCGGCCGAAGCCCAGCGTGTCGACGACCAGCGAGGCGGCATTCTCCTCTATGATCTGCGCTTTTACGAAATTCATGCCGCCGAGGAAATCGGCGACCTGGCGGTTGACCGGCCGCTGGTAGATTTCCTTGGGCGAGGCGACCTGGGCGATCTTGCCGCCGAACATTACGGCGATGCGGTCGGACATAGCGAGCGCCTCATACTGGTCATGGGTGACCAGCACGAAGGTGATGCCGACCGCCTGCTGCAGGCGGCGCAGTTCGACCTGCATCTGCTCGCGCAATTTCTTGTCGAGAGCCGACAGCGGCTCGTCGAGCAGCAGCACCTTGGGCCGCATCACCAAGGCGCGGGCGAGCGCCACGCGCTGGCGCTGGCCGCCGGAAAGCTCGGTGGCGAGGCGTTTGCCGAGGCCGGTGAGCGACACCTGCGCCAGCCCTTCCTCGACGCGGCGCTTTTCTTCCGTTCCTCCCAGTCTGAGCCGTTTCAGCCCATAGGCGACATTCTGCTCCACATTGAGATGCGGGAAGATGGCATAACTCTGGAATACCATGTTGGTCGGCCGGCGGTTGGCCGGGATGCCTTCCATCGACTGGCCGCCGACCGAGATCGAGCCGCTGGTCGGGTTGTCGAAACCGGCAATCATGCGCAGCAGCGTGGTCTTGCCGCAGCCGGAAGGGCCGAGCAGCGAAAAGAACTCGCCCTCCTTGATGGTCAGCGAGGCGTCGTCGAGCGCCTTGAACGCCCCATAGCTGCGGGTAACGCTGCGGATTTCGATCATTGCTCGGTCGGTTTGGGGTCGATCAGATTGGGCCCGCTCGGACTTATCTTGCTTGGATGGCTCATCCTGAGGCCGTTCGGCCCGGGACTGTTCAGGCATAGAGGCCTCCCTCGCTCTGGGTGCGTCTGGCCGCATGGCGGCGCAGGATCTCGGCAACGGTCATCAAAACGAAAGAGGCAACCAGCAGCAGCGTGCCCAGCGCCAACACACCCGGCAGCTTGGCGGCAAAGCGCAACTGGCCCCAGATATAGATCGGCAGCGTCGTCTCGGTGCCGGTCAGGAAGAAAGCGATGACGAACTCGTCGAGCGAGATGGTGAAGCAGACCAGGAGGCTGGAAATGATCGCCGGCGCTACCATCGGCAGCGTCACCCGCCGGAAGGTGCCGAAGGCACTCTCGCCGAGATCGGCGGAGGCTTCTTCGAGGCTGCGGTCGAAGCCCTCGAAACCGGCGGTCAGCACCGTCATCGAATAGGGAATGCAGATCAGGACATGGCCGAGCACGACGGTGAACAGCGACAGGCTCAGGCCTAACTGCAGCATGACCAGCAGCATGGAGATGGCGAGGATGATTTCCGGCAGCACCAGCGGCGCCATGATCAGGCCATTGATTGTGCGGCGGCCGGGATAGCGGTAGCGGGTGATCGAGCGGGCGGCGAGGATGCCGAGCAGCGTCGACAGCACCGATGCCGAGATACCGACGATCAGGCTGTTCCAGGCGGCGTCAAGCAGCGCTGGCGTCTTCGGCAGGTCTTGGTACCATTTCAGCGTATAGCCGGTGAGAGGAAATTTTGGCGTCGGCGCGGTGTTGATCGAGAAGATCGGCAGGAAGATCACCGGCAGATAGAGAAAGACGACGTAGAGGAAGGCGTAGGCGGACAGCCAGCCGCCGGGAAAAAGGCGCCGCCTCGCTGTCATCGCGCCAGCCTCTGCAGCGCGCGGATGATGAGCACGGTGGCGCCCGCCATCAGCGTCACGACCAGCATGGTGGTCACGGACAGTGCCGCGCCGAGTGGCCAGTTGGAGGCCTTATGGAACTGCGACTCGATGGCATTGGCGATCATCACGCCATCCTTGCCGCCGACCAGCCTTGGGGTGACGTAGTCGCCGACGGTGGGGACCATGACGATGAGAGCGGCCGAGATGACGCCCGGCGCCGACAGCGGCAGCGTCACGCGCAGGAAGGAGCGCAGCGGGCCGTCGCCGAGATCGGTGGCAGCCTCGACCAAGGTGCGGTCGACCTTCTCGAGCGAAACGAAGATCGGCAGGATGGCGAAGGCCGCCCAGGCGTGTGTGAGCGTGATGATGACGGCGCTGGAATTGTAGAGTAGCGCGGTCGATGGTTCGTCGATGATGCCGAGTCCCATCAGGCCGGAATTCAGCACGCCATTATAGCCGAGGATGACTTTCCATGACATCACGCGCAGGAGATAGCTGGTCCAGAACGGGATGGTAATCAGGAACAGCCACAGGCTCTTGTGGCGACCGCCATGGAACGAGATGAAATAGGCGATCGGATAGGCGAGGATGACGGTGAAAAAGCTCACCGTCAGGGAAATGTAGAGCGAGCGCCACAGAAGATCGCGGTAGATCGGCTCGGTCAGCGCGATGCGATAATTCTCCAGCGTGAATGTATGGTCGATGGTGAGGTAGTTCTGCGTCCAGAAGGAGTGGGCGAAGACCACCAGGATCGGCACCAGCAGCAGGATCAAAGCGTAGACCAAGGTCGGGCTGATCAGGGCAAGGCCCTGGACGGATTCGGACTGCAGAAGGGCGTTTCGCCTTGCTCGCGTCATGCGTCGCGTGGGCACCCCTTGGGCAGCTACCGTCATTGCAGCGACCCGGGCGTGATCTCGGTTGCTGGCTCGAACTGTTCCGCCATGATGCTCCCATCGACCGGGCCGGCTGCCTGTTCCCAATTTTTGCGGAGCGCGCTTTGCTGGTTGCGCTCCAAGCTTGCCGGCTTTCTTTCATCATGAGCGCATCCGTGCATTGAAATCAAGCGCTATTTCTGTAATATTGATTGAACGGACATTCAAAATGAAGTGAAGAAAGCCGGCTTTCCTGCCCTTGGCGCTTCGCTTTCTGTCCGGTGAAATTACGCTCAGACGATGCGAGGCAATGATGGCGGCTGCAAGAGACCTAAGAGCGATGGAAATGGCTGACGGTGGCGATGCGGTCGAGCTGGCCAAGCGCCATCTCATCCAGCCCTGGCCTTATGCCGGCTCGGTCGGCAATGAAGCGCGTGCGCTGATTGGCGAGGGCGATGGCATCTACATCACCGATGTAACAGGCAAGCGACTGATCGACGGGCCGGCCGGCATGTGGTGCATCAATGTCGGCCACCGCCGCGAGGAGCTGGCCAGGGTGATGTACGACCAGGCGATGATGCTGTCCTACAACACGCCCTGGTATACGATGAATGCGCCGTCGGCCGAGCTCGCCAAGCGCCTCGCCGATCATGCGCCGGGCGATCTCAGCCATACCTTCTTCACCACCGGCGGATCGTCGGCTGTCGAGACGGCACTGCGCTTCATGCAGTTTTACAACAATGTGCGCGGGCGGCCGGAAAAGAAGCTGATCCTCAGCCGCGGCGGCGCCTATCACGGCTCGACCTATCTGTCGGCCTCGCTCAACGGCCGGCCGCGCGACCGCGACTGGATGGACGGCGCCGACGATCTGGTCGTCAAACTGTCCTCGCCAGACCCGTTCCGGCGGCCGAAAGGCATTGACATCGCCGCCTTCTGCGATTTCCTGGTCGATCAGTTTCGCGATACGGTCGCCCGCGTCGGCGCAGAGAAGATCGGTGCTTTCGTCGGCGAACCGGTGCAGGCATCCGGCGGCGTCGTCGTGCCGCCGGATGGCTATCTCAAGCGCATTCGCGAAATCTGCAGGGACAACGATATCCTCTATATCTCCGATGAGGTGGTGACCGGCTTCGGGCGGCTCGGCCATGTCTTTGCCTCCGGCGATGGCTTCGGCATCGACCCCGACATGATCACCTTCGCCAAGGGCGTTACATCAGGCTATTTCCCGCTTGGCGGCGTCATCATCTCGGAGCGGCTGCTTCAGGAAATGCGCCGTTCCAACCATCCCGATGCGATGTTCGGCCATGGCCTGACCTATACCAGTCATCCCATCGGCTGCGCGGTGGCGCTGAAGAACCTCGATATCCTGGAAGACAGCGTGCTGGCCCACACGCGCGATGTCGCGCCCTATTTCCAGGCGCAGTTGAAGACGCTGGAGGAACTGCCGCTGGTTGGCGAAGTCCGCGGCATGGGCCTGATGGGCTGCGTCGAGTGCGTAGCCGACCGCGAAAGCAAGGATCCGCTGCAGCTCGACAAGGATGTCGGCAAGCGCATCGACGCGCATTGCCACGAACTCGGCCTCCTGGTCCGGCCGCTGATCAACATGTGCGTGATGTCGCCGCCGCTGATCATCACGCGAGAGCAGATCGACGACATGGTGGCGATCCTGCGCGAAGGCATTTCGCGGACCATGGACGATCTGCGCAAAGAGGGCGTGTGGCAGGGGTGACTGGCAGTTCCGCCCCTACACCTGCGAGCGCATAGCCTCATTGAGGTTCCACATGTCCTTCTCCTCCGGCGCCGTCTCCAGGCCCAGCACCGGGATCTGCTTGCGCAGATGGTCGTGGTGGGTGCGCACACCGTATTCGAGGTCGGAGAGATAAAAACCCTCGAAGGCCTCCGAGATCATGGACTCGTTTGACCAGACGGAAAGCTGCACGTCCTCGTTCATGGTATCGCGGTCGATGCGGTAGGCGAGATAGCGGGCGGCCGCCTGTTCCCGGGTCTCGTCGGGGTAGCGGTAGATGGCGCCGCGCAGCAGCGTCTCGCCGGTCGACAGCGGGAACTCCTGATAGAACTGCACCGATTCCGGCATGATCGACAGCGCGTTGTTGGGGAAGATGCCGTAATAGATCCAGGCCCTGCGCAGATGCTCCGGCAGGTGTGAGGCATCGGGCGTGAGCTTGATGTATTCGCGCACGCTCCAGCGCCGGCCGGCATGCGGATTGTAGGTGGCAAACGAGCGCGACACGCCGTTGATGAACGGCTCATCGAAATAGGTCGAGCCGTAGAGATCCTGCAGCGCCGGATGCGCCATGGCGACGTGGTAGCCTTCATTGTCGACGTCGCGCACCGACTTCCAGTTGACCGGCGTTTTCTGTGTCCAGATGCCCCAGGACGGCACCATCTCGGCCGCATTGTAGTGGGCCATCTCGGCCTCGATCGGCTTCAACAGTTCGGCCACCGAAGGCTGCGGGCCCCCCTTGCGAAAGCGGACAAAGATGAAGCCCATCCATATCTCAAGGTCGAGCGGCATCAGGCCGAATTCGGTCTTGTCGAGCTCGGGGAAGGAGCGCGGCCGGGCGGCGCCGCGCAGCGTGCCGTCGAGATTGTAGACCCAGCCATGGAACGGGCAGACTAGCGCGTTCTTGCAGGTGCCCTGGCTGTCGGCGACGACGCGGCTGCCGCGATGCCGGCACATGTTGTTGAAGGCGCGCAAGACGCCGTCCTTGCCGCGCACGATGAGCGCCCGCTCGCCGACCACGTCCATAGTCAGATAGTCGCCGGCATTCGGCACGTCGCAGACATGGCCGGCGATCTGCCAATGGTTGCGGAAGACGTATTCCTTCTCAAGTTCGAGAAGCGCGTCGGAGTGATAACTCCAGCCCGGCAGACCCCGCCGGTCCCAATCATTGGGGATCGCCACGTCACGGAGATGCGGGTTCATAAAAAGCTCTTCTTTTATTGAATACTCATTCAATAAAACCATATTTTACATTGAAATGCAATGGCTTGTAGAAATCACAACTTTTCAAGTCGGCACAACAGGACCAGCTGAAAGCCAGAAAATCCCGGAATATCCGGGCGTTAACCGGGGGCGTGAAATAGCTGTCCGGCATGCGGATTTGGCCGTGCCGAGCTTGCAAACACGGCCCGCTCCGAGACGAAAATACCTGGCGTCCGCAAATTCGATCCGCAGTGTGAGCTTGTTCATAGTGCGGCCGACAGGAAGCGGGCTTGGTGCGTTCGCGGCCCGCCTGTCGTCAACATTTGATTGCCCGCATGAAACAGCTTCGCAAACGCATCTTGCCGTCGGCACATGACCGGATCTGTCCGGATATGCCCGAATTTCTTGTTTCAAACCTGTTACGCGGGCAAGCCAAGCGCATCATTCGCCCGTTACCAGGCGCGCTTAGGTTCGTTTCATAAGAAAACGAAGGGGAGCAGCAATGCATACGAAAGTCGAGATCACCAGCAACGAACGACGCGCCAAACCGGCACTGCGTCAGCGCGCCAGCGACCATCCGGTTGCGATGTTCTCCATGCTGGGCGCCTGCGCTCTGGCCGTCATGTTCCTGACACCGGCTTCCGGTCCGGCTTTTGCTTCGCTCAACCCGCCGGCCAATGTCGTCCAGGGCGCGCCGACCACCATCAAGACCGCCCGGCTGCCGGAGCCGGAAATCGATTTTGCCTGCCAGGGTCAGGCCTGGGGCGCCGAGAGCGCGGAGTGCCTGCGCGTCATCGCCGCCCAGTCCGGCGTGCACAAGGCGCGTTCCGTCCGCATGATCGCCAACGCAGCGCCGCTGACCACGACACCCAACGTTTTCTGAACCTCCCGAGCGCTTCCTCCCGCGCTCGTTCTTGGCTCCCGCCGCTTCCCTCGGTCGGGAGCCTCTTTTTTAGGGCCTATCGATATTCGGGTGAGGCCGGCCTGCGCATGGAGGTTCCCTGCGCTTCCGGTGCTCGCGTACTTCAAGTACGCTCCGCTCCGGTTCTCGGGAACCACCATTGTCGACTCGGCCTGACCCGAATCTCGATAGACCCTACATGGGTGCTTCCGAAAACTTAGCCGGCGGCGGCGACCTGGTCGGCTATTGCCGAGAGTACGCCGCGGACGTCCAGCGTCGAGAACGGCTTTTCCAGGATTTGCGGGCGCTGCGGCGCCGGCAAGGCTTCGATCTCGGCCTTGGCGCCGATCAGGTCGCCGGTGACCAGCACGAAGCGTTTGGCCAGCGCCAGGTTGTCGGCGAGCAATTCGCGGTAGATGGCAATGCCGCTGGTGCCGGGCATGCGCAAGTCGGAAAAGACGATGTCTGGCGGCATGTGGCCGGTCAAGGTCGCCGCCGCCGACGTCCAGGCCGGCACGACCCGCGACTTGATACCCATCAGTTCCAGGATGTCGGAGAGGGAGCCGGCGACGTCGGGTTCGTCGTCGATGATCAGCGCATGGCGCAAGCCGCTGGAACGAGCCGGGCTGTCGCCGGCTGCTGCCGCGCCGCCGGTGATTACCGGCAGCTGGACGACGAAGCGCGCGCCACGCGGCAGCACCTCCTCGAACCAGATATTGCCGTTGTGGCGCTCGACGATCGATTTCGAGATCGACAGGCCGATGCCGGTGCCGACGCCGACCGGCTTGGTGGTGAAATAGGATTCGAAGATGCGGCTGCGGATCGCCTCGGGAATGCCCGGTCCGTTGTCCTCGACCGAAAACCCGGGGTTGCCGCGATCGCTGCGGAATGTCCGCACCTTGATCAGGCGGTCGCCGCCGATACCGGCCAGAGCGTGTTGGCTGTTGATCAGGAAATTGGCGGCCACCTGCGTGACGTGGTCGGCATCGGCCATCGCCAGCAGCGGGCCGGGCGCGAAATCGGTGTCGATGATGATGCCGCTCGAGCGTGCGCCATAGGCGGTTACTTCGAGTGCGGCGCGGATCACCTGGTTGAGATCGGTCTCGGCCTGCGCCGCCGGATGCAGGCGCACCATCGACAGGAAGCTTTTGACGATGCGGCCGCAGCGCTCGGCAGCGGCGCGCACTTTCTCGGCGCGAACCTTGGTCTGCGGGTCGGTGGCGAATTCATGCAGCAGCGTCGACTGCGCAACGACCACGGCGAGCGGGTTGTTGAGCTCGTGCGAAACACCGGCCAGCAACGAACCCATCGCCGCCATCTTCTCGTTCTGGTGCAGTTTTTCGCGCTGGCGGTTGATCTCTTCTTCGGCGCGCAGCTTATCGCGCAGATCGCGGATCGAACCGAAGATGAGCTGACGGTCAGCCACCCGCATCTCGGTCGCCGTCAATTCGATGGGAAACACCTCGCCGGCCGCATTCTGTGTCACGGTCTCAAGCCGTTGGCCAACCATCGGCGCGCCGCGGCCAGACATGTATTCGGCGCCCGAGACATAGCCCTTGCGGTAATATTCCGGCACCACGGTATCGAGCAGGTCCTTGCCGAGGATGTCGCTGCGCTGATAGCCGAACATCTTTTCGGCGGCCGGATTGAATTCGATGATCGAGCCGGTCTCGTCGATGACGATGATGGCGTCGAGCGACGCCTGCAGCATGGTGCGGCGGATGACTTCGCTGGCATGGGCGTCGGACGGCGAGTGCTCGATGGCGTCGCCGATGGCGAGCGCGATGATGTGCATCGTCGCCTCTTCCTCTTCGGTCCATTCGCGCTCGTTTAGGCAGTCATTGACCGCGAACGTGCCCCACAGATGACCGTGCGCGAACACCGATACCGACAGGAACGACTTGATGTGCTGCTTTTCGAAATCGGCCCTGAGGAACCCGTCGAGGTCGCGCGTATGGCCGGCGAAGATCTTGCCTTGCCGCTCGTCCTCTCCAATCCGCTCCAGCAGCGGATCGGTATCGACGATCGACTGCATGATCACCGTCGGCGAAGCCAGTTCGCCGCCGAAGCGAGGATCGATCCAGTAGGCGGCGACCGATTGGGCGAAGCCCTGGCCGGGCAATTCGCGCAGCCTGAACAGGATGCCGCGCTGGCAATTCATGGCGCTGCAGAGCGTTTCGAGGATGGTTTCCATCTCGCGCTGCCAGTCGCCGGCATCGCGCAACCGGCGGACGACGCGCACAGCCGCCATCGCGGCGCTCTGGCGAGCGCCTTGCGGGTCCATACGTGGTGCTGGTTCAGCGGTCATGTCAGCCATCAGTAAAGGGCCGTCGAATTAGGCAGCTATGGAGCATTTCACGAAAAAGGTGAAACGCTCCATGTTTCAATGCAATCCCGAACGGAAAATCGCTACGCACTGTTCCTGGAATTGCTAGAGCGTTTCACCGTTTCACGGAAACGGAGAAGCCTCTATCTCTTTGTTTTTACGCAATTCCGGGCGGAAAACCGCGTACACTTTTCCTGTAATTGCTCTAGTGCCCGTCACCGGTCGGCAGCGAGAAGATATAGCCTTCGCCGCGCACTGTGCGCAAAAATTTCGGATTGGCCGGATCGGTTTCGATCTTCTTGCGCAGCCGCATGATGCGAATGTCGACGGCGCGCGACGATTCAGGATCCTCAACAAAACCAATCGCCTCGGAGATCGCCGATCGCGTCAACAGCCGGTTGGCGCGGGTCAGGAAAACCTCCAGCACATCGAACTCGCTCTTGGCCATGTCGATGACGGCGCCGTTGGCGCCGGTGACAAGCCTGCCGTCGAGGTCGGCCTGGAACGGGCCGAAGGTCAGGCGGCGGCCGCCATCGGCTTGTGTCTTCGCCGCCTGGGGCGGGCTCGGCTGCGGAACGCGGCGCAGCACGCTGCGCACACGAGCCAGCACCTCACGCAACTCGTAGGGCTTGACGATGTAGTCGTCGGCGCCAAGCTCCAGCCCGACAATGCGGTCGAGTGCGGTGCCGGCAGCCGTGGCATAGATGATGCCGACCGGTATTTTCGAGCGCAGCCAGCGGCCGAGCGACAGTCCGTCCTCGCCCGGCATGGCGATGTCGAGAATGGCCAAATGAAACGATTCCGTCTCCAGCAAGGCGCGCGCCTCGGCCGCGCTTCCGGCCTGGGTCACATCGTAGCCGTTGGCGCCGAGATACTCGGCGACCGCATCCCGGAGATCGGGCTCGTCCTCGACGATGACAATCCGTGCCCGCACTATGGCCTCGCTCCCGCTTTCAGCGGAAAGTAGATTGGGTATAAACATGATGTCCAGCACTCATATCCGGTTGCGGGGGAACGGGAAGAAAAACATGGCTGCACGATCCGTCATCGCGCTGGTTTCCGTCGCCGATGTGGTGGCCGGCGATCTTGCCGATCATCTCGACCGGCGCGGCCATGACGTGCGCGAGGCGCGGCAGCCCTGGGAAGCTGAATCCCTGCTTTCGGCCGGAGGCATCGATATCGTCATCGTCGGCGACAGCCTCAGCCAGGCGGAAGGGCGGGACCTGCTCAGGCGTTATGGCGGCGGCCAGAGCGCGGACGGGAAGGCGGGGCCGGATTTCATCCTGATCTGCCGGCCGGCCGATCTGGTCGACAAGGTGCTGGCGCTCGAGCTTGGCGCCGCAGATGTCGTCGAAAGTCCGCTCAATGTCAGGGAGCTTGCCGCGCGCATCGGCGGCCTGCTGACGCGGCGCGGCAGGTCCGCCCAGGAACTGATCGTGCTGGAAAATGCCACCGTCGATTTGCGGTCGGCCATCGTCATGCACCGTTCGGGTACGGAAGAACAGCTGTCGCCGGGCCAGGTGGCGCTGCTCAGGCTGTTTCTGGCCAGCCCGCGCAAGGTGCTGACGCGCGACGACATCATTGCGGCGGCGCCCGCCGAAAATGCCGAAGCCTTCGACCGCTCGATCGATTCGCGCATCGTGCGGCTGCGCCGCAAGCTCGACACCGAAACCATCACAACTATACGCGGCGCAGGCTACCGGTTCGACCCGCCGACGCAGCGCGCCGACTGAGGGTTGGGAGGCTGGATTGTTCCTCGGCTCGCCCAAAGAAGCTGCGCAATCTTGGGCGCCATGCATAGGCGTCAGCGCACCACCAGAAGCGATGGTCCCGACGGCAATTCGCTGGCGACTACGATTTCGCTGGCGGCATGCGCGCGGTCCTTCAGAAGAACCGTGGCGAGACCGGCAAAGCCGAGCAGGCCTTGTGCATAGAGCAGTACCGAAAGCACGGAGGCTGCAGATTTCGTCTTCATCGGTTGTCCCCAAAAATCAGAACCGCGGGTGCTTCAGGATAAACCCGAAGTGCCCGCGTCGCCCACGGAGCCCCCCGTTGCGACGCGGGCCTTCGGTCCTCTCGGCAGCAAGTTGCCGGAGGGGCCGCGCATCCACTTCAACCCGAGGCCGACCCGCCAGAGGGCCCTGAGACGGTTGATGCGCAGACTGGAGACAATCCAGACCAAGGCTATGAACAGCGCGGCATGCAGCGTCGAAATCTCACCCGAATTCATCACCGCCAGTTTCGTCATCGGGGTGCCGGCTACTGTGCCGATGCCGCCGACGACAAATGCGGCGATGCTTATCCTGAAGTACCAGGACAGGGTTGTCGATTTGATGCTCATTTTTCGTTGGCGCCGGCTGTTCTCGTTGGGATGACTTTGCCGTGAGCCTGTAACCAGATCATGCCGCCCGGGCCGCGCTTTGTTGCAAGTCGGTTTCGAGCGAAGCCAATCTTCTTTCATATAAGGACATCAGCACTTTCGTTTGGGGGGCGGTGCGTGTCGGGAGTGCGCAGCGAAGACGGGAGCACGCTCCTTGTCCACCTTGCTTGTTAACCAGAGGAAACAGATTCGAAACACAAACGAGCCTCAGCGAAGTCAGTCTGAAACATGGCGCAGGGATAAGGCGGCCACCGAATTGACGCCGGCAGGACCGGCAAAGAGGAGCCATCATGTACAAAGCCATTTCCGCCAAACTCATCAACGTCGCCGCCGCCGCTGCCGGCGCCGCGCTTCTGCTTGGCGCTGCCAATAGCACCGCCCATGCCGCGGCAAACCAGATCGTCGCGCGTGTTTCGCTGTCGCAGCAGACCATGGAAGTGCTGGTCGATGGCCGGCCGACTTTCGCCTGGAAGGTCTCGACCGGCGACAGTGCGCATGTCACGCCGACCGGCTCGTTCAAGCCGACCCGCATGCACGAGATGTGGCATTCGAAGAAATACGACAACGCGCCGATGCCGCACTCGGTCTTCTTCAGCGGCGGCTACGCCGTGCATGCGACCAACGCCATCAAGCGGCTGGGACGGCCGGCGTCGCATGGCTGCGTGCGGCTGCATCCCGACAATGCCGCCGACTTCTACCAGTTGGTCGAAACCTTCGGCCCGACCAACACCAGCATCGTCATCGTCAAGTAGCAGACTGCGTTTGGAGCGATGGTGCAGCGCAGCCGGCCAGGTCATGCCGCACCGCAAGTTCCCGCCTGAAGCTCCATCAGAGCTTCGCGGTAAATCAATCCAGTCAAAAAAGAGGCCGGAAATTTCCGGCCTCTTTTCGTTTGTTCGCTAACGCCGTTCGCAGCTCAGTCCGCGTGCACCGGCATCAGCTTCGGGTCTGGCTTTTCGGCGTGGTGCGGCAGGTCCTTGCTGGCGATGAAGGTGTAGAACATCGGCACCACGAACAGGGTGAACATGGTTCCGACCAGGATGCCGGTGAAGATCACGAGGCCCATCGAATAGCGCGCCGCCGCACCAGCACCACTGGACACGATCAGCGGCACGACGCCGAGCGCCATCGCCGCTGTCGTCATCAGGATCGGCCGCAAGCGCACCTTGGCCGAGGCCACGATCGCATCGCGCCGCCTCATGCCATGCAGCTCGCGCTGCTGGTTGGCGAACTCGACCAGAAGAATGCCATGCTTGGTGATCAGACCTATCAGTGTGATCAGGCCGACCTGCGTGTAGATATTGAGCGTTCCAAGCCCCAGATTGAGCGGCACGATGGCGCCAAAGATCGACAGTGGCACCGCCATCATGATGATCAGCGGGTCGCGGAAGCTTTCGAACTGCGCCGCCAGCACCAGATAGATGACGATTACGGCGGCTGCGAACGCGATAAGGATCGTGTTGCCCTGCTCCTTCTCCTGCCGGGACTGGCCGGAATAATCGATGAAGAAGGTATCGGGCAGGCTCTCCTTGGCAAGGTTCTCCAGGGTCTGCAGCCCGTCGCCCGTGGTGACGCCGGGAAGCGGCAGCGCTGATATCGTCGCCGAGTTCAGCTGGTTGAACTGCTCGATCGCGGCCGGCGCGGCGTTGGTCGAAATCTTCACTACCGCTGAAAGCGGCACCATTTCGCCGGTCACGCTACGCACGAAATATTCGCCGAGCTTCTCGGGATTGTCGCGGAATTCCTTCGGCACCTGCGGGATGATGTCGTAGCTGTTGGAGTCGCGGTCGAACTGAGCCACTTCGGCGCCGCCGACCAGCAGCGTCAGCGTCTGGCCGATGTCGGCGATCGGCAGGTTGAGAGCCGCCGCGCGGTCGCGGTCGATGGTCACCGTCACCTGCGGAGCGTCAAAGGACATCGAGTTTTGCACGACGATGAAGCGGCCGGAGGCCTGCGCCTTGTTCTTAATCTGCTCGGCCGCCTCGTAGACCTCGGCGGAACCACCGGTCGAGCGCACCACCATGGAGATCGGCAGGCCGCCGCCGGAGCCCGGCAGCGTCGGCGGCGCGAAGACGAAGGCCTCGACGCCGGCCACCTTGCCGAGGCGTCCCTGGATATCGGCTTGAAGCTCCTTTGAGTTGCGCTGGCGCTCGGCCCAATCCTTGAAGGCGAAGCCGACAAAGGCGCCGTTGGTGGCGCCGCCAAAGGCAACGGCGGAGAATTGCGCCCTGGTTTCGGGAATGTCCTTCACCAGGCCGAGGATCTGGTTGACGTAGGTCTCGGTGTAGTCCGAGGTCGCGTAGCGCGGTGCCGTCACGATAGACAAGAGGAAGCCCTGGTCCTCTTCCGGCGCCAGTTCGCTCGAGGTCTTGGTGAACATGAAGCCGGTGAGCGCAACCAGCGCCACGACCATCAGCAGCGTCACCGGTCGATTTCTCAAGGAGGCGGTGACCGCCCGCTCATAGACATGCTCGACACGGCTGAAGGTTCCGTCGACGACGCGCTGGAAGCGACTGTGCGATCCCGTCTTGAGCAGACGCGCCGCCATCATCGGCGTGATGGTGACGGCTATGAGGCCGGACAGCACCACCGAACCGGCGAGCGTCACCGCGAACTCGCGGAACAGCGCGCCGGTCAGGCCGCCGGTGAAGGCCAGCGGCGCGAACACGGCGGCGAGCGTGATGGTCATGGCCACGATGGCGGAGAAAATCTCGCGCATGCCGTTGAAGGCCGCCTGCATCGGCGACATGTGGTCCTCCTCCATGTGGCGATGGATGTTCTCCACCACCACGATAGCGTCGTCGACGACAAGGCCGATGGCCAGCACCATGGCCAGCAGCGACAGAAGGTTGATCGAATAGCCGACCGCAAACAAAAGAAAGCAGACGCCGACCAGCGACAGCGGGATGGTCACGATCGGCATCATCACCGAGCGGAATGAGCCGAGGAACAACAGGATGACCACGACGACGATGGCGACGGCTTCGGCGATGGTCTTGAACACTTCATCGATCGAGGCGCTGATCTGTTCGGTGGAATCGTAGACGATTTCGATGGTCATGCCTTTCGGCAGCGTCTCTTGAATCAAAGGCACGATCTTGTGGATCGCCTCCGCCGTTGTCAGCGGGTTGGCGGCCGGCGTCGGGAAGATGGCGAGGAAGGTGCCGGGCTTGCCATTGAAGCTCACCCTCGTGTCGGTGCTCTCGGCGGCAAGCTCGACTCGCGCCACGTCGCGCAAGCGCACCACCTGGCCGTCCGTCGAGCGCAGCGGAAGCTCGGCAAAGGCCTCAGGCGTCTGCAGCGTCGAGCGAACCGTGATCGAGGAGACGACATATTCGTTCTCGGTGTTGCCGGGCGCCGACAGGAAGTTGGAGTTGTTGATCGCCGCCAGCACTTCGGCGGCGGTGACGCCACGCGCAGCAAGCTTGACCGGGTCGATCCAGACCCGCATCGAATATTCCTCGGCGCCGAAGATCTGCACGTCGGCGACACCTTCGACCGTCGACATGCGCGGCCGCACCACCCGCTCGATATATTCGGTGAGCTGCTCCTTGCTCATGTTCGGATTCTGCATCGAGATGTACATCATCGCGAACTCTTGGCCGGTGCCCTTGACGATGACCGGGTCCTTGGATGCATCCGGCAAGGTGCCGCGTACGCCCTGCACTTTCGACAGGACCTCGGTCAGCGCGACATCCGGATTGGAGCCGAGCTTCATCTGGACGACCACGGTGCTCGAAGACGGCCGGCTGGACGAGGTGACGTAGTCGATGTTCTCGGTCGAGGCGACGGCCCGCGCGATCGGGGCGGAGATGAAGCCCTGGATCAGGTCGGCGCTGGCGCCGGGATAGGCGGTGGTGATGGTGATCGCCGTCTCGTCAACCTTGGGATACTGCCGGATCGACAGGTTGAAGATGCCCTGGAAACCCAGGAGCAGGATCATGCAGGCGAGGACGGTGGAGAGGACCGGCCGGCGAATGAAGATGTCGGAAAAGTTCATTGCTGAGCCTGCTGGTTCGCCGACTTGCTGGGGTCAATGGTGTTGTCGACAGCAACGGACATGCCGTTGAAGAGACGGTTCTGACCGGCGGTGACGACCTCGTCACCGGCCTTGATGCCCTCGACGATCTCGACCATGCCGTCGTTGCGGCGGCCGGGCTTCACGAACACCTGCGACAGCACGAGCGCCGGCTTTTCCGGTTCTGCCGCGGGCTTCGCGGGGTCGACAGCCGGCTTGTCCGCGGGCTTCGCCGCGGCGTCTTCGGCAGCCGGTTTCGCGCCGGCCGGCTTTGCATCTGCCGCCGGCTTTGCCGCGTCGGCCCCTGCGGCAGGCTTTTCCCCGGGTTTCGCGGCCGGGGCGCCTTCCGCCGGCTTCGCCGGAACGACGACGAAGACGAAGTCGCCATAGAGGCTCGACGTCAATGCCGTCTGCGGCAAGGACAGAATGTTTTTCTCCTGCGGCAGCTCGACGCGAACCTGGACGAACTGGCCGGGCGTCAGCTTGCCGTCAGGGTTGGCGACCTCGCCGCGGACGGACACCAGGCGGCTTGAAGCGTCGATCTTGGGATCGATGCCGCGAATGGAGCCGGCAAACGGCATGTCGGCGCCGCCGCCGGTGCCGCCGAGGCCGAGCCGCACCGCCTGGCCTATCTTGAGCAGCGGCAGCTGCTGTTCGGGTACCGAGAAATCGACCCGCATGGTGTCCAGATCCTGCAAGGTCACCACTGCGTTGCCGGGCGAGAGATATTGGCCGAGGTCGATCTTGGGGATGCCCACGGTGCCGGCGAACGGCGCCGTCAGCTGCTTCTGATCAAGCACGGCCTGCAGCTTGTTGACCTGCGCGGCGGAGGCCGATGCAGCGGCTTGAGCGGTGTCGAGCGTGGCATCCGTGCCGACGCCGCGCCGCTGCAGCTCCAGCGCGCGTTCGAGCGCCGTCTTGTCGGACACGGACTGTGCCTTGGCCGCGACCAGATCCGCGCGTTCGACGGCATCGTCGAGCTGCAGCAGGACCGAATCGACCGGCACCTTCTGGTTGGCATGGAAAAGGATGTCCTTGACGATGCCGCTGGTCTCGACGGTAAGGTCGACACCGCGCACGGCGCGTACCGTGCCGATCGCCTCGACGCCCGGCGTCCAGTCGGAAGGCTTGACGACAACCGTCGATACGGTCGTCGCCGGCGGCTTCATGGTGGCGAAATACTGTTTGATAGCGTTGTCGCGGAACAGGTTGAAGCCGACAACGCCGACGCACACCAGAGCGAGCAGAAGCAGAATTGCGGTGATAGAGATGAAGCGCTTCACGAACTGTCCCCTCGGCCGGTGTCCGGCAAAATAGCCGAATAGCGGGACACTTATCGACGCCAGGTCCCGATTACAAATGACGGCGAACTTACTGTACCGTCTGGACGGTCTTGTCAATTCCGCCTAGGCTGGTGCGGGGGAAGGGATCGATGAAGACCCAAAGGGCAAATTCGCGCGACAAGATACTCGCCGCCGCCGCCGATGTCGCACGCGAGGCCGGTCCCGGCAGCCTGTCGCTTGACGCCGTCGCCAGCCGCGCCGGCGTGTCGAAAGGCGGCCTGTTGTATAACTTTCCGACCAAGGCCAAACTGATGCAGGGCCTGGTGGAGAATTACCTGCGCGCGTTCGAGCTGGCGCTGGAATCGGGCCGTGTCGCCGGCGCCAGCGGCGAGAGCCTGCTCGCCACCTATATCCGGCTCTCGGCGGATGATTGTGAGGAGCCGAAGCCGACGGCTTCGTGGATATTCTCGGCGATCGCCGAGGATCCGGATTTCCTGACGCCGATAAAAGCCTTCAAGTCACAGCTGCTGCAGCGGCTGAAGAGCGAGACGCCGGACCTCAAGACGCTGCTGGTCTGCTTTCTGGCCATCGAAGGGCTGCGCAGCATGAACCTCTTCGATTCCGACGTGCTGTCCGCCGACGAACGCCACTTGCTGGTATCGGCCCTACTGGAGATTGCGGGATAGCTTAGGGCGTCGCGGTCGAAGAAGCGATACGGGCCGGGCGGAAAGGACGGTTGGTGAGCGGCATGGCATAGGCACGCATCACGACATCGGCGATTTCAAGCTACAGCCCCCCTGATTCGTTGGATCGATGCTTCAGGAATGACTGCGCGAATGCGCGGCCGACTATGTTGCGCCGCACCATAACACTGCCGTGCCAGCCTTGACGTGTCAGCCTTGAGACGGCGCTCGGCGAGGCCGGCAAAGCGCGTTTTAGGGCTGTGATGGCGCTGACATATGGTTATGGCGTTGTCATGTTGTGGCGCACAAACTATGTGCCTTTGTAGTCCTCCCAACAGTCGCGAGATCTCCATGGGTTCCCTTTCTTCGAAGAATGCGCTCGTCACCGGATCGACCAGCGGCATTGGCCTGGCCATTGCCCGCGCCCTTGCCGCCGAGGGCTCCAACGTCACGATCAACGGCCTTGGCGAAGCCGCGGCGATCGAACAGGAGCGCGCCGGCATCGAGAAGGATTTCGGCGTCCAGTGCCGCTACTCCGGCGCCAACATGATGGACGGCGCAGCGGTGACCGCCATGGTGCGCGAAGCCGAGCAGGCCTTAGGCAGCCTCGACATTCTGGTCAACAATGCCGGGATACAGCATGTCGCGCCAATCGAGGAGTTTCCCGACGACAAGTGGGAAGCCATCATCCGCATCAATCTGCTTGCCGCCTTTTACGCGATCAAGGCCGTGGTGCCCGGCATGAAGGCGCGCAAATGGGGCCGCATCATCAACACCGCGTCGGCGCATGCACTGGTCGCCTCGCCGTTCAAGTCGGCTTACGTCTCGGCCAAGCACGGCATAGCGGGTCTGACCAAGACGGTAGCGCTGGAAGTCGCGCAGGACGGCATCACCGTCAACGCCATCGCGCCCGGCTATGTCTGGACGTCACTGGTCGAAAAGCAGATCCCCGACACGATGAAGGCGCGCGGCATGACCGAGGAACAGGTCAAGCGCGACGTGCTCCTGGCGGCACAGCCGACGAAGCAATTCGTCACCGTCGAGGAGCTCGCCGCGCTGACTCTGTTCCTGTGCTCTGACGCAGCCAGACAGATCACCGGCACCACCTTGCCGATGGATGGCGGCTGGACGGCGCAGTAGGCGCGGTCCCCCGGCGCCGCTCTTTCCTTGACAAAGACGAAGGATCAATCCAGCATTGTGGCAAGGGGTTCCTTCGCGACGACCCCGTGAGGCGTCAGCCCAATGATCGCGTCCAAACTCTCACTCTGGAGGTGGACGCCATGCCGTCAACAACCGCAATCACCGTAGCGCAGCTTTTCCGCCTTGTCGGTCTGTCCGACGCGCCTGTTCTTGTCGATGTCCGCATCGACGAAGATTACGACGCCGATCCGCGCCTGCTTCCGGCCTCGTGCCGGCGCGACTTCAAGTCTGTTTCGAGCTGGGCGGCCGAGTTCACGGGGGCTCATGCTGTCGTCATCTGCCAGAAGGGGCTGAAGCTCTCGCAAGGCGTTGCCGCATGGCTGCGCCATGAGGGCATTGCTGCCGAATCTCTTGAAGGCGGCTTCGAGGCGTGGCAGGCGGCCAAGGGACTTCTGGTCAAGGCCGACAAGATACCGCCCCGCGACGACAAGGGCCGCACGGTCTGGGTGACGCGTGCCCGCCCCAAGGTCGACCGCATTGCCTGTCCCTGGCTGATCCGCCGCTTCGTCGATCCCTCGGCGGTGTTCCTGTTTGTCGAGCCGTCTGAAGTGCTGGCGGCCGCCGATCGGTTTGGGGCGGTTGCCTTCGACATCGACGACGTGTTCTGGAGCCATCGCGGCGAGCGCTGCACCTTCGACACGATGATCGAAGAGTTCGGGTTGCGGTCCGAAGCGCTCGATCGCCTTGCGCTGATCGTGCGTGCAGCCGATACGGCGCGCCTAGATCTCGTACCGCAGGCGGCCGGGTTCCTCGCTGCATCGCTCGGGCTGTCGCGCATGTTCCGCGACGATCTCGAACAGCTTGATGCCGGCATGCTGCTCTACGATGCGTTCTTCAGATGGTGCCGCGATGCCACTGACGAAACCCACAATTGGCCCAGCGCGGGCAAAGCGCCATGAGCGCCCTCGCCGCGGACGACGATGCACAGGCTACCGAGGCTCCGATCGTCCCGACCTTCCGCCAAGCCGCGAAACTGTGGGCAAGGATCGGCCTGCTCTCCTTCGGCGGGCCGGCCGGACAGATCGCGCTGATGCACAAGGAATTGGTCGAGGATCGCCGCTGGATCGGCGAGCAGCGGTTCCTGCATGCGCTCAACTACTGCATGCTTCTGCCAGGCCCCGAGGCACAGCAGCTCGCCATCTATATCGGCTGGCTGCTGCACCGGACCGCCGGCGGCCTCGTTGCCGGCATCCTGTTCGTGCTGCCCGGTGCGTTTGTCATGCTGGGCCTCAGCATCTTCTACGTGCTTTACAATGATGCGCCCGTCATCGAGGCGCTGTTTTTCGGCATCAAGGCGGCGGTGCTGGCCGTCGTCGTCGAGGCGGTCCTCCGCATCGGCAAACGGGCGCTCAAGAACCGGGTGATGATGGCGATCGCGGTGGCCGCGTTCCTTGCCATCTATGTCATCAGGCTGCCGTTTCCGCTGATCATCCTGGTTGCAGGGCTGACCGGCTGGATCGGCAACCGCTTGGCACCGGCGCGTTTTTCCGGAGCCGCACGCGGCAAGGACAATTTGCCCGATGTCAGGGGCGCCGTCGACGTCATGTTCGAACGCGGCGACCTCGCTCACACCAAGCCGACGAAATGGCACGCGCCGCGCACCATCGCGATCTGGCTGCCGATCTGGCTCGGGCCGGTCGTACTGATCCTGGCGCTGACCGGCCCTGCCAGTGTTTGGGCACAGCTTGGCGGCTTCTTCAGCCTGATGGCGGTGGTCACATTCGGCGGCGCCTACGCTGCGCTCTCCTATGTCGCGCAGGCAGCGGTGACCTCGTTCGGCTGGCTGGCGCCGGGTGAAATGGTCGATGGGCTTGGTCTGGCCGAGACGACGCCGGGACCATTGATCCTGGTGCTGCAGTTCGTCGGCTTCGTCGCCGCCTATCGTCACGCCGGTGCGATGGGACCGCTTGTGGCCGGATCGCTCGGCGCATTGCTGACGCTGTGGGTGACGTTCGTGCCGTGCTTCTTCTGGATCTTTCTGGGTGCCCCCTACATCGAGGCGCTGCGCGGCAACAAGGCGCTGTCGGCGGCGCTGAGTGCGATCACGGCGGCTGTGGTCGGCGTGGTGATGAACCTTGCGCTGTGGTTCGCACTGCATGTCGTCTTCGGCGCGGTGCACCGTTTTGGTCTTGGGATGGAGCTACCGGTGCTGTCGTCGCTGGATTGGCGCGCCGCGCTGCTGGCGGCGGCCGCCATGGTCGCCATGCTGAAACTGAGGATCGGCATGCTGCCGACATTGGCCGGCTCGGCGCTGGCCGGACTGGCGCTGCTGGCCTTACCTGCGTAGCGTCCGAAGGCGCGACCAGCCATTATCACAGCCGGATTTTTGAGGTATGCCGGGCCGGCGCACAACGGTCGCGGGCGCTGGTAGGATCAGCGCTGGCCCCGGAGATACGCTTTACGTCGAACCCGATACCGCCAAGCTGAACCTGCTCGACGCGGAGAGCGGCGCGCTGGCGAACTGATTTGACGAGGTTGGCCGAGCTGTTCAAAGTCGATCCTGGATCGCACAACGGGATATGACATGGTGGATTCCGATCGGATCGACAAGCTGATCGCAGGGGTGCCCCCCGCCTTGGCGCTTCGTGCCGGGCTGGACCTTGGCATCTTCACCTGGCTCGGCGGCGATGCTGCGACTGCCGACAGCCTTGGGGCAGCGCTCAAAGTCGAGCCCGCTCGTCTGTCGCGGCTCCTCTACGCGCTCGCCAGCATCGGTCTCCTCGACGTCGAGGATGGTCAGTTTCGCAACGGAGCCGAAGCGTCGGAGTTCCTCGACGCGTCCAAGCCGACCTATCGCGGCGGCGATCATGTGCTGCTGCGCGAACTCTGGGGAGCCGACCTTTTGACCGCAGAGTCGCTGCGGCAGAATCGGCCGGCCGCGCTGCACGACTTTTCCGAAGCGGGGCCAGAATCCGCAGCGGCCTTCAGCCGCATGCTCGCACCGGGAGGGGTAATTTTCGGCCGAAATCTCGCCCGCGAGCTGGACCTCTCGGCGGTCCGTTCGGTGATCGACATCGGCGGCGGCGCCGGGACCATTCTGGTCGGTCTTCGCGAGCGATGGCCGCATATTGCGGCGACTTTGATGGAACTCCCGACGGTCGCGGCGGTCGCACCAGCGATCCTGTCGGAATACGGTGCCGGCGATGTGGTTGTCGAAGAAGGCGACATAACGGTCGCGCCATCGACCGGCCTGCATGACTTGGCGATCCTGAAGGCCGTCGTCCAGGTCCTGCCGCCGGACCAGGCGCGCAGTTCGATCCTGAACGCGGCGCGTTGCCTCACCCAAGGAGGCGAGATCGCAATTGCGGGGTGGGGTGTCGTCGATGACGACCGTCTCGGCCCGCCTGAGGGTGTCTTTCTCAATCTCACCTTCCTGAACCTTTACCGCGCAGGCGAGTCGTACACGGAAGGTCAGTATCGCGGGTGGATGACCGAGGCTGGATTCCGGGATATCTCCAGGTCGCAGCTGACCGACGGCACCACGTTGTTTCGTGGACGCCTCACGGACTGAACGTGGCTGGAGTGGTTGGTTTCGGGCGTGTGGCCCTCAAAGCCAGCCCCGGACGGATTGCACAAAGTTCCTGAGGCGGCGTGAGCCGATCTTTCCCCTTACCGGGCAGCGCGGTGTCCCCTGTCTTCTCGATAGCTTCTTCGCAGAGGGGGCATTTAAATGTCACTTGGTCGACAACAAAGTTCGCGATAGCGGCATATTTCGCATTCATCGATTCTGGGGCGGTACCTCCGACAGGATGATGCGCGGTCGCTGCAATTGCGCCTAGCACGTTCGACTACGTCGAATCGGAATGGAGTTTTTAGACATTCGTTTATCTATTCGTGGTTTCTAATACATATGGCATCCAACGCGTTCACCCGGATTTGGTTTGCTTTGGGCCGCCCAACGCGCGCCACGAACGGTAACGTTGCCGTCATCTTTGCCTTCACCTTGCCGGTCGTGGTCGGCGGCGCCGGCCTCGGTGTCGAGACATCCCTCTGGTACTACAGCAGCCTCAAGCTGCAGGCCGTCGCCGATGCCGCGGCCTATGCCGGTGCGCTCGAGAAAGTCGCGGGTTCCGATAACCCGACCATCATTGCCGCCGCCACGCAGTCCGCGACCTCGAACAATTTTGCCACGCCGGGCACGATCCAGGTCAACACGCCGCCATTGTCCGGCCCGAACACCGCGAAGAAGGCGGTAGAGGTCATCGTCAAGCAGAATCTCGATCGCTACTTCACGGCGATTTTCAACCAGGCGCCCGTTGCCGAACAGGNGAGGTCATCGTCAAGCAGAATCTCGATCGCTACTTCACGGCGATTTTCAACCAGGCGCCCGTTGCCGAACAGGCAAGGGCGGTGGCGCTGATCAATGACGCCTCCAAGGCTTGTGTGCTGGCGCTCAGTCCCTCGGCCTCCCAGGCTGCGCTCTTTTCCGGCAACACCACCGTCAACCTCACCGGCTGTTCGGTCATGTCGGACTCGATTGCCTCGGACGCCATAAAGACGCAGGGCTCGGCTGTGCTCAAGGCCGACTGCCTGATCACGGTCGGCGGCATGGTGCTGAACAATCCAGCGACCACGGTCTGCAAGTCCAACATCACCCGAGCCTTGCCGGCAGCCGATCCTTTCTCCGGCTTGGCGACGCCGACAGCAGGCAACCCTTGCAAGAATGTCAACGGCAACAAGACGTCGCAAACACTCCAGCCTGGCACCTACTGTAGCGGCATGAGCCTCAGCGGCAACGTCACCCTGCAGCCCGGCGTCTACGTCGTGCAGGGCGGTATGAAGGTCAACGCCAACGCGGTCGTCGCCGGCAGCGGGGTAACCATCTTCATGGCAGGCAGCAACACCGTCAGCATGAACGGCAACGCCAAGGTGACGCTGAGCGCGCCTACCTCCGGAGCCTATTCCGGCGTGCTGTTCTACGGCGACAGGACCGGGACCGCGGCGCAGAGCACCTTCAACGGCACCGCGGCCTCGCTTTTGACCGGCGCCATCTATTTCCCCAGGCAGCAGGTCAACTACCTTGGCAACTTCTCCGGGAACGGCGGCTGCACTCAGGTCGTCGCCGACACCATCCAGTGGTCCGGCAGTACGACCATCAAGCAGGACTGCACCAGCCTCGGGATGAAGAACATTCCGGCGACGCAATCCGTTCAGCTCGTCGAGTAGCGGGATGGGTGGGCGGACCTTGCGCATTGTCCTGGACAAATCCGGGATAGCTGCCGTCGAGTTTTCCATGTTGCTGCCCATCCTGTGCCTCGTCTGCCTCGGCATCGCCGACGGCTGGTCCTACGTAACGAGTTACCTGCAGATGCGCGCGGGCGTCAAAACCGCGGCCAATCTCGTGATGGCCGGCGCGTCCAATGACACCGGAACGCAGGCGGTCGCGCTTTCGAGCTGGAACGACAAGCCCGAGGACGCCGCGGTCGTACTGGTCCGCTCCTATTTGTGCGGCGCCACGGTCGTGGATGCGACCACCATTTGCGGCGGAACGAAGCTGCCGACCGTCTTCGTCCAGATAACGGCGACGGGCACCTGGGTGCCCCCGTTTAACTTCGGTGTCTTCCCGGACCCGCGCGCGATCAGTCATCAGCAGGTGANCGACGGGCACCTGGGTGCCCCCGTTTAACTTCGGTGTCTTCCCGGACCCGCGCGCGATCAGTCATCAGCAGGTGATCCGTGTCCGCTGAAAGGATCGGATCCAGGTGGCGCCGTGACTGCTCCGGCGCAGCCGGGCTGGAATTCGCCTTGATCGCGCCTTTCCTGGTGATGCTTTTGTTCGGAATCTTCGCCTTCGGCTGGGCCATGAATGCCGTGTCGACCGTCCGCTATACACTGGAAACCTCTTCCCGGGCGCTGCAGCTGAACAACACGCTTTCGCAGAGCGACATCCAGGCTATCGCCACGCAGAAANGGAAACCTCTTCCCGGGCGCTGCAGCTGAACAACACGCTTTCGCAGAGCGACATCCAGGCTATCGCCACGCAGAGATTGGTGAACCTGGGTCTGAAGAACGTCATTGTGACGATCGCGACCGACCCTGCCAGCGGCGGTTTCAAGATGGCGCATCTGACCGCCAGCTATGCTTTCGTCATCGCTTTCCCGTATTTCGACCAGTATCCGATAAATTACGCCACGACCGTCACGGTGCCCCTGGTTGCTAGCTAGGATACGGCCGGCTTGGTTGAGTTGGCGGCCCTGTATTCAGCTTCCCAAGGCAATGCGTCTAAGTCGGGCTTGTGCCCCGCTTCACGGTAGGCGGCCTGAGTGAGGAAACCTGCTTTGTCCCGCTCCACAACGCAAACAAACGGCGGATTCCCCGGGCACCTATAGACGCCTACAGCTTTTTCCATACAACAGGTGTGCTACGGGTGCTCGGAGATGTCGTCCTTCATTGCGATGACAGAACATGAGCGAGGATAGTAGCGGCCCGGCATCACCGAAGGTGAGGGTTGGTAAAATTCGTACAACTCTTTCATTGCAGAGAGAGTTTCGGCGAGCTTATTAATGTGTCGTTTGCCATTGCCTTTTCTGGGAGGCTGCGATGGTTGCAACGCCCATAGATATCGCTCGAGCGGCCACTACGGCCACCTTGCTGATGCGCCAGAAGTCCATGGCGGAACCCGCCCACATTTCGCCGGGACATGGATCAATCGCGCAGGGCCATCCGAGCCTCACGCGAGCTTCTGAAGCGCCTTGGTCAGCGTCGTCACGACGTGGCGCTAGGCTGGGAAGATGGCGACCCGTCTACTGTTGCCGTCTCCGCGTTTCAAGCCGACGTTCTCCGCTCTGCATTCCGAGCCCTAGTAGGGGAAACGGGTACGCCTGAGTGTCAATGGCGCGATTTAGCCAAGGCCCTGGTGCGCGATTTCACTGGGTGCGAGCTGATCGAAACTGGCTTGGTGGATTGGACGTCAGCAAGTAGCCGCTGCCCGCCAGCGGCCCAGCAGCGGTCTGCGGGGACTTTGCAGCGGACGCGCTGGGCCTGACCGGTGGGGCGGTGTGGTATCCGCCGGCTGGCGAACATATGCGCCTCCTGCCAACGCCAGNCAAACGAACGAGGCGATCTAACCGCGATCTCGCCATCCAAGGCCAACACATAGGCCGATAGCAAAGGCCCATAATCGCTGAGAGAACGAAAATGGCCGACGCCATGGTTGGGGAACCCGGGTGGGTAGGCGCCGGCCACAAGCGGAACAAGCCCGCCGCGCCACACACATGGCTGATTTGTCATCACGTGGTTATGGTGTGAGCGCGCAGGGCTGCACCAGCGGAACTTAGTAAACGCCGCTTGGTAAGCGATCCTCGACGCGATCGTTCATCGCCAGGACGACTTGGGAAACTTGACGGTTGCAGCCTTCTGCCATGTCAAGCTCAAGTCATTAACAGCGGCCGCCCGGTCTGAGCAGGCATGCGCCCATCCTAGCATATCGCGCTGCCGGTATCGCAAGGCGCCGGCAGCAAGGGGAGGCGACCAGAGCCGATGTGAAGGGACTAGGCAGCTAATATTCGCTTGCGCTAATTTAAAAGTGCCGTTACGTCATGCTCAGCCTTTTGCGGAGGCGCAACGGTGGGGAAGTATGATGAGAGTTGCTGCGTTTTGTGCGGCGATCGTGATCGCTGGGACTGGTGTCGCTGTTGCCAAGGAGAAGAAGGTGGTGGTGAGTGACGCCACGGACCTTTGCTCTACGAAGCACTCGGCCAAGAAGCAGGTGCTCGAGCTGGACTGCAGGCCGACCGGAACCGCCAAATTGCCGGCCGGTGGAACGCCGGAAAAGCCGCGCCTCGGATACGACACCGATCCGTGGCTGGTTAAAGGCCTTTAGACACCAGGCGACGGCAACACAGCGCGGCTAAGGGGAATGTGCGCTGGCGGTGAAGCCTTCTTTGTTCTCTCATCGGTGGAACATTGTCGCCTGGAAACGCTTCGGACGGTGCACTGACCCATCAGTGCAACGTTCCCTTCCTTGTTTGCACTGGCCGGCTGCCGAAAGGTGGCCGGCTTTTTTGTATATAACCGCGACCTGATGTTTGGGATTGTTGATGGACAGCCGCGAGTGGCCGCTGCTGGCCTAGCGTCTAGGATTGGAATATGTAGAGGCGAGATCACCAAGGCAGGAATGACCAGACTAAACAGCGGTTTCGTCTGTTAGCCGCGACGCCGGCGATAATTGAATTCAGAAGGGCGTCGGCCCGGCTGCACAGCCGGGCCAAGGCTGGAAGAGTTCCGCTCCCGCCCAGCACGATACGCATCGCACCTGGGCGCAAGCGGTACCAATGGCTCGCCTATTCCGCCGCGCCTTTTCGGCAGGAAACCCTCGGCCTCATCACAATGGAGGGCGACATTCGCAGCGCCTATGGAACCATCCAGAGTGACATAGGCTGTTTCATGGAACTTCCTGATGACATCAGGAGGCCTGTTAAGCATGCCAGTTGTTCGCGCTCGTAGCTCAGATGCAGGTTGGAGCTCTGCCTAGTGCACCAGTATCGGAAGCGAGAACTAGGAACCGGGAGTGCTGCGGATAGATTGCCGCAGTCGAGCTTTTATCAGAGCATGGCAAGGGCTGCCTTTCTCTCCACGTTGGCGGTCGTCCTGTTGCTCGCGCTATTGCCAGACCACTTGCTGCACGCCCTCGGATTGGCCTTTACGTCTCATCACGACAAGCTCAACCACGCCGCCGCGTTCGTCACCTTGTCGGCTTTGGGTAGCCTCGGCTGGCCCCAACAGGTGGTCCGGCTGGCGGTTCTACTTGCTTTAACGGGCGCAGCGATCGAAATCCTTCAATGCGTCACAGGGCGTGACATGAGTGTCTTCGACTGGTTTGCCGACTGCGCCGGAATGGCATACGGGCTGAGAACTATGAGCTGGGTGAACGAGATTCTGGGCGAACCGGTTATTTGATCGCCACAGGCTCCACTTTACCGCCGCCGTCTTGGCCCCACTTGCCAGCCTCACGCCCGGGGCCGCCTTCGATCACCCTCGCTATTTCAATTTCCGACGCAAAGGCCGATAGCAAGGCGAATGGGTTTCAGGCCGCTCACCATTTAGACTTAGGTCCGATTCTTTCGCGCAAATGGCCGAAGCCGGAAACATTTCTCCTTCTACTTTGTTGCAGTGGCCGTGCCGCTGAGGAGAACATGCACAGTGCCTCTATCAAATGAACTGCGCGACGTACCTTTAGAATTCCAATGCCCCTCCTGTTCACGCCCTATGGTGAGAAGGGGATCCTGGCTGAAAACGATTGCCGGTTTCAAATGCGATAGCTGCAGGTCCAGAGTGCGGCTCGGCTACGAAGAGAAGCTGGCCATATTCGACCGGCACCTTAAGCGAGGCGCGCCGGATCTGGGCCGACGACCAATGGAGTGCGATCCCGGCAACGGTTCCTGAGAGTGTGTCGGCAATTCAAGCTCCAACTGCTTGCGGTCTGCCGCAAGTCCAGGCTTTCATCTGGTCGCAGGGTCAGGCGGCTCTTTCGTCCGTACGGAACCGATGATGGCGAGAGGTTTCGATGCGTCGGAGCACCGAGCAGGTCTACACCTTTTTCGTAGCGACCACCAATCTCTAGCTGACCACTTCAACGCTTTGACGAGGTGCGAGCAACTTGATTTTCAATAGTCTTTTTCGGGCCAAGATGCGCGCCGCCTCTGCGATGCGGCCTCCGTAAGCATCGGCGACGAATGATAGCGTCGACAGGTCAATAATGAGGTCACCGACCGCGCCCGCCAAGACATTGGACCCGGGCCCAAATTGATGCACCAGCGCCCGCACTTCCTTAAGTGCCGTCGAGACTTCACCCGCATCCAGCAGCGCCTCGATGTGATCGAAAATCTGCATCCCGACCCTCCCGCTTGCGCCTCACACGCTGAGCCCCGTGAATGGAAAGGAAAACGATGGCAATATCGCGCGAAAAGAAAGCGCCTGCCAAGGTGCTCGCGGACGAGGCGGCCCGCGACTTCATATCGCATCGCCGCAGGGAGGCAGTGCTGAAGGATATCGTAGCACTTGCCGACCGCTTGGCGTCGAAATCGAGACCGCCATCCGCAGCCGCGTCGCCGCCGCCGATGCCATTCCCCGCCAGGCGGGCAGGGGAGCGGCACTGATCGTCATGGGCGTGGCGCGGCGCACCGGCGAGGAGCTCTTCTTCGGCGAGACGGCCACCGGCCTGCTGCAGCGCTGCCGGTGCCTGGTGGTGCTGATCTCCGATTCCAGGCTGCGCCGTGATGACGAGGGCAGGGAAGAGCTGCGGTCGGGAACGGGTGGAGCTTGATCTCCCCCTTGAGGGGCCCTTGAGGGGGTTGAGGAGTGGTCCGCGTAGCGGACAGAAAGCCAATTGCTCGGCTTTCTGAATGACGAAAGCCGGCAGGCCAGAGGGAGTCGCCGCGTGTCAAGCGCTGGCCTCTTCTCGCAATAAACTCTCGATATGTGACCGATCTCGTGATGCGACAAAGTCCCACTAGATGTTTAGTCCCAAGGTTTGATGGGTTGGATCGAGCCTGAATCGTTCGGGCTCTTTTGTCCAGATTTTGCAGATGTATTCAAAGGGCGTGAGGCCCTTGAGGGTCTTCAGTCGACGGCCGAAATTATAGGCTAAGACGAAATCGGCGAGATGCTGGCGCAGTTGGTCATGGCTCTCGTAGTAGAAGCGTTTGACGGTCGCATCCTTGATCGTGCGGTTCATGCGTTCGACCTGGCCGTTGTTCCATGGGTGCCTTGGCTTTGTCGTTCGGTGGTCGATATCGGCCTTGGCGCAAGTATGTTCGAAGGCGTGCGCCCATATGATTTCTCCCGCCGCCATGGCTTCCTTGATCAGCGGAACGGCCGAGCCGCCGGCACCTGGGGTCGTGAACTGAATGCCGTTGTCGGTAAGCACTGTGTGGATCTTGTAAGGGACAGCATCAAGAAGATGGCGCAGGAAATCGGCGGAGACCGCTGTCGTTGCCTTCTCGTGCAGCTCGACGAAAGCGAACTTCGAGGTCCGATCTATGGCCACGAACATATGCAGCTTGCCCTGCTCGGTTCGGACCTCGGCGACGTCGATATGGAAGTAGCCGATTGGATAGGCCTTGAACTTCTTCCTTGCCGGCTTGTCGCCCTCGACATCCGGCAACCTGCCTATCCCGTGACGCTGCAGGCAGCGATGCAAGGATGACCGCGACAGATGCGGGATCGTCGGTTGGAGAGCATAGAGGCAATCGTCCAGTGGCAGCAGCGTATAACGCCGAAAGGCGACGATGACCGCCTCTTCCTCAGTCGATAGCACTGTCTACTTCGGATCTCTGGGGCCAGTCGGNACGCCGAAAGGCGACGATGACCGCCTCTTCCTCAGTCGATAGCACTGTCTACTTCGGATCTCTGGGGCCAGTCGGGAGATCGGCGGCCGACGTCCGGTTCCTCCACTTCCTAACCGTCTTCTGATTGATGCCGTAGCGCTTCGCCAGCGCCCTCAGGCTCTCTTGACTATGCTGTATCGCTCGACGGATCGCCTCTGTCGTCGTGGCGCTCCCATGAAGAACCTGGCCCATAGCGCATCCTTTGATTCGGACGAAAAGTATGCACCATCAAAGCCTGGGAGCAAACATCTAGAGATCGGAAGAGCGTCGTGTANTGGCGCTCCCATGAAGAACCTGGCCCATAGCGCATCCTTTGATTCGGACGAAAAGTATGCACCATCAAAGCCTGGGAGCAAACATCTAGGCAGGCTTCTGCAGCAGCGGCTCCGTTCCCTTCGGCCGGCGGTATTTTTTCACCATCTGGACCGTGCCAGCATCGACCATCAGGCGACCAAGCGCCTGGACGGTTACGCAAGGGCGCGCTTTTCAGTTCGGTCGAGAGGGCCTTGTTCTGCACCTACTGCGATCGGGGCGGACCCGTAAGATTGGAGATCCACAAATTGCCGCGGAATTGAAATGTCGCCGCCAAACACCGTGAAGCGGACGGGATGCTGCGCCACGCACCAAACAACAGCAGCCTACCATGGCACAGTGCGCCGAAGAGGCATTAGCCTCTCACTCCGCAAATACTGATTTGAAGGGCATTTTAATAAAATTCCATTCAACTGGTACGCTAGGCTTTCCTCTGCACTCCAATTAACTTTGACCAAACGAAATAGTGGTGTCGCGCCGGTCATTACTTGCGTGATTGCTAAAATAATGAAACGCTCCCACCCATTGGGGATGGGTCGATGGAAGAAAGCCCAGATAGATTTAGTTGCATTCTCGATCCGGCCGGCGCTTGGATGGTATGGGATCACGTTGCCGACGAGCCCGCAACCTTGGGCGGAAAAATACTTATGGGCTGCACGCGAGAACGCGCCGAGACTGCTCGCGACGTACTCTTGCGCATTTACCAAAATAGGCTGGACGCTCGACCAGCTAGCCGCTCCCCCGCTTAAGACATGTCGCGCTGCCGATAGCGTCAGACCGCGCCAGCGAGCATCAGGAGGGCGATGGCGGCTATGTAGAGCGGAATAATGTTCATGGGCGGGGGATAACAGCGGGATTCACGGGCACAGTTTTGTTCACCCACTATGACAATTCGCAGCGGCGCCGAAACATGGCGTCGACGGCGCAACGTTCGACGCGGTCGGGTTCAAACCTCCAGGGATCAAAACACACATGAAGAGGAGAGTGCCTGATGTACCTAGCGAACGCCGCCCGCCATCAAGCGATCGGGGACAAGACCAGAAGAAGGATCCAAAAGCAGGGTGTGACATGCAGAGGCTACAAGCTGTGGACAGACGCTGAAGACGGCATTTGCCGGGACGGTTATCTCGACTATGCCGCTATATCAAGAGCGCTTCCCCACCGCAGCCGCTGCGCGATCAAGAGCCGGTGCGTGAGCATCGGAATCACCAAGAGCAGCACATGGACAGCTAAGAGAGACACGCTGTTCCGCAAGCTGTATCGCACGGCTACCACTAAGGTGCTGTACGAAGCGTTTCCCGAGATGGATCGCGTGCTATTTTCGACCGTGGCTCGCAGCAAAAGCTTTCAAGACCGCGTAAGCCTTACGAGACGACCGGCATCGGCCTGTTGGACACACTGCGCGAGGAGTGTTGGCGGCAGAACATCTCGATGGCTGACCTCGATGAGTTCGCCAATGCCAAGCGCTATTTCAAGAACAAACGCTGGCGAGGAAAGCGTGGGACCGCAAATTATAACTGCATCGTGCGCGCCATCCACGAACTCGGCGGCACGCTCTCCGTTCAGTGGGGGAGCGTCCATTGAGCACCTTCCGCGACCGCATTGAAGCCACGATCGAGCATCTGATTGCGATGCTGGACGCCATGGACGGTGACACCGATCGAGAGCCGGAGCCGCTGGAAGAGCAGCATGACCGGAGGCTGTTCCTACAGCATCGGAAACGTTCGTGTTGGCCGAACTGAGGCGGCGGTACAGGACAACCCGCCAATAATGAAGGAATTGGCGGGGGCAGTAAACGAACCCCCGCCAGAGCTTAGGCGTCAGCCAAATTATCGTTGTTCTTTGGATCGGCAGCCACAGTTAGATGCAGCTGAAGCGCCTTCAGCACTTTCATGATCGTGGCGAATTCGGGATTTCCGTCCGCGCTTAAAGCCTTGTACAGACTTTCCCGTGACATTCCCGCCAATTTCGCGATGTTTGTCATTCCCCGAGCGCGCGCTATGTCGCCGATAGCAGCTGTAACGACTGCGGGATCACATTCCTCGAATGCTGCGTTGATGTAAGCGAAGATCATTTCTTCGCTGTCGAGGTGCTCTGATGCGTCCCAGCGTTTCGTCTTTAGGGTCATGAGATCACTCCTACACTTTCTTCGCTAATGCCTTTGCGGCTGCGATATCTTCTTTCTGCGTACTCTTGTCGCCGCCACCAAGCAGGATGATGACAGTCGTACCCCGAGAGATAAAATAGACCCGATAGCCTGCGCCGTAGTGAATCCGAAACTCGCTTACCCCTTCTCCAACAGGCGCGACATCACCCAAGGTGCCTTGCGAAACACGCGACAACCGCGCGAGAATCCTAGCGCGAGCTTGTATGTCTTTGAGTGATTTGAACCAATCGGAGTAGTCGTCGGTCTCTCGGACTTCGATCATGCTTACGTATCCTATGGACTACAAGTTTACAAGGGATAAATGGTTCCAGAGGCGAGCCAGTGGGAACTGGAGCACGAAGCTAAGGCAGGAAGCCGGGGGGATCTCGCGATACGGGAGTCGCCGAAGCAAGAGCATCGCGCTAAGTTCGCTAGAGCACAAGCCGGCTCCCCGAAGGGAGTGCTTGACGAAATCGGCGAATAAGCAAAGTGTGTCCGTGGGCTGAACACCCGGACCTGGAATACGGCGGCGCAACCCTTGGCGGGGCGGCTTCACCGAAAAAGCGAGACTTGGA
The DNA here is from genome assembly GCF_000502615.1 of Mesorhizobium sp. LNJC405B00. NCBI lineage: Bacteria > Pseudomonadati > Pseudomonadota > Alphaproteobacteria > Hyphomicrobiales > Phyllobacteriaceae > Mesorhizobium > Mesorhizobium sp. LNJC405B00. The sequence continues at coordinate 171,855 of NZ_AYWC01000011.1, read as the reverse complement.
GGCCCTGGCAGGGCTTCCTAGACGCATGTGGAGCGCCTTGGCGGGCGTCCAACTCGGCTTTTATAGCCGGGGGCGGACGCTATGTCCAGAGGGAAACCTTAAAGGCGTTCGGCTTGTCTTCCAGGCAAGTGTTCAACCCCGGCTATGGCGCTGCTCGCCATGCGGGCCTGAACAGCTCTTCCTGGGGACATCAACATGACATCACAGGCAACAACCATCGACCGGCGGGGCTTGCTCGTCGGACTGGCCTCTCTGCCGGCAATAGCGGGCGCTGTAGCGCTGGCGCCGCGCGCAAAGGCTCCTGACCCGCTCGCCGACACCATCGCCGAATATTATGCCAAGCTGGCAGAGTTCGAAGCGATCCCGAGCCATCACCTGACTATGGAAAATGAGAACGCCTATGTAGCAGCAACCTATGGGCCGCTAGATGACAAGCTGTGGCACGCAACGCCGCCGGCAACGAGCAATCGGGGCGTTGCAGAAGCGATACGCTCTGCAGGAGCATTCGCTAATTGATCGGGTAGCAGAAGCTATCCTGATGTCGGCGCTGGCCTTCCTCGATCAGGAGCGCATGTCATGACCGCTCACATCAGGATGCTGAAGCCCTACGGCATGCCGCAGGGAGCCGACCCGCGCGTATGGCGTCAGTCTGTCGAGAAACGCCTCAACGACCTCCTGGACCGTGCCATGAGCCTGATAACGGCACTGGATCTCATGCAGGCAGATTGCGATCTGGAGGAAACGGCAGACGACGAGCCGTCGCTTGGCTGCCTCGATGATCTGGAGCTAGACAACGCCGACGACGAGGAAGGCGCCGACGCAGAGCCTTGTCCAGACATTTACGGCGAAACCGTCATGTGGGGCGATGATCTGAAATCCCAGGAAGTGCTGGTGTCGCTCTAACGCCACGGAAAGTTTTCCGCCGCGCAAGCCCGCTGCCTCATGGTGGCGGGCTTTTTATATTAGCAATGCATAAAATTCGAGAAGGTCCAGGGCATGGTCGTTAGCAAACTCGCTGCTATCGTGCCACCTAGTGTCGGTGGATGGGGTTTGCGATGCGCGGGGCTGGATGGATCAAGGGCTTAAGGGAAGCTGAGGCTCGCGAACTGCGAAGCGATATCGATCGGCTCGAAATGGACTTGATCGCCGCAGCCAGTTGTAAGGGTCAATCTAGGCTGCACGACGTCGCGAACACACTGCGATGCAAGAGAGTACGCTTGGAACGCCTAGAAGAGTTTCTCGGTTCAATGACTTCGAAAGGCCGGCCAGAGACATCCGCAACCCCGCCCCATGAAGGCCGGCGGTAAAAGGCACTTCATCATTTCCGAAAGAGAACCCGCTGCCTCACAGTGAACTGACCCCCGAAAGTTGGACACAACCTTCGGGCGTTTTGAATGTCCAGACACGGCGAGAGTTTCAAGCGCTCGGTTGTCGATAGCTATTTAGGCGGGGATGAGAGCTGCGCGAGTGCGGCGTCGATGCATGGCGTTGATGCGGCCACTGTTCGCAACTGGGTTGCGTTGTACCAGGCGCATGGCGATGCCGGGCTATCTGCCAAGTACGGTCGTTACGACGCGGCGTTCAGGCTGTCGGTGCTTGAGCGAATGTGGGAGGAAGGTCTGTCGTATCGGCAGACGGCTGCATTGTTCAATATCCGCAATGCCAGTTGCCTGACGGGCTGGGAGAAGCGCTATCATGCGGGCGGGATAGAGGCGCTCGGCCCACGTCCCAGAGGACGACCCATGTCAAAGCCGCCGTCCCCCGCAGTGCCTGCAGCCAGTGACGAGGCCAAAAGCCGCGAAGAACTGCTGGCTGAGCTGAAGCATCTGCGGATGGAGAACGACTACCTAAAAAAACTGGAGGCCTTAACGCAGGGACACGCGCCCAAAAAGCGCAAGCCGTCCAGGCGTTAAGGCCGTTGCATTCGCTTGAGGGGCTGCTCGAGCTGGCGAAGCTTGCGCGCAGCACGCTGAAAGGGCTGGCCCCTGTGCAATACAGGAACCACCCCTTAAACCTACCAACTCAATGAACCGTCCAACTTTATGGGGTCAGTTCAACAGTGGCGGGCTTTTTATTGCTCAGCCCCTACGTCTCGACACCGGGCTGCGGAACTCAAACGTCGTGATGTCGTCACGGGAAATCCCGATGTCGCTGAGCATGTCGTCTGGTGACTCGCTCAACTCGTCCGTTGCCTTCAACAGCGCCTTCTGCTCGGCTCGATGACGGACCCAATCGGCAAGGGGACCAACTGCGACAAGAGGAAGGTTCACAAGCATAGGAAGGTTCATGAGCATCGGAGCACTCCCTTTACCGCTGCAGGAAACTGAACGTGGCCTACGCCGATACGTCGGTGCGTCTGTGACAAACCTCACAGATCAATCGGGAACGGGCAAAAGGTGCCCGGATGCCTGACGGTGTGTTTTTTGTGTCATGTCGCGTTTCATGTCGCACGGAATTGCCGCGTGTCAGAGAAAGCCCTTTGTAATCAATGGTAGCCACTTGCAACATGGTGCGACATGAAAAAGGGCCCCCGAAGGAGCCCTGTTTCGCTAAACCATTGTTATTCCTATGTAACCAGTTGGAGGCCTCGCCCGGAATCGAACCGGGGTGCAAGGATTTGCAGTCCTCTGCGTAACCACTCCGCCACGAGGCCTCATCGCTCCCGGCGAGCGAACTCAATATGGTGGCAGCGAAAGGTCGTCAAGCGTCCGCGCGGCATTCCGGCGCGCTTTCCTCATCAGCCGCCGCAACGTGGTTCCCGAGCGATTTCAGCGCTTGGCGCACCGGCATATTGGCCGCTCCTCAAGCATGGCTGCGCGACCGGCGAAACTCGAACCCGCAGCTTTACGCAGCGGGTGCAAACTGGCTTTCACCGTAAACGCGCGGCTGACACCAGGGGCTGCCGTTCTCAAGGAGATATTCGAGGGGAAGGTCTGCGGGGGGCTGGAAGCGAAGCGTCCACTGAACCGGGACCGCGCGCCATCGCTTTCAATTTGGCCGGCGACGCCGTTCCCACCAGACGACGAACCGGCGCCGCAGGCGGCGCACCGCGGCAAATTCGTAGGAAAGCACCAAAAGGCCGAGCGGAATCATCCAGAAGCCGAGAATCGGCAGGAAACCGAGAAGGCCGAAAAACACCAGCACGATACCGATGGCGATCCTCAGCCCGCGCGAGCGCGGCATGGTGAACTCGCGCCCGAACACCGAGATTTTCCGCGCCGGTGCCTGGTTTTCGTCTGCTGCAGTCATGTCGAAAGTCGATCCGGTTGCCTTCGATAAAGCCATATGCGCTAAAGGCTGCAATCGCCTTTCAGGTTCCGCCGACCAAGGTCCGACGGCGCCCAAGACGGCTCATATGTGGTGTCATCCGGCGATTGCCAGAAACCATTGGGTGAAAATGCGCTAAAAAATGCGAAATGCTTCTTTGCAAAGCCGAAAAGGGTTTGCTATAGGCTGCGCCACTCACATGAGAGCCTCTATTCCCCGGTAGCTCAGTGGTAGAGCAACCGGCTGTTAACCGGTTGGTCGCTGGTTCGAATCCGGCCCGGGGAGCCACCGCCTTTTCTAAGCCGTGGTGCGATCTTGTACACTACAGCGCCATTGTCCGCGCACTTCGGTCCGCTTAGCTTCTGCCAGAACGGCTGCTAACAGCTACGAAGCCGATCGAGGCAGTTTGGTGGGCATCGCGCCCCTGCCCTCGCCCGAAGGCAGCCTGATAACGCCCGGTATCATCTATGAAAATACCAAATCGGGAGGACGTTGGTGCAAACCAAGAAGATCATCAATGACGGCAATCGCGCCGTCGACGAGATGCTGGAAGGCATCCTGGCTGCGCATCCCCGCCATCTCAAAGCCGTTGACGGAAGCCCGCGCTCTATCATCGCCCGCGATGGACCGCGCCAAGGCAAGGTAGGCCTTGTCATTGGTGGCGGCTCGGGCCACGAGCCGAGTTTTCTCGGCTTCGTCGGCAAGGGGCTGGCCGACGCGGCGGCGATCGGCAATGTCTTCGCCTCTCCGCCGCCCGACCCGATCCTCGAATGCGCCAAGGCGGCGAGCGGCGGCGCCGGTGTGCTGTTCATGTACGGCAACTATGCCGGCGACGTCATGAATTTCGACATGGCGGCCGAGATGGCCGCGATGGACGACATCGAGGTGCGCACGGTTCTGAGCACCGACGACGTCGCTTCCGCGCCCGTTGGCGACAGGCACAAGAGGCGCGGTGTCGCCGGCAACTTCTTCATCTTCAAGGCGGCAGGCGCTGCCTGCGACCGGATGCTGTCCTTCGACGAATGCGAACGCATTGCCGGGAAGGCCAACGACCACACATTCACCATGGGCGTGGCATTGGCGCCCTGTTCGTTGCCGCAAACCCGCCGGCCGAATTTCGAGATCGGACCCGACGAGATGGAGATCGGCATGGGCATCCATGGCGAACCCGGCATCGCACGAGGAAAACTCAAAACGGCCGACGAGATCACTGACGAAATGCTGGACAGGATTCTCGCCGAGATGGCGCCGGCACGCGGCGAGAAGGTCGCCGTTCTGGTCAATTCGCTGGGTTCGACGCCGCTGATGGAACTCTACATCATGAACCGGCGCGTGAAGCAGAGGCTTGACGATATCGGTGTATCCATTCACGCAAGCTGGGTCGGCAATTACTGCACCTCGCTCGAAATGGCCGGCGCTTCGATTACGCTGCACCACCTCGACGACGAGTTGCAAACGATGCTCGACCACCCTTGCGACTGCGCCATGTTTCGCGCCGGGTAAACTTGGTGAACGGCAAGGAACAAGAGATGACGACAATCGACACCACCCGCCTTGCCGCGATGTTCGCGGCCATCGCCGACGCTATGTCAGCCGACCGGGATCGGTTGTGCGCGCTTGACGGGGTGATCGGCGATGCCGACCACGGCATTGCGATGGAGCTTGGATTTGCCGCGGCACGCGATGCGGTGGCCGCATTGGATACCGGCACCACCGATCCGACCATCTTGCTGAACACGGCGGCGAAGTCGTTCCTCAACGCCGTCGGCGCCTCCTCGGGCCCGCTCTATGCCACGGCATTCATGCGCGGCGCGGCCGCCGTCAAGGGCAAGGCGACGCTCGACGACGCCGACGCGGTCGCTATGTTCCAAGCGATGGCCAGAGGCATTCAGGATCGCGGCAAGGCCGAGCCTGGCGAAAAGACGATGATCGATGCGTGGGCGCCGGCCGCGACGGCTGCGGGTGAGGCACTGGCCGCCGGCAAGGGGCTGGCCGGCAGCCTCGCGGCTGCAGCCGAGGCGGCAAAGGCCGGCGCGGAGGCGACCAAGGCGATGATCGCCACCAAGGGCCGGGCCTCCCGCGTCGGCGAACGCTCGCTTGGCCATATGGATCCAGGCGCGGCGTCCGCCGTAACCGTCATCGAGGCGATGCGGATCGCCTTGACCGGCTAGGTCGGGAGCGAATCCTCAGCGCTTCGCGTCGAGCTTGTCGACAGCCTGCACATTGGCGGCAGAGGGACCGTTCGGATCGAACTCCGAGGCCAGCCAGGCGTCGGCGATCGATTTGGCCAGTTCGGGGCCGATGACGCGCGCACCCATGGTGATGATCTGGGCATTGTTGGATTTCGCAGCGCGTTCCGCCGAATAGGTGTCGTGGGTTAGCGCGGCACGGATTCCGGGCACCTTGTTGGCCGAGATGCTGACGCCGATGCCGGTGCCGCAAAACAGGATGGCGCGGTCGTAATTGCCGTCGACAATTTCTTGGCCGACCGCAGCGGCAATATCGGCGTAGAATCCGGCCTGGCTGAGATCGACGACCTGCAGTTCTGGCTTGGTGGCGAGATGCTTGGCGATGACATCGAGCAGCGGCTTGCCGGCGCTGTCGGCTCCGAGTGCGATCTTCATGGCAATTAACTCCTTCGTTTTCGTGGTCAGCGCGCGATGGCGGCCGACGCCTTTTTGAGAATGTCGATATAGCCTTCCGCTTGCCATGCCGAGCGGCCGATGAACAGCCCATCGATATGCGGCTGGCCGATCAGTTCGGCCGCGTTGCCGGGATTGACGCTGCCGCCGTAGAGCACAAGCGGGGCGGTCGGCAACCGGGTTGCTGCGATCTGCTTGATCAGCGCCTGCTGCTTGTCGGCATAGTCGGCGCTGGCCGGAATGCCTTTCTCGCCGATCGCCCACACCGGTTCATAGGCAAAGAGTATCTCTGCCGACAACTCATTGTTTGCGAGACCCTGCAGCGCGCCCAAAACCTGCGCGGTCAGAATTTCGTCGGCGCGGCCGCCCTCGCGCTCGGCCAGCGTCTCGCCGACACAAATCAAGGGTACGAAGCCGTGCCTGACTGCCGCCGCCGTTTTCAGTCCCACGATCTTGTCCGTCTCGCCAAAATGCTCACGGCGCTCGCTATGGCCGAGTTCGATCAGGTCGAGCCCACAATCCCTCAGCATCACCGGCGAAATCTCGCCCGTCCAGGCGCCGGCATCGGCCCAATGCATGTTCTGGGCGCCGACCTTGACGCGGGTGTTGGCGAGCGCCGCCTTGACCTGCCGCACCGCGGTGAAGGGGGGAATGACGAAAGGCTGTATCGCCGGATCGAAGCCCGGCACGAACGCCGCCAATGCCTCGGCGAACTGCAGCGCCTCCGCCAGCGTCTTGTTCATCTTCCAGCTCGTGCCGACCCAATATGGGGCCATTCTTCTCTCCTTCGATCCGAAATTCGAATGATGCGTGTTTCCGGGTCTGCGCCGGCCTTCGGGCCGGCGGTTTGCCTCAAGCGCGAGGCTTGAGACTTTCGCGGCCGCTGTCGATGTAAGGCGCCCAGAAATCCACCGACTCACGGATCATTGCAATAACCTGATGATCGACCGGTTCCCTCTCCCGGAAGGAAAGTTCAAGGCAGATTTCATTGTCGGTTCCGCCACCCGCCCGCACGGCGTCGAGCAGCTTCTGCGGGATGATGCGGCCATCCTTGTTGTAGGCGGCGGTGAACGGCCAGTGCCCGCCCTTGTTCATCGACGATTGCTTGATGTGGATGATCGGCGATTGCAACGGGAACGCTTTCGCCCAGGCATAGGGATCAGTGTCGTCAGGATTGGGCGAGGTCACGTCGCCATGGTCGATGTCGACCATCATCTGCATCGGGATCGGCAGCTTGGCCGCATCGATGGCGCCCTGCAATTCGACGCAGCTTTCGATCGTGTGGCCAAACTCGCGGCCGACCGACATCGGTTCCCAGAAAAGGTAGGTCAGGCCCGCCGCCTTGGCGTGCTCGGCCACTTCGCGCCAGCATTCGAGCGCGATGCCGAGAAGCGCCGCGCGCCGCTGCGGATCGTCAAAATCCTTGTAGGTGAATATGGCGAACTGCGTGCCCATGCCCGACGCGCCGAGTTCGGCGGAGATGTCGGCGAAGGTCTTGAACCAATCGACATAATAGCGGCGCACATCCGCGTCCGGATGGCCGAAATGATTGAGCCGGCCATAGGGACCGGTCATACCCGAAGTGATCCGCACGCCGGTCCGCGCCAGGGCGCTGTTGAACAGGCGAACGAACTTGGCGATCGTTGCCGCCGGCCAGCCCGGATTGACGAATTCATGCGTCAGCTGCACGTCGCGGATGCCGATGCCATAGGCAATGGCGTCGATCAGATCGTCGGGATCGGCGAAGCGATTGACCAGCGGGTTGGTGTTCAGCGAAAGCGTGAAGGCCATCAGTTCACCGCCGCCATTGTCTTTGTGCACCAGTCTTCGAATGTTTTCCGCTCGGCCGCATTGATATGCAGCCCGTGTTTGGTCCGGCGCTCGAGAACGTCGGCGGCGGTCATCGCCCATTCGGTCTCGAACAGGAAGACAGCTTCGAGCTCGTAGAAATCCGGGCCGAAACGACGGCCGAGATCCGCTTCGTCTTTGACCCCTTTCAGCAAAGCGCGTGTGCGCGTGCCGTAGCTTCGAGCATAGTGCTTCACCAGCGACGGGCTAAGCCACGAAAACTCGGCGTGCAGATCACCCAGGAACTGCTCGAAATCCGCGTTGGGCAGGTCGCCTCCCGGCAGGGGAATTTTGGCCGTCCAGGCCTTCTTCATGGTCGGAAAGAAGGGCTGGATCTTTTCCAGCGCATGTTCGGACAGTTTGCGGAAGGTGGTGATCTTGCCGCCGAACACAGAAAGCAGCGGCGCGCCACCGTTCGGGGCGTCGAGTTCGAAGATGTAGTCGCGCGTCACCGCGCTCGGGTTGTCGGCATTGTCGTCATAGAGCGGACGCACGCCCGAGAAACTGTAAACCACGTCTTTCGCGGTCAGCTGTCGCTTGAAATAGCGATTGACCACCTTGATCAGATAATCGATTTCGCTGGCCTCGGCCGCCACTTCTTCGGGCCGGCCCTCGTAGGGAATGTCCGTCGTGCCGATCAGCGCCAGATCGTTCTCATACGGGTTGACGAAGATCACCCGCTTGTCGTTGTTCTGGATCAGATAGGCCTGCCACCCCTCCCAGAATTTCGGCACGACGATATGGCTGCCCTTCACCAGGCGAACGTTGCGGGTGGAATTCTGCCCGGCGACGCGGCTGACGATGTCATTCACCCACGGCCCAGCCGCATTGACCAGCCCGCGTGCGCGGACCTTCGTCACCGCACCGGTGCGGCCATCCTGCATGTCGATGGACCACATGCCGCCTTCGCGCCGGGCAGCAATACAGGCGGTGCGGGTGAAGACTTTTGCGCCGCGCTGACTGGCGTCGAGCGCATTGAGCAGCACCAGCCTGGCGTCATCGACCCAGCAGTCGGAATATTCGAAGCCGCGCTTGAATTCGTCCTTGATCGGCTCCCCTTCCGGCGCGGTCCTCAGGTTCAGCGTCCTCGTTCCCGGCAACCGCTTGCGGCCGCCAAGATGGTCGTAGAGAAACAGCCCGAGCCGAACCAGCCATGCCGGCCTGTCTTCGGGGCTGTGCGGCAGCACGAAGCGCATCGGCCAGATGATGTGCGGCGCCGCCTCAAGCAGCACCTCGCGTTCGATCAGCGCTTCGCGCACCAGCCGGAACTCGTAATATTCGAGATAGCGCAGACCGCCATGCACCAGCTTGCCGGAGCGCGAGCTGGTGCCTTGTGCAAGATCGTCCTTCTCGCACAGGATGACCGACAGCCCGCGACCGGCAGCATCACGCGCTATGCCGGCGCCGTTGACGCCGCCGCCGATCACGAAGAGATCGACAATATCTGACGTATCACTCAAGACTTTGCTCCTGTGCGGTGCGCCATGCCCTTCCACACCGGCCGCAGCGCCTGGCGCGCCGCGACGAAGGATGGAAACAGCGCATCGTAGGTTTGGGAAAGCGCCTCGTCATAGGCGTCGCATTCGCCCAGAAGCGGCGTCACCCATTCGGCGCAGCAATCATCCATGGAGCGATAGACGCCGAGCCCGACCGCGGCCATCATCGCCGCACCCGCGGCGCCGGCTTCCTGGCGGCTGCTGGTCCTGACTTGCGCGCGGGTCGCCGCAGCGATGATACGGCGCAGCGACGGGCTGCGCGCGGCGCCGCCAGACAGGCGGATTTCGCCGGGCACGCTGCCCATTGCCTGGTAGCAATCGCGGGCCGCGAAGGCCAATCCTTCGAGAACTGCGCGCGCCAGATCGCCAAAACCGTGCTTGACGGAAAGCCCGATGAAGCCCGCGCGCGCGTCTGGATCGACGAACGGTCCGCGTTCGCCGGCAAGCGAGATGTAGGGCTGATAGACCAGCGACCCCGGTTCCGATCCTTCGACCCAGACATCGAGCGCTTTCAGCAATTCGTCGCGCGAAGGCTTGGCGCCGCTGGCGGTCAGCACGTCGCGCGCCAGGCCGAGCAGCCAGTCGATGTTGAGCGTCGCCGCCATGTTGGATTGCAGTTGCGCATAGGCGCCGGGAACCGGCATGGCGATCGTGTAGCCGGACGCGTTGTCGTTGAGGATGACATCGTCGGCTGTGCGCGCCAGGCGCGTGTGGATGCCGGTCGAGCCGATGACCGTGCAGCCAACATTGCCGCTTGGATCATAGAGGCCGGCGCCGAGCGCGGTGCTGACCATGTCGACATAGCCCAGCACCACCGGCGTGCCCGCAAGCAGGCCGGTCTCGCCTGCTGCCGACGCAGAAAGCGGATGATGGTCGGTCGTGCCTTCGAGCATGGGGGGCAGCAGGCGGCGGTGCGACGTCAGATCGAGAATGTCGAGCACCTCGTCGGAATAGCTGCGCGCGCGGAAATCGCCGAAGGTGAATGTTCCCTCCGAAGGATCGGTGGCGCGCTCGCCGGTCATCTTGAAATAGAGCCAGTCCTTGCAGTGAAAGGCAGTGGCGGCGCGCTCCAGGATTTCCGGGCTGTTTTTCTTCAGCCAGCTGAGCTGAGCGCCCTGCTGGCAGGCGTTGAGCCCGGTGCCGGTGATCTCGAACCGCGTGCGATCCCGGGGATCGCCGCGCATCTCGTCCACCAGATGTCCGGCGCGCGCATCGAGCCAGAGCCACGCGCGCCCGACCGGCATGCCGTCGCCATCGATCAGCCAGGTGCCGTCGCCCTGCCCGGTGACCGCGACGGCCGCGGTTCGCCGCGCGAGGTCTGGAATTTTCGTCGCCAGATCGAGAACGGTCAGCACCATGTCGCGCCAGGTCTGATTAAGGTCCTGTTCGGCGCCGCCGCCTTCCAGCGTGACGAAGCTGTTGGTCACCGATGCCATGGCGAGCTGCCGCCCCGATAGATCGAAAGCGACCGATTTGATCACGGACGTTCCCGCGTCGATCCCGATCAGCAGGTCTTTCATGCCGCAAGTTCCGGATGGTTATGAAGGCAAGTCACAAGGAGCAGTCTTTGTTGTCTCGAAGCCATGGAAGAGCCAGGGAGTGTCCGCGAAGGACACCCCCTGAGCAGGTTTTTATTCCGACAGCACGAAGGGTGCGGTGTACTTGTCCACATTGTCCTTGGTGATGAGCAGGCAATCGAACAGCTGCTTCTCGCTGGTGGCGCCAGTAGCGCCCGACTTGATGAACGAGTCGGCCTGCTGCACAGCCTTGGCCGAGAAGATGGCCACCGGCTGAAGCACGGTGTACTGCAGTTCGCCGGACTTGATGGCCGCAACCGCATCCGGGGAACCGTCAAAGCCGCCGACCTTGATGCCGGCGAGCTTGCCAGCTTCCTTCAGCGCCGCAACCGCGCCAAGCGCCATTTCATCGTTGCCGCTGATCACGGCGATGATGTCGGGATTGGCCTGCAGCATGCTCTGCATCTTGTCATGGCCCTGGGTACGATCCCAGTTGGCGACCTGCGAAGCGGCCTTTTCGAGATCCGGATACTGGCTGAGCACAGTCGCGTAGCCGTTCGAGCGCGTGGCGGCGTTGTTGTCCGACGGGGCGCCGAGCAGTTCGACATACTTGCCCTTTTCACCGACCGCCTGCACCCACTGCTGGGCACCGAGAGCCGCACCCTGGGCGTTGTTGGAGACGAGCTGTCCCTTGGCAAGACCTTCCTGGTTGATCTCGGCATTGACGAGGAAAACCGGGATGTTGGCGGCAATCGCCTTCTTCACCGCGCCGACCGAACCATCGGCATTGGCCGGGTCGAGGATGATCGCCACCGACTTGTTGGTGATGGCGGTGTCGATCAGATTGCTTTCGGTATTGGTGTCGCCCTTGTGGGCGGCGACGTTGGCTGTATAGCCAAGCTTTTCGGCTTCGGCCTTGGCAACGTTGCCTTCGGTCAGCCAGTAGGGGTTGGCCGGATCGTTGACGATGATCGAGATCAGGCCCGCGGCCGATGCGGCTGCGCTAAACCCGACCACCATCGCGGCGGCAAGCAAACTTCTAAGCACGATTTTCATGTACATTCCTCCAATGATTTTACGCGGTCTTGCTGCCAGTCAGCTGGCAGTCTTCCCTTGGGCAGGATTGGCCGGTTCGGCCTTCCCCCGTTTCTGAGAAGTCGGTTGGCCGCCCGTCGAAGCTGGAAGCTTGCTACGGCGGCGATACTGAACGGCATTGAGGAGCACGGCGAGCACGATGACGGCGCCGGTGAACACTGTCTGCCAGTAGGATGAGATGCCGATGATCACCAGACCGTCGGACAGGAAGCCGATGACGAAGGCTCCGAGCAGGGTGCCGCGAATGTTGCCGCGCCCGCCGGTGAGTGCGGCGCCGCCGATGACGACGGCGGCGATGGCCGTCAGTTCGTAAGTGGTGCCGGCGGTCGGTCCGGCCGAGGTCAACTGCGAGGACAGGATCAGGCCGGCAATGGCGGCACAGATGCCTGAAAGCACATAGACCGAAATCTGCACAGTCTTGACCGGAACGCCGGACAGTTCGGCGGCGCGCTCATTGCCGCCCGAGGCGTAGAGCCAGCGCCCGAACGCGGTGCGGTTCAACACGATGCTGCCGATCAGCGCGATGACCGCCAGCACCACCACGCCGGTCGGCACGCCGAACAGACGGTTGAAGCCAAGCGCGTCGAAACCGGTGTTGCCCAACTCCGGCTTGCCGCCGAGATTGTTGTAGGTCAGGCCGCTGGTCATCAGCAGTGCCAGGCCGCGCGCCATGTACATGACGCCGAGCGTGGCGACAAAGGCCGGAACCTTGAACCGCGCGATCAGCACGCCGTTGATCAGCCCGACAGCGGCGCCCAGCATGCAGGCCAGCACCGCGACCACCCAGACCGGCGGATAGAGAACGACGCCGAGCCAGGTCAGCGTCACGCCTTGCATCAGAAAACCGGCGACGACGCCGGCAAGCCCGAGCGTCGACCCCACCGACAGGTCGATGCCGCCATTGAGGATGACGAGCAGCATGCCGATGGCGAGAATCCCGAAGATGGCGACATGCGAAGCCATGGTCAGGAAATTCGCCACCGAGAGGTAGTAGGGCGACAGGATCGAGAAGACGACGATGATGACGATCAGGGCAAAGAAGGCCCGGCCTTCGAGCAGCAGCTTGGCCACGTCGAAGCCCTCTCCGCCCGCATTGGGGCTGGACTGTTTGCTGGCCTGGCTGACATCGCTCATGGGTCGGGGCTCCGGAAATTCTGTGGTCAGGCGACCACGGCTTCGCCGGAGGCGGCCATGATCTGCTCTTTGGTGGCGTTGGCGCCGAATTCGGCTGAAATCTTGCCGCGCCGCATGACGACGATGCGGTGGGCGATGCTGAGGCACTCATTGACCTCCGAGGTCGAGAAGACGACCGCCAGGCCTTGCGCGGCACGCTCGCTGAGCAAGCGAAAGACTTCGGCCTTGGCGCCGACATCGATGCCGCGGCTCGGCTCGTCGAGAAGGATGACCTTGGGATCTGTCGTCAGCATCTTGCCGATGACGACCTTCTGCTGGTTGCCGCCCGACAGCGATCCGATCATGGCGTTGCCGCCCGCGGTCTTGATGGTCACCTTGCGGATCGAATCGTCGATCAGTGCGCGTTCCCTCGGCCGGGAGAGGAACAGGCCTTTCGCGAACGCCTCGATGCTGGCAAGCGACAGATTGCGGCCGACGGTCATGGTCTGAACCAGGCCGTCGCGCTGGCGATCCTCGGGGACCAGAACCAGACCTCGGGCGATGCGCTGGGCAATGGTCAGCCCCGAAACGTCCTCACCCTCCAGCAGCGCCCGCCCGCCCGCCATGGGCACACGGCCGGCGACGGCCTCCAGCAATTCCGTGCGGCCCGCGCCCATCAGCCCATAGATGCAGACGATCTCGCCCGCTTTGACATCCAGCGACAGATGATCGACGACGTAGCCTGAACCCGAAGCGTCGGTGACGCTGACATCCTCGATCGACAGCGCGACCTCACCAAACGCATGGCCGGTCGGCGGCGAGCCGAGGTCGAAATTCTCACCCACCATGTTGCGGACGATCCATTCGAGGTCGATGTCCTTGGCTTCGGCCGTCGCCGTGATCGCCCCGTCACGCAGCACGACGGCGTAGTCGGTGATCTGCAGCGCCTCTTCGAGGTGGTGCGAGATGTAGACGATGGAGACACCGCGGCTGGTCAGATCGCGGATCACCTTGAACAGCACCTCCACCTCGGTCGCACTGAGTGCGGAGGTCGGCTCGTCCATGATCAGGATGCGGGAATCGACCGACAGCGCGCGTGCGATCTCGACGATCTGTTGCTGCCCCAGGCGCAGGTCCTCGACCAGGGTCATCGGATCGATGTCTTCTTCGAGGTCGGCCATCAGCGCCCGCGCCTGGCGCGCCTCCTCGGCGAAGTCGAGGCCGGTTCTGGTGCGCAGTTCGCGGCCCATGAAGATGTTGTCGCGAACGCTCAGATTCGGCGCCAGGCTGAGCTCCTGGTGGATGATCGAAATGCCGCGATCGCGCGCGTCCGAAGACGAGGCAAAGCTGACGAGATTGCCGTCGAGCACGATGTCGCCGGATGTCGGCGTCACCACGCCGGACAGGATCTTCATCAGCGTCGATTTGCCGGCGCCATTCTCTCCGAACAGGGTGGTGACCTTGCCGCGATGGATGTCGAAGTTGACGCCCTTGAGCGCGTGGACGCCGCCATACGACATGACGACATTGCGCGCCGAAAGCACGGCATCGCCAGTCGCGGGTTCTGTGCCGGCAGTCATTGTCATTTGACGTCCAGCCTCACCGGCGTGACCAGCCAGCTCTTCGGATTGACCAGCTTGAAGACGCCGACCACCGCTATTGTCTTGCCGGTCAAGTCACTGGTATCGACTTTCGCCAGCACCTCCTTCTTCATCTCGTTGTTCAGCGCCGAGCCGGCGTCCTGATACTCGATCTGGTTGGTGAACTGACCAAAGGTGATCTTGCCGGTGGCGTCGCGAAGCTCGGTGCCGTTGATCGCCGGCCCAGTCTGTACGCGGACGGTCAACGTGTCCGGCAAACCGTCGACCGCGACCTTGTAGATGCCCGATTTTCCCTCGCCGACGACGCCGGTGAACTTGACCGAGATGACCGGTCCGACTCCCGCCGGCACGCCATATTCCTTTTCGGCCGTCGCCCTGTCCTTGGCGATCGCCGTCGCCACCGTTGCGGCGTCGGCGGCACGCGCTTCGACATCGGCCTGCACCTTGGGAAATTCAGACTTGCCGTAGTCGGCGGCCGAAAACACCGCGTTGCGAACATCGCCGGCAGAGCCGATCTTGATCACCTTGGTATCGAGCGCCATGGCGCCGAGCAGAACCACAACCGCAGCGCCGGCAAGCACCCGGCGCAGGCCGGGCGAAGCTTGCCGGGCGGTGGCCTTCGCGCTCATGATGCAACCACCAGCGGTGCGGATTGTCCGTTGTCACGCATTCGAAGTTCCTCCGTTCACGCGGCGCTTCGCGGCCCCGGCTGCATCGTCGAGCTCGACCAGGGCGCGGGCGGTGCATTCGTCGGTGATCAGGCCGCTGAGATAACGGCTTTCGAGTACTGCCTTGATGGCGCGCACCTTTACCTTGCCGCCGGCGACGGCAACGATCCTGCGGCCCTTCAACTGATCGCGCGGAAGCGCCAGTATTCTTTCCGACAGCGCCGTTTCGACCGGACGCCCCTTGTCGTCGAAGAAATGCGCCAGCAATTCACCAACGCCGCCGTCCCGCTTGACCTCATCGATTTCGGAAGGCTCGATCATGCCGGTGGCGACCAGCGACGCCTCCCGCTCAGCCGTGCCTATTCCGACGAACATCAGGTCGGACCGGCTGGCGAGAGCGAACACATTGCTGATGCCGCGCTGGCCAAGCAGCACCTCGCGGTCCTCGGTGGTGTTGGCGACAAAAGGCACCGGCATGACGAAAGCCTGCGCGCCGGTCCGCTCTGCCAGGCGATGCATGACGTCGTGCGGGTTGGCGGCGAATTTGCGCGTCACGCCGCCAAGCAGCGAGACGAAACGGATGTGGGCAGCAGTGGTGCGCGTCAGATACTCGACGCTGGCCGCAAGGGTGCGGCCATGGCCGACGCCGATCAGCATGTCTTCGCCGCGATCGATTTCACGCTTCAGGAACTGGGCGCCGGCAATGCCGAGCCCCTTCAGAGGCAGTTCGTCCTGATCGAGATCGGGAACCACCTCGCAATAGTGGAGCCCATAGGCGGCGATCAGGCGCTGTTCCAGGTCGACGCATTCGGCGACGTCGCCGTCGATGAAGACCCTGACGAGACCTTCCTGGTTGGCCTTGGTAATAAGCCTATGCGCCTTGAGGCTGGTCAGGCCAAGCCGCTTGGCCACCTGGGCCTGGGTCAGACCACCGGCATAGTGGAGCCAGGCCGCGCGCGTGGCGAGGCTGGACTCATGGTCGCGGTTCGCGGATCCGCCGGAATTCAAGCCATTCCCTCCCCAGGGCGATAATATTATCTTTGCGTGCAAAAATTTTCATACCTTTGCATCGCTGTCAATCCCTCCGCAGACGGTAGCCTCCAGCCGACATTCGGCAGCCAACGCGGGCCTATTAGAAGGTAAGCATATAATATGACCATATGGCAGCGTTATTTTAACGTCAATTTGTGTGATCTCATCCAAGTGGTAGCATGAACCCGTAAGCGCGGGCCAAAATCCTGGGTGCAAGTTTGGAGCACACGGCCCAACAAGGGCAAATCGATCGGATTGCCTCAGGAAAAGCTATCGGCGTCAGCGATCAAGCGATCAGTCCAGCCGCATCAGGTTCCTACCCTCGAGCTCGACAACAGCGGCTTCGACCTCCCGCGTGAGGCGCTCGGTGCTCCACCCCAACGCCCGCCCCGCGATCGCGGCAATCTCCTGCAGGTCGCGGCTCGTCAGCGAGCCGCCTATCGCCAACGTGCTGCGGCGCATAACGACATCGGCCAGATGTTCGACGAACTCGTTGCGCGCGATGTAGTCGATTTCCGCCTTGCCGTAGCCGCCGGAGTCCGGCAGGCAACCCTCATCATCCGACCCGTGCCTGGCGATCTCAACGGCTCTGGTCCCGTAGCGCGACAGCAATTGATCAAGGCGCCCTTCCCCGGCGCCCGTTGCCTGCTGTGCCTCAGCCAGCCAGTTCGCGCGCGCGGCGGCATTGGCCGGAAAATCCCGCCCACCGCCGATCGGCATCGACTGAGTCGACATCTTGCGGCTGCGCTGCAAGCACATGAGTACGGTATCAGTGACTTCCTCGGCAAAGCCGCGGAACGTCGTCCATTTGCCGCCGACCAGCGAAATGACTGCAAAGGGCCTGTTGCCGTCCGGCTCGGCAACGGGCGCCGAATGATCGCGGCTGATCAGTCCGGGCGTCGCTGCTTCAGACGTCGGCAGCGGCCGGATGCCGCTATAGGCGTAGACGATCTGGTCGCGCTCGAACGCCATGCCCGGCAGCAGCGTTCGCACGCTGTCGAGCAGATAGTCGACTTCTTCGGGTTCGCAGCGGACCGCGTCCGGATTGTCGGCCTTGATGTCGGTCGAGCCGACCAGCGCCAGGCCGAGATAGTCGTAGACCAGGCAGATGCGGCCGTCATCGGCCTCGAAATAGAGCATGCGCCCGGCGAGGCTTTTGACCAGTTCGTCATGCCTTAACAGGATATGCGAGCCCTTGGTGCCGCCGATCATCTTCGATGGAGCACCAAGCAGCGCGTTGACGTCATCGATCCATGGACCGGCGGCGTTGATCACCAGCCTTGGTCGCACCGAAAAAGGGGTGCCGTTTTCCGGCTGGAAGGTGAGCACGCCATTGGCTGAAGCCGCCAGTGTCGTGTAGTTGGCACCGGCAGACGCCGCGTGAGCCTGCAAGCCGTCGAGGATCAGTTCCAGCACCAGCCTTTCCGGGTGACTTATCTTGGCGTCGTAGTAGGTGCCGGTGGCGACGATCGCCGGATTGAGCGCCGGCATCTCAACAAGCGCCTGCCGCCGCCCGACCATGCGGTGGCGCGGCATGACCTGGTTTCGTGAACCGTAGAAATCGTAGATCATCAAGCCGATCTTGATCAGCATGGCGCCGCGGCTGCGCGGCGCGCTGGTCGAGCCGAACAGCGTTCGCAACGCCGCGAGCATGCCCTTGCTCCACGAGAAGATCGGGATGACGGTCGGCAGCGGGCTGACATAGTGCGGCGCGTTTTGAAGAAGCAGATTGCGTTCGAGCGTCGACTGCGCCACCAGCCCGAACTCGCCCGTCTCGAGATATTTCAGGCCGCCGTGGATGAGCCTCGACGGCGCGGCACTGGTGCCCGAGCCGAAGTCCGCCTTGTCGACGATCAGGCAGCTGACACCTTGCGCGCACAGATCGCGAAACAGCCCTGCCCCGTTGATGCCGGCGCCAAGAATGACGACGTCGACCTCGCCGGTCCCGGCTATCGCGGCGAGACGCCCGGCGGGATTGTCCGCCCCTGCTCCGTCTGTTCGGCTCATGGCGCTTTCGTCTTGACGATGCGCAGTTTCACCCCGGCCCGCTCGAGGCTCTGCGCCTGCGCATCGCCGAGGCCCTCGGTCACCAGCACGGCGTCGAAACTGGTCAAATCGTCGAAGACATGCAGCGCGATCCGGTCGAATTTTGCGTGGTCCACCAAAAGGATGCGCTTCACGGAGGCGGTCATCATCGCCTGCTTGACCCGCACGACATTCGGATCCTGGATGAAAGCAGTGGTTCCGGTGACGGCCGAAGCCGAACAGATCAGCACATTGGCGCGCAACTGCGCCACGGCGTTCTCGCAGACAATGCCGATATAGGCATTGTAAGTGGGATGATACTGGCCGCCGAGGCAGATGAAATCGATATCGTCCACATTGATCAATTGGCCCGCCGTCGAGACGCTGTTGGAAACGACGGTCAGCGGCTTGACGTCGAGCAGCAGCGTCGCGACCGCGTTTGCCGTCGATGAATCGTCCAGCATCACCACCTGGCCGGCCTCGATATAATCCAGTGCCGCCCGCGCCAGTGCATCCTTCTCGGCTCGATTGACGGTCACCCGGTAGCGGAAAGCGCTCTCGTAGAGGCCGGAAGGCTGGACCGTCACCGCACCGTGCAGCTTGCGCAGCACGCCCTGCTGCGCCAGCCGGTCGATATGCCGGTGGATGGTCATGCGCGACACGCCGAAATGCTCGACCAGATCATCGATGCGCACCTGGCCGAGCTTGATCACATAATCGGCGATCTCTTCTCGTCGTTCGTCGGCCTTGATCATGCGTTTACCCCCGCCAGCCTTTCGATATCAGGCCAATGCGACTTCAGTTGCTCGGCTATGCGGCAGTAGAGCGAAAACCGCTCATTGAACACAGCACTGGAGGCGGGCACGGGTTGATACGTCCGCTCCGTCATCCCGACCTGCCTGGCGCCCTCTTGCGGCGTCTTGAACAAGCCGACCGCAGCACCTGCGCAAAGCGCGGCACCGAGGGCCGCGGTCTCATCCGTCGAGGTGACGGTGACCGGGGCGTTCAGCACGTCGGCAAACATCTGGACGAAAGCAGGATTACGCGAGCCGCCCCCGGTCAGGCGGATCTCGCTGACGGCAAAGCCGTCGCGCAAGGCCTCGACATGGGTGCGGTGATTGAAGGCGATGCCTTCCAGAACCGCCTTCAGCATGTCGCCGCGATTGTGCCAGCCATGCAGGCCGACAAAGCTGCCGCTGGCCAAATCGCCATAGGGAGAGCCGAACAGATAGGGATGAAACAGGATGGTCGAAGGCTTCTTCAACGCCGCGTCGATCTCTCCCGCCAGCAATTCGTGGAGGGAGCCGCCATCCGTCCTGTCCTGCTCCGCGCGGCAAAACGTGTCGAGAAACCAGTCGTAGTTCGCGGTCGAGGCCGGCGAGATCGACATGTTGTTCCAACGGCCCGCGTCGATGGCGTTGCGGCAGAACCAACGCCGGTCGACGCGCGGTTGCGAAGAGACGACTTCATTGATGGAATAGGTGCCGGCGACGATGGCGAGCACGCCGTCTTCATGGCCGCCCATGCCAAGCGCCGAGGCGGCCACGTCGTGCAGGCCGCAGGCGACCGGTGTTCCCTTGCGAAGGCCGGTCCTTTCGGCGGCATCGGCTGTGACTTGACCGGCGATGTCAGCGGAATGCGCCACCGGCGGCAGCGCGTTGAACAGATCCTCCAACCCGAAGATGCGCAGCGCTTCAGGCGCATAGGCTTGCGCGCGAAAATCCGTGAATGAAGTGCTGGCCTCCGTGCGGTCGGTCCCGATCGTGCCGGTCAGGCAAAAGCGCAGCCAGTCCTTGCAGGCCAGCACATGGCCGATGCGGCCATAGCGATCAGGATCGTTCTGCTTAAGCCACGCCAGCAGCGCCGACGGCGCCGAAACATGCGGCGTCTGGCCCGTCGTCGCCAGCGCATCGGTGAAAACGGTACCGGCGGACCACCTTTCGACAACGTCGCCGGCGCGGCTGTCGAGCGACAGGATGCCTGATCCCAAAGGCTGACGATCATGATCGAGCAGATAGAGACCATCGCCATGCGCGGTCGCCGCCACCGCCTTGATGTCTTCCGCCGGCCTGCCGGAGAGCGCGATCGCCTCCTTGATGGCGTCGGCTGTTGCTTGCCACAGGCCTGACATGTCGCGCTCCACCCAGCGCGCGTGGGGCATCGATTGCGGCACCCGGCGACGCGCCACGGACAATTGCGTGCCGTCGGCATCGAAGATGACCGCCTTGGTGACCGTGAGGCCGTTATCGATTCCGAGCAGGCTGGGCATGATCACCGCCTCTTTCAGCATTGGCGATTGCTACAGGGCGATCCTGCAGTCTGATGCAAGGGCGAAACACATGGCGACAACCCCGATTGAGCAAGGGGGACAAACGGCAAAAGCACCTCGCCGCAACAAAGAACTCATATCTTTATGTGAATTTAACGTCAACATACGCGACAAAAAGGCTTCGGATGGATCTCGCGGTTGCCGGAGCGACGCGTTGTCAGCTGCTAAGGCCGTCGCGGATGGCGCTGAAATAGCGGTCGGTTCCGACCTGCCCGCCCTTGAGCGCCACCTCCAGCCCATCGATCGCCTCAATATGCGAGTGAGCGACGCAAAGCGGCGAGCCCGGCGACGCCGGCAGCGGCATCCGCACCGTCAGCGCACCGACGCCCATCTGGCCGAGAGCGTGGCTCGACGTGTCGCCTCCGGCTATGACCACGCGCTGCAACTTCTGCTCGATGGTCAGCGCGCGAAGCAGTTCGCCGAGGCCGCGACCAAGCTTGTGGCGGGCGCCTTCCTGGCGGTCGATTTCGCCCCCCCTGTCGGCGTTGGGTCCAAGGGCCGTGTAGAGAACGACGCTGCGCCCGCCTTCCAGGCTGGCGCGACCGGCTGCCGTCGCGCGTGCGATCGCATCTCCGGAAGCTTCGGAGATCAGTTCGACGGGATCGACCTCGATGCCGTCGAAGCCGTCGGTCAAAGCGTGCCGGATCTGTCGTTCGGTCGTCGGCGAACAACTGCCCGAGACGACCGCGATCCGGTCGGCGGCACCTGGCGGCGAAAATCCTGGCTCAGCTCTGACTGTCCCACTCGACACCCATTCGGCCAGCAGCGCATATTCGATCCCGGACGAGCCGACGACGAACGAACCGCCCGGCTTGCGGGCGCGCCATATCTCCTTGCCGGCAAGCGCCTGCGTCTCGCGGCTGTCGACATCGACAAGTACGATGTCGGTGCCCTCTGCGAGCAAGCGGTCGAAGGCCTCCGAGCGCGCCACCGACTGCAACGTCGCGAGGTCGACCAGCCCCGATGTGAGCTCCGTCTGCCGCGACAGATGGATCAGCAGGTCGGATTCATCCATCGGCGTCGTCGGGTGGCGGCTCATCACCGGATGGCGGTCGATGCGGAAATACTTTTCACGATAGGCCGCGAACAAATGGCCGAAGGCGGTGTAACGCTTGAGCTGCGGCGCCCCGACCAGCAGCGGCACGCTGTCCTGCGCGAAGACCGAGCGGCCGATCTCGATGGCGCGACCGATGCTGCCGATCGCCGGGCTGGAATCGAAGGTCGAGCAGACCTTGTAGTGACAGATCGCGGCATTCAGCGTCTTCAGCCAAGCGAAGGCATCGCTCAGATGCGTGTCCATCCATTGTGGCGTCTCGCTGCGGCTGGTGCCGGCCAATCCAATGGCGCGGCAGTGGCTGAACTGCGCAAGCATGGCCGCGTCCGGCTGGCGCATAAATAGCACGGTCGGCACGCCGCCGAGTTCGAGCGCTTCCATGACGTCGGTCGAGCCGGTGAGGTCGTCGCCATAATAGCTGAGAAGCAGGTCTTGCATTGCTTCAGGCCGCTTTGCCGTCGCCGAATTTTTCGATCGACCGCGCCAGCTCCGGATGGCTCAAGGCGAAATCCGCCAGCGGAATGCCGTCGACCGCCGCCTGCCAGGCTTGCTGCACGGCACGCACCCCGGCGCCCGGTCCATCCGGATGGCTGACGATGCCGCCGCCGCACAGATAGAGCAGATCGACCGTCCGGCCGGTCCGTTCATAGGTCTCGGGCGCTTGCCCGCCCCATTGGCCGGAGCCCGCCACAGGCAAGGCGCAATCCTCAGGGGCAAAAATCGGCGTCGTCACCGCCTTGAAGGACTCGACGAAAGACGCGTCCGGCTCCCAGTATTTCGATTGGATGCCGTTGATCTGGAACTGGTCGACGCCGAGCAGCCGCCAGAACTGTTGCCAGACCTTGAAGTTCATACCGAGGCCGGGATGGCGGGTGAGGATGTCCCAGCCGTTGCGATGAGCGTGAAGCACCAGGCTGGAGCGTTTTCTCAAGAAGGCCAGGCCACCGAAACCGACGGAGTTGATGTTGACCACCGCGCAATTTCCGCCGGCCTTGGCCACCAGATCGTGATTGCGCATCATCTCGTCCGGGTCGGCATGCGAGATGCCGAAGGCGTACATCACCTTCTTGCCGGTCCTCTGCTCGTGGTCGAGGATCAGCGGCATGATTGCCTTTACCCGCTCCGCCAGCGGCGAATAGGCTGGGCTCATCAGCTTCTCATCGTCCTTGATGAAATCGACACCGGCGGCGATCAGCTCGCCCACCATCGCGGCGGTCTCGGGGGGCCGCAGCCCCAGCGCCGGCTTGACGATGGTGCCGATGATCGGCCGATCCGTGACACCTGTCAGCCTGCGGCTGCCGGCGACGCCGAATTGCGGACCTGGATGCGCGCCGCGGAATTGCTCCGGCAGCTTCATGTCGACAACGCGAATGCCGGTTAGGCCCTTGATCGAATAGGCGCCGCCGATGGCAATGGTCATCAGAGCCGACAGGTCGTGGCCGATGGCATCGAATGGAAAGGCGATGTCGACATCCGCGCGCTTGAACGGCCCGTTACCGGCCTCGGGAATGGAGGGGCGAAGTGCGTCCGGCAGGTGCCGAATGGCCAGGACACGTGCGGCCACCCGGGCTTTCAGTTCCTCGGTCTCGCCGGGCAGCGCGACGAAGGTTCCAGTCGACTGGTCGCTGGCGATCTTGGCTGCCAGCCTCTCGATGCTGCCTGATGTCTCGATGCGGTAGGTGAGCGTGATCATGGTTCGTTGTCTGAGGCCGCAGGGGGTTCGAAAAGAGTTCCTTGATCGTCGAAACCTGGTATAATGAGTACATAAGCTTTGCAAGTGATATCCTGTCTGGCGGGGTACGGTCGAGCGGTCAGACAGGCGTTCCGAAAATCGCGGTGGCAATGCTAGATAGACACAGGTCAAGGGAGTGATTCGCGACGATGAACCGTTCGGAGCCGATCGTCCGGCGCAAACTTTCCGACGAAGTGTTTTTGCGGCTGAAGCGCCTGATCACCAGCGGAGAATTGACGCCGGGCGACGACATGCCGTCGGAGCGCGAGTTGATGGAGCGCTTCGAGGTCGGCCGTCCCGCGATCCGCGAGGCGATGCAGGCGCTGAGCAATATGGGCCTCGTCGCGATCTCGCATGGGGAACGCGCCAAGGTGCTGCAGCTGACCGCCAAGTCGATCATCAAGCAGGTCGACGGCGCAGCCAAGATCATCCTGTCGTCGTCGAAGGACACGCTGGAGCACCTGAAAACGGCGCGCATCTTCTTCGAGCGCGGCATGGTCAGGGAAGCCGCCGAAAATGCCACTGCCGAGGACGTTGAGCAGCTGCGGGCCACAATTGCCGAACAGCGTGGCTTTCGCGGCGATTCCGAGGCTTTCATTTCAGCCGACATGAAGTTTCACACCCAGATCGCGGCCATTTCAGGCAACCCGATCTATATCGCCGTCAGCGAGGCGATGCTCGGTTGGCTGAAGGAATATCACACCGAAATGCTGATCTGGACCGGCAAGGAACAGTTCACGCTGACCGAGCATGAAGAGATCATCGGCCGCATCGAGAAGAAGGATGCCGACGGCGCCGAGAAGGCGATGATCAAGCACCTCGAGCGCTCGCGCGCGCTTTATGTGATGAACTCCGGCAACTGATTTCAGCCGATCCGCGTGATCGCGTAAGGGGTCATCACCAGTTGGCCTCGGCCAAACGCTGAGATGTCGACCGTCACGTCGTCCGCCGTCAGGTTCGCCAGCCACGCCACGGTCTTGCCCGAAGCGGAGCGGCCGGCCAGCGCCAGCACCTTGGTCTCGTCGCTCGTTTTCGTCGCCACATACGTAAGGCCGGCCAGTTCGCAAAGCCCCTTGATGGCATCGAAGATCGGCCGAGGCGATCCTTCCGCGACGGGTTCGCCGGATGCTGCGAGCACGCCGAAAGGCCCGGCGAAGCCGGACAGCGTGAGCAGTTCCAGCCCGGCCGGCGCGACACGCGCGGCATAGCCGATCGCCCATGCGGCTGCGAACAGGCCGGCATGGCGAGGGTCGCGATCGGCCATGGCGATGCGCTGGCCCCCGGGATTGCCCTTGGTCGCGCCGCCATAGGGGTTCTGGCGCATGGCGATCGTCGATGGACCGATGCGGTAAGGCTTTTCCCCGAAGATCGCCCGCGCCGACGCGGTGATGAAGGGCAGCGCCTCCAGCGACTGCATGACGCTGAGATCGTCGGCGGCGTGCACGATCGGGCACGTGCAGTGGGTGACGAAATCGAGTTGGCCCGCCGGCACGCGCTTGCGGTTGAGCTCGGTGAAATAGCTGAACATGCCGCCGCCGAGCCGGATATCGGGAAAGGCGCGACGGGCCGCGGCATAGACGTCTTCGAGCGGCGGACAGTCCGGCCACGCGCTGCCCGGCGGTGTCGACTGCCGGTCAACCGAAGGCGAGACGGCAATGGCCGAAAGCTTCAACCCGGCTTGACGCACCATGTCGGCAACGCCTGACAGCTCGGCATCGAGGTCGCCCGCGCAGGCAACGACGCATTCCAGCGTCGTCTGCACCGGATAGGCGGCGGTGAGCCTTGCATAAGACTGCAATGCTTCGAGACCGTGGCCGCGCGTCGGATCGTAGTGGAAGACAAGTTGCTGCGGGCCGAGCTCGGTCAATGTCGAAAGATTTGCGAGCGCTGCTTCGACCTCATCCGGGTAGATGATCACGCCGAGATCCGGCAGCCTCTGCCCGGTCTCGCCGAGTTCGACGCTGACCGGTTCGGCGGCAGATGCTGCGGCCGGCATTCCCCCCTCGCCGGTGATGCGCAGGCTGACCGTCTGGCTTACAGTTTGGCCGGCCGGCAGCACATAGGGCCAAGGCAGCGCCAGTGGCCGCACATAGGTCTTGTAGGACGCGTCCGACCAGTTGCGCTGGTCCTCCATCTCGAAAGTGTCGCCCTCCATCCGGCATTCGGCAGTGATGCCCGGCCGGACCTCATGGGTGATCGCGCGCAAATCCTTGAAAGGCTGCCAGGGATCGATCAACAGCGGCAGTTTCGTCGCCACCACGCTGCCGTCGGTATGCTCGACCGTGACCGGGCTGCCGGCGAGGCCGGCGATCGGATGCAGGACGCAAAAACCGCAGCGATTGGTCTCGAAATCGCTTTCAGGGACCGCGCTGACGTCGAACACTAGGTGACCGTTGGCGGAGCCCTTGATCGTAGCGCGAAAGTCGAGCCGGCTTCCGCCCGGTGCTAAGCAAGTTGCGGAGTAGCTGACGGAGAAGCTGTCGGCGTCCTGATCGACGGCAAGGTCCGTCAGCGCCGGTTCATAGGTGCCCCAGTCGCGGTCGCGCACGATGTAGGCGATGGCGCGCAGCACTTCGATGCCGCCGTAACGCATGGTGCGCAGGCTGCCGTTGACAAAGTCGGCGCTGAGCAAGCCCGCACTCAGCCTAACCGGCTCGGCCTCGACCACGCGTGTGCCGTATAGGAGGAAGGCGTCGGCTGTCATGTCAGCAAGCCATCCAGGTGGACAAGTTCGTGGCTCGCGGCGCCCAGATAGGCCGCCTCGACCAGCGCGAATGTCTTGAGATTGTCGGCGCCCGAGGTCGCCGGCTCGGTTCCCTTTGCCAGGCAGTCGACCCAGTGCTGCTGGATGGCGACGACGCTCTCCTGGATGTTGTGCCATGGGCGCGATGCCCAGGCGAGTACGGGCGGCGAAACGTCGGTGATCTTCGTGCCGCTCCTGCCGGTGACGGTGAGCCGATATCCCTGCGCCAAGCGGATCGTGCCGTCGCTGCCGTCGATCTCGATCAGCGTTTCGGGAAACGGTTCGGTGGCGAGCTTCGTCGCGTAGCTACAGTCGACCACTGACGTCGCCCCGCTCTTGTGGTCCATCAGCATCGTCGCGACATCTTCGCCCGCGATGCCGGGGTTGATGCGCGCGGTTCGCGTCGTGATCGTCGACACGTCGCCCAGTAGAAAACGGGCGATGTCGAGACTGTGGATACCGAGGTCCTCGATGATGAAGCGCTTTCCCTCGGCGAGATAGGGCTGGCCGGAAAACACGTCATAGGCAGAGCGGAAGGAGATGCGCCCGAAGAACGGCGTGCCGATCTCGCCGCTGTCGAGCACGGCACGCACCGCCTGGATCGCCGACTGCCAGCGAAAATTCTCATGCACCATCAGCGGTACGCCGGCTTCCACGCAGGCCCTCACCATCGCCTTGGCGTCGGCAAGCGTCGGCGCGAACGGCTTTTGGCAAATCACCGGCACACGGTGCAGCGCCGCCATCTCGACCAGCGGACGATGGCTGGGAACGGTAGTGGCGATATCGACGAAGTCGAGGCTTTCGCTTGCAAACATCTCTGCCGCGTCGGTGTAGCGCTTCGCAATGCCGAACTGGTCGCCGATGATGCGCAGCCGCTCCGGGTCGCGGTCGCAAATGGCGACCATCGCGGCGCCTTCAATGTCGCGCCAGGCATGCATCTGGTTGATGGCAAAGAAGCCGCAGCCGATGAGCCCTCCCCGCAACTCCGCCATGCTCAGCCTGCCTTTGCCATCTGCATCAGCGTCACCCGGCTCTGCAGCCGGCGCTGCGCTTGGTCGACGACGACGGCGACGATGATGACAAGGCCCTTGATCACCATCTGCCAGAAGGAACTCACGCCCATCATCACCAACCCGTCCGAAAGAATGCCGATGACGAAGGCGCCGACAATGGTGCCGCCGATCGTGCCGCGCCCACCCGACATCGAGGTGCCGCCGAGCACCGCCGCCGCAATGGCGTTGAGCTCGAAACTTTCGCCTGTTGCCGGGTGCGAGGCCATCAGTTCGGACGAGATGATCAGGCCGACGATCGCCGCGCAGAAGCCGGAGAACATGTAGACGAACATTTTCACCATGTTGACACGAACGCCCGAAATTCGCGACGCCCGTTCATTGCCGCCGACGGCGAAGATGTGGCGGCCGAGCGGCGTGTATTTGGCGAGATATGCCGCAACCAGCGCAACAACGATCAGGATCCAGATCGCCACCGGCAGGCCGAGCAGCCGCCCGGCGCCGAGGAAACCAAACCCGGTGGTGCCAAGCTCCGGCTTGCCGACGAGGTTGGGGAAGGTGCGGCCGTCCGACGACAGCAACGCCAGGCCGCGCGCGACATAGAGCACGCCGAGTGTGGCGATGAACGGCGCGACGTTCAGCCTGGTGATCAGCAATCCGTTGACGGCGCCGATCAATATGCCAACCGCCAGCGTGATCAGCGCGATCTCGACGACGTTGAAATAGATGGTGTAGCCGAATTGCAGGTCGATGCCGTTGAGCACGAGATAGCCGGCGACCATGCCGCACAGGCCGACGATCGAGCCGACTGAGAGATCGATGCCGCCGGTGATGATGACGAAGGTCATGCCCATGGCGAGGAAGGCGTTCAGCGCCACATGTTTCGACATCAGGATCAGGTTGGCGGTCGACAGGAAATTCGGCGCCGCGATCGAGAAGAAGACCAAGACGGCGATCAGCGCGATGAAGGTCCTCGCCTTCATCAGCGTCAGCAGCAGCGAGCCGCTCGAGACGGAGGGGGCAGCCGCCTTGGCCGGGATGTCAGTCATGGGTTCTCCGTGTGCGGGGCCGGTCCGTGGCCAAGTGCCGAGGCGGCGACAAGGGCTGCCTCCGTCGCCTCGGCGCGATCGAACATGCCGGTCAGTTTTCCGTTGCTCATCACCGCGATGCGGTCGGACAGCGCCATCACCTCATCGAGATCCGAGGTGGCGAACAGAATGCCGAGCCCGTCGCGCGACAGCTTGCGCATGGTGCGGAAGACGTCGGCCTTGGCGCCGACATCGATGCCACGGCTCGGCTCGTCCATCAGCAGCACCTTCGGCCCGGTGAGCAGCGCCTTGCCGATCACCACCTTTTGCTGGTTGCCGCCCGACAGCGACGAGACCTCCTGCGCCGGGTCGGCGACTTTGATCGCCAGTTCCCGCACCATCTGCGTCACCGCCTGCTTCTCCTGGCCGCCACTGATGTGGAACAGGCGGACAAAGCGCGACAGGCTGGCCAGTGTCAGATTGCTGGCGACGGAGAGGATCGACACCAGCCCTTCGCGTTGGCGGTCTTCGGGGATCAGCGCCAGCCCGCGCCGGATGCGCCGCGTCGTGTCCCGCTCCTTGACCTTCTTGCCGGCGATGAAGATCGCGCCGGTCGCCTGGCCATGGCGGCCCATGATGCAGTCGAACAGTTCGCTGCGCCCGGCGCCCATCAGGCCATAGATGCCGAGGATCTCGCCGGCGCGCAGCGACAGGGAGACGTGATCGACCGCCAGCCCGCCGGTCGCGCGCGGCAGGCAGATGTCCTCGGCGCGGAATATTTCTTCGCCGGGTACATGGCCGTCGGCCTTGGCGAAATCCTTGGCGTCGGAGCCGATCATCTGCCGCACGATCCACCGCGTGTCGACGTTTTTCATCTCTTCCTGGCCGGTGATGTGTCCATCGCGCAGCACCGTGATGTAGTCGCCGATGCGGATCAGCTCTTCCAGCCGGTGCGAGATGTAGACGATCGCCACGCCGCGCGCCTTGAGGTCGGCGATCACCTTGAACAGGATCTCGACTTCCGCCGCACTGAGCGCGGAGGTCGGCTCGTCCATGATCAGGATGCGCGCATCGAGCGAAACCGCCTTGGCGATCTCGACCAGCTGCTGCTGGCCGATGCGCAGATCCTCGACCAGCATGTCGGGCCTTATCCCGGCCTGCAGGCGTTCGAGAAATTGCGCCGCGCGACGCTCCTGCTCCTTGCGGTCGATCTTGCGGAACCGGTTGGTGATCTCGCGCGTGGCGAAGATGTTCTCGGCGACGGTCATATTGCCAAACAGGTTCAGCTCCTGGAACACCATGCCGATGCCGCGGTTCACCGCGTCGCCCGATGACGAGAAGGAGACCTCCTCCCCTTCCAGGAGGATCCGGCCGAGCGTCGGCTGTTCGACGCCGGCGATGATCTTCATCAGCGTCGATTTGCCGGCGCCGTTTTCGCCGACCAGCACATTGACGGCGCCCTTGCGCACCTCGAAATTCGCGCGCTTGACCGCGACGGTGCCGGAATAGACCTTGGAGACGTCCTCCAGCTTCAAGACGACATCGTGAGCAACCGCAGCGCTCATGGCTTCGGCCCGATTTCTGCCTCCGCCGGCGTCACCAGCGGCAGGTCCTGGCCGCTCTCGAGCGTATAGGCGCCGAGAACCTTGGCGGTCCGGCCTTCCAGCGCGTCGCGCGGCAGTTTGGCAAACAGGGCCTTGACGGCATAGGCGTTGAACGCCTTGCCGAACTGGGCGAAGTCGATCTGGTTGGTAAAATCGTTGAACTGGATGAAATCGAGGCTGTCGCGCAGCGCGGTTCCGCGCATCGCCGGTCCGATCTGTACCCGCGCATCGGCCTTGCCGTCGCCGTCGACATCGATATCCATCGTTGCCGCGCGTGACGCCGTGTTGGCTGCGATGATCTTGCCCTCGACGCGAACCGCGAAGGTCCATGGCGAATTCGCCTGCTTGTTCGGATTGCCATATTTGGCGCCAGCGGAAGCAGGATCGGTTTTCGCCAGAGCGTGGACCTCGGCAAACGGCCCGGCCTTCTGCTGGAGGTAAGGCACGACCTTCGCGGCCCAGATCTCCTCGACCATCTTGTCCGGATTGAAGGCGGCGGCGCTGCCGCTATCCCCCGAGGGAGTCGGCAGGATCTTGCAGGCGGTCAGGCTGATGCCGACTGCAACGACAAGCATCGGCCAGATCGGCTTGTTGTTCAGCATGATGGCCTGTTGAGCATGGTGATTGGCACCCACGGAAAATGGCGGCGAGGGACGACCTTGATCGCCCCTCGCTATTCATGTCACGCCGGCTCAGTTGGTAAGCGCAAAAGTTTCCAGCTTGGAAGCATTGTCGCCATTGACCAACACGCAGTCCATCAGCTGCTTTTCCTTCTCGGGCGACTTCTTGTTCTTGATGAAGTCGTTGGCCTGCTCGACCGCCATCTGCGCCTGCGCATAGGCCGGCTGCAGCACGGTTGCCTTGATGCCGCCCGCGGTGATCGAATCGCGCACGTCGTTGGATCCGTCGAAACCGACGACGATGACGTCCTTGCGGTTCGCCGCAACCAGCGCCGCATACGCGCCCATCGCCATCGTGTCGTTGCCGGAGATGACGCCCTTGATATCCGGGTTGGCCTGCAGGATCGATTCCATCTTGGAATAGGCTTCCGTCTGGCTCCAGTTGGCCGATTGCTGGGCGACCATCTTCAGGTCCGGATAATCGTCGATGACGTCATGATAGCCCTTCGAGCGAATGCCGGCATTGGTATCGGATTCCTTGCCGACCAGCTCGACGAAATTGCCCTTCTCGCCCATCAGCTTGACGAACTCCTGCGCGCCGAGCTGGGCGCCCTGGTAGTTGTTGGAGACGATCTGAGCCACGGCGACGCCGGTGGCGTTGATCTCGCGATCGATCAGGAACGACGGCACGCCCGCGTCCTTGGCCTTCTGCACGGCAGCGACAGTGGCGTCGGCGCCGGCATTGTCGAGGATGATCGCCTTGGCGCCGCGACCGATCGCCGTATCGATCAATTCGGATTGCTTGTTGGCGTCGTCGTCATGGACGAGCACAAGCGCTTCGTAGCCGAGTTCCTTGGCCTTGGCTTCGGCGCCGACGGCTTCCGCCTTGAAGAACGGATTGTCATGCGAGGGCGTGATGATGGCAATGAGGTCGGCCGCATAGGCGGGCGCCGCCGTGCCAAGCGCCAGCATGCCGGCGAACGCCGCAAGTGTCATTCTGCGTGTGAGTTTCATGATGTCCTCCCGTTTGAAAAATTGCCTTGATCAATCAAGGCCCCTGCATTCGAATTCGTCGCGCAGCGCGGGCCGCTGATCGGTTCGGGCTGAAATGCCGTTGCCGGCTTCCCACCTGACGGATCGTTGCGCCCCCGCCGTCCCTCCACTCGTCCAGGCTTCGTACTTCCCGCGAACCCTTGCCCAAGCCATCAACAGCTAAGCCAACTGGTATGATGAGTCAATCACTAATCGAGGTGACATGTGCCCACTGAGCAAAAACAGTTGGGTGTCATGGCGGGTGTGTCGAGCCACCGAGGCACTCCGGCAAGCGCCCGACTCGGCCTTTCTCAGGTAATGCGCCGAATGCTCGCGGCGATCTCTTCCGGTTCGAACACCCGCTTCCAGTCGTCGCGCATCAGCACCGGCTTGCCGAATTCGATCGCCTTGTTGCAGGCATCCGAGAATACGCCCTTGGTCTCACCGAAAATCACGGCGCCGAGCACGTTCATGTGGCCGAGCAGGAAGTCGAGCGCCGCCTGTTGGTCGACGCCTCGCGCGACGACCTCGTCGACGGCTTCCTTCATGACGACAAGCAGTGACGCGCACACCGTCTCCGATAGACCGGGCTCCAGCAGCGCCATCTGTTCGACGGTGACACGGTGCGAGCGCATGACCGGCGCCCAGATGATTTTTGCGACCGCCTCGCCCTTGGCGTAGTCCGCTTCCGGCCCCTGCATCAGCGCGCTGACCATATGCTGCTTGGCCTTGACGCCGCCAAAATAATCCTTCTTGGCCGCCATGTCGGTCTCGTCGTTGAAGATCGGCGGATGACAGGGATGGGTGACGAAATAGGTCAGGTCCGGACGGTTGGGCAGATGGCCGGCGAAGGGTGCGGCCGCATCGAGCACTATCACCATTGTGCCTGGCGCCAGTTTGCTCTCGATATCAGCCGCCACCTTGCCGATATGCGTGTCGGGAACGGCCAGGATGACGATATCCGCCCCGTCGAGCGCCGCATCGGCACTGACCGCGTCGAAGCCCAGTCCGGTCTTCAGCCGCTCGCGGCCGGCCTCGCTGACCTCGACATGGCGTACCGTGTAGGGCGATCCGCGAAAATTGGTCGACAGTCGGTAGCCCATTTTGCCGCCGGCACCGAGCAGCGCAATCGTCGTCATCTATCCCTACTCCCGCTTTAAACGACGGCCGCGCCGATCGTCATGTTATTGACTGGTATAATCACCTTACCACGGATTGAGGAGTTGAACAGGGCTTTGATGAGGCCATGCGGTCGTCTGTTTGGCATTCCGCTCGCACGTGGCGGGCCTATAGCTGCCTGGGTCCCTGGTCTTCCCAGCCCGAAAACTATCCCTGCGCCGCGAGTTCTCGTAGCGCCTTCAGGATCCAGTCACGCGCCGGCGTCCTTCTTCAACCAGGTGAAACCGGTAGCGATCGCGTATGAACTCGTTGAAAAATTGCCCTTTCGAGAAGGCGGCGCGGAACGCCGCGTAGGTCTCGGGCTCGACCTCCTCGTAGTCGTAGCGGGCTCGGCTCGGGACGAACCAGACCGAGAGGATTTTCGTCGACGGGTCGTAATGGGTATTGCGGATGGCAGTGGACGGCATGTCGAAAATCCCGCTTCGTCCCCAAATCTTCTCCAAATCCTGCTTCGAACATGCGTAATGCCGCAACGATGCGGAGGTTCCGACAGGGAGGCGCACCACAACGCCGAAAATCTTGCCCGGGTGGCGAGGCTTCCTATCTCTCCGTCAGATGGCACAGACGAAATCCAGTACAACAGCGTATGCCAGCCAGGGCGATCTCTTCGGCGCGGCCGACACGCTGCCGGAAGGATTTTCTTACCGGCCTAGCCTGATCACAACGGACGAAGAGGCGGAACTGGTCCGTCACCTCAATGAACTGTCCTTCAAGCCGTTCGATTTCCACGGCCACCTTGCCAACCGGCAGGTCGCCGGCTTCGGCTGGCGCTACGACTACGACCGGCGCCAGGTCGTCGAAGCGCCGCCCATCCCGAAATTCCTGCTGCCGCTTCGCGACAAGGTCGCGGATTTTGCCGGCAGGCAGGCCACGGAATTCGCGCAAGTGCTCATCAACGAGTATCGGCCGGGCGCGGGCATAGGTTGGCATCGCGACAAGCCGCATTTCGATCTCGTCGCCGGCGTCTCGCTGCTGGCGCCCTGCAGCTTTCGGCTGCGCCGAAAAAACGGCTCGAAATGGGATCGCGAGACGATCGAGGTTCAGCCGAGATCTGTCTATCTCATTGACGGCCCGGCGCGCCACGAGTGGGAGCACAGCATTCCGCCGGTCGCCGGGCACCGCTATTCGATCACGCTGCGCACTCTTAAATAGGCGATACTCCAAGCCACGCAGCAGCCGCTCTGGAAGGCCGAACGCAGTTGTGCTTCGATTGCATATGAGCGTGGATCGCAGCAGAGTTTTGGTTACCCGCGTGGCGCTCTTTCTGTGGGCATGCCTGTCCTGCGTTCTGGCTCTGCAGTGGCTCGTCGACCTTGGCATGGTCGGCTTTCCCGACGGATACATAACGCCCTATGCCCGAGCAACGAGCACGCTGTTGCATGTCCTTGTCTGGGCATGCCTGGCTCAAAGTCTCTACTTCGCTTGCCGAGCCTTGTTTGGCAAACGCTTCGAGCCTGCTCCTCTCTTCCTGCAAATCCTGATCGCCGCCGCACTGACTGTCGTGCCGGTATTCATCGTAAAACACTGTCCGCGGTCCCAGGTATGCAGCAACATCTATGAAGCGCTCACGAATACGATGATGGACGACGGCACCGGCGGATGACGTTGTGTCTCCAGTAACTGACGAGAGTTAGAACCTTGGCGTCGCGCCGCGCGGTGGCGGTAAAACCTGGAGGAACCATGCGAAAGATCCTGGCATCGATGCTGCTGTTCGCGGCAGCGCTATCTGCAAACCCCGCTCGGGCGCTGGACAGTACCATCCCGCCGGTTGTCGTCACGCCGCTTGCCGATCGCAGCCAGACGGCGTCCGGTCAGCCGATCGTGCTGCCGCAGAAAAATGTCCAGGTCCTGGTTTCAACCTATGACATTGCGGTCGGCGCCACTCTGCCGGTGCACAAGCACCCGTTTGCCCGCTACGCCTATGTCGAGGCCGGGACACTCAAAGTGACGAATGTCGAGACCGGCAACAGCAACACCTACAAGACGGGCGATTTCATCATCGAGATGATCGGCCAATGGCACCAGGCCACCAACATCGGCGACGCCCCGGTCAAGCTGCTGGTCATCGACCAGGCCGAACAAGGCGCCAAGAACACGGTGCTGCAGAAACAATAGATCTCTCGCTACGGACCTAGGCAGGGTTGCCGGGCTGGCCCAAGCAGCGACGGGCTGTTCCGGCTTCCCCACCAACCGAGCCGATGCTAGGGCTGGCCGTCATGCAATCATGAAGGATCGCCCCTTGGCCGGAAATGCTCGCCCCCTGATCGAAATCTGCGTCGAAGGCATCGATGGACTGCTGGCCGCGCAGGCCGCCGGCGCCGACCGGGTCGAGCTCTGCGCCAGCCTGGTCGAAGGCGGCATCACGCCCAGCCTCGGCACGGTGCGCGCCGCACTCGAGAGCGCGACCATTCCCTTCCATGTCATCGTGCGCCCGCGCGGCGGCGATTTCCTCTACAGCGAGGCCGAATACAGCTCGATGCTCGCCGATGTCGCAGCGCTTCGTGACCTCGGCGTCGCCGGTGTCGTCGTCGGTTGCCTCAATGCCGACGGCACCATCGATGAAACCCGCATGGGCGCGCTGGTCGATGCCGCCGGTCCGCTCGCCGTTACCTGCCACCGCGCCTTCGACATGACGCGCGACCCGGCCGAGGCGCTGGAAGCGCTGATCCGCTGCAAGGTCGGCCGCGTGCTGACCAGCGGCCAGAGGGACACCGCGGTGGAAGGCGCCGGCCTGTTGGCGGATCTCGTCCGCCAGGCCGACGGCCGCATCATCATCCTCGGCTGCGGCGCGCTGGACCCCGAAAACATCGCCGGGGTGCTGGCATCAACCGGGCTGACGGAACTGCATTTCGCCGCGCTCAGGGACGTACCGAGCGCCATGGCCTACCGCAACCCGCAAGTCGGCATGGGCGGCGCCGATCTCGACCGCGAGTATCGCGCCACAGTCACCGATGGGGCGCTGGTTGCGGCGACGATTGCGGCGGCCAGAGCATGATGAGCAAAGCCGTGACTGGGCCGTCGCCGATCAGCCGTGTCTCGCCTCAGGACGAAGCGGCCATCCTCGCACTCAACAACGAGCACGCCGCCGAACTGTCATGGCTTGAGCCGGAACGGCTGTCCTTCCTGCTTGGCGAAGCGTTTTACATCAGGCGCATCGGCGCGCTCGAAGCCTTCATCATGACGTTCGACCAGAATGCGCCCTACGACAGCCCGAATTTCCTCTGGTTCCGCGAGCGCTATCCACGCTTCGTCTATGTCGACCGTGTCGTCGTCGCGGCGCAAGCGCGCGGCCGCGGCCATGCTCGCCGGCTCTACGAGGATCTGTTCGGGGAAGTCGCACGCGCGGGCCACAGCATCGTCACCTGCGAGGTCAACGCCGAACCGCCCAATCCGGCTTCGGACGCCTTCCATGCCGCGCTTGGCTTTGCGCAAGTCGGCGAAGCGGCGATCCATGGCGGCCAGAAGACCGTGCGCTACTACCTCAGGCAGATTGCGGGCTGACGCATCGCTGGCTGATGATCGGCAAGCAGATCGCCACGGCAGCATAAGATTAGGAGTCCGTAGCCCTCACCAATTCCGGTTCAGCCAGGCCCGCGCGGGCTTCTCGACCAGATAGTAGCTGCATAATGCACAGGCGAAGACAGCCGCCAGCATCGGATCGGCGCACTGCCCTGCTCGGCGACGAATTTGTAGAAGGGCTGTTGCCAGAGATAGAGCGAGTACGACCACAGCCCGATCATCACCATCGGCCTGGATGAAAGCAGGCCGGTCAGATGCCAGCTGCTGGTGTCCAGCGTATTGACGGCAAGCGCCAGCAAGGGCACCGCCAGGAGATAGTGGACCGGCG
The DNA here is from genome assembly GCF_000502615.1 of Mesorhizobium sp. LNJC405B00. NCBI lineage: Bacteria > Pseudomonadati > Pseudomonadota > Alphaproteobacteria > Hyphomicrobiales > Phyllobacteriaceae > Mesorhizobium > Mesorhizobium sp. LNJC405B00. The sequence continues at coordinate 135,373 of NZ_AYWC01000011.1, read as the reverse complement.
TCGGCACCGGATCGAGGAACAGCAGAATGGCGGCGGCCGCCGACACCAGACTGACATAGGGACCCTTCAGGAATGCCGGCAGCCGGTCATCGTGCCTGAGCAGGCAGATCGATGCCGACAGCAGGATCGAGGCGATATGCACGTCGGTGCGCCAATAGCTGTGCTCGTAATCCATGCCGAGCACCCAGTACGAAATGGCGCCATTGGCCATCGCCAGCAGCGACAGCGTCACCAGCAGCCGCACGACATTGCCCCGCCCGGTCACCGCCACGCTGATCAGCGCCAGGATGATGTAGGCGTGCTCTTCCACGCATAGCGACCAGATGTGGTCGAGCGCGCCGGCGCGGGTGATGAGAATTCCGGCATAGTTGTAGGTGAATGTCAGCGCCGTCAGCGCCGCCTTCCATTTGAAGCCGATAAAGGTGCCGGAGAGCCCGATCATGGCTGATGTCACGAACACCAGCAGCGCGGGATAGATGCGCGAAAAGCGACGCTTGAAGAATTTTTTCAGCGGAAAGCGTTCGATGAACAGTATCTCGCCCATCAGCCGGCCTGAGAGCACGAAGAAGAACTCGACGCCGAGCACGCCGAGATTGATCCCGGGAACGGGGAAGAAATGGCCGATCAGCACCAGTGCGATCGAAAGCCCGCGCCAGCCATCGAGATAGGCCAGTCTTGCTCTGGCTGCTTTGTCGGCTGTGGCCCGCGGCAGGGCAACAGACGCTGCGGAGATGTCGGCCATGCCGATCCTCTACGACGCAAGATCTTGGCGCAGCTCACACCGCCGCGCGCAGAATCCACCCCGTGTTCCGCCAAGCTATACATATTGCAGTGCAATATCAGATTGTGCAAGTGCGAGAATGGGGCTAGGCAGTCCCTTGGGAAGTATGCGCCTGTTCTTGCACGGGAATTACCTGAAACAACGGATTTGCGCGTGGCAGCGAACCCGCAAGGACTGGGCAGTTACAGCCCGCCGCAGACGAACAAAGGGGCCGCGATGGCCCCTTTCCTTGTCAGTAGCTTTATGATGTCAGGCGTTGGCTGCCGCCACCGCGCGCTTGGCCATCACGGCGATCAAATTGGCACGGTATTCGGCCGAAGCGTGGAGGTCGGTCATCAAATTCTTCGCCGGCACTTTCACGCCGTCGAGCGCCGATGCGGCAAAATTCTTCGCCAGTGCGGCTTCGATCTCCTTCGAGCGGAACACGCCGTCATCGCCGGCACCGGTAACGGCAACGCTGACCCCGTCCCTGCCCTTGGCCACGAACACGCCGACAATCGCATAGCGCGAGGCCGGGTTGCGGAATTTTTCGTAAGCAGCCTTGGCCGGCGCGGTAAAACTCACCGCGGTGATGATCTCGCCTTCTTTCAGCGCCGTTTCGAACAGGCCGGTGAAGAATTTCGCGGCTGAAATCTCGCGCTTGTTGGTGACGATGGTGGCGCCCAGCGCCAAGAGCGCCGCCGGATAATCGGCGGCTGGGTCGTTGTTGGCGACCGAGCCGCCGATCGTGCCCTTGTGGCGCACCGCCGGATCGCCAATCAGCGACGCAAGGTGCGCAAGCGCCGGACAGGCCTTCCGCAGCTTCTCGTCATTGGCGACGTCGTAATGGGTTGTGGCGGCGCCGATGGTGACGGTCTTGCCCGACACCTTGACGCCTTGCAGTTCCTTGATCCGCGACAGGTCGATCAGGTCGGAGGGTGCGGCGAGCCGCGTCTTCATCGCCGGGATCAGCGTCATGCCGCCTGACAAAAGCCTGGCGTCGCCGCTCTTCACCAGCTTGGCGGCGTCGGCGACCGAGGCGGCGCGGTGGTAGTTGACTGCGTACATGGGATCCTCCCCTGAAGTGGTTAGGCAGTAGTGAGTATGGAGTAGGGAATAGGGACGCTGTCATCTCCGGTAATGCCCATTCCCTACTCACTACTCCCTACTCACTCATTTCTTCGCCCTAATCGCCGCCCACACCGTCGACGGCGAGGCCGGCATGGCGATGTCCACAATCCCCAAAGCGTCGGTGATGGCGTTGATGACCGCCGGCGGCGAGCCGATGGCGCCGGCCTCGCCACAGCCCTTGATGCCGAGCGGATTGCTCGGACACGGCGTGTTCGAGGTCGACACCTTGAATGACGGCAGGTCGTCCGCGCGGGGCATGGTGTAGTCCATATAGCTCGCCGTCAAAAGCTGCCCGCTATCGTCATAGTGAGCGCCTTCCAGCAGCGCCTGGCCGATGCCCTGGGCGATGCCGCCATGCACCTGACCCTCGACGATCATCGGGTTGATGATGTTGCCGAAATCGTCCGCCGCGACGAACTGGACGATCTCGGTCGTGCCGGTTTCCGGATCGATCTCGACCTCGCAGATGTAGCAGCCCGCCGGGAAAGTGAAGTTCGCCGGATCGTAGAAGGCGGTTTCCTTCAGTCCCGGCTCCATGCCTGCCGGCAGATTGTGAGCGGTGTAGGCGGCAAGAGCCACCTGGAACCAGGGCAGGCTCTTGTCGGTGCCGGCGACCTTGACCTCGCCATTCTCGATGACGATGTCGCCCTCGTCGGCTTCGAGCAGATGGGCGGCGATTTTCTTGGCCTTGGCCTCGACCTTGTCGAGCGCCTTGGCGATTGCCGACATGCCGACCGCGCCCGAGCGCGAGCCGTAGGTGCCCATACCCATCTGCACCTTGTCGGTATCTCCATGGACGATCGAGACCGAGTCCAGTGGCACGCCAAAACGCTGGTTGACGAGTTGCGCGAAGGTCGTCTCATGGCCCTGGCCATGGCTGTGCGAGCCGGTCAGCACCTCGATCGTGCCGACGGCATTGACCCGCACTTCGGCCGATTCCCACAGACCGACGCCGGCGCCGAGCGAGCCGACCGCCGCCGACGGCGCGATGCCGCAGGCCTCGATGTAACAGCTCATGCCGATGCCGCGCAGCCTGCCTTGGCTGGCGGCCGCCGCTTTGCGCTTGGCAAAGCCGGCATAGTCGGACGCCTGTGTCGCCGCATCGAGCGAAGCGCCATAATCGCCGGCGTCATAATTCATGATGACCGGCGTCTGGTGCGGAAACTCGGTTATGAAATTGATGCGCCGCAACTCCGCCGGAGAGACCCCAAGTTCACGCGCGGCCGTCTCCATTGTCCGTTCGAGCAGATACGTGGCTTCCGGCCGCCCTGCCCCGCGATAGGCGTCGACGGGTGCCGTGTTGGTGTAGACGGTGCGCACATTGGCGTGGATCGTCGGGATGTTGTACTGGCCCGACAGCAGCGTCGCGTAGAGATAGGTCGGCACGCAAGACGAGAACAGCGACATGTAGGCGCCGAGATTGGCGATCGTGTCGACCTTGAAACCGGTGATCTTGTTGTTCCTGTCGAACGCCATTTCGACCGTCGAGACATGGTCGCGGCCATGCGCGTCGGTGAGAAAGCTTTCGGTGCGGTCGGCAACCCATTTGACCGGCACGCCGGTCTTCTTCGACGCCCACAGGCAGACGATCTCTTCGGGATAGATGTAGATCTTCGAGCCGAAGCCGCCGCCGACATCGGGCGCAATGACGCGCAGCTTGTTTTCCGGCGCGACATTGTAGAAGGCGCTCATAACTAGCCGCGCGACATGCGGGTTCTGCGACGTCGTCCAGCAGGTAAAATGGTCCTCGGCCTTGTCGTAATGGCCAAGGGCCGCGCGCGGCTCCATGGCGTTGGGAACCAGCCGGTTGTTGACGATCTTCATGCGGGTGACATGGGCCGCCGCCTGGATCGCCGCGTCGGTCGCCTTGGCATCGCCAATCTCCCAGTCGAAGATAAGATTGTCCTCGGCTTCGGCATGGACCTGCGGCGCACCTTTTTGCAGCGCCTTGGTGGCATCGACCACCGCCTTCAATTCCTTGTAGGTGATCTCGACCGCTTCGGCCGCGTCGCGGGCCTGGCCCTTGGTTTCCGCCACCACGATGACGACCGCGTCGCCGACATAGCGCACCTTGTCGACGGCCAGCGGCGACCACGCGCCCATCTTCATCGGCGAGCCGTCCTTGGAATGGATCATCCAGCCGCAGATCAGGTTGCCGATGCCGTCGGCCTTGAGCTCCTTGCCGGTCAAGACGCCGATGACGCCGGGCATCGCCTGCGCTCGTCTGACGTCGATCTTCTTGATCTGAGCATGCGCGTGCGGGCTGCGCACGAAAGCGGCATGCTTCATGCCGGGAACCACCATGTCGTCGACATAGCGGCCGGCGCCGGTGATGAACCGTTTGTCTTCCTTGCGCACGACCCGAGCGCCGATGCCTTCAATGCCCATAGGAATTCCTCCGGAATAGCGAATAGTGAGTAGCGAATAGTGAACAGTGAGTAGGGAATTGTGCTCGGAGCGGTTCGGCTAAACCGACTACTCGCTATTCACTATTCACTACTCGCTTCTTTCTTACGCTGCCTGTTTCGCCCTGCCCTTCGGCACCTTCGCCATCGTCTGCGATGCGGCGAGGATCGCCTTGACGATGTTGTGGTAGCCGGTGCAGCGGCAGATGTTGCCTTCGAGCTCGGCGCGCACCGTCGCCTCGTCAAGGCCTTCGGGATGGCGCGCGATCATGTCGGTCGCCGTCATGATCATGCCCGGCGTGCAGAAGCCGCATTGCAGCCCATGATGTTCCTTGAACGCGGCCTGCATCGGATGCAGGTCGCCGCCATTGGCAAGCCCTTCGATCGTCACCACGGTCGACCCGGAGGCCTGCACAGCCAGCATCGAACAGGACTTCACTGCCCTGCCGTCGACATGCACGACGCAGGCGCCGCATTGAGAGGTGTCACAACCGACATGCGTTCCGGTGAGACCAAGATTTTCGCGCAGGAAATGAACCAGAAGCGTTCGGTCCTCGGCAGCGCCGCTGATCCGTTTTCCGTTCACGACAAACGAAACGTCCGACATGCATCCTCCCTGGGTATGACCTTGGTAGTCATGCTGCCGATGCGGCTTTGGCGCTCGGCCATGCCCTATTGGTACACTGCACAAAGCGCAAAAAACACACGGCGCTCATTGTACTTTCGGTCATGGACAAAACGAAAATCATGGGCCTGTCCGCCCCATTGCCAAAGAGCGAATAGGGGGCAACAATGCCCTCGACGCCAGCGCGCCGAGAGACATAAAACGGGCGCGCGCAGGAAGCGTCGGAGGATATCGGGAGGAAGCCTCTGGCCAGTTCACGGACGAGCTATGCATCCGGTCTGTCGGCGCTCACCACCGACGAGCCCGACGCCGATGCATTCGCCCTGGCGGTCNATCCGGTCTGTCGGCGCTCACCACCGACGAGCCCGACGCCGATGCATTCGCCCTGGCGGTCGCCGTCGAGGCCGCAGCCATCGATGCCGGCTTTGCCCTGCTGTTCTTCTCCCAGAGCCTGTTTGACGCGAGCGTCCTTTCGCAAGGGCTGAAGACCCACGCGCCGACGCTGGCCTACGCCGCCTGCTCGACCGCCGGCGAGATTACCCCCCAGGGCCTGGAGGAAGGCCATGTGCTGGCGCTGCTCTTTCCCTCCGCGTCGTTTTCGGCGGTCAGCACCATGGTCGACAATCTCTCCTCGTCGGGCATGGACAGGATCACTGATGAAGTCGAGGGCTTGCGGCGGTTGCTGCGCGGACGCACCGGCAGTTGCCATGCCAAAAGCACCTTCGCGCTCTGCTTCATCGACGGCCTGTCCTTTGCCGAGGAAGCTGTAACCTCGGCCATCCATTGGGGGCTGGACGACATCCCGCTGATAGGCGGTTCGGCGGGCGACGATTTGAAATTCGAAACCACCAGGCTGATTTCGAACGGCAAGGTTGCGTCCGACAGCGCCATCATTGTGCTGATCGCCACCGAGATCCCGTTCCATGTCTTCAAGATCGACAATTTCATCCCAACCGACGAGAAGCTGGTGGTGACGGCATCCGATCCGGACCACCGCACCGTGCGCGAATTCAACGCCACCAACGCGGCTGAGGAATATGCAGCCTCGGTCGGCATCGTTGCGCAGAACCTGACGCCGATGAGCTTCGCCTCGCACCCGGTGGTGGTGAAAGTGGGCGGCGAATATTACTGCCGCTCGATCCAGAAGATGCATGCCGACGGTTCCCTGTCATTCTTTTGCGCCATAGACGACGGCGTCGTGCTGTCCATCGCCCAGCCCAAGGACATGGTGGAATCCACGCGCGCCGCACTGCGCGACGTCGAGCAACGGCTCGGCGGCATCGACATGATCCTCGGCTTCGATTGCGTGCTGCGCCGGCTCGACGCCCGCAACCGCCAGGTGTTCCGCGACATTTCGGAGCTCTACCGGGTCAACAATGTCATCGGCTTCGGCACCTATGGCGAACAGTACCGTTCGATGCATCTGAACCAAACCTTCACCGGCATCGCCTTCGGCGAACGCCAGGCGGCGGAATAGCGCATGCCGCTCAGGGACATCAACGACGTCGACAGGCTGAAGAAGATCAACGCCGCTCTGGTCAGCCGCGTCGAGCGCTCAATGGACCAGCAGGGCAACGCCTTCTCGCTGTTCCAGACCGCAATTTCACTGGAAAACCGCGTGCGCATGCGCACCGAGGAACTACACTCGACCTTGCGCCGGCTGGAACAGTCGAACATCGACCTCAGCGCCGCCAAGGAAAACGCCGAACTGGCAAACCTGTCCAAGACCAGGTTCCTGGCCGCCGCCAGCCATGACGTGCTGCAGCCGCTGAACGCCGCCCACCTCTCCGTCTCGGCGCTGGCCGAAGTGCAGACCAGCGACGAGGGCAAGAAACTTGTCCGTCAGGTCGAGCGCTCGCTGGAGACCATGGAAGACCTGTTGCGCACGCTGCTCGACATTTCCAAGCTCGATGCCGGTGTGGTGCAGCCCGACATCGGCGATGTCAATCTGGAGACGCTGTTTTCCTCGCTGCGGTCGGATTTCCTGCCCGTGGCCGAGATGAAGGGGCTGGCGCTGAAGTTCCGCCCGGTCAGCGCCGTGGTGCGTTCGGACCGCACGCTCTTGCGCCGCATCCTGCAAAACATCCTGTCCAATGCGCTGCGCTATACCCCTTCGGGCGGCGTGCTTGTCGGCACAAGGCATCGCGGCGATACCATCCGCATCGATGTCGCCGACACCGGCTGCGGCATTCCCGACGACCAGCGCGAGGCGGTGTTCGAGGAGTTCCATCGCGGCTCCGCCATTCCAGCCGACACCGGGATCTCCGGCGGCGGGCTGGGCCTGGGCCTTGCCATCGTGCGGCGCATGGCTGCCGCGCTCGGTCATCCCGTGACGTTCTCCTCGAGGGTTGGGCGCGGCACCATCTTCCACATCGACGTGCCGGTCGGCATCGGCGCCAGCGCCGACGCCATCGCCAGCCTTGCCGAGATGGAGCGGCCGCGCGGCTACGGCCTGTTCGGCACCAAGGTGCTGCTGGTCGAAAATGACGCCGACGTGTTGCAGGCGATGACCTTCCTGCTCGAGCGCTGGCAGTGCCTGGTGCGCGCCGCGACCTCGACCGAGGCTGCGATCAGCCTGCTTGGCGACACCGACTGGGTGCCCGACATCGTCATTGCCGACCAGCATCTCGACGACGGCGACCTCGGCACCGCAACAATAGCCGAAGTGCGCGATTATCTCGGCCGCGCCGTGCCGGCGCTGATCGTCACCGCCGACGGATCGGAGGCCGTCGCCAAAGCCGCCCGCGCCGCCGGCATCGAACTGATGCGCAAGCCGCTGAAACCGGCGCAGCTAAGGGCGCTGCTGGCGCATTTGCTGGCTTGAGCCCCATACCCTCCCCTCGATGGGGAGGGTCGGCGCGCAGCGCCGGGNCCCCCACCCCGCTCCGCTTCGCGGATCGACCCTCCCCACAAGGGGGAGGGTAAAGATCAAAACCCCGCCTGATCCCTGAACAACTCCGCATTGTCCAGCTTCGACACCTCGATCACCGCTTGCGTGCGGCTGTAGACGTTTAGCTTGCGTAGGATCTCCGAGACGTGCGCCTTCACCGTGGTCTCGCCGACCTGCAGCTCGTAGGCGATCTGCTTGTTGAGCAGGCCCTGGCGCAGCATCTGCAGCACCCGCAGCTGCTGCGGCGTCAGTTTCGCCAGCCGCTGCACCATGTCGGCGCGGTCTGTGCTGTCGGCGTCCGGCGGCTGTCCCTCATAGTTTTCAGGCACATAGATCGCGCCTTCCATCACCGAGCGGATGGCGGCGGCGAGATCGCTCTTGCGCGCTGACTTCGGGATGAAGCCGGCCGCACCATAGGACAGTGCTTCTGAAATGATCTTCGGCTCCTCATAGCCCGAGACGACAACCACCGGCAGTCGCGGATGGCGGGTCCTGAGCTGCAGCAAGCCGTCGAAGCCATGAACGTCGGGCATGTTGAGATCGAGCAGCGCCAGATCGAACGGTTTTATCCCACCCAAGAGATCGAGCGCTTCGGCGATCGAGCGCGCCTCCACCGTGTCGACTTCCGGGTACGCCATCTGCACGGCGCTGTGCAGCGCCTCGCGAAACAACGGATGGTCGTCGATGATCAGAAACCGGGCGCGATCGTTCACTGCGGTCATGGTGTTCGTTTCAGTCCTCCCTGGGCAGGATACTCCCGCTGGTATGGGCAGCTTATTGGCAAATAGTCTATCGCCATCTTAACCCCCGGAGGCGAAGCCGACTTTATCAGACAATCAAGGCGCAGCCGATGCTTTTGCGGACGCTGATGCCTTGCCCGGCGGTTCAAATCGGTCAAATGTCCCGTCAAGATCCCAAGCAGAGACCCGCGCATGACAGACTTCGTCCTTCCCCTGCCCGCAACACCATCGGTCGCCATAGAAGGCTCGGCCGAGCGCTTTGCGGTGCGCCGCATCTTCTGCGTCGGCCGTAACTACGCCGCGCACGCCCGCGAACTCGGCAATGACGAGCGCGACCCGCCCTTCTTTTTCACCAAGCCGGCCGATGCGGTGGTCGATAGCGGCACCACGATCCCCTACCCGCCGCTGACCAAGAACCTGCACCATGAGATCGAGCTGGTCGCGGCGATAGGCAAGGCCGGCTTCCGCATTCCCCGCGCGCAAGCGCTCGACCATGTCTGGGGCTACGGCGTCGGCATCGATCTCACCCGCCGCGACCTGCAGGACGAGGCCAAGAAGGCGTCGCGGCCGTGGGACTGGTCGAAGGCCTTCGACCGCTCGGCGCCCTGCGGCCCGTTGGTATCAGCCGCCAAATCCGGCCACCCGCAAAAGGGCCGCATCTGGCTCGCCGTCGACGGCACGGTGAAACAGGAGGGCGACCTCGCCGAACTGATCTGGCCGATCTCCGATATCGTTTCGATCTGCAGCAGTGCGGTTGTACTACAACCGGGCGACCTGATCTTCACCGGCACGCCGGCCGGCGTCGGCGCGGTGGCGCCGGGCCAGACGATGACCGGCGGCGTCGACGGCATCGGCACCATCGAGATCACTGTCGGCCAAGATTCGATCGGCCAAAATTCCACCGACAAGCCGTGATCCGATGAGCGACCTCGTCCTCCACAACTACTACCGCTCTTCCACCTCCTATCGCGCACGCATTGCGCTCGAGATGAAGGGCCTGACCTACGATTACGTGCCGCATCATCTGCGTCATGGCGATCATCTGGAGCCGGCTTACCTGGCGGTCAATCCGCAGGGGCTGGTGCCGGCGCTGATCCTGGGCGACGGCACGCTTTTGACGCAGTCGCTGGCGATCATCGAATATCTCGACGAGACCCATCCCGATCCGCCGCTGCTGCCGAAGGACGCGCTCGGCCGGGCGCGCGTGCGAATGCTGGCGCAGATGATCGCCTGCGACATCCACCCGGTGAACAATCTGCGCGTGCTGACCTCGCTGCGCACTTTGTTCGGCGCCGGCGACCAGGATGTCATCCACTGGTTTCGCCACTGGGTGAACGAAGGCTTCCAGCCGCTTGAAAAGATTCTGGCTTCATCGGATGAGACCGGCACATTTTGCCATGGCGACGCACCGGGCCTCGCCGACATCTGCCTGGTCGCCCAGATCGCCAGCAACGCCCGCTTCGGCGTCGACCTGACACCCTACCCCGAGATCTCCCGCATCCACGCCGCCTGCATGGCGCTGCCGGCCTTTCAGAAGGCGGCGCCGGAGAATCAGATAGATGCCGAATAGGCTCACAATGCCGGAGCAGAGCACGGAGAGTTGCCGATGAAAGCCGTCGTCTTCGAAAAATTCGGTGAGACGCCGAGAATCCTGACCGTGCCGGATCCGAAACCGGCTGCCGACGGCGTCGTCATCAAGGTCGAGGCGACCGGGCTCTGCCGCAGCGACTGGCATGGCTGGATGGGCCATGACGATGGCATCACACTGCCGCATGTGCCGGGCCATGAACTGGCCGGCATCGTCGTCGCCGTCGGCAAGCAGGTGACCCGCTGGAAGGCCGGCGAACGCGTCACCGTGCCGTTTTGCGTCGGCTGCGGCCGCTGTTTCGAATGCAATTCGGGCAATCATCAGGTCTGCGAGCACCAGACGCAGCCGGGTTTCACCGCCTGGGGATCGTTTGCCGAATATGTCGCCATCGAGCACGTCGACACTAATCTGGTGCGCCTGCCCGAGGAGATGGAGTTTGCCACCGCCGCCAGCCTCGGCTGCCGTTTCGTCACCTCGTTTCGCGCCATTGTCGACCAGGGCCGGGTGACGCCGGGCGAATGGGTGGCGGTGCATGGCTGCGGCGGCGTCGGCCTGTCGGCGATCATGATCGCCAGTTCCATGGGCGCCAATGTCATCGCCATCGATCTCACCGACGAGAAACTGGAATTCGCCAGAAAGATCGGCGCGGTGGCGACCATCAACGCCTCGACGACGCCGAACGTGGTCAAGGCGGTCAAGCAGATCACCAATGGCGGCGCGCATATGTCGATGGACGCGCTCGGCCACCCCACGACATCGTTCAACTCGATTGCCAATCTGCGCCGGCGCGGCCGCCACGTGCAGGTCGGCCTGATGCTGGGCGAACATGCCCGCCCGCAAGTGCCGATGGACAAGGTTATCGCCTTCGAGCTCGAAATCCTCGGCAGTCACGGCATGCAGGCCTACCGCTACCCCGCAATGATGGAAATGATCCGCGCCGGCAAGCTCAAGCCCGAACTGCTGGTCGGCAAGAAGATCAGCCTTGATGAGGCGCCGGCGGCGCTGATGGCGATGGGCGGTTTCGAGGGGATTGGCATTGGGGTGGTGACGAAGTTCGCATAGCCATCCGACAAAAATCTTTCCGCAATCGCTTTACAATCGACGTAGGACTATTCACAATCTGGAGTTGATAAAGATTAAGGAACACGCATAGATTGATGCGATCCATTCTCTTGGCCGAGGCCGGAAATGAGACTTTTTCTGCTCTGTCTTTTGTTGCTGTGGCCTACGCTCAGTGCCTGGGTGGAAGAGAGTGGAGTCGCTGACGCCCAAGCGCCAGGTCAGGGCTCCGCCTCGACATCCAATGAAGCAGAGACGGCAAAGGAATCCACTCTGCGGTTCGAAGATTTTCCGGCGAAGATTTTTCAAAAGAAGGCTGCGAAGGACATCCTAATTCACCCTAATGATTCCTGGGCGCAGGCAGTTAAGCCGGATATTCGCGAAGCGATGAAACGTGGTGCCGACTTCGCCGGTCACTTCTCCGTCGTTCTGGTCAACTGCGGCAATGCATGTATTGCCGCACGCATGGTTGATTTACGCACCGGTCAGCTCTTTTGGATTCCCGGGGGCTACCAGTTGGACTTGGAGTACTACGTAAGGAGTCGGTTAATGAGGGTTGCTTGGGCGGAACCTTCCGAAAATCCAGTGTGCGTGCGCCAGGATTTTGAGTGGACGGGGCGCAAATTCGTCAAGCGCTACGAGGATCGCGAGGAAGTCGCCGATTCGTCCGAATGTCCTGGTTTGGCGTACATAGGCAAGCCGCTTCAGTGAATAGCGGCAGCAGCAGCACTCTCACCGCGCAAACTTCTTCGCCCCGAACACGCAAGCCACCACGCCGAGCGTAACAACCACCATCAGCGGGCTGACCTGCTCGTGCAGCAGGGTCGCTGCCAGCGCGAGGCCGAAGAAGGGCTGCAGCAGTTGCAACTGCCCGACCGCGGCGATGCCGCCTTGCGCCAGGCCGCGATACCAGAACACGAAGCCGATCAGCATGCTGAACAGCGAGACATAGGCGAGACCGACCCAGGCGCCGGAGCCGACGCCGGCAAAGGATGGCGGCAGCGTCGCAAAGGTCAGCACAAGCATGATCGGCAGCGAGATCGCCAGCGCCCAGCAGATCACCTGCCAGCCGCCCAGCCTGCGCGACAATGCGGCCCCCTCGGCATAGCCCAATCCGCAGACGATGATTGCGGCCAGCATCAGGCCGTCGCCGACAGGTGAGGCCGTCACGCCTTGCATCAGGGCAAAACCGGCGACCAGCGCGCTGCCGATGCAGGAGAACAGCCAGAAGGCCGGGCGCGGACGCTCGCCACCGCGCAGCACGCCGAAGATCGCGGTGGCCAGCGGCAGCAGGCCGACAAAGATGATGGAATGGGCGGAGGTGACGTGCTTGAGCGCCAGCGCGGTGAGCAAGGGAAAGCCGACGACCACGCCAAGGGCGACGATCACCAGCGACAGAAAATCGCTGCGCGCCGGGCGCCTCTGTTGGAACAGCACGAGCATCGCCAGGCCAAGCAGTCCGGCAATCGCCGCGCGGGCCGAGGTCAGGAACGTCGGATCGAAATCCGCCACTGCGACGCGCGTCGCCGGCAGCGAGCCTGAGAAGATCAACACGCCGATGAATCCGTTCACCCAGCCGCTCGCGGTCTTGTCCATTCCAGGCTCCATTGCTTTCGCCCTCTATCGGGCAAGTGCCTATGGTGCAGCCAGAGACAATGCAGTACAATTCCGCAAAACTGTAATGGCTATCAGAGCAATACAGATGACCGAACTCATTTTGGAAACTGGCAATGCGCACCCTCCTGTCGCGACCACGCTTGTGGAAACTGTCATGGCGACCATCCGCCAGCGGATATCGGCGCGCAGCCTGACGCCGGGCGCGCGGCTGCCTTCGATCCGCGCCTTCGCCAAAGCCATGCAGGTGTCCAAATCCACCGTCGTCGAAGCCTATGAGCGGCTTGCTGCCGAAGGCGCGATACGCTCACGGCCGGGCTCGGGCTTTTATGCCGCCGGATCGCTGGCGCCGTTGTCGCTGGCCGAGATTGGACCCCGGCTCGACCGCGCCATCGATCCGCTGTGGGTTTCGCGCCAGTCGCTGGAAGCCGGCGACGAGATGCTGAAACCCGGTTGCGGCTGGATGCCGGCCTCGTGGATGCCGCAGTCCGCCCTGCGCCGGGCGCTGCGCACGGTGGCGCGCGCCGACGATGTCGACCTTGCCGATTACGGCACGCCGCTCGGTCTGCCGCCGCTGCGGCAATTGCTGGCACGGCGCATGGAAGGGCACGGCATCGAGGTCTCGCCCGAACAGATCATGCTGACGGAATCGGGCACGCAGGCCATCGATCTTCTGTGCCGCTTTCTGATCGGGCCCGGCGATACCGTGCTGCTCGACGACCCCTGCTATTTCAATTTTCACGCGCTGCTGCGCGCCCACCGCGCCAAGGTGGTCAGCGTGCCCTACACGCCATCGGGGCCGGATATCGAGCTGTTCGCGCAGGCGCTCGCCGAGCACAGGCCGCGCCTCTACATCACCAATTCCGCCATCCACAACCCGACCGGCGCGATCCTGTCGCCGGTGACCGCGCACCGGCTGCTGAAGCTCGCCGACCAGTCGGACCTGACCATCATCGAGGACGATATCTTCGCCGATTTCGAGCACAGCCCAGCGCCTCGGCTGGCGGCGTTCGACGGCCTCAACCGCGTCGTCCATATCGGCAGCTTCTCCAAGACGCTATCGGCGTCGGTTCGCTGCGGCTTCATCGCGGCACCACGCGACTGGATCGAGCAACTTACCGACCTCAAGATCGCCACCACCTTCGGCGGCGGCCGGCTGGCGGCCGAACTGGTGCTGACGCTGCTTAGGGACGGCAGCTACCGCAAGCACATGGAATTGCTGCGCGCGCGGCTTTCCCGCGCCATGGGCGAGACGGGCGCGCGCCTGAAGGCCATCGGCATCACGCCCTGGATCGACCAACCGGCCGGCTTGTTCCTGTGGTGCAGCCTGCCGGATGGCGTGGACGCGGCTGAAATGGCACGCCGCGCGCTGGCCGACAACATCGTGCTGGCGCCCGGCAACGCATTCAGCCTGTCGGGAACCGCCAGCCGGTTCCTGCGCTTCAACGTTGCCCAATGCCATGACGAGCGGATTTTCAGGGTGCTCAAGGCGGCAATGGCGCGCTGAGCGCTCAGCGGGAGGCCGCGCAGACCTCCCGAACGCAATCTCGCAGCCAGCGTTGCGCCGGATCGGCATCGAGCCGTGGATGCCAGAGCATCGAGATGGTGACCTCCACCGTGGCGACCGGCAGCGGAAAGCTGACCATGCCGGCGCGTGCGCCTTGCGTGTGCCGTTCGGGCACGCTGGCAATAAGGTCCGAAGCGCGCGCCATGGCGAGTGCAGCCGAAAAGCCGGAGACCATGCACATGACGGTTCGCCGCAGGCCGAGCAGCGCCAAAGTCTGATCGATCGGCCCTCTTTCCCGACCCCGCCGTGAAACGCTGATGTGGCGGCCGGCCGCGTAGCGTTCAGGCGTTACCGCGCCTTCACTCAAAGGGTGGCCGGCTCGCACAGCACCGACGAAGCGGTCGCGAAACAGCGCCTGTGTCAGCACTTCAGGTCCGGCCTCGCCGGCAACGCCGATTTCGAGGTCGATGTCCGCGTCGCGCAGCGAGGCGACATCCTTGTCGGATTTGGGCCCAAAGCGCAGCCGCGCGCCCGGCGCCTCGGCCTGGATGCGGGCGACAAGACGCGGCCCGAATTCCTCGACGAACCCTTCATTGGTGCGCAGCGTGAAGATCTGTTCCAGCTTTGCGAGATCGAGAGGCCTGGCAGGGCGCAGCAACGTTTCTGCTTCCTGGACGACATGGCCGGCCTGCTGCCGCAATGCCTCCGCGCGCGGCGTCGGGACCAGGCCGCGGCCGGCGCGGACCAGCAGCGGATCGCCGGTCGCTTCCCGCAGCCGCGCCAGCGTGCGGCTCATCGCCGAAGGGCTGAGCCGCAGCCGGGTTGCCGCGCGCGCCACGCTGCCTTCGGCGAGCAAAACGTCGAGCGCGAACAGCAGATTGAGATCGGGCGATGCCATCGGCGGATTGTAGCACATGCCATGGCGTTTGCCGCACGAATAAAATGCAAATGATGCGCCTTCCGCCATTCCATCCTGACGACTAGATCTCCGACAGGTCCGGTTGCGGGACTGACAAGGAGGAAATCGCCATGGCAATTGCTGAGCAGAACGAGTGCGCATCGGCGCCGCAGAACACCCGGTCCGCAGGCCTGGCCCACTCTCCTGTCTTGGCATTGGCCAGCCTGTCGCTCGCCACGCTGCTGTCGTCGCTTGGAACCAGCATTGCCAGCGTCGGACTGCCTTCCCTCATGCAGGCGTTCGGTGCGCCGTTCCAGTCCGTGCAATGGGTGGTTCTCGCCTATCTGCTCGCCATCACGGCCCTGATCGTCAGCGCCGGTCGGCTGGCCGATATGCTCGGCCGCCGGCCGTTGCTGCTCGGCGGCATCGCGCTGTTCACACTGGCCTCGGTGCTCTGCGGCCTGGCGCCGACGCTCTGGCTGCTGATTGCGGCGCGCGCCGTACAAGGACTGGGTGCCGCGCTGATGATGGCGTTGACGCTGGCCTTTGTCGCGGAGACCGTGACCAAGGAGAGAACCGGCAGCGCCATGGGCCTGCTCGGCGCCATGTCGGCGATCGGCACGACGCTCGGACCCTCGCTCGGCGGCTTGCTGATCGCCGGCTTTGGCTGGCGGGCGATCTTCCTCGTCAATGTGCCGCTCGGCCTCCTGACCTTTGCCCTCGCCTCGCTGGCCCTGCCTGCCCGCGACAAGACTGCGGAAGCAGCTCAAAACAGCTTCGATGCGATCGGGACGGTCTTGCTGGCCCTGACGCTGGCCGCCTATGCATTGGCCATGACGCTCGGCCGCGGCCATTTCGGCGCCCTCAACATCGGCCTCCTGGTGGCCGCCGGCATCGGCGTCGTTCTGTTCGGCGTTGCGCAGACGAAGGCGAAAAGTCCCTTGATCCGGCTTGCCCGGTTGTACGACATCCGGCTCAGCGCCAGCCTCGCCGCGAACCTCGTTGTCGCCACCGTGATGATGGCGACCCTGGTGGTCGCTCCGTTCTATTTGTCGCGAGGGCTGGGGCTCAATGCTGCGATGGTCGGCGTGGTCCTGTCGACAGGTCCGCTGGTCTCCGCGCTCTCGGCGCTTATCGCCGGCCGCCTCACCGATCGCTTCGGTACCAACAGGATGATGATCGCCGGACTATTCGGCCTGGTCAACGGCACCTTGCTTTTGTCGCTCGCCGCAACAAAACTCGGCATTGTCAGCTATATCGTGCCGATCGCCGTCACCTGCTTCGGGTACGCCCTGTTCCAGACATCCAACAATGCCGCCGTCATGAGCGGTGTCGCTGCCGGCGAGCGCGGCGTGGTGTCCGGCCTGCTCAATCTGTCGCGCAATCTCGGCCTGATCACCGGCGCATCGCTTATGGGCGCCATTTTTGCGGCTGCCTCGACGGGAGAACGGCAAAGCCAGGACATGCTGACCTCAGCGGCAGCCGCGCGCGGCATGCAGGTTACCTTTCAGACGGCAACGGTCCTGGCGGTGGCTGCGCTGTTGCTGGCACTGCTCTCGACCCGCGCCGGCGGCAGGCTGTCGGTGCGGCAACAGCCATCATGACCGAAGATAGGGAGCTTACGCTCCCGCCCGCTTGCGCCGCTCATAAAGCATGACCAGCGTTTCGGCGGTCAGCGCCGGCCTCTGTTCGCCCTCGATCTCGACCGTATTGGCGGCCTTCATCAGATACTGGCCCGGCCCCTTGTCCTCCACCGACAACAGCGTCGTGCGCAGCCGGATGCGTGCGCCGACCCTGACGGGCGCCAGGAACCGCACCTTGTCGAAGCCGTAATTGAAGGCGGCTTGCGTGTTTTCGGGTACGATGCCCATGCCCAGCGCCAGCGCGCCGATGATCGACAGCGTCAGATAGCCATGCGCGATCGTGGTGCGAAATGGGCTCTGCCGCTTCGCCCGCTCCGGATCGACGTGGATCCACTGATGGTCGCCTGTGCATTCGGCAAACTGGTTGATGCGGTTCTGGTCGACGGTCGTCCATTCCGACACGCCGAGCTCCTGCCCGGCCATCGCCCTTAACTGCTCGAAGGTCGGCGGCGTTTTCGGCCGTAGTTCCGTCATTCCTGCTTTCCCGGTGGCTCCCAGTGCCTCGGACCACGAACGGACGGCTCCTGTCAATTCGCCCGTTGCGATTCCGTTCCGCCATTTTCCGCCAAACAGCGTCCCTCGTCCATGCTCATGCGCCGCAACCGGCCCACTCCTCTCATGGATGCGTTGAGAGTTACTTCTTGTCATAGCCCGAGCGGATTTCCTCCATCGCTTCCTTGATGCGGCTGCGCAGGATTTCGATCGATTCGGTGCCGGATTTCTTGACCAGCTCGGCCACTTCGCCGGCATTTTTCAGGGCGGCTTCGAAGGATTTCCTGGCGAACTCCGCCTGTTTTGTCATCAGTTCCTGGGGATTGCCCGGCGCCTTGTAGCTCTGCGCCATGTCGCTGACTTCACGCAGCGTGTCCTGCAGCATCTCGCGCTGTCTGGACAACAATGAGGTCGCGCCGGCAGCTCCCGCCCGCGCCGATCTTTCCAGGGCCTCGAGGTTCTTGCGATGATGCGCGAGGATCGCCTCGACATTCGGCACCTTCAGGTCACGGCCGAACCGGCTGAACATGTCAAGGAACGAATCGGAGTCGGGTTGTTTGGCCATTGCTCGTGCTCCCCAGTGTCGCAAATGCTGAACCCTGTTCTGGACAATAGCACTCGCGCGCCGTGTGTCCATTCGGACGCCCAAGCAATTCAGCGGCAATGCAGCATCAGCCAGCGAGAAACAGCCTCTCCGCCGTGTAGAGCACGATACCCGCCAATCCGCCGATAATCATGCCGTTGAAGCGGATATATTGCAGGTCCTTGCCGATGTTCATCTCGATCAGCCTCGTCAGTTGGGCAAGGTCCCAGCGCTTGACCTGGTCGGCGATGAACGTCGACACACCGCTCTTCTGGCTCTCGACGAACGACGACAGCGCCACGACAAAGCCCTGGTTCATGTCGGCCCTGATCTGCGGATCGCCCGAGAGATGACGGCCGACCTCGACGAACATGTTGGCGAGATGCGCGCGAACAATCGAATTCTCCGCCTTGGCGTCCTGTTCGATGAACAGGCTGAGGCTCTGCCACATGTCGCCGGCGAGCGACTTCACTTCCGGCCGCGCCAGGAAATCGCGCTTCAGCTTCTCGGCCCGTTTGGCGTATTGCTTCGAGGTTCTGAGCCGCTCGATGAAGCTGTGAGCGAAACGGTCGAATTCGGCGCGCATCGGATGGTCGGGATCGGCCCGCACCTCGTCAAGCAGCGAACCGGCGGAAGCGACGATCTTCTTCAGCAGATAGGCGTCGGCTCTGAACAGGTTGAACAGCGACGGCAATTCCTCGCGGATTTTCGCGCGCATGGTCGCCAGCGCCTCTTCATCGTTCAGGAACCGGCCGATCACCCTGGTGAATTCGTCGAAGAGTTTCTGGTGGCGGCGGTCGTCGGTCAGTGCCGACAGCAATTCGGCCGCGAGCGGCGCCAGCGGCACCTTGTCGATCTGCTCCAGCATGCGGCTGGTGACGAAGCCCCGCAGGCCGGATTGCTCGATCGCCGCAAGCGTCTGCGGGACCAGCCGTACGACGAAGCGCGACAGGCCGGCAGAGCGTTCGGCGTCAGTCAGCCAGTCGGCGACGAGTGCTGCAAAATCGACCTCGGCCAGCTTTTCCCGCACCGGCCCGGGCGCCAGAAAATTGACCTCGATGAAGCGGCCCAGATTATCGGCGATGCGGTTCTGGTTCGCTGGGATGATGGCGGTGTGCGGGATCGGCAGGCCCAGCGGCCGCTTGAACAGCGCCACCACCGCGTACCAGTCGGCCAGGCCGCCAATGGTCGCCGCCTCGGCGAAGGCCGCCACGAAGCCCAGCCACGGATACTTGGCCTCGAACGATTTGGCCACGGCAAAAACCACGACGCAAAGCACCAGCGCAGCCGTGGCGAGGAACTTTGTCCGCCGCAACGCGAAAAGCTTGGCGCCCGTCTCGGCATCAAAACCGCCAGGCGCCAGGGACGAAGCCGATTGGGACATGATACGCCGCTCCTCATCGATCTCTTGGCTATCTGGCATGGGCTATTTAGGGGGTGTTTGGGCCCGTAGCATGATCGGATGGGCCGATTTCGTCCGGGAATTGCCGGTTTCGCACGCAAAGTTGACAAGAATATTCATCTATCATGCAATCCCAGTCTGGAATTGTTCCAAGGTATAGGCCATATTCCGATCAGGCCAGTGTGGGCGAATCCGAAACTCCGGGTGAGAAAGCCGCACCAGCACAATCTAAAATCTGGTGCAGTTCCAACGCGCCAGCACTCGGGTGAGGAATGAAATGCGGCTGACGCGCCAGACCAACTACGCCATGCGCATCCTGATGTATTGCGCCGCCAACAACGATCGCCTGAGCCGCATCCCCGAGATTGCGGCCGCCTATTCGGTGTCGGAGCTTTTCCTGTTCAAGATCCTGCAGCCGCTGGTCGAGCATGGCCTGGTCGAGACGGTGCGCGGCAGGAATGGCGGCGTGAGGATCGGCCGCCCCGCCGAGCAGATCAGCCTGTTCGACGTCGTACGGGTGACCGAAGAGAGCTTCGCCATGGCCGAGTGCTTCGAAAACGACGCCGCCGAATGCCCGCTGGTCGACAGCTGCCAGCTGAATTCGGCGCTGCGCGAGGCGCTCAACGCCTTCTTTGCCGTGCTTTCCCGCTACACGATCGCCGATATGGTGGCGGCGCGCCCGAATGTGCGTCATTTGCTCGGCATCGACATGCTGGTCCAGCGAGCACCGGCCGCCTGAGTTTTCTAGTGCATGTCGCTCAAAAGTGGCCCCGGTTTTGAGACAATGACATGCATAAAAACAAAGACCTAAAGCGCGTCGCCTGAGTCCGTTCAAACGCGACGCGCTTTAGGCGGCTGACTGCGGCAAGACGAACGGCATGTTCGCCGCCGGCAAACACACCGACCCTTAGCCGACAATCGAACACCTTTTCGATCAGATCGTCGCTCAGCACCTCCTGCGGTGAACCGTCGGCGGCGAGCCGGCCGCGATGCATCACGAAAATCCGGTCGGCATACATGGCCGTCAGATTGAGGTCGTGCAGGATGGCGATCACACCGCCGCCGCGCCGGGCGAAATCGCGGGCGATGTTCATGATGATCAGCTGGTGCTTGATATCGAGGCTGGAGACCGGCTCGTCGAGATAGAGATAGCGCGGCTTGCCGTCCAGCACCGGCGCCCAGACCTAGCACAGCACGCGCGCCAGTTGCACGCGCTGTTGCTCGCCGCCCGAGAGCTCCTGATAGAAACGGCCGGCAAAGCCGTCGAGGTCGACCCGCACCAGCGCCCGCTCGGGCAGACGATCATCTTCGCCCGGCAGAACGCCGGAACGGCCGCCGATAAGGCCGAGCCTGACCACTTCGTGCACGGTGAAGGGAAAGGACAGGGTCGTCGCCTGCGGCAGCACGGCACGCACGGTCGCGGCCTCCACCGGCCTCATCGCCGTGAGATCGCGCCCGTTAACGGCCACTGTCCCCACAAACGCCAGATCGCCCGACAACGCCTTCAAAAACGTCGTCTTGCCCGAGCCGTTGGGTCCGACGATTGCCGCAATTTCGCCCGGCCGCGCGACGAAATCGACATTGGCAACAATGCGTTTGCCGCCCATCGCCACCGAGACATCGCGTGCTTCGATCATGCCGCCTCACAAGTCGATTACGCCGCGCTTGCGCAGCAGGATCCAGAGGAAGAACGGCGCGCCGGCGATCGCCGTGACGATGCCGATCGGCAGTTCGGCCGGCGCCACGATGCCGCGAGCGACGGCATCGGCAATCAGCAGCATCGAGGCGCCGAGCAGCGCCGAAGCCGGCAAGAGATAGCGATTGTCCGGACCGATCAGCAGCCGCAAGAGATGCGGCACGACGATGCCGACAAAACCGATGCCTCCGCTGACTGCGACAGAGGCGCCGACCGCTGCCGAGACGCCGACGATCGCGGTGTATTTCAGCCGCTGTACCGGGATGCCGAGATGTCCGGCCGTCGCCTCGCCGAGCGCCAGGGCGTTGAGGCCTTTGGCCAGGAACGGCATTGCCGCAAGCGCCAGCACGATGATCGGCCCGACGGAAGCGATCTTCGGCCAGGTCGCGCCGCCAAGCGAGCCCAGCTGCCAGAAGGTCAGGTCGCGCAACTGCCGGTCGTCGGCAATGAACATCAGGATACCGGTCAGCGCCATGGCAAGGGCTGCGAGCGCAATGCCGGCAAGCAGCATGGTGGCGACCGAGGTGCGCCCCTGCCGCGTGGCGACGCGGTAGAGCACCAGCGTGACCGCAAGGCCGCCGCAGAAAGCGGCGAGCGGCAAGGCCATGCCGCCGAGCGCCAAAGTGAGCGGCGCCAGCCATGTTGTGCCGAGCACGATGACGGCGACGGCGCCGAGGCTGGAACCGGCTGAAACGCCGATCAGGCCGGGATCGGCGAGCGGATTGCGAAACAGGCCCTGCATGACCGCGCCCGATACGGCCAGCGTCGCACCGATCAGCACGCCGAGCAGCACGCGCGGCCTGCGGATGTCGTAGACGATCAGCCGGTCGCGGGCGCCAAGCGCGGCGTCGGCCGGCACGGCGCCGGTTAGCCAGTCACGAATGACACCGACGGCCGATGCATCGGAAGCGCCCGACCTCAGAGACAGGAACAGCGAAAGGGCAAGGGCTACGCACAGGAGCAAAATAACCAGGCGCGCGCGCCCGGAACGATCGCCCTCGGCCATCTTGCCCGCCGCGCCGGCGATCGACTGATCCACCATCGGCTCAGTCCGTGACCTGGCTGCCATAGAGCGAGGCGGCCAGATCGTGGATGGCATCGGCCGTGCGCGGCCCGAAGCCGAGCAGATAGCTGCCATCCATCAGGATCAGTTTGCGGCCTTCACCCGCCGGCGTCGAGGTGATCGACGGGATGGCGAACAGCTCGGCCTCCGCAATCGGCGGGCCGGCATTCTTCATGGCCAGGATCACGTCCGGCCTGGCGGTTACGATGGCCTCGTCGGACATCTGCTTGTAGCCGGAAAAACCTTCGACGGCGTTGACCGCACCGGCGAGCTTGATGATGCCGTCGCCGGCGGTGTCGGTGCCGGCGGCCAGGATCTTGCCGCCCTGGATCGACAGCACGAACAGGATGCGCTTGCGCTGCTTGATCGACGCCGTCTGCTTCTCGGCCGCCTTCAGCTTGGCGTCGGTCTCGGCCACAAGTTTCTCGGCCTTGGCATCGACGCCGAGCGCCTTGCCGACGATGCGGATCTTTTCCAGGATGCCGTCATGGCTGTAGTGCTCGGGCACGTCGATGAACGGGACGCTCGACTTTTTCAGCACATCGACCGCTTCCTTCGGCCCGCTGCCATGCAGCGCCAGAATGCCGGACGGGTTGACCGAAAGCACACCTTCCGGCGACAGCTGGCGCATATAGCCGACGTCGGGCAGCGCGACCGCGGCGGCGGGATAGCGGCTGGTCGAATCGCGAGCGACCAAGTGGCCCTCTTCGCCAAGCGCGTAGACGATCTCTGTGATCGAGCCGCCGACCGCCGCGATCCGCGACGTGTCGGCGAACATGGCCACATTCTCGCTGGCCGGCGCCGGAGAGATGGCAAGAACCAACGAAAGACCCACGACCGGAGGAAGCGCCGAACGCAACAGTGAAATCATCGTCGTGGTCCTAAGGCAGCGGTCGGGCTTGGAATGCGCGGCAGATTTTCGGCGAGGAACCGCCAGTCGTCGCGCTCGCCCTCGCCTTCATGGCGCTCGCCGAAGAACTGGATGATCATCTTGCCGTCGGCGCCATAGGCTTCGAGCGAGGTGACATGACCGTCCTTGGTCGGTTTGCGCACCGCCCACGCCTCCTGGATGTGGTCGGTGCGCAGATGCAGGTGGAACGTCTCGTCCATCACGTTGATCCACGGCCCCATCGGCTTGATCGACTTGACGGGACCGGAATGGATCTGGACGCAGCCTCGGTTTCCGACAAAACACATGATCGGCATGCCGTCGGCGGCATGGTGGAACATGGCGCCGATGGCATCATTGTCGAGCAGCCAGGCATAGTCCTGGCCGACCATGCGCACGGCCTGGCGGCGGGTGAGCTTCAGCGTTTTCAACATGCCAAAGAACTGATGCACGTCGGTCAGCCGGCTCCAGCGGTGGCGCAGATCATCGATGTCTGCGGCAATGCCCGACGTCTCCGCGTCGTCGTCGGCCAGGCCTGCGATAGACACGGTCGCCTCCTGGTTCGGCGATTCGAGTGCGGCCACGAGCTTCTGGTAGGCATAGAGATTGGACGCCGGCCGCAGATGCACCTTGTGCACCGCATCGCCGGCCGCGTCGAAGAATTGCAGGCTGCGGCGGATGTCGCCACCGTCGCGCTTCTCGACGGCAAAGCCATGCGCCCAGACCTTTGGAAAGATACGCAGGTCGATGTTTTCGCCCAGCACCATGGCGTCGTGCGTGCCTGTGACAACCTTGTCGTAGACGCCGATCTTCTCGTGCACCGCGCTTTCGTTGCGGGTCAGCGCCATCACTTCGCCGACGGCGTCGAGGCCGGTCAGAAGATCGTTGACCCTGGGCTCGACGCGCACGACGCCGTCGCCGCAATGCGCGGCCACCAGCTCGGCCTCGGAAATACCGAGCTCGGCGGCAAGATCGCGCTCGCGCGCTTTCGGATTGTCTGTCCGCGCCCGCCGGATTTCATGCGGGGCGGGTTTTGCGCGCTGGTCCATGTCCTGCTTACCTGTCTGCCGTGTTTGGTCGTTTCGTCACTTGTTGAGGATGAGCTTGCCCTGGCGGGTGATCTTCAGCCGATAGAGCGCGCCATGGTGCTCGATGCCAATCTCGTGCTCGCCCTGGAACAGCGTGTTGGAGGACAGCGTCCGCACCGCCAGCGGCACCCGGTCGAAGCGGGTCGGCGTCTCCTCGGAACGGCGGACGCGGTAACGGAAGTCGTTGGGATTGTGGGTGTTCATCTCTTTCGATCCCTTTCCTGTGCCGGGCAACTGGCTAGGCGTTGCAAATGCCGATTCATTTCTTGACTTGAATCATCATGTTTATTAGTCAGTGCAATACCGGACTAAATGAGTCAATATTTAAGACACCGGACGGAATGAAAAAAGCCAGCGAGCGCCAAGCCAGCCAGCATCGAACCTGGAATTTTGGAGTTGGGGCATGGGCTTGGGAAATTGTGGACGACTGGGTCTGGCGAACGCCGATCCGGTGCATCGGCCTATGGCAAAGGCAATGGCAGCCTTGCTTGCGGGGGCAGCGACGATCGCGCTGCTGCCATCGCCGGCCAGCGCTCAGCCGGCCGCCGACCAGCAGCAGGCTGATCCGGCCAGGAAAGCTGAAGACACCAAGGCCGCCCCTGCCGGCGCAACGCTGCTCGACAAGATCCTCGTCATCAGCCGCACCGGCGAGACGGCGATCGAATCGCTTGCCTCGGCCAGCCATGTCGACCAGGAACAGCTCGACCGCCGCATGGCGACGACGCCGAGCGAAATGCTGCTCGGTGTGCCTGGTGTCGCCGTGCAGGCCGATGCGCGACGCGTCAGCTCCAGCATCAACATCCGCGGCCTGCAGGATTTCGGTCGCGTCGCCGTCATCGTCGACGGCGCCAGGCAGAATTTCCAGCGCTCCGACCACGGCACGCAGTCGACCTTCTATGTCGATCCCGAGCTCATCAAATCCGTCGATGTCATCCGCGGACCGGTCGCCAACACCTATGGCTCCGGCGCCATTGGCGGCGTCGTCTTCTTCGACACCAAGGATGCGGTGGATTTCCTCAGGCCGGGCGAAACCTGGGCTGGCTCCGTCACCGGGCGCTATGAAGGCAACGGCAAGGGCTGGACCACCAGCGCCAGCGGCGCCTACAAATTCAACGACGATTTGGATGTGCTGGGCAACATCGTCTACCGCGACTACGGCGACTACAAGAATGGCAGCGGCGACACCGTCGCCGGTACCGGTTTCGACGTGCTGAGCGGCCTGCTCAAGACCACAATCCGCCTGAGCGAGAACAGCGAATTGAAGCTCGGCTGGGTCGGCTCGAGCGACGGCTGGACGGAAACCAGCGGCGGCGTGCCGGCCAACGACGTCGACGTGAAGTCGAACACCTTCACCGCCCGCTACAACATCACCGACGACGCCAGGAGCTGGCTCGATCTCCACATCAACGCCTCCTACAACAAGACCAATCTGGACCTGACGACGCTGGCGCCGCAAAACAGGTTCGATCCAGTCACTGGTCTTCCCGTCGTGCTGCCGGCAGGATCGATGTCGACTTTCGATGTCGGCACCACCGGCATCGACATCTGGAACACGTCGCGCTTCGAAACCGCCGGTATCTCGCACGAGCTGACCTATGGCGGCGACTGGGCGGGCGACATTGTCGAGACCGGCGGCACGTCGGGCGGCGACTCCTTCTACACGCCGTCGGGTAAGCGCAACGTCTCGGGCGCCTACATCCAGGACAAGCTGACCTGGGACTGGCTCGAGATCATCACCGGCCTGCGTTACGACAATTACAGCCTGAAGGATTCCGACAATGAAACGTCGGGCCACAGGCTGTCACCGCGCATCACCGTTGGCGTCTCGCCCTTCGAAAGCGCCAGCCTTGCGGGCCTGCAGTTCTACGGCACCTATGCGGAAGGCTACCGCTCGCCGTCACTGACCGAAACGCTGATCAGCGGCAACCATCCGGCAGGCGTCACCTTCCCGTTCCTGCCCAACCCAAACCTGCGGCCTGAAACCGGCAAGACCACCGAGTTCGGCGTCAACTACAAGCTGAACGACCTTATCGAGGCTGGC
Organism: Mesorhizobium sp. LNJC405B00; assembly: GCF_000502615.1. Classification (NCBI taxonomy): domain Bacteria; kingdom Pseudomonadati; phylum Pseudomonadota; class Alphaproteobacteria; order Hyphomicrobiales; family Phyllobacteriaceae; genus Mesorhizobium; species Mesorhizobium sp. LNJC405B00. The sequence continues at coordinate 109,259 of NZ_AYWC01000011.1, read as the reverse complement.
GACGCGTTCCGGCTCAAGGCCGGCTACTTCCACAACGATGTCGACGACTACATCGAAGGCGTCACGCTGTCGGCATTCGACCCGACCAGCGGCTGCCCGTTCGGCCCCGGCATTCCGATCTGCTTCCAGTACCAGAACGTCGCCCAGGCCAAGATCAACGGCTTCGAACTGGAAAGCGTCTACGATGCCGCCTGGGGTTATGCCGGGCTGTCGGCCTCGATCATCAACGGCCACACCATCTCCGATGAAGGCGAGCGGGCCGACCTTGCCACCATCCCGTCCTCGCAGGTCACCGGGCAGCTCGGCTTCCGCTTCCTTCAGGACAAGCTGACCGTCGGCGGCGAGGTGCAGTACAACGGCAAGCCGAAGGGCAACCCCGTGGCCAAGGATTATACTCTGGTCAACGCCTTCGCCAGTTACCAGGCCACCGACAATCTGAAGGTGGACTTCCGCGCCGACAATTTGTTCGACGTCAAATACACCAACCCGCTGAACGGCGGCACCACCGCCGTCATCTATGAACCCGGCATCACGCTGAAGCTGGCCGCGACCATGCGCTTTGGAGGCTGACACCCATGACAAGTTTGACGGCATCGCTTCGGCTCCTGACCTCGACGCTGGCGAAGTCGCTTGGCTTGATGCCGGCGTGGGCTCAGTCCGCGCCGGCTCCGCAACTCAGCCTCGAGCTCAATGCCGTGCAGCCCTCGGACAAGGGTTGCCGGCTGACCTTCGTCGTCAACAATGCGCTCGGCGCCGATCTGTCCAAGGCGGCTTTCGAAATCGCGCTGTTCAACGAGGCCGGCGTGGTCGACCGCCTGAGCGTGCTCGACTTCAAGGACCTGCCGGCCGGCAAGACCAAGGTGATCCGCTTCGACCTCGCCGGCACCGACTGCACCAAACTCAGCCGCGTGCTGATCAACAGCGCCACCGAATGCGCCGGCGTCGAACCGGGCGCCTGCATGCGCGGCCTGAAGACGCAGACCAAGACCGGTATCGCATTCGGCGTTTGAGGTGGGTCTGCATCCCGCCTTCCTGCAAGATATTCCGGCGCGGCCTGTCTCCGGCCCTCCGTTATGGCCGGCAACCGATCTTGATTTGACAATCCCACCCCGCTGGCGGCAGGTCTCGCCGCGAACCATGCAGGACATCACCCCCCTCCTCGACGCCGGCAGCGAACCGGCGATAACTGTGGACGAGCTCGTACAGCCGGCGGCCGCGGACCGCAAATGGACTGTGGCGATCGTCGCGTCCTGCCTGCTCCATGCCGCTGCCGCAGCGGCGTTCATGGTCGCACCCGCCGGGACATTCGATACCGGGAAGGCAATACAGGCCGAAGGCGCCGATCGATCAGGCGCCGACGTCCTCGGCACCGCTTTGCAAAACCCGGTACCCGACGCGGTGGATGTTACCCTGGTAACCGATCCGCAGCCGGCCAAGCCCGTCCAACCCACGCCGCAAACCGAGGCGCCTCAAGCCGTAGAGGAGCCGGCGGCGCCCAAATCTGCGCCGGAATCTGCCAAGCAGGCAACCGTCGCTCCCGATGCACCAACGGCCGCCATCCCGGATGATCAAAGTGTCGCCCCGGAGGCTGAGACGCCTGCACCGTCACCGGTTCAAACGCAGAGTTCGGAGGCGTCTCCCGCCAATGAGCCTGCCGTTGAATTGCCTGCCGCGAGGCCACCAGTCCCAAGCCCGAGGCCAAGTACATCAATATCGGGCGCACCAATATCGGGAGAGACTGGCGGCACGGCAGATGGCGAGGAGCGCGAGGCAACGGCGGTTGCCAGCAAAGGCGGAAAACAGAGCGCGGCGGGCAATTCGATGGAATCCGGCTACAGCGTTGAAGTTCAGAACAAGCTTGTCCGCGCCAACCGCCACGTTTCGAAGGCGGTTCAAGCCAAGGCTCGCAACAATGCCAGGGTCTATTTCGTCGTCATGGCCGACGGCAGCGTCAGCGACTTGCAGCTTGTCGAAAGTTCAGGGTCTGCCGAGCTAGACCAATTCGCTTTGAAACTGGTGCGCCAGCAAGCCCCGTTCCCGCCCATTCCACCCGAGACCGGATTATCAAGTTGGGTGTTCAGGGCGCGGATCGGTCCGTTTTAACCAGCTCGCAGACCTTCGCCAAATGTCGTCGTCCACCAATTCAAGAGGAAGCCCAATGTACATCGCCATGAACCGCTTCAAGGTCCAGAACGGCTCGGAGACTGCCTTCGAGGATGTCTGGAAGAACCGCGATTCCAGCCTTTCGAAGATGGAAGGCTTCAGGGAATTCCACTTGCTGCGCGGCCCGGTCAACGAGGCCGAGGGTTACACGCTGTTTGCCTCGCACACGGTGTGGGCAAGCCATGAGGATTTCGTCGCCTGGACCAAATCCGAGAATTTTCGCGCCGCCCATCGCAACACCGGCACCTCGAAGGTGCATTATCTCGGCCATCCGCAGTTCGAAGGCTTTTCGGTTGTCGAAGGCGCCTGATTGAGATTTCACCCGTCGACGAGATCTGACGACCTGCAGATGCCGTCATGTTCCGGTTGAATTCCGGCCGCCCAGTCGCCGAAGCCACTGGGCAATGTGCAGGCGCAGCCGCCGCCAGGGCTGTCCGCGTGTCAGGTAGCGCGCCAACCGCGGATCACCGGCCAGCTCCGGGAACTGGCGCACATGCTGCATCAGGAATGCAGGTATGAAATTTCGCCCGTTGAGATCGCTGAGCCAGGCAGAATTCGCCAGCAAATAGTCTGCGGCATCCGCCGCCAACACGCTCCTGTAGCTCCTGTATGCAGGCGTTTGCCGCACATTGCCGCCGGCAAAGGCAGTTCCGGTGGACAGGTTGGAGCCATGCAGGCGATAGAGGCCGAGACCTTCTGACAGGATGAGGCTGCCGCCGGCCTGGTGCGCGAGTGTCGCCGTCAGATAATCCGTCCCGACCTTGGCCTTGAACGGGAAGGACAATACCGGTTCCAGCGCGCCACGCCGGTACATGATCGCCGAGCATGGCGACCACAGCCAGCCCGTCACCGCAGGTGCGAAATAGGTTACCGGATGCTCCGATGCGTAGGCGATCCCGGGCGCCATGCCGGCAAGCCGGCCACCGGGCGCGATGGCGACGCCACTGCGATCCGCTCCGGACCGCGGTTTGCGCAAGGCAAGGAAGGTACCGCCCAGCAAGGTGCCGTCGCCATCGACAAGGAACACATCGGAACTCGACAGTGCGGCCGAATGCGTCGTGTTGAGGTGGGCGGACAGATGCGCCAGGAGAAAATCCGGCAGCCACACGTCATCGGAATCCAGAAACGCGACGAAAGGCGCGGCGGTTGCGGCAAAGCCGTCGCGGAATCCCGCGATCTGCCCACCATTCTCCGTGCGCGCCATCAGGCGCAGGCGCGGGTCGTCTATATCCCTCAGGAGCTGGCGGACTTGGTCGGCCGAGCCGTCCGTCGAGGCATCGTCGACGATGACGCATTCCCAATTCCGGTAGGTCTGCGCAAGCACCGAGCGGATCGCCTGTTCGACGTACGGCCGATAGTTGAAGCAGGTGATGACCACCGCCACCCGCGGCAGCTCAAACGGTCGGGACGTGTCTTCCATCTTTTCCGCTGCCCGCTCGAGTTGCTGTCTATCCCTTGCGCATACCCTTGCAAGTCGACGCAGGCAAGCGAGCCGCGAAAAGTCGCCTAGACCGCCGCAAGCAGGCTGGCATTGCCGCCGGCAGCCGTGGTGTCGACGCAGACAGCGCGTTCATGCGCATAGGCCGCCGGGTTGAGCACCTCGCTGACCAGCGGCACGATCGGCCCGCTGCGGTCGGCAATGACCTTGCGCACGATCCGCGCCGCCTCGGGCCTGCCCGAGAAGGCGACGACATCGACGCGCAGCGAACGCGCTTCGACTGGGTCTGGCCGACCGTCTATGGCCGCCAGCGGCAGTCCCTTGCCGGTCAGTGCCGACAGTGCCGCCGGCGCGCCCGGCGCCACGGCCAGCACTGCATTGCCGGCGGCCAGCGCCTGGATCGTCTGGGCAAGCAGCGTTTCGGCGTCCGGACCGAGGCACAGCACCCGGCCGCGCGGCGACAGCGACAGCGTGTTGGCCTCGCCGGTCGGTCCGGGCAGGTCGACCTGGCCGAAATCAATGGCGGCTGCAGCGCCGATCGCTGCAGCGCCCTTGCCGCGCAGATGCTTTCTCAAGATGGCGATGCGGTCCGGCCGCGTCGACCAGCCGCCAAGCGTCGGATCGGGCAGATTGTCGGCCAGTTCGGTCGCCGTCACCTTGTGGCCCTCGGCAATCTCCGTGCCCGCCTCCGGCCCCTTGCGGAACCGCCGGAGATAATGCGGCCCGCCGGCCTTCGGCCCGGTGCCCGAAAGCCCCTCGCCGCCAAAGGGCTGCGAGCCGACGACGGCGCCGATCTGGTTGCGGTTGACATAGATGTTGCCGGCATGGATGCCGTCGACGAAATGCTGGACGCGGCCTTCGATGCGGGTGTGCAGGCCGAAGGTCAGGCCATAGCCTTTGCGGTTGATGGCGGCGATGACGGCGTCGATCCCGTCGGCGTCGAAGCTGGCGACATGCAGCACCGGACCGAACACTTCGCGCTCCATCTCCTCGATGCCTTTGACCCGGAACACATGCGGCGCAACGAAGCGGCCATCTTTGGGTGCTTCGAGCTTGGCGATCAGCCGGCCCTGCAGCCCCATTTTGGTGCAATACTCGCGGATCGAGTTCTGCGCCTCGTCATCGATGACCGGCCCAACATCGGTCGAAATCTGCCAGGGATCGCCGATGGTGAGCGCTTCCATGGCGCCTTTCAGCATCTCCAGCATCTTCTTCTCGACATCCTTTTGCACGTAGAGCACGCGAAGCGCCGAACAGCGCTGGCCTGCACTCTGGAAAGCCGATGCCAGTATGTCGCGCACCGCCTGTTCGGGCAGTGCTGTGGAATCGACGATCATGGCATTGAGACCGCCGGTCTCGGCGATCAGCATGGCGTCCGGCGCGGCCGTCTCGGCCAGTTGCTTCTCGATCAGCTTTGCAACCTCGGTCGAGCCGGTGAAGCAGACGCCGGCAATGCGCGGATCCGCAGTTAGCGGTCCGCCGACCGCCGGACCGTCGCCCGGCAGAAGCTGGATGACATCTTCCGGAACGCCGGCCTCGCGCAGCAGCTCGACGGCGCGGAAGGCGATCAGCGGCGTCTGTTCGGCTGGCTTGGCGATGACCGAATTGCCGGTGACGAGCGCTGCCGCGATCTGGCCGGTGAAGATGGCGAGCGGGAAATTCCACGGCGAAATGCACACGATCGCGCCGCGCGCCTCGGTGCCCGCTTCGTTGTTGGCCGCTTCGGCAGCGTAGTAGCGCAGGAAGTCGACGGCTTCGCGCACTTCAGCCACGCCGTCGGCCAGCGACTTGCCGGCTTCCCTTGTAGCCAGCGCGAAAAACTCGACCGCATTGGCCTCATAGAGGTCGGCGGCGCGGTTGAGGATGGCGGCGCGCTCGGCAACGGGACGCTTCGCCCAGGCCGGCTGCGCTTCCACAGCAAAGCGCACCGCGGTCGCGACCTGCTTGGCAGCGGCTTCGGCGACCGTGCCGACGATCTCGGCAGGCTTTGCCGGATTGACCACCGGGCGCTGCTTGCCGTAGCCGGCGGCGCGCGTCATCGGCTTGGCATGCCAGCGCTCGGGCCCGGCAAAGGCCGCCTTGGCCTTGTCGATCGCCGCCAGCGTCACCGGATCGGTGATGTCGAACCCCTTCGAGTTGCGCCGACCAGCGCCGAAGATCGTCGCAGGACGAGCGATTGCCGGATTGGCGGCGGGGCCCTGGCTCTCGACCGTCTCGAGCGGATCGCGCGCAATATCCTCCGGCTCGACGTCCTCGTCGGTGAGCTGATGGACGAAGGAGGAGTTGGCGCCATTCTCCAGCAGGCGGCGAACCAGATAGGCCAAGAGGTCGGAGTGCGCGCCGACCGGCGCATAGATGCGGCAGCGCGTGCCTTCGGCCCGGCGCACCGTCTCATGCAGCGCTTCGCCCATGCCGTGCAGGCGCTGGAATTCGAAAGCGTCACGGTTGTCAGCCATCGACAGGATGGCGGCGACGGTATGGGCATTGTGCGTGGCGAATTGCGGATAGATGCGGTCGGTCATCGACAGCAACTTCCTGGCGCAGGCCATGTAGGAAACATCGGTGTTGGCCTTGCGGGTGAAGACGGGGTAGCCGGAAAGCCCGAGCGTCTGTGCCCGCTTGATCTCGGTGTCCCAATAGGCGCCCTTGACCAGCCGCACCATGATGTTGCGGTCGTACTTTTCCGCCAGCGCATAGAGCCAGTCGATGGTGAAGGCCGCGCGCGGGCCGTAGGCCTGGACGACGACGCCAAAGCCATTCCAGCCGGCAAGCTCCGGCTCGGACAACACACGCTCGATGATGTCGAGCGACAGGTCGAGCCGGTCGGCCTCCTCGGCGTCGATGTTGAGGCCCATGCGCGAATGGCGTGCGGCCAGCGCCAGCGACAGCAGCCGCTCGGCCATCACCGGCAGCATCTTTTCCTTCTGTGCCTCTTCGTAGCGCGGATGCAGCGCCGACAGTTTGACCGAGATGCCGTGGTTCTGGCGGATATCGGGACCGTTGGAGCCTGAATCGAGCGAGGAGATCGCATCGGCATAGGCCTTGAGGTAGCGCAGCGCGTCGGCCTCGGTGCGGGCCGCCTCGCCCAGCATGTCGAAGGAATAGAGATAACCTTTCTGGATCATCGACTTGCCGCGCTTGACGGCTTCCGCAATGGTGCGGCCGAGCACGAACTGCTCGCCCATTTCGCGCATGGCGGCGGCGACCGCCTTGCGGATCACCGGTTCGCCCAGTCGGCGAACCATCGAGCGCAGCGTGCCTTCAATGCCGCCCTCGCCTTCGTCGAGCACACGGCCGGTCAGCATCAGCGCCCAGGTCGAGGCGTTGACGAAGATCGAGCTCGAACCGCCCGAATGCGCCGACCAGTCATGCGGTGCGATCTTGTCGGCGATCAGGTCGTCCATAGTCTCGGTGTCAGGCACGCGCAGCAGTGCCTCGGCCAGGCACATCAGCGCCACGCCTTCCTTGGTGGAGAGGCCGTAGGCCGAGAGAAAAACCTCCATCAGCCGCGGGTCGGACGAGCCGCGCACCGCGCGCACCAGATCCGCGGCACGGGCCGAGACGGCTTTGCGGTCATCGGCCGAAAGTTCTGTCGCCGCAGCCAGCCGCTTCACAGCCGCGTCTTCGTCGGGCAGGTAGTTGGCGCGGATCTGCTGGCGGATGGTGTCGAGCGGCATGGCGGTCCCTGCGGAGCAAACGTATGGGAGCGGGCCGGCGGTCGCCGGACCGAATGGCGCAAGCTAGCACAAAGCCGTATTTTCGGCCGGTCCAAAGAAATCGACATGGCAGGCCGATCGGTCTATCATTGCGGTTAAATTATTATCAGGTGGACTGTGATATCGGTGACAGAAGACCAATTGGACCGCATCGACAAAAACATCCTGTCGGCGCTGGCGCGCGACGGGCGGCTATCCATGTCTGGACTGGCCGGCAAGGTCGGCCTGTCGAAGACGCCGGTGCAGGCGCGGGTGAAGCGCCTGGAGAAGGACGGCTATATCAAGGGCTATCAGGCGATCATCGATCGCGAGCGCATGGGCGAAGGCCATGTCGCCTTCGTCCAGGTCAAACTGTCGGACACACGCTCGGCCGCGCTCGATGCTTTCAATCGCGCGGTGCAGGCCGTGCCGGAGATCGAGCAGTGCCACATGATGGCGTCGAGCTTCGATTATCTCCTGAAAGTCCGTACCACCGACATCGCCGCCTATCGCCGTGTTCTCGGTGAGCGCATCTCGGCGCTCCCCCACGTCGCCCAGACCTCGACCTTCGTGGCGATGGAGACGGTCAAGGATCGCTGACTCTTCAGTCCGACAGCGTCTTCAAGAACGCCACCAGCGCCGCGCGTTCGCGATCCGACAGTTGCAACGGGTGCACTTCGGAGGTGCCTTCAACGGCCTCCTCCGCCTTCGCGTAGTGCGCCACCACCTCCTCCAGCGTGGAGAACTGTCCGGCATGCATATAGGGCGGCCGTGTCGCCGCGCCCCGCAGCGACGGCGTCTTGTAGGCACGCATCAGTTCGGGTGCTGCCTTGACGATGAAGCGCAGCTCGCCGCAGGCGCCGGCGTCGCCATCGCGGAAGGCGCCGAAGCAGTTGAATGGGTCGGCCTGAACCTGGGCCACCGCATCGAAACGGCCGCGATCCAATGGCAAATCCCTGACCGGCGGCACGCCGGTGTTGTGGAAAGCGTTGTCGGTGAAGCGCGGGCCGTTATGGCAGGTGACGCAATTGGCCTTGCCGATGAACAGTTTCAGCCCGAGCATCTCCTCCGGCGAAAAGGCATCGTCGGCTTTCGGCTTCGCGCCTGACACAAGATTGATGGCAAAGCGGTCAAAGCGTGTCTGTGCCGGTTCGATCGACCGTTCGAAGGCAGCGATCGCCTTGCCGATATTGGAAAAGACGCGGTTGACGCCCTCAGCCTGAGTTGGGGTCATCGCCTTCCAGGCCGCCTGCCCGGCCTCGTTGCCAAGCGGGCTGGCGTTGGCCGGCACGGCGGAAAGATCCGGCAGTGGCCCGAAGATGCGCTCGTAGCGCGCACCTAAGCGCTTCTGGATGTAATGGGCGAAGGCGGCGCGGTTTCCCGCCTGCTCGAGCGGATTTTCCAGCGGCGTCAGCGCCTGCGCCCACAGGCTGTCGCGCCGCCCATCCCAGAAGAACCACGGATTGCGGGCGATGCCGGCCAGCGGCATCGAGCGCCTGTTGGTGCGGCCGACACCGACGGATTGCGGCAGGTCATCCTGGAACTGCCGGTCGATCTTGTGGCAGGTCGAGCAGGATACGTTACCGTCACGGCTCATGCCCTGGTCGAAGAACAGAGTGGAGCCCAGGGCGGCGGCGGCCGGCACGTCGGCGAAGCGGTTGGTGGTGTCGGGTTTGAGCGCCGGCAAGGTGTTCAGCGCCAGCGAAGCGATGGTCTTCTTCTCGGCATCGGAAAAATCCGGTTTGCCGCAGCCGGCAACGAGCACGACCGCCGCCAATGCCAGAAGGCGCAACAGGCGGCTCATTCGCTCACAGCACCACGTTGAAGACGACCGTGTCGGAACCGGCCGCCGCCGAAATGGCGAAGCGCAACTGCCACACGCCGCTCATGGTGAATTTCAGCCCCTCGATCCGGTAGCGCCCCTCGCCAAGATAGTCGGTCGCCTGCGGACTGGTCGGCAAGCCGTGATTGTGCTGCGGCATGCCGCCGGACACCGAGATCGCCGCACCTTCCACGGAATCGCCCTTGACCGTCTTCAGGGTCAGCAACCAGGATTGCAGTTCGCCTTGCCGGATAACGCCGCGTTCCGGCTGAATGCTGGCGACAAACAAGCCGTTCGCCGTCTTCTTCGAGCGCGAAATATCCGGGCTCGGCGCCGACTGCGGCGCGGTCAGATAGACGATCGCCAATATGCCAGCCAGCAAGGCGGCCAGACCAACGCCCGCAAGAAGATAACGCCATATCGATGCCAAACCGGTTCCTCTTCTGGGCATAACGTCTCGGGAAGCAATTCGCGTCCCGCCGCTTCTGTGGGAAAACGCTTCTGGCGCAAAAAACCGCCGCCGCCAAGCATGGCGCTGCCGGCCGCAAAAAGCTACAGCAGCGAACTGATCCGGAGACAGATACATGGCAGCAGACGGCGTCGCTTCGATCGGTGAATGCATGCTCGAACTGTCCGGCCAGGCCGGGCCGAACTGGCGCATGGGCTTTGCCGGCGACACGTTCAACACGCTGTGGGCGCTGCATGCGCTGAGCGGCAAGCGGCCGGCGACCTATGTCTCGGCCTTTGGCGACGATCCCTTCTCGCAGGGCCAGATTTCGTTCTTCGCCGAAAACGGCATCGGCATCGGCGCCAGCCCGGTCATCCCAGGCGCGCGGCCCGGCCTCTACGCCATCACCTTGACCGGCGCCGAACGCGCCTTCACCTATTGGCGCAGCGACGCGGCGGCCAGGCGGCTTGCCTCGGACCCGGCCGCCTTGGCAAAAAGCCTTGAAAACCAGGCGCTTGTGTATTTTTCCGGAATCACTTTGGCAATTCTGGATGCCGCCGCGCGCAAGACGTTGCTGGCAGAAGTGGCCAAGGCGCGGGCCGCCGGTTCGCTCGTCGCCTTCGACCCCAACTACCGGCCGCGCCTGTGGCAGAGCCGCGAGGAGGCGCAAGCCGCGATCCTCGACGCGCTTGCCGTCGCCGACATCGCGCTGCCGACCTTTCCCGACGAGCAGATGCTGTTTGGCGACACGGCATCGCAAGCGACCGCCGAGCGGTTCGGAAAACTGGTCGGCGAAGTCGTCGTCAAGAATGGCGAGGAACCCGCGCTGATCGCCACTGGCGGAGCCCTGCAGCCGGTTCCGGCCCAGCATGTCGCCACCCCGGTCGACACCACCGGCGCCGGCGATTCCTTCAATGGCGGCTATCTCGCCGCCCGGCTTGCCGGCCATGCCCCGGCGGATGCCGTGCAGCGCGCGCATCGCGTCGCCGCCGCTGTCGTGCAGGTGCGAGGCGCGCTGGCGCCGTTCGAGGTTCTAAGAACCGCTTTCGAGGGCTAAGACCTTAGGGAAGCCTGAAACGATATTCCGTCACCTGATGATAGATCTGGCCCGGCCACAGCGTGGCCTGCGGGAAATAGGGCCGGTTCGGCGCGTCGGGCCAGGTCTGCGCTTCCAGGCAAAAGCCGGAAAACGCCTTGTAGCGCCGTCCGTCCAGGCCGCCCGAGGTCGGCGCGACATACTGGCCGGTGTAAAGCTGCAGGCCCGGCTCGGTGGTCCAGACTTCCATCTCGACGCCGGAATTGGCGCCTTGCGCCCACGCCACCTGGTGAAGCGGGCCCCGGGCTGACGCCAGGCAGAAATTGACGTCGTAGGGAAGCTGCTCGCCTTCCGTTTCCATCCGCAGCGGCCGCGCCTGGCGGAAGTCGAAGGGCGTGCCGTCGACAGGTTTGACGACGCCGGTCGGGATCATCTCGCCATCGACCGGCGTATAGGCGCCGGCATTCAGCATCAGCCGGTGGTCGAGAATGTCACCGGTGCCGCCATCGTCGAGATTGAAATAGGAATGCTGCGCCAGATTGCACAGCGTCGGCTCCTCGCAGGTGGCGGTCAGCTCCATCGAGAGCGTGCCGGGAATCTTCAGCCGGTAGGTGCAGGTGACGTCGAGCGCGCCGGGAAAGCCCATCGTGCCCTCGGGATCGTGCAGGGTCAGGGTGACGAAATCCCGGCCATGCAGCGAAACCGTCCACGGCCGGTGGAAGAAGCCCTCCGAACCGCCATGCAGCGTGTGCTTGCCGAGGAAATTGCGCTCGGTCTGGTAGCGCTGGCCGGCAATGGTGAAGCGGCCGTCGCGGATGCGGTTGGCGTAACGGCCGACGACCGCGCCGAAGAAGGCCCGGTCGGTCTCGTAAGGCTCGAAGCGGTCGTAGCCCAGCACCAGCGGCGCATCGTGGCCGGCGAGGCGCAGATCCTGGATGATTGCGCCGAGCCCGATGATGTTGGCGCTGATGCCGCCGCCCCGGATGGTGAAACGGCGAACGGGTTCGCCTGCCTGCGTCGTGCCGAAGACTTCGCCGTCCTTCATCGCTACGTCCAAATGCTAATTCGTCGATCTATCGACTTAGAGCAATTCCAGGAAAAGTGTGAAACGGTTTTCCGTCCGGAATTGCAAAAAACAAAGAACTGGAGCGGTTCGGCGTTTCCGTGAAACGCTGAACCGCTCCAGTCCGGCTGAATGTCGTCTGGCAAGGGCCGGCCCGCGGCCTGCCCTGCCCGTCAATGATTTAGAGGCCGAGACCCCCGATGCAGACATATTTGGTGTCGAGATAGTCCTCGATGCCCTGATGTCCGCCTTCCTTGCCGAGGCCCGATTCCTTGAGGCCGCCGAACGGCGCTTCCGGCGTGGTGATCAGGCCTTCATTGACGCCGACCATGCCGTATTTCAGGCCTTCCATGACCCGGAAGGCGCGGCCGAGATCGCCGGTGTAGAAATAGGCGGCCAGGCCGAACTCGGTGTCGTTGGCGAGTGCAATGGCTTCCTCCTCGGTCTCGAACTTGAACACCGGGGCGATCGGGCCAAAAATCTCTTCCTTCATGAAGCGCATGTCAGGCTTCGCATCGGCGATGACGGTCGGCTGGAAGAATGAGCCGCCAAGCGCGTGGCGCTTGCCGCCGGCAACGACCTTGCCGCCCTTCGACGTGGCGTCGGCGATGAATTCCTCTACCTTCTCGACCGCCTTCACGTCGATCAGCGGTCCCTGCTGCACGCCCTCTTCCAGGCCCGAGCCAACCTTCAGCGCATTGCTCGCGGTGGCCAGCCTCTCGACAAACTTGTCGTAGATGCCGGCCTGCACCAGGAAGCGGTTGGTGCACACGCAGGTCTGGCCTGAATTGCGGTATTTGGCGGTGATGGCGCCGGCGACGGCGCGATCGAGGTCGGCATCGTCGAAGACCAGGAACGGCGCATTGCCGCCGAGTTCCATCGAGACCTTCTTGACGGTGACGGACGACTTCTGAATCAGCAGCTTGCCGATCTCGGTCGAGCCGGTGAAGGTGATCTTCGACACCAGCGGATTGGCGCAGATCTCGTCGCCGATTTCGCCGGCAGCACCCGTCAGGATGTTGATGACGCCCTTGGGGAAGCCGACTTCCTCGGCGAGCGCGCCCCATGCAAGGCCGGAATACGGCGTCTGCGAGGCCGGCTTGACCACGGCGGTGCAGCCGGCGGCAAGCGCGGGGCCAAGCTTGCGGGCAAGCATCGAGGAGGGGAAATTCCACGGCGTGATGGCGGCAATGACGCCGACCGGCTCCTTGGTCACCAGGATGCGGCGATCGCCCCATGGCGATGGCACGACATCGCCATAGGTGCGGCGGCCTTCCTCGGCAAACCACATGATGTAGGCGGCAGCCGAACCGATCTCGCCCTTGGATTCGGCGAGCGACTTGCCCTGCTCGATGGTGAGCAGTTCGGCCAGCACATCCTGATTGTCCATCATCGCGTCATGCAGCTTGCGCAGAAGCTTCGAGCGCTCCAGCGCGGTCGTCTTGCGCCAGGTCTTGAAGGCTTCGCTTGCGGCTTCGATGGCGCGGCGGGTTTCCGCCTTGCCCGACTTCGGCACGGTGCCGATCTTGAGACCGGAGGCCGGGTTGTTGACGTCGACCGTCTGGCCGCTGTCGGCCTGCACCCATTCGCCATTGATGAGATTGGCCTGGCGCATGAAATGGCTGGTTTTCTGCAGCATGGTCTAGCCTCCGTTCGGCGCACTGACGGGCCGGTTTCCTGGATCTCTTGAACGAGCGTGCACAATGGCGGCGGAGCCGACACGCTGAAGCCACTGCTCTTTACCTAGGGCAAGCCCGGCAAGCAATTGCAAGATGGCATATAGGCTTTGGGCCAGCCCAACGCCAGAGAAAATTCACATGTAAATTAGTTTGGGCCGCAGCCTTGCCAAAGACCAGCCTTGCCAAAGACCAGCCTTACAGAAGACCAAGCCTACCCAAAGACATGCACCACCACCGTCAGCCAAAAGGCGGTTGTAACAACCGCGCTTGCCGTGGCGATGGTCATCTGGTTCGACGCCAGCGCCTGGCCGGTGTTGAACTGCACGGCGATGAGATAGGAATTGATGCCGGACGGCAGCGCCGCCACCACGACCGCCACCTTGGCCGTCAAGGGTGGCAGGCCAAACAGCCAGACCAGGCCGAGCACCAGCGCCGGCATCAGGAACAGTTTCAGCGTCGACAGCGCCAGCGCCGGTCGGATGTTACCGGAAATGCCGAAACGGCGCAGGCTGAGCCCCATGGCGAACAGCGCCACCGGCCCGGCGGTGTTAGCCAGCGCATCGGCCAGTCGCATGGCAAGGTTCGGCAGCGGCGCGCCGGTGAGGCGCCATGCCAGCCCGGCCAGGATGCCGATGATCAACGGATTGGTGAACAGTCTTCTCAGAAAGCTCTGGATGATGCGCAGCGGGTGTACGGGCTCGCTGCCGCCGCGGCCAAATATCTCGAACATGATGATCGAAGCCATCATCATGGTCGGCAGATGCACGGAAACGAGCAGCGACAGCACTTCGAATCCGCTGGACCCGAATACGCCGAGAACGAAGGGAATGCCCAGCAACACCACATTCGAGAAGGATGACGACACTCCACCGACGATGCCGGTGCGCGCGTCCCGCCCAAAGATCCGTGTCGTAACCAGATGGCCGGCGGCCCATGTCATTGCAACCGCCGCGAAATAAGCACCCCACAGCGACCAGGGCGCCACGCCGTGGAAATCGGAATTCACCATCGTCCGAAACAGCAGCAGCGGCATCGCGACGTTGATGGCGAATTCGGAGATGCCGTCCCCGCTGGCCGGTTTCAGATAGCCGGTGAGCCCGGTGACATAGCCGAGCGCGACGAGGCTGAAGACGAAAAGAACGGTTTCGGTGAGCGGAGACATTTTTCAGGGATAGGCGAGCCCGGATTCCAGCGCAATCGCCATGATCTTCAGAAACCGCTCCTCGATCCGCCCGGCGCCTGAATTTGATCATGGTCGGGTGGCAGCGCTATACAGGCTTGGGATCATCAGGGCGGATAGACAGCGAATGGGTGCGACGCCGAAACAGCGTCATTTCAGACAGGGGTGGCTGGCGGGTTTCGTCGCTATGCTGCTTTGCCTTGCCGTATCTGTGGCTCAGGCCGCCGAGACCAAAAGCCTCAAGGGCGTTGCGCTGATCATCGGCCAGTCGAAATACGAACACATCGCAGCCCTTGCCAACCCGGCCAACGACGCCCGCGACATGGCCAAGATGCTGACCGATCTCGGCTTCGACGCCCGCAACGTCACCGATCGCGATGCCGCCAAGCTGAAGCGCGATCTCGATCGGTTTGTCGAGGATGCCGACNGGATGCCGACGGCGCCGACGTCGCCTTCATCTATTATTCCGGTCACGGCATCGAGGCGGGCGGCGAGAACTATCTGGTGCCGGTCGACGCCGACGTCTCGTCGCTGAAAAATGCCGGTGAGGCGCTGGTGCCGATTTCAGCCGTCATGGACGAGCTGAAAAAGACCGTGCCGGTGACGATCGTGCTGCTTGACGCCTGCCGCACCAACCCGTTTCCGCCGGACGCGGTCGTGCGACGCGGGCCGACGGCTTCCGCCGAGCCTGTCGGCGCCGGCGGGCTGGAACCGGTGCGCGGCGCCAAGGCGCTTGCCAGTGCCTCAGTGGATGATGCCAGCCTGGGAACCGTGGTCGGCTTCGCCGCCGAGCCGGGCCGACCGGCGCTCGATGGCGCCGCCGGCGAAAACAGCCCCTACGCCGCCGCCCTGCTGCGCCACCTCACGGCGATGAAAGGCACCGAGTTCGGCTCGGTCATGCGCATGGTCACCGAGGAGGTCTATCTCGACACCAAGGCAAAGCAGCGCCCCTGGGTCAGCGAGAGCCTGCGTCGCCTGCTCTATTTCGGCGTCGCGCCGCCGGAACCGACCGGCGACGACGGGCTGATCACCGGTGAGCGGCGGCAATTGCTGCTGACCATTTCCGACCTGCCCGATCCCAAACGGGCTCAGGTGGAGTTGGCTTCTCTCCAGGACGGCGTGCCCCTTGACGCGCTCTACGGCGTGCTCAAGGCGCTCGGCACGGAAAAGATCCCGGAGGATCCCAACGACCTGCAGAAGGTGCTGGACAGCCAGGCTGAGCGTCTGAAGAAGATGATGGCCGAGCGCGCCGCATTACGCACCGACGATCCCGAGATCAGTCGCCTGGTCGCATCCGCCGACAAGGCCATAGGCCAGGGCGCCATGGTGACGGCGCGCAAATTCCTCGACGACGCGGTCGGCCGGATCGAGGAAAACAGCGGTGCGGTCGACGACGCCGAGGACCTGCTCCGGCAAAAGCGCATCGCCGACGCCGCCATCTATGCCAAACGCGCCGACGCCGCCGCGCTGGTCTTCGACTACAAATCCGCCGCCAACGACTATGCCAAGGCGTATTCGCTGGTCGAGAAGTGGGACGAAAAGCTGCGCTGGAACTACAAGAACCAGGAGGCCGAGGCGTTGAACGCTCATGGCTACGCCACCGGCGACCTCGATGCGCTGCAGCACTCCATCGAGGCCTATCGCACCATCTTGAACTTCATCCCCAACGGCGAACAGAATCGCGACTGGGCAATCACCCGCAACAACATGGCGGTGGTGCTGCAGACCATTGGAGAGCGCGAAACCGAGACTGCGCATCTCGAAGAAGCAGCGGTGATTTTCCGCGATTCGCTGGTGGTGTTCGAGCGCGAGAAGGACGACCGCAACTGGGCCGCGGCGCAGAACAACCTGGCCAACGTGCTTCTGAAGATCGGCGAACGCGAGAGCGACCCGAAGCGTCTCAATGAAGCGGTGGCGGCGACGCGCGCCACCCTTGAGAAGCGTCCGCGCGACAAGCTGCCGTTGGACTGGGCCGGTTCGCAGAACAATCTAGGCCTCGCGCTCTATGCACTCTCCGAGCGTGAGCCTGCCGGCGAGCATCTCACCCAGGCCGAAGCAGCCTACCGGCTGGCGCTTGAGGAATACACACGCGAGAAAGCACCCGTGGAATGGGCGATGGTCGAGAACAATCTCGGCAACACGCTTGTAACGCTTGGCATCCAGCTCAACGACAAGGCGAAGATCAACGAGGCGGCCGACGCGTTTCGCGCCGCGCTGGAAGTGCGAACCCGCGAAACTTTCCCGGTGTCCTGGGCGACCAGCCGCCTCAACCTGGGCAATGCGCTGAGCGGTATCGCCCGCTTCGATATGGGCACGGCTACGCTCGAAGAAGCTGCTGCTGCCTATGACGACGCTCTGACGGTGTTTACCCGCAAGCGCTTCCCGATGGACTGGGCGTCAGCCCAGAACAATCTCGGCTCGATCTATCAGACGCTGGGCCAGCGCACGCGTGATGCGGCCAAGCTGGAACAGTCGGCGGCAGCCTTCCAGGCGGCACGGCAGGTCTATGTCAGGCGGAAGTTCCCGCAGGACTGGGCGATGAGCTACTACAATCTCGGCAACACGCTGCAGCTTCTCGGCGGCGTCACCGACAAGCCCGAGCATTACAGCGAGGCGGTCGACGCCTACGGCAATGCGTTGCGCGAGTACAAGCGCGAGACGAACCCGCGGCAATGGGCAATGGCCCAGGCCGGCCTGGGCTCGACGCTGCACTGGTTGAGCATGAGCAATGGCGATGCCAAGACCCTGCAGGATTCGATTGCGGCGCGGCGAGCCGCGCTCGAAATACTCACCATCGAGGCCGCGCCGGTCGACTGGGCCAACGCTCAAAATGGCATCGGTATGAGCCTGCTCAACCTCGGCAATCTCCAGCGGACCGACAAATATCTCAACGACGCCGAAGCGGCGTTCACGGCGGCGCTGAAGGTGTTTACGCGCGAAAGTCAGCCGCTGCAGTGGGCCTTCGAGCAGAACAATATCGGCGACGTCCACTGGAACCGCGCCAGCTATGGCGCGGGCAAGCCGGAATATCTCAAGGCGATCGAATTCTTCGAGAACGCCAAGCAGGGCTTCACCGAAGCCGGCTACACGATCCCTATCCCGCTCACCGATCAGAAGATCGAGCTGGCGAAGAAGCAAATGGCGAAAATGTGAAGCGAACCGAGGGTTCGCCTTTCGCTTGTCTTTGTGCCGGCTTTCCGATCCCTATATCAGAATGACCGGAGCGGCATCCGGCTCCCGGAAAGGTTTCGATGATTCGATTTGTGCTGGCGCTGTTCCTGCTTGCTGTTCCCGCCGTCGCCCACGCGACCGACGCCGGCTGGGCGCTGCTGCGTGACGGCGGCCATGTCGTGCTGCTTCGCCACGCACTGGTCACCGGCACCACCGACCCCGCCAATTTCGTCATCGACAACTGCGCCACCCAGGTCAACCTATCGGCGCGCGGCAAGCAGCAGGCGAGCAAGATCGGCGCCTTGTTCGGCGCCCGCGCCGCCCCCATCGAGCGGGTGCTGTCCAGCCGCTATTGCCGCTGCCTTGACACCGCCCGCATCGCCTTCGAAGCGGAGCCGGAGCTCTTTGCGCCGCTAGACCTCCTGAGGAGCGATCCGACCGAGAAGGCCGCGCAGCTCGACGCGGTGATGAAGGAAATCCGCGCCTACACCGGTTCCGACAATCTGGTCATGGTCACGCATCTCGAAAACATCGTCGCGCTGACCGGCGTCTCGCCGCGCGAGGGCGAAGCGGTGGTGGTCGAGCCGCAGGGCGATGGCTTGCGCGTGCTCGGCCGCGTCACGTTCTGAGAGAGCCAGTGGTCAAGCTCCGTGAAAACTGAGCTGACGTAACGTCAACTGGAAGGGCCGCCGGCTTGTCGGGCGGCCCTTCTTGTCTTCACGGGAGGGCCATCCCATCTGCGCCCCGCGCATCAGGCCTTTTCCTGCCGGGAAAAACCGATTAGACAGCGCCCAAACCAGATGCGGACAGATTCCGCCCGCAACCGAAGGAAGAGCCCTTGTCCACCACGTTCGACAAAGTCGCCAAGATCATTGCCGACACCAGCGAGATCGATATCGACACCATCACTCCCGAGAGCCACACGATCGACGATCTCGGCATCGACAGTCTCGATTTCCTCGATATCGTCTTTGCCATCGACAAGGAATTCGGCATCAAGGTGCCGCTGGAAAAGTGGACCCAGGAAGTCAATGACGGCAAGGCTTCGACCGACGATTACTTCGTCATGAAGAACCTGTGCGCCAAGATCGACGCGCTGGTCGCCGCCAAGACCGCCTGATATCGGCTGGCGCGCGGCCTTGACGGGCTGCGCCGCCTGACCCACAAAGCCGCTCATGAGCAGCCCTCGCGACGTCGTCATCACCGGTATCGGCCTTGTCTCCTCGCTGGGAGAGGGTCCGGATACCCACTGGCAGAAGCTGGCGCAGCCGGGCCTGCAGCCGGTGCTCGAATCCGCGCGCTTTGCGCCCTACACCGTGCATCCCCTGCCGGAGATCGACTGGAACCTGCAGATCGCCAAGCGCGGCGACCAGCGGCAGATGGAAACCTGGCAGAGGCTGGGCACCTATGCCGCCGGCATGGCGCTGGACGACGCCGGCATCAAGGGCAATGACGATCTCTGCACGACGATGGACATGGTGGTGGCCGCCGGCGGCGGCGAGCGGGACGAGGCGGTCGATGCCGCCATCCTCGCCGCGTCCGAGAGCCGCAACGACCGCGACGTGCTGCTCAACGAGAAACTGACCACCGAATTGCGGCCGACGCTTTTCCTGGCCCAGCTCTCCAATTTGCTCGCCGGCAACATCTCCATCGTCCACAAGGTGACGGGGTCGTCGAGGACCTTCATGGGCGAGGAAGGTGCTGGCGTCGCCGCCGTCGAGACCGCCGCCGCGCGCATCCGCTCCGGACAGTCGACGCACATACTGGTCGGCGGCGCCTTCCAGACCGAACATTCCGACATGCTGCTCGGCTATGAGCTGGCCGGTTATCTGCATCGCGGCCCATGGAAGCCGGTCTGGCAGAGACAGGGCGCCGAGGGCGGCGGCCTGGTCTCCGGCTCCGGTGGCGCCTTCCTGGTGCTGGAGCAGCGCGAACACGCGCAAAGCCGTGGGCGGAAAATCTATGCCGAGCTCGGACCGGTCATCTCAGGCCGCGCCCGGCGCTCGCGCGGCGAGCTTGACGCCGAGATCGCGGCATTGCTCAAACAGGCGGCTCTCCCGAACGGCAAGTTGCTGGCCCTGTCGGGCGCATCCGGGGCGCATACCGCAACGTCAGCCGAAAAGGCAGCGCTGGATGCCAATCCGGCGATATCGGCGCGCGGCTTCGCGACGCTGACCGGGCATATGAAGGAAGCGCAGTTTCCATTCGCGGTCGCCCTCGCCGCCCTGGCCGTCGACCGCAAGGCCGCCTACCCCGTTTTCGACGCCGCGGCCGAGAAGCCGTTCGAAGGCATTCCCGAAACCGTGATCGCAACGGCGATCGGCTATCACCAATTCGAGGGCATGGCTCTGGTCAACGCTGCTGCTTGAAGCAGCGCTGCGCGATCATGCTGCAAAGTTAAGAGGTTCCGGATGGCCAATCTCAGAGATCACATGGGCAGGCCGATCGTCGCCGTCACCGGCATCGGCGTGGTAACGTCGCTCGGCATCGGCAAGGCCGATAACTGGGCGGCACTGACCTCCGGCAAATCGGGCATCCACCCGATCACCCGCTTTCCCGTCGACCACCTCAACACCCGCATCTCCGGCATGGTCGATTTCCTCGACTCAAGCTCGAAAGGCGCCAGCCTGCTGACCTACGAACTGGCCGAAACCGCCGCGAATGAGGCGGTGGCCGAATCCGGCCTCGATTCCTCTGATTTTGGCGGGCCTCTGTTCCTCGCCTCGCCGCCGGTCGAACTCGACTGGCAGGATCGCTTCGCGCTCTACAATTCCGACGGCAAAGGCGCCGGCGCCGAAAGGCTGCTCAGGGTGGCGCGCGGGCTGAAGGAAACAGATACGTTCGCAAGCACGCAGTTCGGCGCGATCGCCGACCGGCTGGCCGACCGCTTTGGCACGCGCGGCCTGCCGATCACGCTGTCGACGGCCTGCGCTTCGGGCGCCACCGCCATCCAGCTCGGCGTCGAAGCGATCCGCCGCGGCGAATGCGACCGGGCGCTGTCGATCGGCGCCGACGGTTCGGCAACCGCCGAGGCGCTGATCCGCTTTTCGCTGCTCTCGGCGCTGTCGACCCACAATGACATCCCTGAAAAGGCGTCAAAACCCTTCTCCAAGGACCGCGACGGCTTTGTGCTGGCGGAAGGCTCCGGCGCTCTGGTGCTGGAATCGCTTGAGGCAGCCCTTGCCCGGGGCGCCAGCGTTCTCGGCATCCTGCGCGGCTGCGGTGAAAAGGCCGATGATTTCCATCGCACCCGTTCCAAGCCCGACGGTTCGCCGGCGATCGCAGCAGTCCGCGCCGCCCTTGCGGATGCCGGCCTGAGCAAGGACGAGATCGACTACGTCAACGCTCACGGCACCTCGACGCCGGAAAACGACAAGATGGAGCATCTGTCGCTGTCGACCGTGTTCGGCGATCGCATCGGCTCGATGCCGGTCTCGTCCAACAAGTCGATGATCGGCCACACGCTGTCGGCGGCCGGCGCCGTCGAAGCGGCGTTTTCGCTGATGACCATGCGCGAAAGCGTCATTCCGCCGACCATCAACTACGACAATCCCGACCCGGCAATCGTGCTCGACGTGGTGCCCAACAAGAAGCGCAATGCCGAAGTCGGCACGGTGCTGTCGAACTCGTTCGGCTTCGGCGGCCAGAACACTTGCCTTGTCATGGCGCGGGAACCGGTCTAAGCGACTTTTTTCAGCCAGACTGAACTGACAGGCTCCATGCGCGCACTGCAACTTATCGAGGACCGCCGTCTTGAAACGGTGGACCTGCCGCCCCCGCCGCCCCCCACATTGGGCGAAGTCACGCTGCGCATCAAGGCGGTGGCGCTGAACCATATCGACGTCTGGGGCTGGCGTGGCATGGCCTTCGCCAAGCGTAAGCTGCCGCTGGTCGTCGGCGCCGAAGCCTCCGGCGAGGTCGAAGCTGTCGGCCCCGGCGTCTCCAGCCTGCTGCCCGGACAATTGGTGTCGATCTACGGCGCGCGCACCTGCGGCCTTTGCCGCGCCTGCCGCGAAGGCCGTGACAATCTCTGCGAACATGTCTCGGGCGTCCACGGCTTCCATCTCGACGGCTTTGCGCAGGAGAAGATCAACCTGCCGGCGCGCCTGCTGGTCCCGGCCCCTCCAGGCGTGACCGATGTCGGCGCTGCCGTCGCCCCCGTCACCTTCGGCACCGTCGAGCACATGCTGTTCGACAATGCCAAGCTGCAGCCCGGCGAAACCATCCTCATCCATGCCGGGGGCTCCGGCATCGGCTCGGCGGCGATCCAGCTGGCCAAGCGCATGGGTTGCTCCATCATCACCACGGTCGGCTCCAACGACAAGATCGACAAGGCCAAGGCGCTCGGCGCCGACCATATCATCAACTACCGCGACGACCGTTTCGAAGGCGTCGTGCGCAAGCTTACCAGGAAGAAGGGCGTCGATGTCGTGTTCGAACATGTCGGCGCCGACACCTTTGCCGCCTCGATGCTGTGCCTCAAGCGCGGCGGCCGCCTCGTTACCTGCGGCTCGACCTCCGGCGTGTCGACCCAGATCAATCTGATGCAGCTGTTCCAGCAGCAGCTGAAGCTGCTCGGGTCCTTCGGCTGCCGCATGGAGAACATGGCCAACGCCATGCAGAAGATGGCGGCGGGACAGGTAGCACCTGTTATCGACACCGAGGTCGGCTTCGACGGCATCGACGCCGCGTTGAAGCGCATGGAAGGCCGCGACGTGTTCGGCAAGATCATCCTGCGCGTTTCCTAGGACAATGGCCGGCAAGGTGTTCAAGAAAGCCCGCCGGGACTTCATGTTCCGCTATGGCCGAAGACTGCGCCAGATGGAGCACTGGCTGGTGGCGCGCGCGGCGATGACGATCATCTCGCTGCTGCGCCTCTTGCCCGCCGACAAGGCGCTCAATTTCGCCGACCGCGCGGCCCGCCGCATCGGCCCCCGTGTCGGGCGCCACCGCGTCGCCGTCAACAATCTGCGCCTTGCCTATCCCGAAAAGAGCGATGCCGAGATCGAGGCCATCGCCTCCGACATGTGGGGCAACATGGCCCGGCTCGCCGCCGAATACATCTTTCTCGATGCGCTCTTCGACTATGATCCGAACGCAGCGACGCCCGGCCGCGTCGAAGTTGGCGGCGCCGATCATTTCCATCAGATAGCTGGCGAGGACAAGCCGCATATCCTGTTCACCGGCCATCTCGGCAATTTCGAACTGCTGCCGGTGGCTGCCGCGACGTTCGGCATGAAGATCACGGCGCTGTTTCGTCCGCCGAACAATCCTTACCTCGCCGATTATATCCATTCGACGCGGCGTTCGAGCATGGGCGCCTTGCTGCCGTCTTCGACCGGCGCCTCCTTCGCGCTGGCGTCGATTCTGGAGAAAGGCGGCAATATCGGCGTGCTGGTCGACCAGAAATTCTCCAGCGGACTGGAGACAATCTTCTTTAACCGCCCATGCCAGAGCAATCCGGTTCTGGGCATGCTCGCCCGTCACTATGATTGCGACGTCTATCCGGCGCGATGTGTGCGGCTGCCTGGCAACCGCTTCCGCCTCGAGATCGAGGACAAGCTGACCTTGCCGCGCAATGAAAGCGGCAGCGTCGATGTCGCGGCCACCACCCAACTGCTCGCCGACGTGGTCGAGCGCTGGGTGCGCGAGGATCCGGGACAGTGGATGTGGTTCCACAAAAGGTGGGAAATCTCAGGCCGGCGTCGCCGCCGGCGCGGACAGGCCAACGCCACCGGCCAGGGGCAGCGTCAATCTTAAGTCGTCGAAAGCCTCAGTTCGTCACAACGATCCGCGTATTGCCGAAGCCGACTTCGCGCACCATCGCATAGAACATCGCGGCATTGGCGGTGTGCAGCCGCACGCAGCCATGCGATGCCGGACGCCCTAGCTGCCTGACCGCGCCGGTGCCGTGGATGGCGTAGCCGCCATGGAAGAACACCGAGTAAGGCATTGGCGACATGTGGTATTTTTTCGAATACCACATCCGCGCCGTGCGTTGCGGCCGATAGGTGCCGCGCGGCGTGAAATAGCCGCTGCGCGCGGTCGACACGCTCCAGCGATAAAGCACCTGGCCGTATTGGCTGACGGTCATGGTCTGCGACGAGACGTCGATGCTGGCCACCAGCGAGGCAGCCCTGCTTTCGATGGACGTGCCGAACAGCATCGCAGCAAAAGCAGCTGCCATGAGAACGATTTTAGTCATGAGATCAAACCCCTTTGATGCCCCTTGCCTGCCCTGTCATCACGCGGTTTTTCATCTTTTTAACGACAGGTGAGTGATCTAACACACACTCCTTGATAAATTCGCCAATCTAAAGCAGCGAATTTGAACGATTTTCCGCCATAGTTGCCGCTGCGACACGAAGTTTCGGCGCCAGTGGCGCGATGCTTGCAAAACCACCCCCTTGCCTGCTCAAATCCGGGAATGAACAAACGACTCTTCAAAGCGATAGACGCCCGTGTTGATGACCTGGTCGCACTGACCGCCGACCTGATCCGCTTCCCGACCATCAACCCGCCTGGCGAAGCCTATCGCCCCTGCGCCGAATATATCGGTGCGCGCCTAGGCAGGCTTGGCTTCGAAACCGAATTCATCCGCGCCGAAGGCACGCCCGGCGACACCGACCGCTATCCCCGCGTCAATGTCGTCGCCCGCTTCGACGGCCGCTCGCCTGGAGCCTGTGTCCATTTCAACTCGCACATCGATGTGGTCGAAGCCGGCGAAGGCTGGAGCGTCGATCCCTTTGCCGGGGTGGTGAAGGACGGCAAGGTCTACGGCCGCGGCGCCTGCGACATGAAAGGGGGCATGGCCGCCTCGATCATCGCGGCGGAAGCCTTCATGGAGGTATTCCCCGACTTTCCCGGCGCCATCGAAATTTCGGGCACGGTCGATGAGGAGTCCGGCGGCTTCGGCGGCGTCGCCCATCTGGCGAAGCTTGGCTATTTCTCGAAACCCAAGGTCGACCACGTCATCATCCCGGAGCCGCTGAACAAGGACCGCATCTGTCTTGGCCATCGCGGCGTCTGGTGGGCGGAGATCGAGACCAAGGGCGAGATCGCGCATGGCTCGATGCCGTTCCTCGGCGACAATGCGGTGCGCCACATGGGCGCCGTGCTGCAGGCCTTCGAGGATGAACTGTTTCCGGCGCTCGACCGCAAGGTGACGCGCATGCCTGTCGTGCCCCAAGGCGCAAAGCGCTCGACCATGAACATCAACTCGATCCATGGCGGCCAGACCGAGGATTTCCGCCCCGGCCTGCCCTCACCCAACGTGCCCGACGCCTGCCGGCTGACCATCGACCGCCGCTTCCTGCTCGAGGAGGACCTTGCCACGGTCAAGAGCGAGGTGACCGATATCCTCGACCGGCTGAAGCGCGAGCGCAAAAAGTTCGACTACGAGATTCGCGACCTGATGGAGGTGCTGCCGCTGATGACCCAGCGCGACGCGCCGGTGGTCAAGGCGGTGGCGCAAGGCATCATGGCGATCTTCGACCGTGAGCCGGATTATGTCATTTCACCAGGCACTTACGACCAGAAGCACATCGCCCGCATCGGCCACATCTATGATTGCATCGCCTATGGCCCGGGCATTTTGGACCTCGCCCACCGGCCCGACGAATGGGTCGGTATCTCTGATATGGTGGAGTCGGCCAAGGTGATGGCGATCGGGCTGAATGTGCTGCTTAGGGGCACGGCCGCGGACTGAACCATCGACTTCGCTGAAAAAACATTCCTCCCCGCGCCGCTGCGGAGCACGAAACGCAATTTACTCCACCTCGAAATCACGCTTCTATCGCACCAGGGTTCGAGCATTTGGGAGTTGCACGATGAAATTGTGGAAAACCATTCTTGCCGCCGCGGTGCTGGCACTGGCCGGCAGTCAGGCATTTGCCGCACGCACCGACCTGGTGATCGGCATTACGCTCGAGCCGCCACATCTCGATCCGACCGCCGGTGCTGCCGCGGCGATCGACGAAGTGCTCTACGCCAACGTCTTCGAGGGCCTGACCCGCATCGGTCCGAATGGCGAAGTGCTGCCCGACCTTGCCGAGAGCTGGGCCATTTCCGACGATGGCAAGGTCTACACCTTCAAGCTGCACACCGGCGTCAAATTCCATGACGGCAGCGATTTCGACGCCGGCGACGTGAAGTTCTCGCTCGACCGCGCCCGCGCCGACAATTCGGTCAACGCGCAAAAAGCCCTGTTCGCCTCCATCGATACGGTCGAAGTCGTCGATCCGACGACGGTCAAGGTGACGCTGAAGAACCCGCAGGGGTCGTTCCTCTACAATCTGGGCTGGGGCGACGCGGTGATCGTGGCGCCCGAGAGCGCCGACACCAACAAGGAAAAGCCCATCGGCACCGGCCCGTTCAAATTCCAGAGCTGGGCCAAGGGCTCGTCGATCACGCTGGTGAAATCGGACACTTACTGGGGCGCCCCGGTGTTCCTCGACAAGGCCGAGTTCCGCATCGTTCCCGACGCCGCCGCCGCCGTGCCGGCGCTGCTCTCCGGCGACATCCAGGCTTTCCCTTTCTTCGATCCCGACAGCGTCGCGCAGGTCAAGGACGATCCGCGCTTCAAGGTGGTGATCGGCTCGACTGAGGGCGAGACCATTCTGGCGATCAACAACAAGAAGCCGCCTTTCGACAAGCTCGAGGTGCGGCAGGCAATTGCCTTCGCGCTCGACCGCAAGGCGATCATCGACGGCGCCTCGGCCGGCCTCGGCGTGCCGATCGGCTCGCACATGTCGCCCGCCAGCAAGGCCTATGTCGACCTCACCGGCCTGTACCCGCACAATGTCGACAAGGCCAAGGAGCTGCTGAAGCAAGCCGGCTTCGAAAACGGCATTAAGGCGACGCTGAAGCTGCCGCCGCCTTCCTATGCACGGCTTGGCGGCGAGATCATCGCCTCGCAGCTGCGCGATGTCGGCATCGACCTGGAAATCATTCCAGTCGAATGGGCGCAGTGGCTGGATCAGGTGTTCACCAAGAAGGATTACGACCTGACCATCGTCTCCCACACCGAGCCCAACGACATCGATATCTACTCGCGCAAGGACTACTACTTCAACTACGACAACCCCGCCTTCGACAAGATCATCGCCGAGCTGAACCTCACCTCCGACGACGCCAAGCGCAACACGCTGCTCGGCGAAGCACAGAAGATCCTGGCCGACGACGCCGTGGTGGGGTTCCTCTATGAACTGCCGAAGGTCGGCGTCTGGGACGTCAAGCTGCAGGGCCTGTGGGAGAATGCGCCGATCCAGGCGAATGATCTGACCAAGGTGAAGTGGACGGATTGAGGCGGCGGGCCAAAGGGCGGCGTTTGCGCTCCGTCACACCCCCCTCTGCCCTGCCGGGCATCTCCCCCGCAAGGGGGGAGATCGGGCTATCATCTCCGCTTTCGCCTATCGCGAACGTTGAACGCTGGTCGACGACACAGAACCTGCTGATCTCCCCCCTTGCGGGGGGTGAGGAGTGGTCCGCGCAGCGGACGGAAAGCCAACTGCTTGGCTTTCCGAACAACGAACGCCCGAAGCGACAGCGAAGGGCCGGGTCCGGCAGGACAGAGGGGGGTGGGCGGGAACTCGACTTTCAAGGCGCAGCCGCACCGGGCGCCCCTCCACCATGACCGCCTACCTCCTCAAACGCCTCGCAATCGCCATCGCAACCTTGATCCTGGCCTCGATGGTCGTCTTCGCCGTGCTCGAAATCCTGCCCGGCGATCCGGCGCGGCTGATGCTTGGCCTCAACGCCAGCGCCGAGCAGGTCGAACTCCTGCGCAACCAGATGGGCCTCAACGCGCCGCTTCTCCTGCGCTACCTCCACTGGGTCGGCGGTCTGCTCAGCCTCGATTTCGGCCGCTCCTACACTTATTCAGTGCCGGTCATCGACCTTGTCCGCGAGCGCATGGCGGTTTCCCTGCCGCTGGCGCTGATCGCGCTGGCGCTGTCCACCATCATTGCCATCCCGGTCGGGCTCTATTCCGCCAGCCGGCGCGGGCGGGCCGGTGATACGATCGCCATGGGCGCCGCCCAGCTCGGCGTCGCCATCCCGAACTTCTGGTTCGCGCTGATGCTGATCTACCTCTTTGCCGTCTGGCTGCGGCTGGTGCCGGCCGGCGGCTTTCCCGGCTGGAGCGCCGGCGCCTGGCCGGCGCTGAAATCGCTGCTGCTGCCGGCCATCGCCCTCGCTCTGCCGCAGGCGGCGATCCTGGCGCGCGTTGCCCGCTCGGCGCTGATCGAGGTGCTGAACGAGGACTATATCCGCACCGCCCGCGCCAAGGGCCTGCCCTATCGCGCCGTGCTGTGGCGGCACGCGCTGCGCAACGCGATGATCCCGGTTCTGACCATTCTGGGCCTGCAATTCGCCTTCCTGCTCGCCGGCACCATCATCATCGAGAACGTCTTTTATCTCCCCGGCCTCGGACGGCTGGTGTTCCAGGCGATCACTCAGCGCGACCTGATCGTCGTCGAAAGCATCGTCATGCTGCTGGTCGTCGCCGTCATTGCGGTCAACCTCGTCGTCGACGTCTCCTACGCCATCGTCGATCCGCGCCTTCGAGGCCGGCAATGACGCTGCACATCGACATCCCGCAGGAGACGTTGGGCAGCATTCTGGCCAAGGCCTTCCGCAACCGCTCCTTCCTCATCGGCTTCGCCATCACGGTGCTGGTGGCTGCAATAGCGGTCATCTCCTACGTCTGGACGCCCTACGACGTGACCAAACTGGTGATCTCGGACAAGACGCTGGCGCCCTCTGCGGCGCACTGGTTCGGCACCGATCATTTCGGCCGCGACATCCTGTCGATGATCATGGTCGGCGCCCGCAACTCGATTGCCGTGGCGCTGGTCGCGGTCGGCATCGGCATGGGCGTCGGCGTGCCGCTCGGCGCCTTCGCCGCGGCGCGCGGCGGGTTGGTCGACGAGGCGCTGATGCGGCTGACCGACCTCGTCTTCGCCTTCCCGGCGCTGCTGTCGGCGATCATGATCACCGCCATCTTCGGACCGGGCGCAATCAACGCCATCATCGCCATCGGCATCTTCAACATCCCGGTGTTTGCGCGCGTCGCCCGCGCCGGCGCGCTGGCGATCTGGCCGCGCGAATTCATCCTCGCCGCCCGCGCCGCCGGCAAGAGCAAAGCGCAGATTACAACCGAGCACGTGCTGCCCAACATCGCCACGCTGCTTCTGGTGCAAGGCACCATCCAGTTCGCGCTTGGCATTTTGGCCGAAGCCGGCCTCTCCTATGTCGGCCTCGGCGCCCAGCCGCCAATGCCGAGCTGGGGCCGCATGCTGTTCGACGCTCAGACGCGCATGGTGGTGGCGCCGTGGATGGCCATCTTCCCCGGCATGGCCATTGTCGTCACCGTGCTTGGGCTCAATCTGCTCGGCGACGGCATCGCCGACATACTCGACCCGAAATCGCGGCGGCAGCGATGAGCCTGCTGCAGATCGAGAACCTGTCGCTGGCCGTCGGCGACACGCCGATCCTGAAAGGGGTCGAGCTCTCCGTCGCGCCCGGCGAGGTGATGGGCCTGGTCGGTGAATCCGGTTCCGGCAAATCGATGACGGCGCTGACCATCATGCAGCTTCTGCCGCATGCGGCGCGCGCCACCGGCCGCGTGACCTTCGACGGCATCGATATTCTGGCCGCAACCGAGGACCAGATGTGCGCGCTGCGCGGCGACGACATCGGCATGGTGTTCCAGGAGCCGATGACGGCGCTCAACCCCGTCAAGACCATCGGCGAGCAGGTCGCCGAAGGCATACGCTGGCACACTAGGGCAAGCCGTGCCGACGCCGAAGACCGCGCGCGCAAAATGCTCGACCGCGTTGGCCTGCCGGAGGCCAAATTCCCGCTGTCGCGCTATCCGCACGAACTGTCGGGCGGCCAGCGCCAGCGCGTCGTCATCGCCATTGCCTGCGCATTGAAACCCAAGCTGCTCATCGCCGACGAGCCGACCACGGCGCTCGACGTGGTGCTGCAGGCGCAGATCCTCGACCTCTTGCGCGGCCTTGTCAGCGAAAACCGAATGGGCCTGCTGTTGATCTCGCACGATCTCGCGGTCGTCACCGAAATGGCCGACCGCATCACCATTCTGCGCCATGGCGAGGTGATGGAAGCCGGCGACACCGCACGCACGCTGTCGGAACAGCTGCATCCCTACACGCGCCAGCTGGCGCTGGCCTCCATGCACGTGCCCGCGCGCGCCAAGGTTCACGCCGCCGGCCAGGGCAAACCGCTGCTTGAGGTCGAAGGCGTGACACGGGACTATCCGGGCCGGCGCACCTCCCTGTTCAAGTCAGCGGCTCCGATCCGCGCCGTCGACGACGTGTCCTTGTCGCTGGCGCCGGGCCAATCGGTGGCGCTGGTCGGCCGCTCCGGCTGCGGCAAGTCAACGCTTGCCCGCATGATCCTGGCGCTCGACAAATCGACATCGGGAACGATCCGCTTTCGCGGCGAGACCATAACCGGCAAAAGCGAGGCGGAGCTCAAAGCCGCGCGGCGCGACATGCAGGTCGTGTTCCAGGATCCCTACGGCTCTTTCGACCCGCGCCAGAAGGTCGTAAAACTGGTCGCCGAGCCGCTGCATGTACTGGAGACGAAGCCGACACCGGCTGAGCGGCGCGAGATGGTGGCGCATGCGCTGCACGAGGTCGGCCTCGGCACCAGCGACATGGACAAATATCCGCATGAGTTTTCCGGCGGCCAGCGCCAGCGCCTGTCGATCGCCCGCGCCATCATCACTAGGCCGAAGCTGGTCGTCGCCGACGAGCCGGTCTCGGCGCTCGACGTCTCGATCCGCGCCCAGATCCTCGACCTGTTCGCAGAGCTCAACCAGAAGCTCGGCATCGGCTATCTCTTCATCACCCACGATTTGACCGTCGCCCGCGCCATCACCGATGAGGTGCTGGTCATGCATGACGGCAGGATCGTCGAGCGCGGCAAGACCGGTGACGTGCTCGATCATCCGCAGTCGGAGGCGGCCAGGGCGCTGGTCGCGGCTGCGCCCGATCTGCATCGGGCGATCGCTCACCGTATGCAGGAACAGGGGTAAGTGACCGGTTCGCGCAGCGAATTCATCGTGCCAGTGGCACGATGAAAGGTCACAAACGCTGGGACGCTGCGAAGCAGCGGGGACCCGGCTGGGCGGCCGTTGCCCCTGGTCTGCCTCACTCCTCCGGCTTCACCACATCGACCGGGCTGATGTCGAGCAAATCGAGCGTGCGGCGCAACAGCCGCACTTCGCTCTCGGCCAGTTTGGAATCGGCTTTGGCGATCTCCGCCATGTGGAGCGCCAGCAACTTGCGCCGTTCGACATCGAGATCGCGGAACAGCGCAATGGCTTGCGAACCGTTGGTCTCGTAGCCGAAATCATTGAGATATTCGATGACCGCGTCGATGCTGGTTTCCGGGATGCCGAAGGCGTCCTTGCAGATGCGCCGGAAGGCGACCATCTCGCTCTCCGAAACCGAGCCGTCGGCCAGGATCATGCGAAACAGCATCAAGAGCTCCGCCGACAGCACAGGGTCGTCGGCAACCTTGCGCACGCCGGGGTCACCATCGAAGATCGAGCGTATCTGGTCGAGCAATGCCATCGCCAACAGTGTCCCTTTCCCGAGCCCGCCCAGCGCACATGACCCAAAACTGCGCAGCGGTACTGAGATAATGACATGCACCACAGGAAATCCAAGCGCAACGCGCTTGGATGGACGTAGCGCGGAATCGGCCTTGCGCAAACCGGATGGCCATGAGAAGGCGCGGCACCACCTTTCCCGCCGGAATGTTCAGAAAATCCCGATGCTCGACCTCGCCACCCAGACCGTCATCATGCTTGCCTTGGCCGCTTTTGCAGCCGGCTTTGTCGATTCGATAGCCGGCGGCGGCGGGCTGATCACCATCCCGGCCCTGCTGCTTGCCGGCTTCCCGCCGGTCGCAGCACTTGGAACCAACAAGCTGCAGGGCATTTTCGGCACCGCTTCGGCGACCATCCACTACGCCATGAATGGCCATGTCGATCTGCGCCGACAGCTGCCATCGGCGCTTCTGGCCCTTGCCGGCAGTGCCGTCGGCGCCTTGCTGGCGGCATTCGTGCCGGGTGATCTCCTGCGAGCGCTGCTGCCGCTGCTTTTGATCGCCATCGCGATCTACTTCGCCGTGAAACCCAACATGAACGATGTCGACCGCGCCGAGCGCCTGTCGCACTTCCTGTTCGGGCTGGTCATCGCCCCTTTGGTCGGCTTCTATGACGGGCTGTTCGGGCCGGGAGCCGGCTCCTTCTATATGCTGGCCTTCGTCAGCCTTGCCGGCTTCGGCGTGCTCAAGGCGACGGCACACACCAAGCTGCTCAATTTCGCCTCCAACATTGGCGGCTTCATCGTCTTTGCCGTCGCCGGCGTCGTCTACTGGAAGATCGGGCTGATGATGGGCGTCGCCCAGTTCCTCGGCGCCCGGCTCGGCGCCAGCCTTGCCATCCGCATCGGCGCCCGGCTGATCAAGCCGCTGCTGGTGATCATCTGCCTGTCGCTGGCGGTGAAGCTGCTGGCCGACCCGGCGAACCCATTGCGCCAGCTGATTGGTGTATAAGCCTCACGCCTGATAGAGTGCCGTTGTACGAATCATGTTGGAGGGACCACACATGAATCTTAGTGCACCCACTCAGCTTGTTTTCATCATATCCCTAGTTATCGCCATCATCGGCGTGCTCGCCGCGCTTGGCGTTCTTGCGTTCATTCCTCTGGCTGCGGTGTGGATTGTCCTCATCGCATACATCGTGCTTGCCGCCGCCTGCCTGATGCGCGGCGCCTAGGCACCCGCGACTTCTGCATTCGAAGCGCCCGGTCAAAGCCGGGCGCTTTTGCTTTGGATGCATGGTCTGTTAGGCTCTTCCGCGCGGAAGGATGACCATGAAGCAAAGCGGACGCGCAGACCCGAGGATGACGAAACGATGGGCGGCCCTACCTCGCTAACCCAAAAATCGCATCGCAATCGAGATGGCGCTCCAGTTCGGCTGCGATCTCGTCCAGAGCGTTTTCCACGTCCGCCCGATAGTCGACGCCGCCGCCTTTCACGCCGAGGCTTTCCAGGAATCTCGCCCGGAAAGCGTCGGCGGAAAACAGGCCGTGCAGATAGCTGCCAAAAACCTTGCCATCGGCGGAAATGGCACCGTCGTCGATGCCGTTGATCACAGCCGACGGCCGCGCCATGTCCGGCCCGGTGGTGCGGCCGAGATGGATTTCGTAGCCCTCGAGCGCCAAGCCGAACGGCACCGAGCGCGCGCTGACATTGCGCACCGTCTTTTCCGGTTCCATCACCGTCTCGATGTCGAGCAGACCAAGACCTTCCGCCTCGGTGACGCTGCCCTCGATGCCATCGGGATCGCGCACCAGGCGGCCGAGCATCTGGAAACCGCCGCAAATGCCGACGATATGGCCGCCGCGTTTGCGGTGCGCGAGGAGATCGCGATCCCAGCCATTCTCGCGGAATTTCATGAGATCCCCGATCGTCGATTTGGAACCGGGAATGACCACCAGGCCGGCATCCTCCGGCAAGCGCTGCCCTGGCGGCACGAACACCACTTCGACCTGCGGCTCGGCCTTGAGCGGGTCGAGGTCGTCGAAATTGGCGATGCGGCCAAGCATCGGCACGGCGACCTTCAACGCCCGCTTCTCGCCCGATGCCAGGCGTTCGAGCACGACCGAATCCTCCGAAGGCAATCGCGCCGCCGCCTTCAGCCACGGCACGACGCCAAAGCAGCGCCAGCCGGTGAAGCTTTCGATCGACCGGATGCCGTCGTCGAACAGCGAGACATCGCCGCGGAACTTATTGATGAGGTAGCCGACGATCATGCGCCTGTCTTCCTCCGGCAGGATCAGATGCGTGCCGGCGACCGAAGCGATGACGCCACCGCGGTCGATGTCGCCGACCAGGATGACCGGCACGTCGGCGCGCGTGGCAAAGCCCATATTGGCGATGTCGCGGCTGCGCAGGTTGATTTCGGCCGGCGATCCGGCGCCCTCGACGACGACCAGATCGGCGCCCTCACCGACCTTCGTCCAGGACTCCAGCACGGCGTCCATCAGCCCCGCTTTCATTGTCTGGTAGTCGCGCGCTCGCGCCTCGCCGAACACCTTGCCCTGCACGATCACCTGCGAACCGATATCGCTCTGGGGTTTGAGCAGCACCGGATTCATATGCACGGTCGGCTGAACACCACACGCCAGCGCTTGCAGCCATTGCCCACGGCCAATCTCGCCGCCGCCGGGGCGGTTGTCGCCCGGAATGTCGGCGACGGCGGCATTGTTCGACATGTTCTGCGGCTTGAACGGCCTGACTTTCAGCCCGCGATTCCTGGCCGCGCGGCAGAGCCCCGCCACCAGCACCGTCTTGCCGACATCCGAACCCGTGCCTTGCAGCATGATCGCCTTGNCGGAATGTAGATCTCCTCGGCAATGTGATGATGGTCGGGATAGGTGATGCCGGGTCCCAGGATCAGCAATCCGGCCGCGACCTCTTCATTGGCGAAATGGCCGCGCGTGCCAAACACCTCCAGCCAGCCGTATTTTTGCAAGAACGCTTCACCAAAATCGCTCGCGTTGTAGGTCTGCCCCCAGCACAGATCGTCACGACGCTCCGCCAGCAGTTGCACCAGAGGCTGCGGGTCCGGCGGCGCCAGTTCGACAATGCGGTCGAGCAGACCAAGGCAAGGCAGCGGATGCGCTTCGAGCACGCGCGCCGTCATATTCCAGCCGATCCGGGTCACGGCGTCCCGCACCAGCGCGTTGTCCACGCCCCGGAGATAGGCATGGAAGCGGTCGAGCAATTGGTCGAAATATGTCGGCACGCAATGCTCCGTTGATCCCATGCACAGCGGCTGCGCGGCGAGCCGGGTTGCGCGGCGGCATCATTGGTCTAGATTGAGCGGCGCGCAAAGCCAAAAACAACAGGCCAGCAAGCCAACCCCAGCTGGGGAACCACAGGGAGCACGCCATGGACGCCGCGGTCGATGCGAGCACCAGTCAGTTCGAGCTCAACGAGGAACAGCGCGCCATCCAGGAGATGGCACAGGCCTTCGCCGCCGATCGCGTTGCGCCCAATGCGCTCGAATGGGACCGGGCAAGACACTTTCCCGCCGATGTAATCCGCGAGACCGGCCCGCTTGGCCTTGGCGGCATCTATGTCAGGGATGATGTCGGCGGCTCGGCGCTCGGCCGGCTCGACGCCGTGCTGATCTTCGAGGCACTGTCGCACGCCGATCCAGCGTTTTCCTCCTTCATCTCGATCCACAATATGGCGGCGTCGATGATCGACCGCTTCGGCGACGACGAGCAGCGCCAACGCTTCCTGCCGAAGCTGACCTCGATGGAATGGCTGGCGAGCTATTGCCTGACCGAGCCGGGCTCAGGCTCGGATGCCGCGGCTCTGAAGACGCGCGCGGTGAAGAGCGGCGACGACTATGTGCTCAACGGCGCCAAGCAGTTCATCTCCGGGGCCGGCGACAGCGACCTCTATGTAGTCATGGCGCGCACCGGCGCCGACGGGCCGAAAGGCATTTCCACCTTCGTTGTATCAAAGGATGCGCCCGGCCTGTCCTTCGGCGCCAACGAGCACAAGATGGGCTGGCACATGCAGTCGACCCGCCAGGTGATCTTCGAGGACTGCAAGGTGCCGGCCGCAAACCTGCTGTCGGGCGAAGGCGCCGGTTTCGGCATCGCAATGGCCGGGCTTGATGGCGGCCGCCTCAACATCGCTGCCTGTTCGCTCGGCGGCGCGCAATCTGCGCTCGACAAGGCGCTGTCCTATACCGCCGAGCGCAAGGCTTTCGGCTCGAAGATCAACCAGTTCCAGGCGCTGCAGTTCAGGTTGGCCGACATGGAGACCGAATTGCAGGCAGCGCGGATCTTTCTCTACGCCGCCGCCTCGAAGCTAGACCGCAAGGCGCCGGACGCCGGCAAATGGTCGGCCATGGCCAAGCGCTTCGTCACCGACATCGGCTTCAACGTCGCCAACGAGGCGCTGCAGCTGCATGGCGGCTACGGCTATCTCCATGATTACGGCATCGAAAAACTGGTGCGCGACCTGCGCGTCCACCAGATCCTCGAAGGCACCAACGAGATCATGCGCGTGATCATCGCGCGGGCGTTGATCGGACGCTGACGGCAACAATTCAGGAGAGATTGATGACCACCATCGCCTTCATTGGTCTCGGCAATATGGGCAACCCGATGGCTGCCAATCTCGTCAAGGCGGGGCATGCGGTGCACGGCTTTGACCTGATGCCGGAAAACCTCACCGTCGCCCACGAGCATGGCGTCATTGTCACGGCGAATGCCGTGGCGGCGGTGAAAGACGCCGATGTCGTGATCACCATGCTTCCCGCCGGCAAGCACGTGCTCTCGGTCTACGAGGACATCGCACCCAAGGCCAAACCAGGCGCCCTGTTCATTGATTCCTCGACCATCGATGTCGAGTCGGCCCGCAAGGCGCATGCCGTAGCAAGGAAGCACGGGCTGCATTCGATCGACGCCCCCGTCTCCGGCGGCACCGGCGGTGCTGCTGCGGGAACGCTGACCTTCATGGCCGGCGGCGCCAAGGATGCCTTCGCCAAGGCCGAACCGGTCCTGAAGCCGATGGCAGGCCGCATCGTCCATTGCGGTGACGACGGCGCCGGTCAGGCAGCCAAAATCTGCAACAACATGATGCTCGGCATTTCGATGATCGGCGTCGCAGAGGCCTTCGTGCTGGCCGAAAAGCTCGGCCTCTCGCATCAGGCCCTGTTCGACGTTGCCTCGACTTCGTCGGGCCAGTGCTGGTCGCTGACCACCTATTGCCCGGTGCCGGGTCCCGTGCCGGCCTCACCCGCCAACCGCGACTACAAACCGGGCTTTGCCGCGGCACTCATGCTGAAGGACCTGAAACTGGCGCAGGAGGCGGCCCAAAGCGCCGGCGCGGTGACGCCAATGGGGGCCGAAGCGGCCCAGCTTTATGCGCTGTTCAACGCCCAGGGAAATGGCGGATCGGATTTTTCCGGCATCATAAATTTCCTTCGCGGCAGTTCTCTATAAGTTTCGAATTTGGCAGCGCTTTTCTCGATTTTTATTGCGCGGAAAAATTGCAAATTTAGATTTGCTTAAGCTCTCGATAACCCGGCGGTAACGATGTGCCTATATAACGGATGGCGAGGCGGACATATCGCATCCGCCCGGCGCTCCGGATCAGGTCTCGCGTACCGGAGCCCGTAAGTTTCGCAAGTGTATTGTTGGCGAAATGCCATGCGTATCTGGCAAAGCCGCGTTCCGATGGAGCGCGGTTTTTGCGTTTTGCAGTCCTATACTGTTCGATCTGAATTATATTCCGATTGCAGCGTTCGGAATTGCCTGATGGTCTTCATTGACCAGCACGATCGGTGCGCTGACCCCTTCGACCCTGACGATAAGCAGGCGCACAGTCCGGGCGCCCTGATTGCAAGGCGTCCGGCTGTCGTTCCATCTACTTCTTGCGCAAATCCGCTTGCGCCAGATCCAGCGCTTTGGCGATGCGATCGCAAGCCATGTCGATCGTCGCGCGGGTCCAGATCAGCGGCGGCGACAGGATCATCGTGTCGCCGGTGGCGCGCAGCATCAGGCCTTGCGCGATGGCGTGGTCGCGGACGGTGACGGCGGCACTGCCCGCCGGCAGGAAGCGCTCCTTGGTCGCCTTGTCCTTGACGATCTCGACCGCGCCCATCAGCCCGATCGATCGCACCTCGCCGACCAGTTCGTGGCCGGCAATGCGCTCCTGCAGCGCCTGGGCGAAGTAAGGTCCAGTGTCGTTCCTGACCCTGTCGACCAGGCCTTCTCGCTCCATGATCTCGAGATTCTTCAGCGCCACCGCGCAGGCCACCGGGTGACCCGAATAGGTATAGCCGTGGTAGAATTCGCCGCCCTTTTCGACCAGCGTCGCCGCGATACGGTCGCCGACCAGCAGCGCCGACAGCGGCTGATAGCCCGAGGTCAGTGCCTTGGCCGTGGTGATGGTGTCGGGCTCGATGCCGAAGGTCTGCGCCGCAAACCATTCGCCGGTGCGGCCATAGCCGGTGATGACCTCGTCCAGCATCAAAAGCACATCGTATTTGCGGCAGATGCGCTGCACTTCCGGCCAATAGCTCATCGGCGGTATTTTCACCCCGCCCGCTCCCATCACCGGCTCGCCGATGAAGGCAGCCACCTTGTCGGCGCCGGCCTCCAGAATGGCATCCTCGACCGCCTTGGCCGCGCGCAGGCCGAAATCATGGTCGCTTTCGCCAGGCAGCGCCAACTCATAGGCATAGGGCATCATCACATGGACGATGTTGGGAACCGCCCCGCCGAGCTGCTTGTGCATCAAATCCATGCCGCCGAGCGACGTGCCGGCGACGGTCGAGCCGTGATAGGCCGACTTGCGCGAGATGATGCGGTTCTTCTCCGGTTTGCCTTCCAGCACCCAATAGTGGCGCACGAGCCGCAGCGCCGTGTCGTTGGCCTCCGAGCCGGAGGAGCCGTAAAACACCTGGGCGATGCCCTTGGGCGCCAGCTCGGCCAGCTTCTTCGACAGCAGCACGGGCGTCGGCGTCGAGCATTTGAAGAAGGAATTATAGTAGGGCAATTCCTTCATCTGCGCGTAAGCGGCGTCGGCCAGCTCGTCGCGGCCATAGCCGACATTGACGCACCACAGCCCGGCCATGCCGTCGAGTATTTCGGTGCCGTCGGCATCGTAGATGAACGGGCCGTTGGCGTGGGTGATGATGCGCGAGCCGGTCTCGCGCAATTCCTTGTGGTCGGTGAAGGGATGCAGATGATGCGCGGCGTCAATCTGCTGAAGCTGCTTCAGCGAATAATTCTGGTAAGTCATGGGTTTGCTCTTTCCTCTGGAATCAAACCGGCAAGCTGCCGGGGCGACTTCGTCAGAGGACGGCGGGCGGCGAATAGCCGATGCGGGCGCACAGCCTGAGCAGTTCGGCGCGCAGCGTGCGCGGCGACGGTGTCACCGCGACCCCGAAGGCGCCGGATGTGCTCATGTAGACCATGGCGGCAGTCTATGCCGCCCGAGGCCCGGAATTCAAGCGGTGCCGCTCAATACCCTTTGCAGGAACACGTATTTCATGGCGGTTTGCGCCGCTTGCGGCCGGCGGTCGCCGCGACCGCCATGGCCGCCTTCCGTCTCCTCGAAGAACAACGTCTTGCCGTGACCTGCTTCCTGCAGCTTCGCCGCCATCTTGCGGGCGTGGCCGGGATGGACGCGGTCGTCGGCGGTCGATGTCGTGAGCAGCACCGGGGGATAGACGGCATCGGCCGAGACATGATGGTACGGCGAATAGGCGGCGAGCCACTTGGCTTCTTCCGGTTTTGCCGGATCGCCATATTCGCCGATCCACGAGGCGCCTGGCGGCAGTTCGGTGTAGCGCAGCATGTCGAGCAGCGGCACCTCGATGATGACGGCGCCGAACAGTTCGGGATGCTGCGTCAGGGAAACGCCGGTAAGCAGGCCGCCATTCGAGCCGCCCTGGATGCCGAGGGAAGCAGCCGTGGCTATGCCGCGCCTGACGACGTCCTGCGCCACCGCGGCGAAATCGTCGAAGGCAGTCTGGCGATTGCCCTTCAGCGCCGCCTGATGCCAGGCCGGCCCAAACTCGCCGCCGCCGCGAATGCAGGCCTGCACATAGGCATTGCCCTTCTCCAGCCACAGCCTGCCGCGCACGCCGGCATAGCCGGGCAGCAGCGGTATTTCGAAGCCGCCATAACCATAGAGAAGCGTCGGTACCGGACCCTTCTGGTCGCGCCGCCTGACGACGAAATACGGGATCATGGTGCCGTCCTTCGAGCGCGCCTCGAACTGTTCCGAGACCAGCGGCGCGGCGTCGAACCGCGCCGGCTGCGATTTCACGGTGGCCAGCGTCACCCCGTCATCGTCCGACCAGATGATCGAACTCGGCGTCAGGAAATCGGTGAAGGAGAAGGAGACGCTGGAACCGAAATGCTCGGCATGCGCGATGCCGACATTGCCGTTCTCGGGCAGCGCCACCGGCTTCAGCGACCAGCGGTCGCCGCTGCGCTCGGCGACAACGACCTTGCCGCGCACATTGTCCATCAGATTGATGAACAGCCGGTCCTGAGTGCGGGCAATGCCGGCGACCGAAACACGGTGCGCTGGCGCGAGCATGGTTTCAACAGGGCCCAGGTCGCCGGTGTCCATCCAGTGTTCGAAATCGAAGGAATAGAGGCCGTCCGGCAAGCACTCAGTGCCGCCCGGCGCCGTCCATGGGCTGCGCACCCCGAACACGAACCGGCCCTTGAACAGCGCGGTGTCGGTGACATCGTCCGGCAGCGGGATGCGCCGGTTTTCGCCCGACGGCAGGCGCAGAAAACTGTGCGAGGAGAAGAAGGCGATCGTGCGGGCCAGAAACAAATACTGCCTGTCGCCATCATGCTCGACCCCCGCGCCGGCCGCGAGATCCTGCTTCTCGGCCTCGAAGATCGGCGTCGCCTCCTCCAACCGGGTGCCGCGCTTCCACAGCTTGACGACGCGCGGATAACCGGACTGGGTCTTGTCGTCTTCATCGAAGGCAGCCGAGACAATGACCGTGTCCCTGTCCAGCCAGGAAAAGCCGGATTTCGAGGCGGGAGCGCGGAAGCCGCCCTCGATGAATGATTTGGTCTCGATGTCGAATTCGCGCATCTCGCTCGCATCGCCGCCATCCGGCGACATCGCCACCAGGCAAAGGTTGAAATCGGGGTAAAGGCGGCTGGCGCCGCTGAACACCCACTTCACCCCCTCCTTGGCCGACAGCACGTCGAAGTCGATGATCGTCTCCCACACAGGCTTCTCGGTCTTGTAGGAAGCAACCGTCGTGCGGCGCCAGAGGCCGAGCACATTGGTCTTGTCCTGCCAGAAATTATAGACTTGGCCGTTGAGCGCGGCACCGACCGCAATGTTGTCCTCGGCCGTCATCAGGTCGAGCGCCGTCTCGAAGGCCGCCTGGTAGGACGGATCGCCCTGTAGTTCGGCCACGGTGATCTGGTTCTGGCGATGCACCCAGTCGAGCGATTCGTTGCTGGTCCGGTCCTCCAGCCAGAGGAACTTGTCCTCCGCGGTGGCATCCGTCTGGCGTTTTGTCGTCGATTGGGTCACGCATGGTCTCCAGGCTAGTGGCGGGCAGCCCTGCCTACATCGCGTTGCAAGCGGTTTTATTCAAGATGGTACGTCAGGTCATCGGGGGAATGCGGCCTCAAACCATCCGCCGGCGCAGGACCGTGGCCACAGCCAGTGCCAGACAAATCGCGCCCAGCGTGATCGGCAGACCGGAGGCGCCGATCACATCCATGACGCCACCCGCCAGCGGCGGCACCACGATGCCGCCGATGCCCCACATCAGGGAGAAGGCGGCATTGCCGGCGACCAGCGCCGAGCCGGTAAAGCGCTCGCCGAGCTCGATGATCGACATGGTGTAGATGCCATAGGAGACCGCGCCCCAGATAAAGACGCAAGGCCAGATCAGCGGCGTCTCGATGAGCAGCGGCAACAGGGCGCAGCCCAGCACCGTCACCACGACGCAGATGAATCGCACCAGACGCGCCGTCAGCCGTTCCGCCAGCAAGCCGAGCGGCACCTGCATGGCGATGTTGCCTGCGATCATCACCGACAGCAGCGCCGACATGCGCGCTTCCGCGATGCCATAGTGCGTGCCGTAGACCGGCAGCAGCGCCAGCACGCCCTGTTCGAAACCGGCGGCAACGACCACCGCCGACAGCAATAGCCATGCCAGTGGCATGAAGCCCATGACCGAAACCCTGCGCCCGGCTTCGTCGACCTTCGGCAGTTGCGGCAGCACCAGCGCCAGGCAGGCGCCGCAGAAGATGAAGGCGGCGATCCCCACCAGGAATGGCGGCCATCCCACGGTGCCGACAACGAGCAGGCAGAGCGGCCCGGCAGCGAAGCCGGCCGAGATGATGGTTGAATAGACACCCATGACGCGACCGCGGCGCGATGGCGGCGCCAGTGCAATGACCCAGATTTCGCTCAAGACATAGAGCGGGTTGGTCACCACCCCGATCAAGAAGCGCAGCGGAAACCACAGATAGACATTCTGGGTCCAGCCGATCAGCGCAAGCACAATAGCCGAAAGCGCCGCGCAGGTAAGCGCGGTGCGCCCTGCCCCGAACCGGCGCGCCAGTGCCGGGATCAGCGGCGACGAGACAATGAAGCCGATCGGCGTCATTGCCGCCGAGAGCCCGATGATGGCCGGCGAAACGCCTTGGCGTTGCAGGATGAAGCTCAGCAGCGGATAGGACAGGCCTTGCGCGATGGCGAACACCGAGACGGTCGCGATCACGCCGCTGATCGCCGCCCACTGCATCTTCTCGTTGTCAGCTTCCGCCAGGTTCATCATTGGCACCTAAACCAGGCTCAGGACTAGCTTTTCTGTCCGACGCGGGTAAGCCCCGCCCCGGTAAAAACCGTTTGCTCCAGACAAGGCCTGTCAGGAGTTTTGGGCCGTCAGGAGTTTTGGCGCTTGAACGATCGATAGAGCGCGAAGCTCACCAGCAGCGCGTCGAGGCCGGCGATCACCACCGGCAGACCGAGCGGACCGATGGTCTGCATCAAGGCACCGGCGCCAGGCGGGCCGACA
Source organism: Mesorhizobium sp. LNJC405B00 (assembly GCF_000502615.1). Lineage (NCBI taxonomy): Bacteria > Pseudomonadati > Pseudomonadota > Alphaproteobacteria > Hyphomicrobiales > Phyllobacteriaceae > Mesorhizobium > Mesorhizobium sp. LNJC405B00. The sequence goes on along the minus strand of NZ_AYWC01000011.1, from coordinate 66,915 downwards.
ATGCCGCCGGCGCCCCACATCAATGCGAAGGCGGCGTTGCCGGCGACCAGCACGGTTCCCCTGAAGCGGCTGCCGAGCTCCACCAGCGCCATGGTGTAGACGCCATAGCCGACCGCGCCCATGACGAGAAGGACGAGCCAGATCGCCGGCGTCGTGATCAGCAACGGCAGCAAAACCGCGCAGGTCGTTGTCGCCAACGCACAGAAGATGATCATCGCCCGCCCGCCGAAACGCTCGGCCAGCAGGCCGAGCGGGATTTGCAGGAAGATGTTTCCCAGCGACAGTGCCATCACCAGGGCCGCCAGCGTCCTTTCGGCCAAGCCATAGGCAGCACCGAAGACCGGCATCAAAGCGTAGGTGCCCTGCTGGACCGCCGCCGAAACCAGCACGGCAAATAACAGCGCCGGCGCCAGCCTGGCGAAACCGAAAAAGCCGCCGGGCAATTGGCCGTCATCCTCGAAGCCGGCGAGGCTTGAGGAAACAGCACGAAGGATCGCGGCGCACAGGATGAAGCCGGCCATGCCGACCAGGAAAGGAACCCAGCCCGATATCCCTACCGCGGTCAGGACCAAAGGCCCCGCAGCATAGCCAGCGCCCAGCACGGTGTTGAATGCCCCCATCACCCTGCCGCGGCGCGACGGCGGCGCCAGCGACAGCGCCCATACTTCGCCCAGTATATAGAGCGGGTTGATGACGATACCGATGATGAAGCGGATGACGAACCAGCCCACCCAGTCCTGCAGGTAGCCGATGCCGAGGAAGCACAGCGCCCCAATCAATGAGCAACCCACAGCCAGGTTGCGCGCGCCGACCAGCCGAATGGCTGCCGGCACGAACGAGGCCGAAAGGATCAGGCCAAGCGGCATCATCGCTGCCGACAAGCCGATCAGCGCCGGCGACATGCCTTGCTTCTGCATCAGCAGCGTAAACAGCGGCGAGCTCAGCCCTTGCGCCGCACCGAACATCGCGAGGGCGGCAGTTACGCCGGCAAGCGCCGCCCATTGCGTCCCCGCTTCGCCATCGCTCGAACCGGTCGCAGCCATGATGCCTTCCACATGAATTGCCGGCCCATCCAGCGGCAAACCACTGAGCTAGCGGTTCGATTTAGGGAAAGGAAGGGCCGCGCCTGAAATCCCCTTGCGCCAAGAGCCGCAGTGGGCGCGTCCTGTCCGCCAATCCCCGGCAAGGTTGTCAACTATCGGACTGCCGTTCGGGCATGTCGCTTCCCTCGTCCTAGTGGTCGCCGCCTCCGCAATGGTCGGACAGCCGCCGGTCCATTATGCCGCCCGCTACCAGCATCGTACGAGGACCATCATGACCGCCGCCCTGCATCCAGCCGAACCGACTTTGGCAACCGACCGTGCCCGTCGCGGTGGCCGTGCGGGCAAGCGCGCCGGCGGCTCGGCCGCCTTCGAACAGCCGGCTTTTCGGCAACTGAGAAATCCGCTAACGCCGACCAAGCTGGTCTCTGACGACGAGCTGGAATCGATCCACCTCGCCTCGCTGCGCGTCTTGAGGGAAATAGGCGTCGACGTACTGCATGACGAAGCGCGCCGCATCATGAAGGAAAATGGCGCTGATGTCCGCGAGGGCAGCGAGCGCGTGCGCTTCGACAGCGACATGATCCTCGATCTCATCTCCAACTGCCCGTCGGAATTCACGCTCCATGCCCGCAACCCGGCACACAATGTGCGCTTCGGCGGCAACAATGTGATCCTGTCGATGATGGCGTCGGCACCGAACTGCTCCGACCTCGATCGCGGCCGCCGTCCGGGCAACCAGCAGGACTACCGCAACTTCCTGCGCCTGGCGCAGATGCACAACATCCTGAACTGCACCGGCGGCTACCCGGTCGAGCCGACCGACATCCACCCGTCGGTGCGCCACCTCGAATGCATCCGCGACCTCGCCACGCTGACCGACAAGGTGTTCCACATCTATTCGCTCGGCAAGGAGCGCAATGTCGACGGCATCGAGATCGCCAGGATCGCCCGCGGCATCAGCCATGAGCAGATGCTCGAAGAGCCGTCCGTCTTCACCATCATCAACACCAATTCGCCGCTGAAACTGGATGTGCCGATGATGGAAGGCATCATCCAGATGTCGAGCAAGGGTCAGGTCGTCGTCATCACGCCCTTCACCCTGTCCGGCGCGATGGCGCCGGTGACCATCGCCGGTGCGCTGGTGCAGCAAAATGCCGAGGCGCTGTCCGGCATCGCCTTTGCCCAGATGGTGAGAAAGGGCGCGCCGGTTGGCTATGGCGGCTTCACCTCGAATGTCGACATGAAGTCAGGCTCGCCGGCCTTCGGCACGCCTGAATATATGAAGGCGCAGCTTGTCGGCGGCCAGCTTGCCCGCCGTTACAAGATCCCCTACCGCACCTCCAATACCTGCGCCGCCAACACCGTCGACGCGCAGGCAGCCTATGAAAGCGTGTTCTCGCTGTGGGGCGCCATCCAGGGCGGCGGCAATCTGATGATGCACGGCGCCGGCTGGCTCGAAGGCGGCCTGCGCTGTTCCTACGAGAAGACCATCCTGGACATCGACCTGTTGCAGATGGTGGCCGAGTTCCTCACCCCGCTCGACCTGTCCGACGAAGCGCTCGGCTTCGACGCCATCCAGTCGGTCGGCCCCGGCGGCCATTTCTTCGGCACCCAGCACACGCAGGACCGCTACAAGACAGCCTTCTACTCGCCCATCCTCTCCGACTGGCGCAATTTCGAGACCTGGGCCGAAGCCGGATCGCCGACCGCGCTGGAAAAGGCCAACAAGGTCTGGAAGGAGCGGCTGGCATCCTACGAGGAACCTTATATGGACCCGGCGATCCGCGAAGAGCTCAACGACTTCGTCGAAAAGCGCACGTCCGAAGGCGGCGCGCCGACCGATTTTTGATCAATGTTGTTGATGAACAGTCGACCCCCACTCCGTCGAGCTTCGCTCGACACCTCTCCCCCGATCGACGGGGGAGAGGAAAGGCGCGAGCCTATGCAAGGGCGCGAAGTTATGCGGGCTGGCTCCCTTCCTCTCCCTCCGGAGGGGGGAGAGGTGGCGCCGGGAAGCGGCGACGGAGTGGGGGAAGGCGCTGGTCAAACCCGCAGTCGCCGCAAGAATGGCACTACCCTGCGAGCCAGAAAACTTAGACAAGGTGACAATCAGGCCGAAGCTCTGCTTTGGCCTGAGTTGAAAGCCCGCAAACTTGGCGGCTACAAATTCACGCGACAGTTCTCTATCCGACCATACTTTGCAGACTTCGCCTGCCGCGAAAAATGGCTTGTCGTGGAAATCGACGGCCATCAACACGCCGGCAGCTCCTATGACTGTCGCCGTGACGATTTCATGCGCGCGCAAGGCTATTCGATCCTGCGTGTTTGGAACCATGACGTCCTGAACCATCGCACTTCCGTCTGCGAAACCATCCTTGCCGCGCTTGATGGCAGGTTGGCCGAGAACGTCGCTGCGGCCGATCTCCGCTTTGTTTTCACGCCCCGCCCATTCGATTCAATCTCTTAAAAAACGGACCTATCTCTCATGAAATCTCATGTAAAAGCGGTTGTCATTGGCGGCGGCGTCGTTGGCTGCTCGGTGCTCTATCACCTGGCCAAGGCCGGCTGGACCGACATCATGCTGATCGAGCGGTCCGAGCTCACCTCCGGCTCGTCCTGGCACGCAGCCGGCGGCTTCCACACGCTGAACGGCGATCCCAACGTCGCCAAGCTGCAGGCCTATACGGTGCAGCTCTACAAGGAGATCGAGGAAATCTCCGGCCAGTCCTGCTCGCTGCATCTGACCGGCGGCGTGATGATGGCCGATACGCCCGAGCGCATGGATTTTCTGCGCCTGGCCCACGCCAAGGGCCGCTATCTCGGCATGGACACCGAGCTGATCACGCCCTCCGAAGCCAAGGCGATGTTCCCGCTGATGGACGAGACCAATTTCGTCGGCGCCATGTGGGATCCGGTCGAAGGCCATCTCGATCCCTCCGGCACGACGATCGCCTACTCCAAAGCGGCCAAGAAGCTGGGCGCCGAGATCGTGCTGCGCAACCGCGTCGTCGAACTGACGCAGGAAGTTGACGGCACCTGGAACGTCGTCACTGAACAGGGCACCGTCCACGCCGAGCATGTCGTCAACTGCGGCGGCCTGTGGGCGCGCGAGATCGGCCGCATGGTCGGGGTCGAACTGCCGGTGCTGGCCATGGAGCACATGTACCTGCTCACCGAGCCGATGCCCGAGGTCGAAGAGTTCAACAAATCGACCGGCCGCGAGATGATCGGCGTGCTCGACTTCAAGGGCGAGATCTACACCCGACAAGAGCGCAACGGCATCCTGCTCGGCACCTATGAAAAGGCCTGCAAGCCATGGTCGCCGGTCAACACGCCGTGGGATTTCGGCCATGAACTGCTGCCGCCCGACCTCGACCGCATCGCGCCGTCGCTGGAGATCGGCTTCAAGCATTTCCCCGGCATCGAGAAAGCCGGCATCAAGCAGATCATCAACGGCCCCTTCACCTTCGCGCTCGACGGAAATCCGCTGGTCGGGCCGGTGCAGGGTCTGACCAATTTCTGGTGCGCCTGCGCCGTCATGGCCGGCTTCAGCCAGGGCGGCGGCGTCGGCCTCGCGCTGTCCAACTGGATGGTGCATGGCGATCCCGGCTTCGACGTCTGGGGCATGGATGTCGCCCGCTTCGGCGAGTGGGCCGGCCTGCGCTACACCAACGCAAAGGTGCGCGAAAACTATTCGCGCCGCTTCTCCATCCGCTTCCCCAATGAAGAGCTGCCGGCTGCGCGTCCGGCGCAGACGACGCCGCTCTATGACACGATGCTCGCCAACAACGCCGTCATGGGCGATAGCTGGGGCCTGGAGACCCCGCTGTGGTTCGCGCCAAAGGGCAAGGAGCCGAAGGACGTCGTCTCCTTCCACCGCTCAAACGATTTCGGTCCTATCGGCGAGGAAGTGCGCGCCACGCGCGAACGCGTCGGCGTCACCGAAATCGCCAACTTCGCCAAATACGAAGTGTCGGGACCTGCGGCTGAGGATTTCCTCAACCGGCTGATGACCAACCGCATGCCGAAGATCGGCCGCATCGTGCTGACGCCAATGATCAGCGAATTCGGCAAGCTGATCGGCGACTTCACCATCGCCAAGGCAGGCGAAGACAGATTTATGATCTGGGGCTCTTCCGCCGCGCAGAAATACCACATGCGCTGGTTCGAAAAGCACCTGCCGAAGGATGGTTCGGTGCGCATCCACCGCTTCGATCAGACGCTCGTCGGCCTGTCGATCGCCGGGCCGAAATCGCGCGACCTCTTGCAGAACCTGGTCGATGTCGACATCTCGACGAAAGCTTTCCGCTTCATGGATTTCCGCGAAATGGCGGTCGGCGGCGCGCCCTGCATGGTCAACCGCATCACCTATACCGGCGATCTCGGCTACGAGATCTGGATGGCGCCGGCCTATGAGCGTCTGGTCTACAAGGCCATCAAGGACGCCGGAGAGGAATTTGGCCTCGTCGATTTCGGTATGCGTGCGCTGCTCTCCATGCGCCTGGAGAAGAACTTCCCGACCTGGTACCGCGAGCTGCGCCCGATCTACGGGCCGTTCGAAGGCGCGATGGACCGCTTCATCAAGCTGGAGAAGAACGACTTCATCGGCCGCGAGGCCGCCGCCAAGGAACAGGCGGAAGGGCCGAAACTGCGCCGCGTTTCCTTCATCGTCGACGCGGCCGACGCCGACGTCATGGGCGACGAGCCGATCTGGGCCAAGGTCGGCAAGGACTATGGCACGGTGGAAAAGCCGCATGGCTATGGCGCGCCGCGCTTCGACATGGCGGGCAAGGAAGTGCGTGGCTCGAAGGCTGCCGAAGGCGCTTCCGCCGTGCGCGGCATCGTAGACGGCGACTGGCGCGTGGTCGGCTGGGTCACCTCGGGCGGTTATGCGCACTATGTACAGAAGTCGATGGCGCAGGGCTATGTGCCGGCGGCACTCGCCGAGGACGAAGGTGCCGGACTGTTCGAGATCGAAATCCTCGGCCACCGGCGTCCGGCGCGCATCAATGTCGAGGCGCCCTTCGACCCCAGCGGCGAGAAGATGCGGACCTGAAAAGGCGACAGGGAGCGTGAGATCGTGTAAGGGGCCTTCGGCAGTTGGCCGCAGGCATTTTCCCTCAATGAGAAGACGATCCCCTTGCAGTATCTAGAGAAATGGACGGACTGGCTCTGCGAAGGCAAGGTCGGTCCCTTCAACGCCGCACTGGTCTGCGTCGCGGTCTATTGCGTCGTCCAGATCGTGGTGATGGCGCTGCTGTCCCATGTCGTAGGAACCGGTGTCGGCGTCGACGATTCCGAACAGCTGATGTACATGCACTACCTCTGGGCTGGCTATGGCGGCTCGCAGCCGCCGCTCTACACCTGGCTTGCCCGCCTCGTCGCCGCCGTGGTCGGAACGAACATCCTCGCGCTCAAGATCGTGAAGTACCTGCTGATCGGAGCGGCGCTGGCGTCGGCTTTCATCGCTGTCCGCCGCCTGGGCTATTCCAGCCGCGCTGGCGCCGCCGCATTGTTTGGCCTGCTGTTGTTTCCGCAGATGGTGTGGGAGATGCAGCACGCCCTCACCCACTCGATCGCCGCTTTCTGTTTTTCAGTGGTGCTGTTTCTTGCGCTCGTCGAACTGGTGCAGCGGCGTTCGCTGGCCACCTATGTGCTGTTTGGCGTGGCGATGACCGCCGCCATCCTGTCGAAATACAACAACGCGATCTTTCTCGGCGCGCTGATCCTGTCCACCCTGTCGCTGCGCGAAACGCGCGGCGTCATCCTCAACCGCCGGTTTTCGATCAGCCTTGTCGTGGCGGTGCTGCTTTGCCTGCCGACGCTCTACTGGAACCTGACCTACACCGACCAGTTGCTGTCGCACAGCGGCGGCTTCGGCATGGGCAGAGGAGAAAGCGCCATACAAACCGCATTCTACGGAATGCGCGGACTGGGCAAGGCTATCCTGTATTTCGCCGTGTTACCGGCCGGCATATTCGTCGCGGCTTTGCTCATCGCATGGAAAAAGCCGGCGCCGGCTCTGCAACCGGCGCCATGGACCGAGAAACTGGTGTGGCGCACCATCGCTTTTGCCCTGGCGATGACCATCGTGCTCGTCCTGGCGAGCGGGACGACGCAATTTCGCGATCGCTGGATGCTTCCCATCCTTGTGTTGCTGCCGGTCGCGCTGGCCTTGCAGATGGATGCCAGAGGCGACAAGGGAAGGAAGGTGCAGGACGTCGTCGTCTTTGTCGGCGCAACGCTTGCCATCCTCGTGCTGCCGGTGACCTGGTACACGCACCTCAATGGCGGCGACAGCCGCGGCAGCATCGTGCGTGTCGACTACCAGTCGCTCTATGGCCAGCTGACGGCAAACGGTCCGGTTCGCTCGGCGATATCGAGCTGGCACTGGGTGGGAAATCTGCGTCTTGTCGATCCCGATCTGGTCGTGCTCGACGACGAGATGCCGGACTTCGGCCATTTGCTGATCGAGCCGGCGGTGCTCGTGATGGCCAATGACAAGGAACCTCCCGAGGGCATCCTGCGGGCCTTGAGCGAGGCCGGCTATGTCGCTGACGGCTCGCCGCAGCAGTTGGTCGTTCCGATGCTGTTCGACAGCGAGCCGCCCACCCGCACGCTGACGGTCACGCGGCTGAAGAAAGCGGCCGCGGGCGCAGCGCCACAGTAAGTCGGCAGGGAGGCGTCGGGTGGAGAAACAAGGGTTCGGCCGTCACCGCAAGATCATGCCGTTCGAGCCCGGCTCCGTCGAAGCCTTGCGCGAAACATCGCGCCAGAAGGCGGCGTCGCTGAACCAGCATCTGCTGGGCTATGGCGCGCTGGCTGAAGCCGAATGGCAAGCGGCAGGCATCGCCGCGCCCGATCTTGCCGCGATGCGCAAATACCGGCTCGAGCGCCTCCGCGCCGAACTGAGGCGCCGAAACTACGCCGGCGCGCTGCTCTACGACCCCGTCAACATCCGCTACGCCACCGATTCGACCAACATGCAGCTGTGGGTCGCGCACAATCCGACCCGCCACTGCTTCGTCGCCACTGAGGGACCCGTGGTGCTGTTCGACTATTTCTCCTGCGAGCATCTGTCCGATCATTCCGGCGTCGTCGACGAGGTGCGGCCGGCAGTGTCGTGGATGTATCTCTATGGCGGCGAGCTGACCGAGCACAAAGTCCGCCGCTGGGCGGCCGGCATCGCCGATCTGGTCAAGGAGCATGGCGGCGGCAACAGCCGCATTGCGGTCGACCACATCAACCCGGAAGGCGTCGAGGAACTCGCCCGGCTCGGCATTTCGATCGGCAATGGCGAAGCGGTGATGGAAAATTCGCGGCTGATCAAATCGCCGGACGAGATCCTCGCCATGCGCCGCGCAATCGTCGCTTGCGAAGCGGCGATGGGTGAAATGGAGAAGGCGCTAACGCCGGGCATTTCCGAAAACGAATTGTGGGCCGAACTCCACCGCGGCAACATTGCGCGCGGCGGCGAATGGATCGAGACCCGGCTGCTGGCCTCGGGGCCGCGCACCAATCCGTGGTTCCAGGAATGCTCATCGCGCGTGATCGAAGCAGGCGACCTCGTCGCCTTCGACACCGACCTGATCGGTCCCTACGGCTTCTGCGCCGATCTCTCCCGCACCTGGCTTTGCGGTGACGCCAGGCCGTCGAACGAGCAGCGCGACCTGTTCCGCATTGCCGCCGACCAGATCGCCCACAACACGCAATTGATGCAGCCCGGCATGTCCTTTCGCGACCTGGTCGAACGCTCCGTGGTGCCGCCGGGAGATTGCTTCCCGGCGCGCTACGGCGTGCTCTATCACGGCGTCGGCCTCGCCGACGAGTATCCAACCCTGCCACATGCCAGCGACTGGACGCCGGACACGCCCGACGGCGTGCTGGAGCCGGGAATGGTCCTGTGCGTGGAAAGCTATATCGGCCGTCTCGGCGGCCATGAGGGCGTCAAGATCGAGGAACAGATCCTGATCACCGAGACCGGTAACGAGCAGCTTTCAACCTACCCGTTGGATGCGAGGCTGCTCGGCTGATCCGGCAAGCGCCTCGCGCAGAGCCTTGAGCGTCTTTTCCGGCGTCGTCCTGGCGGTGATGTAGGGCAGGCCTTTGCGCCTTGCCGTCCAGCCGACGACCTTCACGGCGTTTGCCGCAGGTTCGAAACGCTGCGCCAGCGCCCAGCTCTCACAGTCGATGGCAGCTATATCCGCCTTGCCCTCGGCGACCGCGACGATCGAGCCGCGATGGCCACCGCTTTCGCTGCGCGAGGGACACATATCCAGGCTTTCGCCGGCGGCCTGCAGGTCGCGCGCCAGTGCAATGATGCCCGACATCGAATCGAGGCTGTTGTAGGTAAAACGCTTGCCGCGCATCAGATCGAGCGGCAGCGAGGCTTTGCCATCCGCGGGCGAGCGAACCTCCGGTCCCTCGCCCGTCCGCATCACCAGCGCGCTCGAATAGAGTTCGCCTTCGCCGCCCTCGTAAGCGTCGTAGCTCGGCTGGCCGACCACCTGCACATGCTTGCTCAGGCCGAGTTCCATCGGCCCCCAGCAGGTCTGCGCGAACAGCAGCGCCGGATGCAGCCAAAGCTGGTGATGGTCGAGTTCGTCCGGCGGCAGTATCGCCGGATTGGGCGCGATCAGTCTGCCCTCGGCGTCGTGGATACCGCCCGGCACCGGCGGCAGGTCGCCATTGCGGCGCACGATTGTCTGCGGCCCATCGACGCCCTTGTGCCGAAAAGCATCGCGCAACGCTGCCCATTGCGCGTCGACCTCGCCGCGCACTTCGGGCCAGTCATACATCGGCAATGCCGCAACCAAATCACTCATGCCGACACTCAATCATCATGGCTCGGGAAAGGATCGCAAAAACGCGGCGTCCAATCAGAATTGGCCGACACGGGTTCGGGAAGTCCGGGGATTATTCCTTCGGCGGCTCGGCCGGAACCGGCGCGCTGCCAAGCCCGCTGATGCTGCGCGCCCTGATGCGCGGCTTGAACGCCCTGCCCGGCTCGGGCTGGCGGCGCAGCACCGGGTGCACGATCGGCTCCTTGGCCTTGAAGGCGTAGGCTTTGATCAGTGCGAAATAGTTCGGATAGGCGTAGCCATTGTTCATCCGCAGCCACTCGTCGCGGCGGTCGGCAAACAGTTTTGGCAGCCTGTACCAGGCAACGGTCGGGGTCTTGTGGTGAACGAAGTGCAGATTGTTGTTGAGGAACAGGAACGACAGCGGCGAGCGCTCGATGATCACCGTGCGTCCTTCAGGGTGCTCGGACCACTGATGTTCGGCGAAAGTCCGGACCGCGATCAGCGACTGGCCGAGCCAGACCGGCACCAGAATGTAGAGCCATACCGGAATGCCGAAGCCGAACTGCACGATCGGCACCACGATGGCGAGGCCGATCGCATGCAGCAGCCATGCCTTGCCGATCACCTTGTCGCCGGCAATCACATGCCTGGCGTCGTCGACGAAGAAACCGATGCAGGACAGCCAGGGGCCGAGAAAGAAACGGCCGGCCATGGTGTTGTTGATCTTGAGCAGGAATTTCATCGTCGGCGGCAGATCGTCATGCATCCACAACGCCTGGTAATAGCTCTCGGGATCGTCGAGCGGATCGGTCAGGCGCTCGTCGGCGTGGTGGCGCAAATGGAGCGTCTTGAAGCGACGGAACGGCCAGACCAGGCCGATCGGCAGGAAGACGAAGGCTTCGTTGATGAGCGCGCTGCGCGTCGGATGGCCATGCAGCACTTCGTGCATGATCGACGACTGCAAGGCCAGGATGAAGCCGAGGAGAAGAAGTGCCGGGGTCGGATAAGAGGGCCAGAGCAGGAGCCCGGCAGCGAGCCACATTCCGTAACAGAAGAAAGCGAGGACCACGGTCGGCCACTCGATGGCCGCTGCGTCGCGTCGCTTGATGCGCTTGCCTGTCATGCTGTCGACCACTGTCCCTCAGTCGCCGGAATTGTTCCTGACAGCATAGTGTCAGGAGAAGCGATTCCGCTCAACGAGACAAAGTGTACAAAATGTTGCGATTGCGCATTTTTGGCCGCAGATGTTATACATTGTAAACAACCCTACGGATTCATTTACGCTGGAAGTGCTGATTCGACGGCTCGGGCGCAAATTTTTCCTAAGAGAGTGCGGAGAACGAACAGTGGACAAACGGGACCTTTCGGCAATCTTCCGGGAGCGCCTGAAGCTGCTCCTGACACGGTCCGATCTCAACCAGTCAGCTTTCGCGTCAGCAGTCGGCATCGACCGGTCGGCGCTGTCGCAACTGATGTCCGGCGCCTCGACGCGCCTGCCACGCGCCGAAACGCTGCTCAACATCGCCGCCGAATTCAAGATCTCGCTGGACTGGCTGCTCGGCCTCTCCCAGGACGAAGGCGTCACCGGCGAAATCCGCGAAAGCCTGGAGATCGAAGAGGCGCCCGACGGCTTCGACCGCACGCTGCTCGCCAAATGGTTCGCCGAGGCCGCAGGCACCAAGATCCGCTATGTGCCGGCCGGCATTCCCGATCTCCTGCGCACACGCCAGCTGGTCGACTACGAAGCCAACATCACCAACCGCAGCCGTCTGGCGCAGGCCAGCGAGACGCAGTACCGCATCGAGTACAACCGGCGCCCTGAGACCGACATGGAGGTCTGCATGCCGCGCCATACGCTTGAGATCTTTGCCCGCGGCCTGGGCGTCTGGGACCGCTTTCCCGAGGCTGACCGCCGGCAGCAGCTTGCCCATATGGCGACGCTGCTTGACGATCTCTACCCCACCTTCCGCCTGTTCCTCTATGACGGCCGCATGCGCTATTCCATCCCGCTGACCATCTTCGGCCCTTATCGCGCCGCCATCTATGTCGGCGACATGTATGTCGTGCTGAACGCCACCCAGCCGGTCCAAGCGCTGACCCAGCATTTCGACAATCTGATCCGGGCCGCCGACATCAACCCGCATGAGGCCGCCGCCTACGCGCGCAATCTGGCCGGCGCGTCATTTCCATCGGGTTCTGCCTGATCCCCAACGCCCCGGAAAGGTGCGCCGCGCGGCAATTGCAGGTCGCAAACACATTGACTGGACATAAAGACTTCTTTATATCCTTATTCCATTCAAATATCTGAAAGTCGATCCGATGCCCGCCAACAATCCCATCGATGCTCTGCTGGCCGAAAAGGGCGTGCTGCTCGCCGATGGCGCCACCGGCACCAATCTGTTCGCCATGGGTCTGGAGGCCGGCGAAGCGCCGGAGTTGCTGAACGAGGCAGCGCCCGACACCATCACCAGCCTGCACCAGAATTTCGTCGACGCCGGCGCCGATATCATCCTCACCAACTCGTTCGGCGGCACCCGCCACCGGCTGAAGCTGCATCATGCGCAGGACCGCGTGCATGCGCTGAACAAGCGCGCCGCCGAGATTGCCCGCGCGGTCGCCGACAAGGCCGACAGGAAAGTCATCGTCGCCGGCTCGGTCGGTCCGACCGGCGAGTTGCTGGTGCCGCTCGGCGCCATGACCTATGACGAAGCAGTCGAGGCTTTTGCCGAGCAGATCGAGGGTCTCAAGGAAGGCGGCGCCGAAGTCGCCTGGATCGAGACCATGTCTGCGCCGGACGAAATCCGCGCCGCGGCGGAGGCCGCCATCCGCGTCGGCCTGCCCTACACCTATACCGGTTCGTTCGACACTGCCGGCCGCACCATGATGGGCCTGCTGCCCAAGGATATCCACGGCGTCGTCGACGGACTTTCAGAGACACCGCTCGGTGTCGGCGCCAATTGCGGTGTCGGCGCCTCCGACATCCTGGCCTCGCTGCTCGACATGACCGAGGCGAAGCCGGAAGCGACGGTGATCGTCAAGGGCAATTGCGGCATTCCCGAATTTCGTGGCACCGAGATCCATTATTCCGGCACGCCGGAGCTGATGGCCGACTATGTCCGGCTGGCGGTGGATGGCGGCGCGAAGATCATCGGTGGCTGCTGCGGCACGTCGTTCCAGCACCTTGCCGCCATGCGCAAGGCGCTCGACGCGCACACCAAATCCGAACGCCCGACCGTCGCGGCGATCGTCGAGCGCATCGGTCCGATGCGCAACAAGGTGGCGACGGAAAACACCGCCGAGACCAGCGAAGCCCGCCGCGAACGCCGCCGCACCCGGGCCTGATATCGAACTTATTCGCTGTTTTCAGCGTAACGCGATAGCGCCGTCTTGAAATCCAGGGCGGTGCTGTCGGCGCTTTCATTCATCGTCACCAGGTCACCCGACGACTGCGGATTGCCGATCTGCTCCAGCATGACGCGAAAGCGGTCATTGGTCAGCGCCGACTTTGCGGTATTCCGGGCTGCGTCGACGTCATCCATGATGCGCCTGGATTCTGGCGACAGCGTTCCCGACGCCTGCGTGTGTCTCACCGCCGGCGTCGTGTTTCCAATGTTCATGATCTGCAATTCCCGGCTCCCCAAGCCCAGTCCCGACCCCATGCAATAATAGCAGGGCATTGCGATGACGTTCCGGAAAAGCCGCGCAATTTAACGATCAGGCGGATCATCTGTGCGCTTCGGATCAATCGATCCGAAAAAAGGCCGGCAGGATTTCCCCCGCCGGCCTGCCTCACCCGCCCGTAGCCGGTTCCCCGTATCAGAACGACCCCCGTCTGAAAGGAACCGGCTGTATTGCCACTACCGGTTACCGCCGAGCGCCGAGGCAAGGCGCACAAGCGAAAGGAACTCGGACCTGTACCCAAACGGGTCGGCTCCTCGGGCGGCGGTGGCAATCTCCATGATCTTGTCGTAGCCGAACTTCGCGGTCGCATCCTCGTCGCGCAGCTTCTGGCCGAAGGCGGCGACAGCGACGGAGAAACGCTGGTCGGTGCTGGCCTGGTCGAAGGACGCGACCTCGTTGGCCGACGTCACCGGCGTGGTGATCAGCTTCGAGACGTCTTCGTTCGGCAGCTTGTAGCGGATTTTCACGAAGGCATATTCGTCGGCGTTGGCGACGCCGCCATTGTCGACCGCGGCCTGGCCGTAGCGCAGCGGATCCATCTGCTCGCCGCCAGTGCCCTTCGGCGTGATCTCGTAGATGGCGGTCACCGAATGACCGGAGCCGATATCGCCGGCATCGACGCGGTCATTGTTGAAGTCCTCGCGGTTCAAGGCGCGGGTTTCATAGCCGATCAGCCGGTACTCCGAGACCTTGTCCGGATTGAACTCGACCTGGATCTTGACGTCCTTGGCGATGGTGAACAGCGTCGAGGAGGCATCCTCGACCAGAACCTTCTCGGCCTCGGCCAGCGTGTCGATATAGGCGGCGGTGCCGTTGCCGTTCTGGGCGATGGTCTGCATCATCTGGTCGTTCAGATTGCCGCGTCCAAAGCCGAACACCGACAGGAAGACGCCGGTCTTGCGCTCCTGCTCGATCAGCCGCTTCAGATCGTCGTCATCGGTCTGGCCGACATTGAAGTCGCCGTCCGTGGCCAGCATCACACGGTTGATGCCATCCTTGACGAAGGACTGCTGGGCAAGCTTGTAGGCTTCCTTGATGCCCGCCTCGCCGGCCGTCGAGCCGCCGGGCGACAGATTGTCGATGGCGTTGAGGATCTTGTCCTTCTCGGTGACCTTGGTCGGCATCAACACGGTGCCGGCGTCACCGGCATAGGTGACGATCGAGATGGTGTCGTCCGCCTTGAGCTTGCTGACCAGCAGCCGGAAAGCCGACTTGAGCAGCGGCAGTTTGTCCGGCTCGTCCATCGAACCCGACACGTCGATCAGGAACACCAGATTGGCCTTGGGCTGCTCGACCGGCTTGATGTCGAAACCCTTGATGGCGACGTGCATCAGCTTGGTGTGCCCGTTCCACGGCGTCGGCATGACGCTGACGGTCGAGTTGAACGGCGTCGACGCGGAGTCCGGACCCTTCCAGTCATAGGGGAAGTAATTGACCATCTCCTCGACGCGCACCGTATCGGCTTGCGGCAGGTAGCCCTGCTTCAGCGAACCGCGCACGAAGGAATAGGAGGCGGTGTCGACGTCGATCGAGAAGGTCGAGACCGGATCCTGAAGCGCTGCATGCACCGGATTGGTCTTGAAATCCTCGACGCGGTCGCGGTTTGGCTCCTGCGGCGCTATCTGGTCGGCCGGCATCGTCGAAGGCTGCGCCAGGTACTTGGACTCGGTCGCGCCGGCCATGCGGTCGACCCGCGCGCCGCCGGCCGGAGCAGCGGTGCCGTCAAGCGAAAACTCGCGGCTCTCAACTGGCGCAGGCTCGGCCAACACGCCGCGCCCCAGCGCATCCTGCTGCGCAGGGGCGACAGCAACGGTCGATTCGGGCTTCGGCGGCGCGGGCGGCGTAAGCGTCGTAGTGGTGTCGCGGCTTCGCACATCGGCGTCGGCCTTCTTGTCGCCTTCAGGCGCCTGCTTTTCTTTTACCGGCGCGTTGATCGCCGGCCCATTGGTTGCCGGCTTGTCGGCCAGCGTCTCAGTGATCTTCTCGTCGCTACCGAACGGCAACGGCTGTTCCCTCAGGATGTGGAAGGTGGCGTATCCGGCGATCGGCAGGGCGACGAGCCCGGCAATGGCTGGCGTGGCGATGAGTTTCTTTTGCATGATCTCGCTCCAGAGCTTTTGTGCTCGCTCTGTGAGACGAAGCCCGCCGACCGATCCTTGGGTGACGGCAGAAATATTTTCCTGATCATAAGCGCGCATGGCGGCTTCGAAGGCGCGTGTCTTCGCGCTCTCGCCCGGCGCCGGTACTGCTGCGTCGCGCAGCCTGTTGAGTTCGTTGTCGTCGACCATGGTCACACTTCCCCGGCTGAACGCATCAACGTCTTCAGCCGTTTCTTCGCTTCATGGATGTGCCAGGAAACCGTCGTCTCCGAGATTGCCATCGCCTCGGCGGCGGCCGCATGGCTCAAACCTTCGCCATAGACCAGAAGTACTGCATCGCGCTGCTTGTCCGGCAATTGCCGCACCGCTGCCCAGAGCGCCTCAGTCGGATCTTCGGGCTCGGCGGATGCCTCTCCCGATATCATGCTGTAGGCGCCGAAAGCCTCGGTCTTGACGTTTTCGCGCGTCGTCTTGCGCATCATGTCGCGCGCCGCGTTCAGCGTCACGGAATAGAGCCATGTCGTAAACGCGCCGCCGCCGCGGTAGTCGCGGATCGCCTTGCCGAGACGGACACAGACCTCCTGGGCGATGTCTTCGGCATCGGCCTTCTTTCCGCACCAGCGATAGGCGGCGCGATAGACGAAGTCGTAGTGCCGCTCCAGCAATTTGCCGAAGGCACCCCTGTCTCCGCCCTTCGCCCGCCCGATCAATTCGGCGTCGGAGGCTTCGCTTTCATCCAGCATCATCGCCATCATTTGCCTGTTGGACGAAGGCTAATGGCCAATCCTTGGGGTTATGGAAAGATTTTTTTCCGAGGCGACGGATGCACGCGCAACAGGTGCGCTGAGATTCAGGTGAGGCCGAGCCGAAAACGATGGATTTCGAGAACCGGAGTGGAGCGTACTTTTGGTACGCGAGCACCGGAAGCACTGAAAGCCGTCGTTTGCAGGCCGGCCTCACCCGAATATCAGCACACCTGGCCCGAGGCCCAGCCGGACGACCAAGCCCACTGAAAATTATAGCCGCCCAGCCAGCCCGTGACATCGACGACTTCGCCGATGAAAAACAGCCCCGGCACGGATTTCGCCTGCATCGTCTTCTGATCGAGCCCGTTGGTATCGACACCGCCAAGCGTCACTTCCGCCGTGCGGTAACCCTCGGAGCCGGCCGGCTTGATGCGCCAGTCGTTGACGGCGGCTTCGACGGTTTTCATTTGCAGGTCTGTCAAATCAGCGAGATTGCCATCGATCCCACTGCGCTCGGCGACTGCTTGCGCAAGGCGCTTCGGCAAATGGTTTGCAAGCACCGTCTGCACCGCTTGCCTGCCGTTGACGCGCCGGGCGGCGCGAAGCAGTTCCGCCACATCCCTCCCCGGCAGCATGGCGATGCGGATCTCGTCGCCCTCGCGCCAATAGGACGATATTTGCAGGATGGAAGGCCCGCTCAAGCCGCGATGCGTAAACAGCATCGCTTCTGAAAACCGCGTCTTGCCGCAGGCGACTTCGGCATCGACGGCATTGCCGGCCAAAGGCGCCAGCCGCTCCAGCGTTCTTGCGTCGAAGGTAAGCGGCACCAGCGCCGGCCGTGTTTCCACCACCGCAAGGCCGAATTGCGCCGCAAGCTCGTAGCCGAAACCGGACGCGCCCATTTTGGGGATCGACTTGCCCCCGCAAGCCACGACTAACGAGTTGCAAGCGACGCTGCCAGCGGAGAGCGTCAGCACAAACCCGTCCGCGGTCTTGCTGACGTTCCTCACCTCGGTCGACAACGCCAGTTCCACACCCCAATCCTGCATGTCGGAAACCAGCATGTCGATGACCTGGCGCGCCGAGCCGTCGCAAAACAGCTGTCCCAGCGTCTTCTCGTGATAGGCAATGCCATGGCGTTCGACGAGCGCGATGAAGTCGCCTTGCGTGTAGCGGCTGAGCGCCGAAATGCAGAAATGCGGATTGCCGGAGATGAAATTCTTCGGGCTGGTGTGGATGTTGGTGAAATTGCAGCGGCCACCGCCGGAGATGCGGATCTTCTCGCCGGGCTTTGCCGCGTGATCGAGCACCAGGACCGAGCGGCCGCGCTTGCCCGCCTCGATGGCGCACATCATTCCGGCCGCACCGGCGCCGATCACCACGACATCATAGGATTGCATCAGGCTGTTCGTTCCCGCTCGACTGGCGCTGTTTTAACAGGCCGCGCCAATCGTGCAGTCTCTACCCGTTCGTTGCGACTTCAGGCAACGCCTCGTTAGATCAGCGTCTCGGCGAACAGCGTCGTCAGTCGCTTCCAATGACGTTCGGCGCCGGCCGCGTTGAAGACGCTGTGGTCCGACACGCACCAGCCATGCGCCATGCCGGCATAGTTTTCGATGGCGTGGTCGACCTCCGCCACGCGCAGCGCCTCGACCAGCCGCGCCGACTGCTCCGGCGGAAAGCTGCGGTCGACGCCCGATGTCCCGACATAGACGCGCGCCTTGATCATTGCGGCCTTGCGGTGCGGGCTGTCGGCGGCATCGCTGGCCAGATTGCCGCCATGGAAGCTCGCCGCCGCCACGATGCGATCGGGATAGGTTGCAGCCGCATTCAAAGCCCGCGCCCCGCCCATGCAGTAACCGACGACACCGACCGGTCCGGTGACACCTTCAGCGGTAAGCGTGTCGAGGAACGCCCTGCTGTCGCGGATGGTCATGTCCTGTGTCGTGCCGTGGACCAACGCCGTCAGCGCGACCTTGGTCTCCTCGACGACGAAAGCGGTCTTGGGCTCGAACGGCCCGTAGGGTGCTTTGCGATAGAAAAGATCCGGCACCAGCACGGCATAGCCCTCGCCTGCCAGCCGTTCCGCCATTGCGTCGAGCGCCGGTCGCGGACCGAAAGCGTCCATATAGAGAATGATGCCGGCCCTGGACGAGGAAGCGGTCGCCGAGCGGAACAGCCCGGCTTTCGCCACGCCGTCCTCGGTTTTTATCTCAATGTCCTGCTTCGCCATGGCGCGCCCCGTTGATTGTCGTGTGATACATATAAGCAGGCATTGTCAGGGCAAGCCGTTCCCTGACAATCCCGTTCAACACTTTGTGCGGGCTTTCGACCCGGCTACAGGCCGGCAAACGCCGTCATGTGAAAGGCCTGAACCTCAGGCGGATAGCGATGGGCCGTGCCATACGGACAGGCGTTGCGGTCGAGGCAGCCGCCGCCGCGGCATGGTTCGCCCTTCGATCCCCGCACATGCGCCAGGCAAGCCTGATGAGCGAAACCATCCGCGGAATAGGCGTCAACCGGACAGGATTTCAGGCAAGGTTTTGCAACACAGGCGTCGCAAAGGTGAATCGCTTCGCGACGTTCAGGAAGCGCGATCTCATCCTCGAACAGCAACGCGCCGCGATAGGCATGCCAGAGCCCGTACTGCGGATGCATCAGGATGCCCAGCGGCGACGGTCTCAGCCCCTCCGCTCGCATCGCCCATTGCTGGAACGGCAGATAAGGTCTGTCCGAAGGCGAAACGGCGCGCGCGCCGAATTTCTCCGCCACCGCACCGATCACTTCGCGCGACCATGTGTCGAGCGGATTAGCAATGGTTTGCGGTTGCCGGTCGCGCCAGCGCAGGAAATGCGGCCAGGGTGCCGCTCCCGCCTGCCCGACCAACAGCACGGATTTGGCAGGGGCGGCTGAAGGGCCATGCGGCGGCGTTTCGCTTGTTGCGAAATTGAAGCCGCCGCGCAGGATGAGGCCGTCGGCGGAAAGCGCGGCCGCTATCTCGTCAGCCCGGCGCCGCGCAATCATCCCTTCTTGTCCGGGTCGGAGAAAGCGCTCCGCCAGACTTCCTTGTGGATGATGTTGGCGACTTTAGCCCCGCCTGACTCGGGCTCCTTTCAGGTGAAGGCGTCAGCCATCGACGCCTTCTTCGTCGCTATGTAGTCCTTCAGGCCGTCGTCGATGCCCGGATCGAGATAAGGCGCCTCGTAGGTCTCCAGCCAGCGGCGGGCGAGTTCGTTGGCGCGCTGCGGCGCTGTCTTCTCGCCCTCGGCCAGCCACTGCTCGTAGGAATTGTTGTCGGCGATGCTGGAGCGGTAGAAGGCGGTCTGGAAATTGGCCTGGGTGTGGTCGCAGCCGAGATAGTGGCTGCCCGGGCCGACCTGGCGGATGGCGTCCATCGCCTGGCCGTTTTCCGACAGGTCGACGCCTTCGGAAAACTTTTGCGTCATGCCGAGCTGGTCGATGTCCATCATGAATTTTTCGTAGCAGGACGCCAGTCCGCCTTCGAGCCAGCCCGCCGAATGCAGGACGAAATTGGTGCCGGCAAGAATGGTCGAGTTGAGCGTGTTGGCGCTCTCATAGGCGGCCTGCGCGTCCGGAACCTTGGAGGCGCAGAGCGAGCCGCCGGTGCGGAACGGCAGACCGAGCCGGCGGGCAAGCTGTGCGGCGCCGTAGGAAACCAGCGACGGCTCCGGTGTGCCGAAGGTCGGCGCACCAGACTGCATGGAGATCGACGAGGCGAAGGTGCCGAACAGCACCGGCGCGCCGGGGCGGATCAACTGCGTGAAAGAGGCGCCGGCCAGCACCTCGGCCAGAACCTGGGTCAGCGTGCCGGCAACGGTCACCGGGCTCATCGCGCCGGCAAGGATGAACGGCGTGACGATGCAAGCCTGGTTGTGACGCGAATAAACCTTCAGCGCGCCCAGCATGGTTTCGTCGAACACCATCGGCGAATTGGCGTTGATCAGGCTGGTCAGCACGGTGTTGTTTTCGACGAAATCGTCGCCGAACACGATCTTGGCCATGGCGACGGTGTCTTCGGCCCGCTCTGGCGCCGTCACCGAACCCATGAACGGTTTGTCCGAATATTTGATGTGGCTGTAGATCATATCGAGATGGCGTTTGTTGACCGGCACGTCGACCGGCTCGCAAACCGTGCCGCCCGAATGGTGAATCGACGGCGCCATATAGGCGAGCTTCACGAAATTCCGGAAATCCTCGATCGTCGCGTAGCGCCTGACACCGTCGAGATCGCGCACGAAGGGCGGACCATAGACCGGCGCGAAGACCGTGGCGTTGCCGCCGATCTGCACCGAACGTTCGGCGTTGCGCGCATGCTGGGTGTAGATGGGCGGCGCGGTCTTCAGCAGCGAGCGGCAGAGGCCCTTGGGAAAATGCACGCGCTCGCCCTTGACGTCGGCGCCCGCCTCTTTCCAAAGCTGCAGCGCCTCGGCGTCGTCGCGAAAGATGATGCCGATCTCTTCCAGCACCGTATCGGTGTTGTTTTCGATAATCGCCAGGCCTTCCTCGTTGAGGACCTCATAGATGTTGATCTTGCGCTTGATATAGGTGAGCTGGGTGCCCGGTCCGCCGCCCGAGCGCGCCGCCCGCCTTGCAGCCGCGCCGCCGCTGGCAGCACGTCCACGTCGCGCATTGGACGCTTCCTGGTCGACTGACGCGTTTTCACTCATGATCGTTTTTCCCTAAAAACCGTTTGCGGCCGCGTATGGCGGCTTCTCGGCCGGATCGTAGCCATGCACCCTATTCGAAACGGCCCGCCAGCGCCAACGCCTGTCGCAAAATCGACAAGAATTCCAATAGATTTGCGGTCGCTTTCCTTTTGCGGGAAGTCGCAAATCAGCTATGGATACCTGCCCCCGCCGGGTTAGGTATTGACGCGATTATTTTAAGCCGCCGTGGTCGCATCCCGTGCGGCAAGGAGCCCGAGAAAAATGGCCGACGACGAGATCATCCTCTCCGAGCTTTCCGACGACGAGTTGGTGCAGCAGATGCACGACGATCTCTATGACGGGCTGAAGGAAGAGATCGAGGAAGGCACCAACATCCTGCTCGAGCGCGGCTGGGTGCCCTACAAGGTGCTGACCGAAGCTCTGGTCGAAGGCATGCGCATCGTCGGCGAGGACTTTCGCGACGGCATCCTGTTCGTTCCCGAGGTGCTGCTGTCGGCCAACGCCATGAAGGCCGGCATGTTCATCCTGCGCCCGCTGCTGGCCGCCACCGGCGCGCCGAAGCAGGGCAAGATGGTGATCGGCACCGTCAAGGGCGACATCCACGACATCGGCAAGAACCTCGTCGGCATGATGATGGANGGGCAAGATGGTGATCGGCACCGTCAAGGGCGACATCCACGACATCGGCAAGAACCTCGTCGGCATGATGATGGAAGGCGCCGGCTTCGACGTCATCGATCTCGGCATCAACAATGCGGTGGAAAAATACCTCGACGCCATCGAGCAGCACCAGCCCGACATTATCGGCATGTCGGCGCTTTTGACCACGACCATGCCCTACATGAAGGTCGTCATCGACACGATGAAGGAAAAGGGCATCCGCGACGACTATGTCGTCCTGGTCGGCGGCGCGCCGCTCAACGAGGAATTCGGCAAGGCCGTCGGCGCCGATGCCTATTGCCGCGACGCGGCTGTGGCGGTCGAGACCGCGAAGGACTTCATGAAGCGCAAGCATAATATGCGCGCTTCAGCCTGATCTCTTCCGCAAGGCGTCTGGCCCACAATCGAAAGCCGCGCCTTGCAGCGCGGCTTTTTTGTTCCCAGCTGGAACGGATGGCTGCGTCAGGGTTTGGTGACGGTGTCGTCGACGGCTTTCGCAGTCGATTTGATATCCCGGCCGACACCACGGACGGTGTTGGCACAGGCCGTAAGCGCCAGGACGCAGGCAAGGATTGCAATCGGCGCAACGCGTAACAGTTTCATGGACGGTTTATCCCTCTCTCGATAGATTCGCCCCACAGCAACGAAGGCCGCTTCGACCGGGTTCCATGGCCAGAATGCAAAAAACGAAACCGAATCAGGACGACAGGCTGCTGGTCATCGCCTGTGGAATGATTGCGCGCGAAGTTTTGGCCGTCAAGGAGCAGCTCAAGCTCGACCATCTCGACCTGACCTGCCTGCCGGCGGAGTTCCATTTCTACCCCGACCGCATCGCGCCGGCGATGGACAAGGCGATCGAGAAAGCCAAGGCGGAAGGCTACAGCAACATCTTCGTCGGCTATGCCGATTGCGGCACTGGCGGCATGCTCGACCGGATCCTGGAGAAGCACGGCGTCGAGCGCATGGCCGGGCCGCACTGCTTTGCCTTCTACCAGGGCATGGACGCCTATGCGAAGGTCGCCGACGACGACATGATGTCGTTCTACATGACAGACTTCCTGTGCCGCCAGTTCGACGCCTTCTTCATGAAGCCGCTCGGCCTCGACAAGCACCCGGAACTGATCAAGGATTATTTCGGCAACTACCAAAAGCTGATCTACATCGCCCAGACCGACGATCCGGAACTCGACAAGGTCGCCGAGAAGGCCGCGAAACTACTTGGCCTCGCCTATGAACGGCGCCCGACGGGCTATGGCGACCTGACGGCCGGGCTGGCGCAGGCCGCCGCCCACGCCTGAAGCGGTTCTTGAGCCGGGATGCTGTCGAGAACAGATGACAGGCCGCCGCGGATGGTTAAGTTGTGAGCCACAAGCAAACAGGCTGATTCAGCCATCCGAACACGGAACGTCCCGATGACCCCTCGCCTCCTGCTCGCCGCCCTTGGCCTCCTCTGCCTCGTCTTGCCCGCTCGCGCCGACGGCGAGGTGCAGAAGATCATCACGCCTGCCGACAAGGTGCGGCTCGACAAATATGGCGAGACCCGCAAGGCGGCGCTGGCCGAGGCAAAAGCGGGAGACCCGGCTGAGGTCAGCCAACTCGACGCGCTGCTGGCAAAGCCGATAGTGGCCTTTTCCGACAAGGACCTGAGCGGCAACTGGCAATGCCGAACCATCAAGGTGGGCCTGACCGGCCCGCTGGTCATCTATGGCTGGTTCAAGTGCAAGGTCACGGACGATGGCTCCGGCTGGCAGCTGGAAAAGGTCAGCGGCTCGCAACGCACCAAGGGCCGTTTCTTCGACGATAGCGAAAAACGCGCGATCTATCTCGGCTCCGGCTATGTCAATGACAACAAGCCAAAACCCTATGGCAGCGGCCCGGAAAGCGACCAGGTCGGCTATGCCTTCCGCACCAGCGCCAATGAATGGCGCATCGAATTCCCGGCGCCCTACTACGAATCGAAACTTGACATCATCGAGTTCAAGCGCTGATCCGTTGGTCTCTCGCTGGCCGGGCGGTCATCAAGATTTAACCTCGCCCGGCACAGAATTGAGCCGGGCAGCGCACGGCAAATGGTTGCGCGCCGGCAAGAAAGCGCGCCATGGCATCAGCGGTTGAAAAAAGTGCTGCGATCGTCATCGTCACCGAAGGCGGGCCGCACACCTGGGCCATCGTCAACGCCATCGCCGACCAGTTCGGTCCTGTCAGCGTCATCCTCGAAAGCCCTGAATCCAAAAAACAATTGCTGCTCGGCCGGGCGCGCCGCCAAGGCTTGTTTTCGGCCATCGGCCAGCTTGGCACGATGGTGCTGACCAGGCTCGGCAAACGCTTCTTCGCCGGGCACGCGGAGCGGCTGATCGCAGCGCAAAAACTGCAGACAGAGCCGAGGCCGGGACAAAAGATCATCCACGTCTCC
This sequence comes from Mesorhizobium sp. LNJC405B00, assembly GCF_000502615.1. Classification (NCBI taxonomy): domain Bacteria; kingdom Pseudomonadati; phylum Pseudomonadota; class Alphaproteobacteria; order Hyphomicrobiales; family Phyllobacteriaceae; genus Mesorhizobium; species Mesorhizobium sp. LNJC405B00. The sequence continues at coordinate 42,781 of NZ_AYWC01000011.1, read as the reverse complement.
TCCGCCGACGGGCCCGATTGCCTGCAGGCGGTCGCCGACATCCGCCCGGGCGTGGTGCTGCTCGCCGGCTGCCGGATTTTGTCCCGGCAGACGCTGGCGCAAATGCCCTGCCCGGTGCTCAACTACCACGCCGGCATCGCGCCCAAATACCGCGGCATGAATGGCGGCTACTGGGCGCTGGCCTCCGGCGATCTCCAGAATTTCGGCACCACCGTGCATCTGGTCGACGGCGGCGTCGACACCGGCGGCGTGTTGAAACAGGCGCGCGGCAAGCCGGAGCCCGGCGACACGATTTCGAGCTATGCGTTGCGCCAGGCGGCGTTCTCGCGCGACATCTGCGTCGGGGCGGTCCGCGACGCCTTGGACGGAAAGTTGGCCACGATCAAGCCGGACCTGCCCTCGAAACAATGGTACCACCCGACGATCTGGTTCTATCTCTGGACCGGCCTGACCAAGCGGGTTTGGTAGCCAGCCTTCCCTCGGAATCTCGCCTTTCTTTTTGCGACTCTCAATAGCGTCGCTTTTGAATGCGCGCGCGTCGTCCCATAACAAGCAGCCCCACTGCGCATCCGGCAATGCTCGCACCAGCTGGATAAAGTGGTGGAACGTCGTTTCCCTCATGGACGCACGGCGCTCTACAGGGAGTGAGAGAATTCATGGCCGATCTGATTGTCGTCTATTGGCGCGACATCCCCGCCCAGGTCATCGTCAAGAAGGGCCGGCAGAACGCCAAGCGCGAACTGCCGCTGCGCTTCACCGAGGCGATCGATATGTGCGCCATGCGCACCGGCGCCGGCGGCACCGACGATTACCTCGCCGAATGGCGCAAGGCCGATCCGATCCCGGTCGGCGACGACCTCGAAGCCGAGGTCGAGAAGGCATTCAGCGACATCGACGCGAAATACGACCGCGAGCGGCTGGTCGCTCTGGTCAAGGCGGGCGGGAAAGAAAATGTCTGAAACCACTCCTGCCAAAGAGGGGCCAAGGGTTACCCAGCCGGTTACCCAGGCCACTCAGGTCAAGAAAGCAGCGCCGAAATCGGACTACAAGCCGGCCGACGTATCGCCGCAGCGGCGCGTGCAGCGCTCGTTTGCGATCAGGCTGTGGTCGATCCGCCATTCGCGATTGCTCGAATGGTTCTACTCCAGATTCGCAGACATGTTCCTGCTGCTCCATCCGCTGTGGAAAGGCCTTGGCTACGGCCGCGTCGAAGCGCCGATCAAGTTCGTTGAAAAACGCGTAAAAGGCTTCATGTTCGACTGCCGCATGTGCGGTCAGTGCATATTGTCCTCGACCGGCATGTCGTGCCCGATGAACTGCCCCAAGCAGCTGCGCAACGGCCCGTGTGGCGGCGTGCGCGCCAACGGCAATTGCGAGGTCGAGCCCGACATGCCTTGCGTCTGGGTCAAGGCCTGGGAAGGTTCGCGGAACATGGAGCATGGCGACAGGATCCTGACCGTTCAGAAGCCCGTAGACCAGTCGCTGCGCGAAACCTCGGCCTGGCTGCGGGTGACGGCGCAGTCGGCAGCGGCCCGTGAAGCCGCTGCCAAAGCCAACACTGGAGCGGCCGCGTGATCGGCCGCCAGCGCGACGAAAACCCGGCCGGCATCCATCTGCCGCTCGATCCCCTGCCCGGCCACTCCTCACGTGGCCGACTGGAGCGTGTGCTGCGGCGCGGCGAATTCGCGGTTACCACCGAGCTCAACCCGCCCGACAGCGCCGATCCCGAAGACGTCTATAACCGCGCGAAAATCTTCGACGGCTGGGTCGACGCCATCAATGCCGTCGATGCCTCCGGCGCCAACTGCCACATGTCCTCGGTCGGCATCTGCGCGCTTTTGACCCGCATGGGCTATGCCCCGATCATGCAGATTGCCTGCCGTGACAGGAACCGGATCGCCATCCAGGGCGACGTGCTGGGCGGTGCGGCGATGGGCGTCGCCAACATGCTGTGCCTCACCGGCGACGGCGTCCAGGCCGGCGACCAGCCCGGCGCCAAGCCTGTCTTCGACCTCGATTCCATGTCGTTGCTGGAAACCTGCCGCATCATGCGCGACAACGGCAAGTTCCTGTCCGGCCGCAAGTTGACGACGCCGCCGCAAATTTTCCTCGGCGCCGCCGTCAACCCCTTCGCGCCACCCTTCGATTTCCGCCCGATCCATCTCGGCAAAAAGATCGCCGCCGGCGCGCAGTTCGTGCAGACGCAGTATTGCTTCGACGTGCCGATGTTCAGAACCTTCATGCAGAGGGCGCGGGACTTGGGGCATACGGAAAAAGTTTTCATCCTGTGCGGCGTCGGCCCGCTGGCTTCGGCCAAGACGGCCAAATGGATCCGCTCCAACGTGCCCGGCATCCATATTCCGGACGAGATCATCAAGCGGCTGGAAGGTGCGCAGGACCAGAAGAAGGAAGGCAAGCAGCTCTGCACCGACATCATCAACGAGGTGAAGGAAATTCCTGGTGTCTCCGGCATCCATGTGATGGCCTACCGCCAGGAGGAATATGTCGCCGAGATCGTCGATGAATCGGGCGTGCTGAAAGGCCGCCAGCCATGGAAACGCGAGATCCGCCACGACGATCAGATGGTCGCCGACCGGCTCGAGAGCATACTGCACGACGACATTACCGAAACGCAGGTGGATATGGTGAAGACCGCGCACTGACAGCGCGGACGGCCAGCCATTCGCTTGAATGAAACCAGACAACGATATAAAGAAATCTTTATATCAGGCGGAGAGACTTCATGACCCGGACCATCGTCGCCTCGGCGACACGAGAGATCATCATCGGCTTCGACCAGCCTTTCTGCGTCATCGGCGAGCGCATCAACCCGACCGGCCGCAAGAAGCTGGCCGCCGAGATGATCGCCGGCAATTTCGAGACCGTCATCAAGGATGCGCTGGAACAGGCCGCCTGCGGCGCCACCATGCTCGACGTCAATGCCGGCGTCACCTCCGTTAATCCGAACGAAACCGAACCCGGCCTGCTCGTGCAGACGCTGGAGATCGTCCAGGGCCTTGTCGACCTGCCGTTGTCGATCGACTCGTCGGTGACCGCCGCCATCGAGGCAGCGCTCAAGGTCGCCAAGGGTCGGCCGCTGGTCAACTCCGTGACCGGCGAAGAGGAAAAGCTCGAAGCCATCCTGCCGCTGGTCAAGAAGTACAACGTTCCGGTCGTCGCCATCTCCAACGACGAGACCGGCATTTCGATGGATCCGGATGTGCGCTTCGCCGTCGCCAAGAAGATCGTGCAGCGCTGCGCCGATTTCGGCATTCCGGCGCATGACGTCGTCGTCGACCCGCTGGTGATGCCGATCGGCGCGCTCGGCGATGCCGGCCGCCAGGTCTTCGCGTTGCTGCGCCGTCTGCGCGAAGAGCTCAAGGTCAACACCACTTGCGGCCTGTCCAACATTTCGTTCGGCCTGCCGCACCGCCACGGCATCAACGCCGCCTTCATCCCGATGGTGATCGGCGCCGGCATGACTAGCGCTATCATGAACCCGGTTCGCCCGCAGGAAATGGAAGCCGTGCGCGGCGCCAATGTGCTCAACGGCACCGACGAGAACTGCACCAACTGGATCCGCACCTACAAGGATTACAAACCGGCCGAAGGCGGCCAGGCGGTCGCAGCGCCCACCGCCGTTAACGCTCCGGGCGAAGGCGGCGGCAATGGCGGTCGCCGGCGCGGCGGCCGTGAAGCCCGCATGGCCAGGGGATAAGCGCGCAATCGTGAACTCGCCTGCAAACATTACCGATCCGCTCGTGCTGTTCATGCCGTCAGGCAAGCGCGGGCGGTTTCCCGTCGGCACACCGGTGCTCGATGCCGCGCGTCAGCTCGGCGTCTATGTCGAGAGCGTCTGCGGTGGCCGCGCTACCTGCGGTCGCTGCCAGATCGAAGTGCAGGAAGGCAATTTCGCCAAGCACAAGATCGTCTCGTCCAACGACCACATCTCGCCCAAGGGCGCCAAGGAAGAGCGATATGAGCGCGTCCGCGGCCTGCCCGAGCGGCGGCGCCTGTCCTGCTCGGCGCAGATCCTCGGCGACCTCGTCATCGACGTGCCGCAGGACACGGTCATCAACGCCCAGACCATCCGCAAGGATGCCGACACGCGCGTCATCGCCCGCGATGCGGCAATCCGCATGTGCTATGTCGAGATCGAAGAGCCCGACATGCACAAGCCGCTGGGCGATCTCGACCGCCTCAAGATCGCCTTGATGAAGGATTGGGGCTTTAAAAACCTCGAATTCGACTTCTACCTGATGCCGCAGGTGCAAGGCATACTGCGCAAGGGTAACTGGACCGCGACCGCGGCCATCCACAAGGATGCCGAAAGCGACATCGCCCGCGTCATAGCACTCTGGCCCGGCCTCAAGAACGAGGCCTATGGACTGGCCTGCGACATCGGCTCGACCACCATCGCCATGCATCTGGTGTCGTTGCTGTCGGGCCGCGTCGCCGCTTCGTCAGGCACCTCCAACCCGCAGATCCGCTTCGGCGAGGATCTGATGAGCCGCGTCTCCTATGTGATGATGAACCCGGACGGCCGCGAAGGCATGACGGTCGCCGTACGCGAGGCGATCTCGGGCCTGGTCGACAAGGTCTGCGCGGAAGGCAATGTCCAGCGCAACGACATCCTGGATTCCGTCTTTGTCGGCAATCCGATCATGCACCATCTGTTCCTCGGCATCGATCCGACCGAACTCGGCGGCGCGCCCTTCGCACTCGCCGTCTCGGGCGCGGTGCGCATCAAGGCCTCCGATATCGGCCTGAAGCTCAACCAGGGCGCCCGCCTCTATATGCTGCCTTGTATTGCCGGCCATGTCGGCGCCGACGCCGCAGCCGTGACGCTGTCGGAAGGCCCGCATCGCCAGGACGAGATGATGCTGATCGTTGACGTCGGCACCAATGCCGAGATCGTGCTTGGCAACCGCAAGCGGGTGGTCGCAGCCTCCTCGCCCACCGGTCCCGCCTTCGAGGGCGCGGAAATCTCCGGCGGCCAGCGCGCTGCCCCCGGCGCAATCGAGCGCGTGCGCATCGACCCCGATACGCTGGAGCCGAAATACCGCGTCATCGGCTCTGAACTCTGGTCCGACGACCCCGGCTTCCTGGATAGCGTGCAGGCGACCGGCGTCACCGGCATTTGCGGCTCCGGCATCATCGAGATCGTGGCCGAAATGTACCTCGCCGGCATCATCTCCGAGGATGGCGTCATCGACGGGTCGCTGGCCGAGCGGTCGCCGCGCGTCACGGTCAACGGCCGCACCTTCTCTTATGTCTTGAAGGAAGGCGAACCCAAGATCACCATCACGCAGACCGACGTGCGCGCCATCCAGCTTGCCAAGGCGGCGCTCTATGCCGGCACCAAGCTTCTGATGGAAAAGCAGAACACCGAACACGTCGACCGCATCCATTTCGCCGGCGCGTTCGGCTCGTTCATCGATCCGAAATACGCCATGGTGCTCGGCCTGATCCCGGATTGCGACCTCGACAAGGTCTCGGCCGTCGGCAACGCCGCCGGCGCCGGTGCGCGGATGGCGCTGCTCAATCGTGGCTATCGCCGCGAGATCGAGGACACGGTCAGCCACATCGAGAAGATCGAGACCGCTCTGGAGCCGAAATTCCAGGAGCATTTCGTCTACGCGATGGCGCTTCCCAACAAGGTCGATCCGTTCCCGAAACTGTCGGCGGCGGTGAAATTGCCGCCACGCAAGACCGTCAGCGAGGATGGCGTCGCCGGCGACGCCGCCCCGCGCCGGCGTTCGCGCGAAGGCCATGCCGCCAGGCGCAGCCGGGAATAAGCCGCCTTACGAAGGCCGCCAATTCGCCCAATTTCATTTGTATGCAAATGTTTCCAGATCGCACCGATCTGGAAACCGAAACGCTGTTTTGGCGCAATCCGTCCGATACAGACGTGAAGCATTTAACGGACATCGAATGGCGGACCGGACTATTCCGCCGCCACAACGCTCCAAAGGAGAATAGAGATGTTCGAGACCCTGGGCCGTTTTCGTGCGGCCATGAAGAATGCACAGGCCGTGCGCGCCATGAACAACCTGCCACCCGAAATCCAGAAGGACATCGGCTGGCCCGTGTCGCCGCGCATCGACGCCCAGACCAACCTGTCGCGTCTGATCCTGGGCTCGGGCCGCTGATGACCTTCGCCGACAAGTGCAAATTGCTGACCAAGCGCCGGGGCCGCCGCATGGTCCCGGCTGCGACCGACGTCAAGCTGCGCGCCGCGCTGCTGCCCCGGCGCTGAGCCGCGCTGCGCAAAACAGCGGACCTGGCTGATCAAACAACCGTGTTGGCTTGGGCCAGAATCTTGACATTTCGGCTGGAGGTACGATCTTCGAGACAGTGGGGGAATTCTCTTAGTCGGCTGCGGCCGAGCTTGTGTACGCGAATGCCCAGTTTCAAAAGCCACCTCGTTTCCTTCATCCTCCGGCACAGCCGCAAGAAGGCATTTGCCAGCCCGGAAAACCTGCAGCGCTGGATCGCATATGCCCGCAAGACCGAGGATCATCATCCCCCGGCATTGCTGCGGGAGCAGCTCGATATCACCGAGCGCAGCGTCGATGGCTTCCCTGTCTATGAAATCGCGCCGAAGGCCGGCGAACGCAGGCGCATCCTCTACATGCATGGCGGCGCCTATGTCTTCCAGATCACATCCTATCATTGGGGGTTGATCGCCGAGGTGGCCGAGCGCTTGGGTTTCGGCATCACCGTGCCGATCTATCCCATCGCGCCGGAGCATGATTTCCACGCCATGTTCGGCATGGTCGGCGACGTCTACCGGCAGATGCTGGATGAGACCGACGCTGAAGACATCGTCTTCATGGGCGATTCCGCGGGCGGCAACATGGCCGTCGTGCTGACCATGATGGCGGCTGAGGAAGGCCTGCCCTTGCCGTCGCGCCACGTGCTGATTTCACCCGGCCTCGACATGTCGCTGTCCAACCCCGAAGTGTTCGAGGCGGAACGCAACGATCCGTGGCTCGGCATTTCCGGCGGGCTGGAANATGTCGCTGTCCAACCCCGAAGTGTTCGAGGCGGAACGCAACGATCCGTGGCTCGGCATTTCCGGCGGGCTGGAAGCGATCCGCATGTACAGTGCCGGCATCGATCGCAGGGACTGGCATATCAGTCCGCTCTATGGCGACCTCTCGGTGCTGCCGCAGACCCTGCTTCTGACCGGCTCGCACGACCTGCTCAGCCCCGACAATCTGATCTTCGCCAAAAAGGCACGCGCTGCCGGCGTCGATATCGACGTCGTCTATGAGGAAGGCATGTTCCACGTCTGGCCGCTGATCGAGATGCCGGAGGCGCGTCGCGCCAGGGACAGCATCGTCGCCTTCCTTGAAGGTGAGCCCACCAAGCGGCGCGCAACTGCGCGGCGCACGGCGCGACCCGCTCTCGCGGCGCGCCCCGCCCAAGCAGCGGAATAGCAGAGCAATTCCAGGAAAAGTGTAAAACGGTTTTCCCGGGAAAGCGTGTAGCGCTTTCCCTTGGGAATTGAGTCAAAACAAGGAGTTAGAGCGGCTCGCCGTTTCCGTGAAACGGTGAACCGCTCTAGAACTTGCCGGTTTCGCGGAAAAGCTCGAACGTCGCACGGATATGGTCGGCGACGGCCTTGACCGGCGCGCTGGCGTCCGGCGACACCACCATCGCCAGATTGTAGGTGCCGATATCGGGCATGCCGTCCTTCGGGCAAAGCTCGACCATGTCGTTGCCCAGGAACGACTTCGGCAACGGTGCAACCGCGAGATCCGACATGATGGCGGCGCGCTGGCCGGCCGTGTGGGCGCTCATATAGGCGATGCGGTAATTGCGGCCTTCACGGCTCAGCGCATCGAGCGCGCCGGCCCGCCAGGCGCAGCCCTCTTCCCACAGCGACACCGGCAAAGGCTCGCGCAGATGCGCGCTGCCGCCCTTGGCGCCGGCCCAGACGATCGGCTCGGTGAGCAGCACCTCGGCGCCGAGTGCGCTGGTCTTGTAGGAATTGGTCAGCAGCGTGATGTCGAGCGCCCGGTCGTCCATGCGGCGGCGCAGATTGCTGCTCTGGTCGATGGTGACGTCGACGGCAATCGACGGATGCGACTGCGCGAAACGCTTCAGCACATGCGGCAACACGCGCTCGCCATAGTCGTCCGGCGAGCCGAGCCGCACCACGCCGACGATCTCGGGGATGATGAACTTCGACACCACCTCGCGGTTGATCGACAACAGCCGGCGGGCATAACCGAGCAGCATCTCGCCATCCGTGGTCAGCGTCACCGAGCGCGCATCCCGCGCGAAAACAGAGCGCCCGAGAATGTCCTCGAGCTTCTTGATCTGCATGGAGACCGCCGACGGCGTGCGGAACACCGCATTGGCCGCCGTGGTGAAACTGCCGGTCTCTGCAATGGCCACGAAGGTGCGCAAAACGTCGAGATCGAGCAGCGGCAGCGGATGATTGAGTGGGGCGTTCATCGGGATCGACCTTCAATTTTTCTGATGTGAAGCATCATTCCATTTCGTTTGATTGAACATCAGATTGGGAGGATAGTCAACTCCATCGAAGGCAGGACGTGCCATGGCTCCAACGCTCCTGACACGGAATTGCACTCGATGCGGAATATCCAGGCGACGGAACGCGTTCATGCGGGACGTGCCACAACCAAAGGAGAATGAAATGTCTATCCTGTCATCCATCGGTCGGCTTGCGACCGAATTGAGCGCGGCCCGCGCCCGCTTCCAGACCGAACGTGCGATCCGCTCGCTACCGATCGAACTGCAGAAGGATATCGGCTGGCCTGAAGCTGCCGACACCAAGACCGGTGCACGCCACGGCGTCGGATCCTGGGCTGGAGCAAAGTAAACCATTGTGTACCTTGTGCTGAAGGCCTGCCGCGCAGACCAGCCCGGCAGGCCTTCTCTATTCGCCCTGCAGGCTTTCTCCAACTTATTTGCACTCAAATGATTTTCAGAGCCGTGTCGCCGCTGCATGGCGCATATGCGTCACTTGCATGGCGCCTCAATGTCGCCGGTAACACACTGTAAGTAATCGTAAATTTTGGGCACCATGCCCAATAATGTCGCAAACGATGTCGCATTTCCATTCAAGCGCTTCGCATTTGCGATTTAGTTTCTGCTCACGCAGGCCTATATCACCGTCAGCAAACGAGCTGCCCCACTCCATCAAGCGAAGGCGACCCGTCTGAGCAACCGATAGGAGATGATGATGAAGCTTTTTGCCCGCCTCTTTGCCCGCCGCGAAATGAACCTGACGACCGCTCTCGAGCGCCAGCGCCTTGCCAATACCATGCCCGGCCAGACCGGTGCCATGAATGCGGTGCGCCTCGGTTTCGTTGCCTGAGATAACGGCTAGCGCTCAGCGCTTCCCTGCCGCTGCCGATAGTCGATAACAGCGCCGCTTCGGCTTGACCGAAGCGGCGTTTCTCATTTTTGGCACCTATGCCGCCGCCACCATGCCCAATCCGTCGGCAGCCCGTGCCTGTCATCCCGGACGATTGCTCATTTGCGACCCATGTCGCAAATATAGTTTCCGCTTAGCCGCCTAGCCAATTGACAGGAATGGTTTTTCCTGATGTCGCTGTGCTGTTCGCGACATCCTGTTCGCGCCATGGCCGCGTGAGGTTCCCTTGAACGCCGTAAAGCATCCGATCAAGCGATCGTTTGTATTCTTCCTTGTCCCGGACTTCACCATGATCGCCTTTGCGACGGCGCTCGACCCGCTGCGCTCGGCCAACCGCATGCTTGGCTATGAGGCCTATCGCTGGCGCCTCGCCAGCATCGACGGCAAGCCGGTGCGCGCCTCCAACGGCGTCGAATGCGCCGTCAACACCTCGCTCGAGGAAGAGCGCAAGAAAATGGCCGGGCCGGATCGGCCGAACATGGCCATCGTCTGCAGCGGCATGAATGTCGAGCGCTACCAGAATAGGTCGGCCTTCGCCTGGCTGCGCGAGGAATACAACAGAGGCGTCGCGGTCGGCGGCCTGTGCACCGGCGCGCATATCCTTGCCGCCGCCGGCCTGCTCTCCAACAAGCGCTGCGCCATCCATTGGGAAAACCTGCCGGGCTTTTCCGAGGCCTTTCCCAAGGCCAACGTCTTTGCCGACCTCTTCGAGATCGACCAGAACATCTACACCTGCGCCGGCGGCACCGCCGCCCTCGACATGATGCTGAAGCTGATCGGCGACGACTTCGACGACAATCTGGTCAACCGCGTCTGCGAGCAGGTGTTGACCGACCGCGTGCGCAGCCCGACCGACCGCCAGCGCCTGCCGCTGCGCGCGCGCCTGGGCGTCCAGAATTCCAAGGTGCTGACCATCATCGAACTGATGGAAGGCAATCTCTCCGAACCGCTGTCGCTGATCGAGATCGCCGACCATGTCGACCTGTCGCGCCGCCAGATCGAGCGGCTGTTCCGCACCGAGATGGGCAGGTCCCCTGCCCGCTACTACCTGGAAATCCGCCTCGACCGCGCCCGGCACCTGCTGATTCAGTCGTCGATGCCGGTGGTCGAGGTAGCGGTCGCCTGCGGCTTCGTCTCGGCCTCGCATTTCTCCAAATGCTACCGCGAACTCTACGCCCGCTCGCCGCAGCAGGAGCGCGTCGACCGCAAGCAGCTGCTGGCGGCCTGAGAGTCACATGACCGCGCGAACGGCACTCTCCAAAGAACTCGCCGACCGGCAGAGTTTCCGCCTCGACGTCGAAAAATGGGCAGCATTCAAGGCGGCGTTGGAAACTCCTGCGCGTGACCTCCCACGCTTGAAGCGATTGCTGAGCGAACCGAGCATCTTTTCCGTAGGCAACCCAGCTTAGGTCACTGCGCCTGCGCCGTCCGCATCGCCTCGACGCGGATATCCTCGGTCAGCTGCGCCTTGAGCGCCGAGAATTCCGGGCTGGTCTTCAGCGTGTAGTGGCGTGGATGGGGCAGGTCGATGGCGACATCCGACTTAATGCGGCCTGGCCGCGCGCTCATCACGATTACCCGCGAAGCCATGAAGATCGCCTCCTCGATGTCGTGGGTGACGAACAGCACCGTCTTCTTGCGCCGCTCCCAGATGCCGAGCAGCAGTTCCTGCATCAGTCCGCGCGTCTGGTTGTCGAGCGCACCGAACGGCTCGTCCAGCAACAGGATTTCGGGGTCGTTGGCCAGCGCCCGGGCGATCGCCGTGCGCTGCTGCATGCCGCCGGACAGCTGCTTTGGCCAATGGTTCTCGAAGCCCTTGAGCCCGACGAGGTCGACATAGGAAGCGACGATCCCGTCTCGCTCCTTTTCGGCCATGCCGCGTTCGCGCAGGCCGAAGGCGATATTCTGCGCCACCGTCAGCCACGGAAACAGCGTGTAGGACTGGAACACCATGCCGCGATCCGGTCCCGGCTGCGTCACCGCGTTGCCGTCAAGCAGCACACGGCCTTCGCTCGGCGCTTCCAGTCCGGCAACGATCCTGAGCAGCGTCGACTTCCCGCAGCCGGACGGCCCCAGAATGGTGATGAAGTCGTTGGCCGCGACCGCAAGGTCGACCGGCATCAGCGCCTTGACCGGTTGCCCGCCGCGCACGCCGGCGAAGGTTCGCGAGACGCCTTCGATAAGCAACTTGCTCATGCCAGGCTCCAGGGAAAGAGCCAGCGATTGAACGCCTTGAAGGCGAAGTCGGACAACAGTCCGATCAGCCCGATGACGATGATGCCGAAGATGATCTGCCCTGTCGCCAGCCGCGACTGGCTGTTGATGATCATGTAGCCGATGCCTGAGGACGAACCGATCAGCTCGGCGACGATAACATAGGTCCAGGCCCAGCCGAGCACCAGCCGCAGCGTTTCGGCAATCTCGGGCGCATTGGCCGGCATGATGACCCGTTTGACGATACCGTTGTTGGTCGAGCCCAGCGTATAGGCCGCCTCGACCAGATCGCGCCGCGTCGAGCCCACCTTGACCGCGACGATCAGGATGATCTGGAACACCGAGCCGACGAAGATGACCAGCAGCTTTTCCAGCTCGCCAATGCCGGCCCACAGGATGAGCAGCGGAATGAAGGCCGAAGCCGGGAGGTAGCGGGCGAAGGAGACGAACGGCTCCAGAAACGCCTCTATTGGTTTCCAGGCGCCCATGGCGATGCCGATCGGCACGGCGACGATCGACGCCAGCAGGAACCCGCCGAAGACCCGCCAGATGGTGATCAATATGTCGAGCCAGAAGCGGTCCTCGACCAGCAGCCGCCAACCATCCCGCAGCATCGACAGCGGGTCGGCGAGGAAGATGCGGTTGACGTGGCCGCCAAGCGTGATCCACGCCCAGAAGGCGACGAACAGCACGAAGAAGGAAATGCCAAGCACGGTTCGAATGCCCGGCGACACCGGATGCAAGGGGCGCATCTTCAGATCGTCCGCATCGTCAAATCATCACTTGTCCAGGAGAGAGCGACGGCCTAGGCGCCGCCGCACAATGGTCAAAGGCGAGGCCTGTCAGTTCGCCACCGCGCTGGTATCGGCAAGCGCTGCAACATCTGGCGCTTCCTTGATCAACCCCATCTGCAGCAGAAGCTCGCCGGCGGTCTTGGAAAAGTCCTGGAATTCCTTGGTGAAAAACTGCTTGTTCTCCGCCTTGTCGGCCCATTTCAGGTATTTCGCCGAATCCTCGAATTCTTTAGCAGACTGCTTCACGTCGGCGCCCATGATCTCGTAGGATCTCTGCGGATCGCTCTTGATCAGGTCGAGCGCTTCGAAATAGCTGTCGGCCAGCGCCTTGGCAGCGTCTGGATTGGCGGTGAGGAATTCAGGCGTGCAGCCGACCGTGTCGAGCACCATCGGATAGTCGAGCGTGGTCGCTAATATGTGGCCCTGATCGGACTTGTCGCGCACCGCCGAGATGAATGGCTCATAGGTGACCGCCGCATCGTTCTGGCCGGCGAGGAAGGCTTGCGCCGCCGCATCCGGTTCCAGGTTGACGACGGTCACATCCTTGGTCGACAGGCCGTTCTTGTTCAGCACCCAGGCCAGCATGAAATAAGGCGACGTGCCCGGCGCCGAGGACGCGACATTCTTGCCCTTGAGGTCGGCGACGGTCTTGATGTCGTTGCGCACGACAATGCCGTCGGCGCCATAGGATTTGTCGAGCTGGAAGATCTGCTTGGTGGTCACCCCTGAGGCGTTCCACACCAGCCAGGTCTCGACCGTGGTGGCGGCGCATTGCAGGTCGCCGCTGGCGATGGCGAGCGGCCGGCTGGCCTGCGGCACCTTCTTCAGGGTCACGTCGAGGCCATGCTTCTCGAAGATGCCGGCCTGCTTGGCGAGCGTCAGCGGCGCAAAGCCGGTCCATCCGCTGATGCCGATGGTGACCGATGTGGCAGCCTCGGCCGGCACGGATATTGCAGCCGCAAGCGCCAATGCCGCGGCAGCGACGATGGTCTTGTTCATGTCGGTTCCCCTTGTTTTTTCGGATGTCGAATTGTGTCACAGACGCCCATGGGCTTGTCAATGAAGCCGGCCCTTCACGGCAGCGTGATGATGCGCACGCTAACGCGCATCGAACATCCAGCTGCGGTCGCGCCACATCTTTTCGCCGACCTGGCAGTCGGTCGGCCGGTCCTGCGCCAGCACCACCAGCGGATGCCCGGCCTCCTCGCTCGCCCGTTGCGGCGAAGCGGCGCCGGCCAGCTCCAGCACCAGCTTGCGGCGGATCGCTTCGGGAAACTGCGTCCAGTCATTGACCGGGATCATGAAGGATCCGGGACCGCCGATGACGCAGTCGCTGTAGTAGCGGTCGAGATTGTTGACGTCATAGGCGCCGCCGAACCCGCCGCGCGTCATCAGCGGCAGGCCGTTGATGATGATGCCTTGCTTGACCACCGCGTCGCGGGTGATGTCGACGGGCGCGCCCTGGTTGTTGGGGCCGTCGCCGGAAATATCGATGACGCGCTTTGTCCCCTGAAAACCGCTTTCGGCGAACAGATCGCTGCCGAATTCCAGCGCGCCGGAAATCGAGGTGCGCCGGGCGCTGGCCGGCGGATGGGCGGAAAGCTGCGCGGCCACCCGCTCGGCATCGGCCCGGCTGGCGATCACCGTCCACGGCACGACGACCTGCTGCGTGGTCGCTCCCGCCCATTCGACATAGGTGACGGCGACCTTGCCGTAGGCGCCATCGGCGATGGCCTGCAGAACATTGTCGTGCGTCAGCGCAGCAGCATAGCCGTGACGCTGGATTTCAAGTTCGCCCGGCGACATCGACAGCGACACGTCGACGGCCAGCACCAGCTCGACGTCGACCGGCTCGGCGGCTTGAACCGGCGGCACCAGCCAGAGCCCCAGCGCCAGCGCGGCGCTGCCTGAAAGGAAATGTCGTGCGCAAGAAAAAGCAGACATACCCGAAGGTAAGCGAAAACCGGCTGCTGACAAAGCAAAAACGCGGCGAGGTGCCGGGCTTTTCGATGTGTTGGTTGGAACCGATGACGCTCAACTCCTCGGCTTCAAATTCTCTGGATCGTAGAGCGGCTTGTAGCCGACGGCAGCCACTTCGACCGGATAGGTCTCGCCGAAATATTCGATGGCGAACTTGCGGCCTTCCTGGGCATGGGCCCAGGGCAGATAGGCGAGGCCGATGTTCTTGCCGATGGTCGGGCCATAGGCCATCGACGTGGTGAAGGAGCGGCGGCCGAGTTCGTCGACCAGCGTCTCGCCGGTCTTCGGATCCATCACCGGCATGGTGCCGACGGGATAGCGGGCAACGCCTTTCGAATCGACGTTTTCCGTCATCACCAGCGTGCACAGGATCGCCGGCTGGTGCTCGCGGGCGCGGTATTCGACATGTTTGGCCTTGCCGCAGAAATCGTTCTCCTTGACCTTCGGTCGGGCAAGGTCGGCCTCAAGCAGATTGTACTCGGTCAGAAGGTCGGCGTTCTGCAGGCGCAGGCTCTTTTCCATGCGCCGCGTGTTGGCATAGGTCTCGACGCCGAACGGCATGACGCCGGTCGAGCGCAGCGCGTCCCAAACGGCCAGGCCGTCCTCGTAGCGCATGTGCAGTTCCCAGCCCTGCTCGCCGACATAAGAGATGCGGAAGGCGGTGACGTCCTTGCCGCCGATCCTGACCGGCTTGATCGCCGCGAACGGGAAGTTCTCGAGCGAGAGACCATCCGGATTTTCGACCACTTTCTGCAGCGTCGTGCGGGCGTTCGGTCCCCAGATGCCGATGGTGACATATTTTTCCGTCACGTCGGTGATGGTGACGTCAAAGCCTTTATCCTGCGCGGTGCGCTGCATGTAGCGGAAGTCGCGCGGACCGGCGTCGGCGCCGTCGATCAGCCGACAGCGGTCGGCCATGCGGATGACGGTGAAGTCGGCGCGCACCATGCCTTCCTCGTCGAGGAAGTGGGTGTAGATACCCTTGCCGATGTTGTTGTCGCCACCGATCTTGGCCGCACACAGCCACTCCAGCAGCGCGACATGGTCCGGCCCTTCGATGTCGTACATCGAGAAATGCGAAAGGTTGACGATGCCGCAATCCTCGCTCATCGCCAGGTGCTCGGCATTGGACACCCGCCAGAAATGGCGATTGTCCCACTCGTTCTCACGTATGGGAACCCGGTTGCCATACTTCTCCAGCAGATGCTCGTTGGCAGCATAGCCATGCGCGCGCTCCCAGCCGCCCAGCTCCATGAAGTAGCCGCCGAGTTCCTTCTCACGCTCCCAGAACGGCGAGCGGCGGATGTTGCGCCCTTTGGAGAACGGCTCGCGCGGATGCACCGCTGGATTGTAGACCTTCATCGCCGTCTCGGTGCAGCGATCCCAGATGAACTGCTCTTTCGTCTGGTGCGGATAGAAGCGCGCATAGTCGATGGCGTGATGGTCGATTTCCGTGCGGCCGTCCGTCATCCAGTCGGCGATCAGCTTGCCCATGCCGGGGCCGTCCTTGACCCAGATGGCGACGGCGTACCAGAGGCCCCTCACCTTCTGGCTCTCGCCCATGGACGGGCCGCCATCGGCGGTCACCTGCAACAGGCCGTTGAAGGAATGGCTTTCGTTGTAGCCGAGTTCGCCCAGGATCGGCGTCAGTTCCATGGCGCGCTCCAGCGGCGCCAGGATCTGCTCCATGTCGAGATCGCGCTGCGACGGCGACAGCCGCGCCTGATCCTTTTCCAGCAAATCGCGCGGATGGCAAAGACGCGGATTGGTCTCTTCGTAGTAACCCCATTCGATCTGGCCGCCTTCGGCGGTCTTGGGATCGCCGGTGTCGCGCATATAGGCCGAATTGCCTTGGTCGCGCAGCAGCGGCCAGCCGATCTCCTTGCCGGTGCCGGCGAATTGATTGTAAGGTCCGAAGAAGGTCAGCGGATGGTCGATCGGCATGACCGGCAGGTCTTCGCCGACCATCTCGGCGATCAGCCGGCCCCAGATGCCGGCGCAGACGATGACATAATCGGCCATGATCGTGCCGCGGTCGGTGACGACGCCCTTGATGCGGCCTTCCTCGACGATGAGAGATTTGGCGGGCGTGTTGGCGAAGGATTTGAGTTTCCCCGTAGCTTCCGCCTGGTCGACCAGCTTGCCGGCGACGGTCTGCGAGCGCGGGATGACCAGGCCGGCGTCCGGATCCCACAGGCCGCCCTGCACCATGGACTCTTCGATCAGCGGGAATTTTTCCTTGATCTCGGCCGGTTCGATCAGCCGGGCGCGGGTGCCGAAGGATTTGGCCGAGGCGATCTTGCGCTTGATCTCGTCCATGCGGCTGTCGTCAGCGACACGCGCCACTTCAAGGCCGCCGATGCGGGCGTAATGGCCTATCTTTTCGTAGAAATCGATGGAGTAGAGCGTCGTCCAGCAGGACAGGAAATCATGGCTGGTGGTGTAGCAGAAGTCCGAGGCATGCGCCGTCGAGCCGATGTCGGTCGGGATGCCCGATTTGTCGATACCGACAATGTCGGTCCAGCCGCGTTCGATCAGATGATGGGCGATCGACGCGCCGACAATGCCACCCAGGCCGACGATGACGACCTTCGCCTGTTTCGGAAACTCTGCCATTGCCGCGACTCCAAGGGGATAAAGCGGGCGTGTCCGCGCCCGTTCGAATGGCGCACAATATGCAGAGGACGTGGATGGAGCTACCGCCTGTTTGCGACACGTCGCGGATGCGACGCGACCCGGCGCGCCGGCGTGCCGCCAGTGGCGATCTATCTCAGGCGAAGGCCCAGATGTCCTCGGCCTGGAAGCCGACCTGGTAGCCTGATGTCTTGAGCTTGACCACTACCTCGCCGATTTCGGCCGCCGGCAGCGCGCCGACCTCGACCTTGATCATGCCCGGACGATAGCGCTTGAGATCGAGCTGTTCGAAGACGATCCAGTCGGCGCCCTCGCAATCGACCAGGAAGGCGTCGATATGCGTGATGCCGTTGCGGTCGAGCAGCGTCTGCAGCGTTTCCGACGGCACCTCGATATCCCTCACGTGCGGCGCGAACTTGTTGAAATTGGCGTCGTCCTCGCCCCAGGCATTCTTGCCCGACATCAGATTGGTGTCGGTGACCGACGAGCAGCCGATGAACTCGATCGGCAGCGTGCCGGCCTCGAGTGCCGCGGCATCGAAAGTGTGGACGGTGATCGTGCCCTTGGTCTTCGTCACCGCGACCGGTTCGATGACGAAGCGTTCCGTGTCGGGATAGTTGGCGCGCAACCGCTTCTGATTTTACGGGATCGGCTCGACCAGCACGGCCCGCGCCCGCGGAATGCGGTGCAGCCACGGCGTGACGTCGTCGAACAGCGCGCCGTCGCAAGCGCCGACATTGACCATCTGGAAGGCTTGCCCACCGCCAAACCGCGCCTTCAGCGCCGCCTTGGCCAGGAATTTCGTGCCACGCAACGCCGGCCCCCGATCGAGCAGGCCGGCGGGCAGGCCGAGCGAAAGGGCGATGCGCGCCAGGCCGGAAATGGAACTCATGGCTTATCTCCAGGTATGGCCTGCAAGGCGATGGGCCGCCTTCCATTCAGGCTTGCCGACGCCCACAGCGCCATGATCGGGCCGACGAGCAAAAGGTAGGGCGGCAGAAGGTTCGGGAAGTAGATGCGGGTGTCGTGGATCGGAAAGACGGTGAATTTCGCCAGCACGCCAAGCACCAGTGCTGCAAGCAGGATGCCGGCGCGGCGATCGAGCCGGAAGCCGGCGCGGCTGAGCGCAAGCCACCCGGCCAGCGCCAGAACCGAGACCCCGACCCAACTGTTGAGGCTGGTGGCGCGAATGAAGGATGCGGCGAACGCCTTGACATAGGCGCCAACCGAGAACGGTGGCTCGAAGCCATCCATATTGTAGTGCTGCTCGATGCTGGAGAACCACAGATGCGGCCACCAGCCGGGATGCTGCGCCCAATGCGAAATCGCGAAATAAGCGACGAAGGACGCGGCAAAGCCGGCCAGCGCGCCCCACGCCCGCTGCCGGAAGACCAGCAGCAGCACGGCGAAGATGGCCAGAAAAACAATATTGTCCGGCCGCGCCATGAAGGCCAGGAAAAGCAGGACAGCGGTCGCTGCCTCGCGGCCGCGCACATAGGCAAGCAGCCCGCCGAGGAACAGCGCCGAGCACAACAGATCCGGGGTCGAGGCGCGTGCCGCGTCGCCGAAATCGGCCATGATCAACACCGCGCCGGCCACCGGCGCCAGCGCCAACGCGCCTTCGGTTCGCAACCAGAGCAGCGTGATCATCCCGAACAGCAGCACCGAGACCACCTGCAGCACCCGCATCGCCTCGACCGGCGACATCACCGAACTCATCGTCGACAGCATCTCGGCATAGAGGAACTTGATCCGGTACATGCCAAGCAGCGAGTGGAAGTCGGCGGCATTTTGCGCCATATGGCTGCGGAAGCCGCCGCCATCGTCTGTCAGCGCCTTGTAGTCGGCGGCCGAAACGCCGGCCTGGACCGTTCTGTAGGCATAGTCATGTAGCGCCTGCGCATCTGGGTAAGCGCCCTCCTCGGCGATTGCGAGATAAGGCAGCATGTCCCAATTGGCATCGGGCATCGTCCAGGCGGTAAACGCCGTCAGCAGGATATAGAGCGAAAACGCGATCGCGCCGATTGGCGCGGCCCATCGCGCATAAGTCCCCTCGCCCCACGCCAGAGCGGCCGCGGTCAGCCGGTCGAGTGTGTTTTGCGGGGCGGGAAACTTGCTCAGCATTGTCGGACTCGGGACTTCGCTCAACGGACTTCTTTAACGGACCTGGCTTTTGACGAAATCCTTCACGATCCCCACGATGCCGCGCGACAGCAGGCTATCGAAGGCATCGACGAAATGGTCGACATGCTCGCGCTGGCAGATCAGCGGCGGCTCGAGACGGATGACGTTGCGGTTGTATTCGGTGAAGGCGACGAGCACGTCATAGTCGCGCAGCAACAGCGCGCCGACGAAGCCCGACAGCGAGCCCTTCAGCTTGTCGTCGAGGACGCTGACGATCGGACGCAGCACCATCGGCAAGGTCTGCGAGAAGTCGTGGAACTCGAGCCCGACCATAAAGCCTTTGCCGCGCACATCCTTGATGATCTTCGGGTACTTCTCCTTCAGCGCCTGCAGGCGCTGCAGCAGATAGTCGCCGGTAGTGGTGGCGTTGTCGATCAGCCCCTCATCATAGAGCACGTTGATGCCCTCGATCGCGGTGACGCAGGCCTCGCCCATGCCGCCAAAGGTGGCCATGGCATGGATCATCGCCGTCTTCGGCGTGCCATAGGCCTTCATATAGACCTCGCGCCGGGCGACCATCGCGCCGACCGCCGCCTTGCCTGCGCCGAGCGACTTGGCCAGCGCCGTCACATCGGGCACGACGCCATAATGTTCGAAGGCGTAGAAGCGGCCGGACCGGCCATAGCCGCACTGCACTTCATCAGCCACCCACAGCACGCCATAGTGGTCGCAGAGCGCGCGCAATTTCTGCCAGTATTGCGCCTCTGCCTGGATGATGCCGCCGCCGCCCTGGATGGTCTCGAGTACGATGACGCCGACCTCCGGGTCGGAGCGGAACAGCCGCTCGACCGCTTCGATATCGGCGAACGGAATGCGAACGGTGTTCTCAGCCATCTTGAAGTCCGCGCGGTAGAGCTGGCCATCGGTAATGCCGAGCACGCCCTTGGTCTTGCCGTGGAAGGAATTCTCGGCATAGACGATTTTTGGCCTCTTCGGCCCGGCGGCGCGCTCGGCGAGCTTCACCGCCGCTTCCATCGCTTCCGAACCCGACGAGCCCAGAAACACCATGTCGAGATCGCCGGGCGAGCATTTGGCGATGTTGTGCGCAAGGGCCGATGCATATTGCGACATGAAGGCGATGGCGATTTCCTGGCGCTTCTCCTCCTGGAATTTGCGCCGGGCCTCCAAGATGCGCGGATGGTTGTGGCCGAAGGCCAGCGAACCGAAGCCGCCGAAGAAGTCGAGAATCTTGCGGCCGTTCTGGTCGATGTAGAACATGCCTTCGGCACGCTCGATCTTGATCTTGTGGAAGCCGAGCAGCTTCATGAAATGCAGCTGGCCCGGATTGAGATGCGCCTTGAACAGGTCGGTCATGCGCGCAACATCCATCGCCTTCGCCTGCTCGACGCTGATCAGGTCGGGCTTGGCGATGGCGGTAGGCGACAACGCCGGCGCGCCGACCATGGTGCGCGCGTTCGTCTGCTCAGGCTTGGCCATGACGGTCATTTCCGAGTTCTCCTGGTCGTCCCACCTATTCGGCGGGGACATGATTTGCGGTGACGGCAAGCCCGTCTTTCTTGGCGCGGTATTCGCTGTAGGCGGCGATCAGCATGTCCTCGTCGCGATATTGCGGCACCCAGCCGAGCTGGCGCTCGGCCTTGGATACGTCGAGCACGCACTCCTCATCGGCGATCAGATATTGTTCGGGATCCATGATCGGCATGTTCATGAGATCGAGCAGGTCGAGGGTGCGCTTGACCGCCCAGCCCGGCGTCGGGATCAGCAGCGACTTCGAGCCGGCATGCTTGATCAGGTCGCCCAGCAATTTCTTCACCGGCGGCGGATTGAGGGAGCCCAGATTATAGGCCTGGTTGGGCACGCCTACCTTCCAGGCCGCGCGGGCAGCTTCCGCGCAATCGAACACCGAGATGAACTGATAGGGGTTCTTGCCCGAGCCGATCATCGGCACAGGAAAATTCCAGTCGATCAGTTTGAACAGCTTTTCCAGGATCCCGAGCCGGCCGGGACCGATGATCAGACGCGGGCGAAACAGCGAGATCGACATGCCGCGCTTGCGCCATTGAGCGGTGAGCTCCTCGGTCTTCTGCTTCGACCAGCCATATTCGCCGAGCGGCGCGACCGGGTGCTCCTCGGTCATCGGCTGGGTGACCGTGTGGCCGTAGATCATGTCGGTGGTGTAGTGGACGAGCTTGGACGCGCCGGCCTTGTCCATCGCCTGCATGATGTGTTCGGTGCCGTGGAAATTCACCGGAAAGAAGAAGTCGTGACGCTTGGCCCGCACCTGGATCGGCGACAGCATTTTGGCCGACAGGTTGTAGACCATGTCGTCGGCCTTCAATCCGATGTTGGCCACCGAGGCCGTATCCGTGACATCGCAGGTGACGAAGCGAACGTTGCGATAGTGCGTCAGGTCGCTCTTGACGATGTCGGCAACGACAACCTCTTCGCCATCGGCCACAAGCTTCGGGGCAAGATGACGGCCGACGAAGCCGTCGCCGCCGAAAATAACATGTCTCATCGAACGATCTCGTTTGTCTGGATCTTGTCGGGGATGATGGAAGCGGTTTGGTCGTCATGCCCGCGCCCGCCCAAGTCTCGACCGCTTTGCGCGATCAGCACGGTGCCAACGCAGATGAAGGCGATGCCGGCAATGCGCCAGGCATTGAGGTCCTCGCGGAAGATGAAATAGGCGAAGATCGCAACCGCGACATAGGCAAGGCTGAGGAACGGATACGCAAAGCTGAGCTCGACCTTGGACAGCACATAGAGATGCGAAGCCATCGAGATGACGAAGGTGCACAGGCCGAGAAACACCCATGGGCTGAAAACGACCTGCAACAGCCTCAACAGCGGATTGGTGCCTTCGAACGAAATCGGCCCGAGTGACATCATGCCTTGCTTCAGCATCAGCTGCGCGGCGGCATTGGTCATAACCGTGAACAGAATGAAGACGATGTATTTCATATTTTGCACCCGCCACTCGCAACGGTCCTATTACGAACCTGCAAACATTTCATGAAGTCACGACAATGCTTTGAGTAAACCACGGAATTTACGATCTATTCACCATGACTTATTCGGATTGTACCTATTCAGCTGCCTCGACACGCCCTGGCCGGACGTTGAGCTTTTTCGCCGTCCGCAGCCAGAAACTGGACACGAACGCCGGGTCGCGCAGCGCTTCAAGCCGCTGCCAATTCGGGAAGGAGGCCGCGAAAGTATCAGCGCCCATGCGCGCATCCTTGTACGGGTTGACCGCGCCGCCGGCCGCGACCGTGATGCGGTCGAGTTCGCTGAGCAGGGCCAGCGTCCTGTCGCCGCGATTGGGGAAATCCAGCGTCAACGTGAAGCCTGGCCGCGGAAAGGACAGCAGCCCCGGCGAGCGGATCGAGCCGAAGCGCTTCAACACGGTGAGGAAAGAGCCCTGCCCGGCCCGACGCGCCGCGTCGAGCAGCGCCGGCACGGTCTGACGCGCGACATTTTCCGGCACCACGCTCTGGTGCTGGTAGAGACCTTTCGGGCCATACAGCCGATTCCAGTCGCCGACAC
Organism: Mesorhizobium sp. LNJC405B00; assembly: GCF_000502615.1. Taxonomy (NCBI): domain Bacteria; kingdom Pseudomonadati; phylum Pseudomonadota; class Alphaproteobacteria; order Hyphomicrobiales; family Phyllobacteriaceae; genus Mesorhizobium; species Mesorhizobium sp. LNJC405B00. The sequence continues at coordinate 20,050 of NZ_AYWC01000011.1, read as the reverse complement.
CATCAAGCGGAAAGAAAAAGCCCTGGTAGCCGGTTTGGCTCGGCCCCGGCGAGCGCCCCTTCTTCCACCGATAGGCGGCGTTGAAGGCGGTGAGGAACGGCCGGTTGAGCACATTGAACGGCGGCTGGAACGGCACTGAAAAACGGGAGCCGGCGCGAGACGCCGCATGCGAGCCATACTCGGCATGATTGCCTGTCAACAACAGGCCGCGCCCGCGGCCATGGCCGCCGGCAAGCTGGTCGATCCAGGCGACGGCATATTCATTGGCCTGGTCGGCGGCCTCGGCCAGTTCGAAGAATTCGCCGAGATCGGCAAACCGCGTTACCTTCTCGGCGATATTGAGCGAATGCACCCGCATCAGCCGGATCGAGGCCGACAGGATCAGGCCGGTCAGCCCCATGCCGCCGATCGTCGCCGCGAACAGCCTTGCATTGTCGGTTGCCGAGCAGGTGTAGGTCCGCCCGTCCGAGCGCAACAGGGTGAGAGACTCGACATGGCAGCCGAAAGTGCCGCGCCGGTGATGGTTCTTGCCATGGACGTCATTGGCGATCGCGCCGCCAAGGGTGACGAACTGGGTGCCTGGGACTACAGTCGGAAAGAAACCGTAAGGTGCGGTGTGCGCAATGATATCGGAGAGGAACACGCCGGCCTCCGCCTCGAGCAGGCCGGTCTCGGCATTGAAGGCGCCGATGCGGTTCAGCGGCCGCATGTCCACGACCGCACCTGGCTCGTTCTGGCACGAATCGCCATAGGAGCGGCCATTGCCATAGGCGAGCAAGGCGTTCTTTGTCGCCTTGCCGCTCCGCATCAGCGCGATGGCATCGTCGGCCGCGATGGCTCGCTTTGCGGCCGGCGTGGCGAGGCCAAAACTCCGGTACCGTTCGCCGGCCATGCCCTACCAGCCTCCCGCGACCAGAAGGGTCGCGCCGATCACCACGACGATCTGGCTTCGCCAGTCGCGAATGATGAAGATGACCGGATCGTCATTCATCTCGTTGCGGCGTGCCAGGATCCAGACCCGCATGGTCAAATACAGCACGATCGGCGCCAGCGGCCAGACCAGCCAGGGATGCGGATAGAGTTCGCGTACCGCGACGCTGTCCATGTAGAGCGCCAGCACCAGCGCCGAGGAGAAGGCCGACGCCATTCCTGCCTGGGCGACGATCTCCTGATCTTCGATGCGGTAGCCGCGACCGGCAATGCGCTCGCCCACCGGAATGGCTGTGGTGCGCAGTTCGACATAGCGCTTCACCAGCGCCAGCGACAGGAAGAAGAAAATCGAGAAGGCGAGCAGCCAGAACGAGACTTCGACCCCGGTCGCCGCAGCACCTGCCAGCACACGCACTGTGTAGAGCCCCGCCAGCGTCAGTACGTCGGCCAGGAGCATGCGCTTGAACGACAGCGAATAGGCTGTGGTCACCACCAGATAGCCGGCGAGCACGCCCAGGAACTCGATCGGCAACAGAAGCCCGGCGGCGATGCCGATCGTCAGCAGAGCGGCCATCGCGCCGAGACCGAACGGTATCGACAGCGCGCCGCTGGCGAAAGGCCGGTTGCGTTTGGTCGGGTGCTTGCGGTCAAGCGCAAGGTCGAAGAAATCGTTGAGGATGTAGATGGCGGAAGCCACGGCGCTGAAGGCGACGAACGCCAGCAGGCATTGCCAGATCATGTTGATGTTGAAGTATTCATGCGACAGCACCATCGGCACCGCTATCAGCGAATTCTTCAGCCACTGATGCACCCGCAGCATCTTGACGAATGTCTTCAATGTCCTTTTCGGCGCCGGCATCCTTTCGGCGCTATGCGCGGCCTGCCAGCGCCTCGCATGGCGGTCGGGCGCCACGACGATGGCGTTGCGTGCGGCTCCGAAAACCTTGAGGTCGTGCCGGCTGTTGCCGGCATAGTCGAAACCGCCGTCGCCATAGGCGGCGATGAGCGCGTCGCGCTTGCGGCCCGAGGTCATGTTGTGGGGACCGTCGGTCGCCAGCACATAGTCGAAGACGCCCAGATGCGCGGCGATTGTCTCGGCGAACTTGCGTGGCGTACCGGTCGCCAGCACGATCTTGCGTCCGTCGCGATGGTCGGCGCGCAGCCGCTGCAGCAGCGCTTCGCGATAGGGCAGCGAGGCCGGATCGATGTCGATGCGGTCGGCAATCGCTTGTTTCAGCCGCGCCGGGCCGGCGGCCAGCCAGAACGGAACCAGGAAAACATAGAGCGGATTCTTCTTGAGCAGGATGAACAAGCCTTCCCAAAGAAGATCGGTCGCAATCAGCGTGCCGTCGAGGTCGACCGCAAGCGGGATTGCGTTCTTGTCCGACCGCGCATCCATATCTTTCCTGCCCAGCTCAAAAACCCGTCGCGCCACGTTTCGGCGTCTTGGTATCCGGCATAGCGAGCAACGGCGCAACGAACGTTAAAACGTATGGTTGCAACGGATATGCGCCGGGGTATTTCCCTCGTCATCGTTAAGCAACCGTTGCCGTAGACGAGAAAAGGCCGGGCATTGCCCGGCCTCTACTACATTTGCTGCCGACTTACTTGATGCGGGCAACGCCACCCGAGATTTCGACCGTTTCCGAGCCGGTCAGGGCCTCGAGGTCACCATTGGGCAAGGTGACAAAACAGCCGTTCGGGCAGAATTCCACGGTTTCGCCAGCGGCCAGCGCCAACTCCGTCTTGCCGCCGCCTTCCGTCACGATCAGCGTACGGGTCTCAGCATCCTTGTTGACCGCGCTGGCGGCAAAGGCCGAGCCACTCGCTGCGGTAAGAGCGATGGCGACGACGAGCGACTTCCACATTTTGCAATATCGGTGTTTCCACACCGCCTCTGTTGCATTTCGCAAGGCATTCTCGCCCTTGCATGTGAGCTTATATGAGATGCAAGCTGAACCGCAACTGAATGCCGCATTCATGCCGCAATTGGTTTGGGAGGAGCTTGGGGCCTTAGCTGGGATCGGGTTTGCGGGCCTTGCGACCAGTTTTGGCCAGCCGCTTCGCCTCGGTGGCGGCTCTGGCCTCCGCCTGCTCCTTCTCGGCGAACTCGACTTCGATCTTGTCGTCGTCGATCGGCCATGCGTCGGTCTGCTTGACCTTGACCTCGGCGCGCGGCGTCGAGGGGATTTCTATGTGCTCGGCGTCAAAAGCATCGAGAACGGCAAAGCGGATATCGTTCTGAACAATCGCGCCGTTCAGCACATCGGCCAGGAACACGCGGATCTCGAACTCGAGTGCTGCCGGCCCGAAATTGGTGAACAGCACGAAGGGTTCCGGGTTCTTCAGCACCAGCGCATGGCCGCGCGCAATCTCCAGCAGAACCGCGTGTACCCGCTTGACGTCGCTGCCATAGGCGACCCCGACCTTGATCTCCACACGTCCGAGCTTGTTGCGGTGCGTCCAGTTGCCGACGGCGTTGTTGATGAGATTCGAATTGGGCAGGATCACCGATTGCCGCTGGAAGGTCTCGATTTCGGTGGCGCGCACGCTGATCTTCTTGACCGTGCCTGATGTGTCGCCGGCGACGATCCAGTCGCCGACTTTGAACGGCCGCTCGGCGAGCAGGATCAGGCCGGACACGAAGTTGGACACGACATTCTGCAGGCCAAAGCCGATACCCAGCGAAAGTGCGCCGGCAACAAGCGCCAGGTTGGAGAGATCGATGCCCGCCGCCGAGATGCCGACGAGCCCAGCGAGCGCGACGCCGGCATAGCCGACCGCCAGCCGGATCGAGTTGCGCACGCCGGTATCGACCTTGCCGCGCGCCATTACCGAGCCGTCGAGCCAGCCCTGGAACCAGCGGGTCAGGAAATAGCCGATGATGAAGACGACGATGCCGGTGAGGATGCCGGTGACCGAAATCGTCACCGAACCGACGGTGACGCCTGTCGCCAATTTATAGCCCCAGGCCTGGATATCGCCGGGCTGGAAGCCCCACATCAACAGGATCAGCGGCAGGAACACCAGCACGATCATCAGGTTGATGGCGACGCTGACGACGAGGCCGAGTTGGTCGAGCGCGGTGTCCTCATAGCTGGAATTGGTCTTCAGCCAGCGCCCGATGGACGTGCCGGCGAAACCACCCTCCTCGCCGATCTCGCGCGCCGACAGGAAGCCGATATAGGCGGTGAGCAGGATGGTGCCGGTGACCACGACCTGCAACGAGACGAAGATGGCAAGACCGATATAGCCGAACAGCGCCGCCGCAATCGTGAACAGGCCGAGCGCGACACAGGTGTAGCGCAGCCAGGCCGGCCAGGGGCGCCAGCGCCCGTCGGCATCCTTGTAAGGCTTCAGCAGCGCCATCAGGATCAGGATGACGCCCACGATGACGGTGGCGACAAGACTCCTGGCCACCGTCAGCGACAGAGGCGAGCCCATCTTGTCGTTGACGATCGACAGGAAATTGTTGATGCCGATGACGACTGCCATGGCCGTCGTCAGTCGCACCAGCCAACGCGCCGGGCCGGTCTCGACCTGGATCAGGCGCCAGTTCGGCATGCTGGGCGACAGCGCCGCATTGGTCAGGCGGTTGACACAGAACACTATGGCGATGACGGCTGCCAGAGCGTTGAGGAACACGCCTATGTCGCCGCGCAGCACATTGTAGTAGTTGTACAGGAACACCGTCGAGGCGAGGAAGGCGCTGACCGCCAGCGTCGGCAGCAAAGTCGACCAGAACGCCACCGACAGGCGACTGAGATATGTCGGATCTTCAACCGACGCGTCGGGCTCGAAGATGCGCCCAAACAGGCGGCGCCCACCGACCAGAAGCACCACCGCCAAAGCAAGCGCCATGAGGGTCGCCGCGAGCATCGCCTGGAACTTGAACTTGAAGGCAAAGCTCAGCCACGACGACACCGCCCTGTAGAAGTTGGCGTATTCGTCCCTTGCGTCGGAAAACACCTGGGGGCTCAGTGCATCGGACAACACATAGCGCTTGGTCAGCCCGCTGCGAAACAGCTCGCTGCGCATGTTGCCGATCTTCTCGATCAGCGCATTGATGCGGATCGACAGGTTCTGCGCGCCGGCGATGACGGCGTTGATCTCCGCCTTTTCCGACGCCAGCGCCTGGCGCTCGCCGGTCACGATGTCCGGTTCAGGGGGCTGTCCGGCAGCCGGCGGTGCGCCAAGCTGCTCGAGCCTCGAATTGATCTCTCCCAGCCGCGAACGAAACGCCAGCGCGCTGTTCAGCGCAGCGCGCGACAGCTCTTCCAGCTGCAGGCGGATCTCGACGAGGGTGGTGTCGTCGACGCCGTCCTCCTGGACTTTCTTCTCCAGAGCGTCGGTTTTCGTCGTCAAACCCTGCAGGATTTTCTGCTGGTCGGCGACCAGCCCGGCAGGCGCCTGGCCCAGCCCCTGCGCCATCGCGCCGAACGAATGCGACGCCAAGGCAACGAGCGCGAGGACCAGGATCAGGCGAAAGAAGCGAAAAAGCATAATGGTGGCGACTCAAAGGGCGGCAAGGCCGCTTCTAAAGCGGTCCTTGATAGAGACGCTCATCCCGTGGGGCAAGTCGTGGCGAAGTCATCGCAGTTGGGCGCCTTGCGGGAGTCGGCCAGTCGAAAAGCCATGGCGCAATCTTGGCTTTGCGCCCGCCGCCTGCTCTATAGTCTGCCGCATCGCACCCGAGCCGGATGGCTTCAGGTCTGTTGGACCTGAAATCATCCGGCTCTAGAAATTAAAGATATAGAGCATGATGTCGTCCGAAAACCGCTTCACACTTTTCGGCATCATGCTCTAGGGATGACATGAAGAATGGCGGAATATTCAGCCCTTTCGCTTCTCGCGAACGCGCTCAAGGGAAACAAGGACTGGAAGCCGGCCTGGCGCAAGCCCGAGCCCAAGGCCTCCTATGATGTCATCATCATCGGTGGCGGCGGTCATGGCCTGTCGACGGCCAATTATCTGGCCAAGGAGCACGGCATCAACAATGTCGCGGTGCTGGAAAAGGGCTGGCTGGGTTCCGGCAATGTCGGCCGCAACACCACGGCGGTGCGCTCCAACTACCTTTTGCCGTCCAACACCCGCTTCTACGAACATTCGATGAAGATGTGGGAGAACCTGTCGCACGACCTCAACTACAACGTCATGTTCTCGCAGCGCGGCTGCCTGAACCTGGCTCACACGCCGGCCCAGTTCGACGACTTGGCCAGGCGCGGCAACGCCATGCGCCATCTCGGCGTCGATGCCGAGCTGATGAGCACCGCCGAGATCGCGCGCCTGGTCCCGGCGCTGGACATGTCGGCCTCCGCGCGCTTTCCCATCGTCGGCGGCCTGATGCAGCCGCGCGCCGGCACCGCCCGTCACGATGCGGTTGCCTGGGGCTATGCCCGCGGCGCCGACCGACGCGGCGTCGACATCGTCGAGAATTGCGAGGTCACCGGCTTCCTGCGCGACGGCGACCGCATCACCGGCGTGCAGACGACGCGCGGAGAGATCCGCGGCAAGAAAGTTGCCGTGGCCGTTGCCGGCAGCACCGGACGGGTGATGCAGCTTGCCGGCATCGACAGGATGCCGATCGAGAGCCATGTGCTGCAGGCCTTCGTGACAGAGTCGCTGAAACCGTTCTGCAACACGGTCCTGACCTTCGGCATGGGCCATTTCTATATGTCGCAGTCCGACAAGGGCGGCCTTGTCTATGGCGGCGATATCGACGGCTACAACAGCTACGCCCAGCGCGGTAATCTGCCCATCGTCGACGAGGTGATGAGCGAGATGCTGGCGCTGTTTCCCAGCCTTGCGCGTGTACGCATGCTGCGCTCCTGGGGCGGCGTCTGCGACATGTCGATGGACGGTTCGCCGATCATCACCACCGGCCCGCTGCCGGGCATGTATCTCAATTGCGGCTGGTGCTATGGCGGCTTCAAGGCGACGCCGGCCTCGGGCTGGTGCTTTGCATACACCATCGCCAAGGACGAGCCGCACGCGCTCAACGCGCCGTTCACGCTCGACCGTTTTTATCGCGGCCTGGTGATCGACGACAAGGGCCAGGGCGCAACGCCCCGGCTGCATTAGGGTTCAAACAAATGCTTATCACTTGTCCCTATTGCGGCCCGCGCGACGTCATCGAGTTCACCTATCAAGGCGACGGCAACCGCGAGCGCCCGCAGCCCGCCTCGCAGGATCTCGACGCCTGGAACGCCTATGTCTACGACCGGCTGAACCCGGCCGGCGACCACAATGAGATCTGGCAGCATTCCGGCGGTTGCCGCACCCATCTGAGGATGGTGCGCAACACGGTCACGCATGAGATTTCCAGCACCGGTTTCGCCCGCGTCGACCACAATGCCGGTGCCCGGCACAAAGCCGGAGGCAAGTCGTGAGCCCGCGCCGCGCCGAGACCGGCGGCCGCGTCGACCGCATGCGCACCATCCGCTTCACCTTCGACGGCACGCCCTACACCGGCCATGGCGGCGACACGCTGGCCTCGGCGCTGCTTGCCAACGGCGTGACGCTTTTCGGCCGCTCGTTCAAATACCACCGCCCGCGCGGCCTGCTCTCGGCCGGCGTCGAGGAGCCGAACGCGCTGGTCACGGTGCTGCGCGGCGAAGTGCGCGAGCCCAACATCGCCGCAACCATGGTCGAGATCTATGACGGGCTGGTGGCCGTCAGCCAGAACCGCTTTCCCTCGCTCGCCTGGGACATCAACGCCGTCAACCAGCTCGGCGGCAAGATCCTGGCCGCCGGCTTCTACTACAAGACCTTCATGGGCCCTGTCTTCGGCCCCTTGAAAGGCACCCGCTTCTGGATGTTCTGCGAGCATTTCATCCGCCGCGCCGCCGGCCTGGGCCGCGCCGGTATTGCCGCCGACACCTCGCGCTACGAGCGCATGAACGCGTTTTGCGACGTGCTGGTGGTCGGCTCCGGCCCGGCCGGCCTGTCAGCCGCCAAGGCCGCTGCCGACCAGGGCGCGCGCGTCATCCTGGCCGAACTCGAGCCGCGTTTCGGCGGCTCGGCCAACTGGTCCGGCGAGACCATCGACGGCGCGCCGGCCGCCGACTGGGCGGCGCGCACCGTCAGCCAGCTTGAGGGCCATGACACGGTCCGCCTGCTGCCGCGCACCACAGTGTGGGGCTATTACGACGGCAACACGCTGGCGGCACTCGAGCGCGTCACCGACCACAAGGAAACGCCTGGGAAGGGCGAGCCGCGCCATCGCTACTGGGCGATCCGCGCCAAAACGGTGGTGCTGGCCACTGGCTCTTTCGAGCGGCCGCTTGTGTTTCCCGGCAATGACCGGCCGGGCATCATGCTGGCGCATGCCGGCGAGCGCTACGCCAATGATTATGGCGTGCTGCCCGGCGACAGGATTGCCCTGTTCACCAACAATGACAGCGCCTATCGCTCGGCTCTGGCGCTGAAGAAGGCCGGCGCGGCCATTGTCGCCATCGTCGATGTGCGCCCCGAACTGTCGGCCGAGATGCGCAGCCTCGCCACCGAAGCCGAAGCCGAAATCCTTTCCGGCCATGCCGTGGTCGCAACCGAGGGCGGCAAGGCACTCTCCGGCCTCAAGGTGCAGCGCTTCGACATGAATTCGGGCACGCTGAGCGGTGACGCCCGCAGCATCCACGCCGATTGCCTGCTGATGTCGGGTGGCTGGTCGCCGACCATCCATCTCGCCAGCCAGGCCGGTGCCAGAGCCGAATGGAACCCTGCCCGCCAGGCCTTCCTGCCGCCGAAACCGACTCGGCAATGGATTGGCGCCGGCGCTTTCAACGGCAGCTTTTCGACCGTCGAAGCCATCACTGAGGGCCGTGCAGCCGGCCTGTCCGCCGCGGGCGGAGCGGCTGCGCCGGCAGCTTTGCCGGATGTCGAAGCAGCCCCGGGAAACCCCGATCCGGCGCCGGTGTTCGAGATCAAAGCCAAGGGAAAAAGCTTCGTCGACTTCCAGCATGACGTGACTGCCGAAGACGTGCGGCTGGCGCATCGCGAAGGTTTTGTCTCCGTCGAGCATCTGAAGCGCTACACCACGCTCGGCATGGCGACCGACCAGGGCAAGAACTCCAACGTTCCGGGCCTCGCCATCATGGCCGAGGCGTTGGGCAAACCGATCCCCGAAGTCGGAACGACGCGCTTCCGCCCTCCCTACTCCGCGGTGTCGATTGGCTCGCTCGCGGCCGAGCGTTTCGGCGATCTGAAGCCGGAGCGGCTGACGCCGATGCATGACTGGCACCTCGCCAATGGCGCGACGATGTATTCCGCCGGGCTCTGGTATCGGCCAATGATCTACGGCCTTGCCGGCGAGACGGTCGAACAGGCCTATGTCCGTGAAGCCAGGGCGACGCGCGAAAGTGCCGGCATTGTCGACGTCTCGACGCTGGGCAAGATCGCCGTGCAGGGACCGGATGCCGGTGAATTCCTCGACCGCGTCTACACCAACATGTTTTCTACCCTCCCCGTCGGCAAGGCCCGCTACGGCCTGATGCTGCGCGAGGATGGGCTGGCCTTCGACGACGGCACCACATGGCGGCTTGGCGAACGGGATTTCCTGATGACGACCACCACGGCCAACGCCGGCAAGGTGATGCAGAATCTGGAATATTTCCTCGACGTCATCTGGCCGGAACTCAAAGTGCATGTCACCTCGGCAACCGACGAATGGGCGGGCGCGGCCATCGGCGGGCCGAAGGCGCGGGCCATCCTCGCCGCCTGTGTCACCGGCACTGCGGTCGACAACACAGCCCTGCCCTTCATGGGCATCGTGCGCGGCGAGATATCAGGCGTGCCGGTGATGATTTGCCGGCTGTCCTTCTCCGGAGAAATGGCCTTCGAGGTCTATTGCGGCGCCGGCTACGGCACCCATGTCTGGGAAGCCCTTATCGAAGCCGGCAAGCCGTTCGGCCTGGTCACCTACGGGCTGGAGGCGTTGGGCACGATGCGCATCGAAAAGGGCCATGTCACCGGCGCGGAGATCGACGGCCGCACCACGGCGCGCGACCTGCATCTCGACTGGATGCTGTCGAAGAAGAAGCCGTTCATCGGCTCGGCGATGATGGACCGCGAAGGCCTGATCGCGCCCGAGCGGCTGCAGCTGGTCGGTCTGGTCTCGCTCGACAATCGGCCGTTCAATGGCGGAGCCCACCTCGTCGAGGAACTGGACGAAGCCAATCCGCACGACTCCATCGGCCATATCACCGCCTGCTGCTACTCGCCGGCGCTGGGCAAGCACATCGCGCTGGCTTTGGTCGAGGGCGGCAAGGCGCGCCATGGCACCCGGGCATTCGTCTCCGATCCGCTGCGCAAGCGGTTCGGGCCGGTCGAAATCGTCTCCAACCATTTCTACGACCCGGACGGGAGCCGCATGCATGGCTGAGCGCCAATCACGTGAACGCCAGCCACCCGAGCGGCTCTCGCCGCTCGAGCCGGTGTTCCATCCGGGTTCGCACGGCAACTTCGAGCATGGCGTCGATGTCATTCTGACCGAAATCAGGCCAGGCTCGATTCTGCAGCTGGCCGCATGGCCGGGCGCGGAAAAGCAGCTGATCGAAGCGATCCGCAAGGTCACCGGCCTAGATTTGCCCGATGGCGCCGGCGGCGGCGTTGCCAAGGACGGCAAGGCCGCGTTCGGTTTCGCGCCTGGAAAATTCACCGCCGTCGACGATGCCGAGGGCCTGGCGACGCGTTTTGCCGGGGACGTAACCCCGGCAATCGGCACGATCACCGACCTGTCGCATGGCCGCACCGCTATCCGCATCGCCGGCCCTAAGGCCGAATGGGTGCTGGCGAAATTCTTCGCCATCGACTTTGCGCTGCCCGCCTTCCCGATCGGCTCCGGCCGTTCGACCACCCATCACGACGTCTTTGCGCAGATCCAGCGCACCGGCACCGACCAGTTCGACATCTATGTCTTCCGCTCCTTCGCCCGCTCGTTCTGGAAGGCGCTCTGCCATGCCAGCGAGGAGGTCGGCTACGAGATTCAGTAGGGCCAAAAGCCGTTCTGGCCTCAAGGCCAGCCGGTTCTGCCGCTAGAGAATGCTCCAATGGAAGCCCATGGTGGGAAACGTGGCCCAACCGGCCCAGGGGATTAAAAAAATCCCGTCTCAGAGTCGGCATCGTCGTTTGGTTCGAACATCCCCATGACCGCAGAACTATCCGCCGGCGCCACGGATCGCGCCGATGTGTCGGCCAGAGCCTTGCTCCTGCTGCCGCTGACGGTCGCCTGCGGCGTGTTCATGACCAGCCTCGACCAGAATGTCGTGGTCACCGCCCTGCCCGGTATCAGCGACAGCCTCGGCCGGCCGCCGAGCCAGCTCGGCCTGTTGATCACTGTCTATGTCGCCAGCCTGATCATCTCGATGCCGCTCGGCGGCTGGGCGGCCGACCGCTTCGGCTTGCGCAACGTTTATTGCTTCGCCTTGCTGGTGTTCGCCGCGTCATCGGCGCTGTGCGGATTGTCCAACGACATCTGGACGCTGGTCGGCGCCCGCGCGCTGCAAGGCTTCGGCGGCGCCTTGATGGGGACGCTCGGCCAGGTCGTCATCCTGTCGACCTTCCCGCGCAGCCGCACGCTGACGATCAACATGTATATTTCGCTGGCCGGCCAGTCCGGACCGCTGGTCGGCCCGCTGGTCGGCGGCGCGCTGACGACCTACATTTCCTGGCGCTGGATCTTCTTCATCAACGTGCCGTTCGCGCTGGCCGCGGCCGTTCTTGCCGCGTCGCTGTTTCCGGCCGTTACCAAACCGGTGCGCACGCCATTCGATTTCCCGGGCTTCCTGCTGGTCGGCAGCGGCATGGTCCTGCTGGTCTTCGGCATGGATTCGCTTGCGGCCAAAGACGCCGCCGGCAGCATGATCGCGGCCGAGCTGGCGCTGGCGATCGTCATCCTGACGCTTGCCTCCTTCTACTGCCTGCGCGCCCGCAACCCCTTGCTTGACCTGAAACTCCTGCGCATCCGCACCTTTCGCATCTCATTCCTCACCGGTGGTGGGCTGGACACGATCGGCCTGAGCTCGGTCGTTTTCCTTTTGCCGCTGATGTTCCAGCTCGGCTTGGGCATGAGCGCGGTGCAGGCGGGATCGCTGACTTTCGTCGCCGCAATCGGCTCGCTGATCATGCGTGTCTTCATGCCGCGCCTGCTCAACCGTTTCGGCTTTCGCCGCGTGCTGGTCGTCAACACGCCGATCGTTGCTGCCATGGTAGCGGGCTTCGCCTTGATTGAGGCGACAACGCCGGTCTGGATCGTGCTCGTCTATATCTTTGCCTTCGGCGTTCTGCGCTCGGCGCAGTGGGCTTCGACCGGCAATCTCGCCTATTCCGACATCGCGCCCGACCAGCTCGCCCGCTTCAGCGCGCTCTACTACATACTGTGGCAGTTGGGGGTGGCGATCAGCGTCGGCCTGGCGGCGGCGCTGTTGTCGTTCCTGGCTGGCGGCAGGCCGGCGGTGACCAACGATTTCCGCATCCTGTTCGTGGTCGAGGGCGTCATCACTTTGTGCGCGCTGATCGCCTATCTCAGACTGACACCGCAGGACGGCGCCCATGTCAGCGGCCATGGCGCGCAGATGAACGTGGAATAAGGCCCCGGTAGCCGAGGCCTATCCGCTGAACGTCACCCACTCTTCCAGCGGCACGCGGTCGGTGCGGAAGTCGTTTTCGGGTTTCGACGTATCCTCAAGGCCGAGCGCCATGCCGCAGACGACGATCTCCTCGTCGGGGATGTTGAGCACCGGCCGGATCTGCCGGTGATAGGGCGCGAAGGCGGCCTGCGGGCAGGTGTGCAGGCCCCTGCCTCGCGCCGCCACCATGATGTTCTGCAGGAACATTCCGTAGTCGATCCACGAGCCCTGGTTCAGCCGCCGGTCGATGGTGAAGATCATGCCGACCGGCGCGTCGAAGAAGACGAAGTTGCGGTCGTGCTGGGCGCGCATCTTGTCGACCTCGCGGCGGCCGATGCCGAGTGCCCCATAGAGCCCGAAACCGTTGGCGCGGCGGCGGGTGAGATACGGCTCGAAGAACTGGGTGGGATAATAGCGATACTCGTCCCAATCGGCCTTTTCGGCGCGGATACCGGAATTCAGGATGGCATCGGTGATCTGCTGCTTGACCTCGCCCTTGACGACATAGACCCGCCAAGGCTGCATATTGGTGCCCGAAGGCGCGCGCGCGGCGACGCCAAGAATGGCTCGGATCGTCTCGTCATCGACCATGTCGGGCAGGAAGGCACGCACTGAACGGCGCGAGATGATCGCCTCGTCGACAACAGCCGCGTTATGCGCTGCCAGGCCGTTTTTTTCCAGCATGGGCCGTCCCTTTGCGCACACTTCGAAAGCCGAACCGGCTATCGGAGAAGACCTTGCGCAGATTTCAATCCTTGGTCGCCGACCCGCATTCCCACACCCGCCGCTCGTGCCAGAGCCTTTGCATGAACCGCCAAAATGGCGCAAGCAAATCTTGTGTGCCCATGAAAATTCGCTTGATTTTTTCACGGACATGAGCTCTCATGAAATTCATTTCCAGATTTTCATCAAGTGAGCGTTTTGCCCCCAGCTATTCCCAAAACATTGCAGGGACCTGAGGAGCGCCTGTTGGCAAGCGACATCCGTGCGCTGCGCAAGGCGCGTGGGCTGACGCTGGCTGAGATCGCGCTGAAGCTTGGCCGCTCTGTCGGCTGGGTCAGTCAGGTCGAGCGCGGCCTGTCTATCCCTTCACTTGGCGACCTCAGGGCCTTCGCAGACCTGTTCGGCGTGCCGCTCAGCCTGTTCTTCAGCCACGACGTGCCGATCGAGAAGGAGCGCGGCGTTGTCGTGCGCGCCGGCAGCCGGCGCACGCTTGGCACAAGCGAATCCGGCCTGGTGGAGGAGCTTCTGTCGCCCGATCTCGGCGGTAGTTTCGAGATGGTGCGTTCGATCTTCGCGCCGGGCGCCGAGATGAAGAGCGAGCAGCTGCGGCCGACCGAGGAAGCCGGCTACATCGCCTCTGGCATTTTCGAGATCGAGATAGCCGGCGTCTGGCACCGGCTCGGCGAAGGCGATTCCTTCCGCTTCGAGCGCAAGCCGTACCGCTGGCGCAATCCCGGCACCGAGCCGGCCGTGATCATCTGGGTGGTTTCGCCGCCTGTTTATTGAATGCATGTGGCCCAAAGTGTGCAGCGGTTTTGGGAAACGACATGCGTCAAGCAAAAAGATAGAAGCGCAGCGCGCTTCAGGTTTGGGAGAAGAATATGGCCGGTTTGCCGACCACGGCACGCGTGGTGATCATCGGAGGCGGTGTCGTCGGCACCTCCTCGCTCTACCACCTTTGCAAGGCGGGCTGGACCGATTGCGTGCTGCTTGAAAAGAACGAGCTGACATCGGGCTCGACCTGGCATGCCGCCGGCAACGTGCCGACCTTCTCGTCGTCCTGGTCGCTGATGAACATGCAGCGCTATTCGACCGAGGTCTATCGCGGCTTGGCTGATGCCGTCGACTATCCCATGAACTACCACGTTACCGGCTCGCTGCGGCTCGCCCACACCAAGGAGCGCATGCAGGAGTTCCAGCGCGCCAAGGGCATGGGCCGCTACCAGGGCATGGACATCGACATTGTCGGCCCTGATGAGATCAAGCGCCGCTATCCCTTCATCGAGACGCATGAATTGAAAGGCGCGCTCTATGATCCAAACGACGGCGACATCGACCCCGCGCAGCTGACGCAGGCACTTGCCAAGGGTGCGCGCGACATGGGGGCAAAGATCATCCGCTTCTGCCCGACCACGGGCGTGCGCCGTGAGAACGACGAATGGGTGGTTGTCACCCCGCAAGGCGAAATCCGCTGCGAGATCGTCGTCAATGCCGCCGGCTACCGTGCCGCCGAAGTCGGCAAAATGTTCGGCCGCGACGTCCCGATGATGGTGATGAGCCATCAGTACATCTTGTTCGAGGAGATACCCGAACTGGTGGCGTGGTCGAAGGAGCAGGGCAAGAAGCTGCCGCTGCTGCGCGACGTCGACACCTCCTACTATCTGCGCCAGGAAAAGAACGGCATGAATCTCGGCCCCTATGAGCGCAATTGCCGCGCGCATTGGGCGACCCACAACGACCCGATGCCGGAGGATTTTTCCTTCCAGCTCTTCCCCGACGATCTCGACCGTCTCGAGCACTACCTTGCCGATGCCGTAGCCCGCGTGCCGATTCTCGGCACTGCCGGCCTGTCCAAGGTGATCAACGGGCCGATCCCTTACGCGCCGGACGGCAATCCGCTGATCGGTCCGATGCCCGGCGTTCCCAACGCGTTCGAGGCCTGTGTCTTCACCTTCGGCATCGCCCAGGGCGGCGGCGCCGGCAAGGTGCTGGCCGAATGGGTTACGCAGGGCCAGACCGAATGGGACATGTGGTCTTGCGATCCGCGCCGTTTCACCAGCTTTGCGGCCGCCCCCGACTATAGCGTCGCCAAGGGCATGGAGATCTACGGCAACGAATACGCCATCCAGTTCCCGCGCCATGCCTGGCCGGCCGGGCGCGACCGCAAGCTGTCGCCGATCCACGATCGCATCAAGGCGCTCGGCGCCCAGTTCGACGCCTATAATGGCTGGGAGCGTGCCACCTGGTATGCGCAACCCGGTGACGACACGTCGGAAGAAGCAACACTCACCTTCCGCCGCGACGGGCCGTGGCAGCACCGCGTGCGCGAAGAATGCTTGGCGGTGCGCGACGCCGCCTGCATTCTCGACCTGCCCGGCTTCTCGCGCTTCAACCTCGAAGGTCCTGGCGCAGCCGAATGGCTGGCACTGCAGGTCACCGGTCTGGTGCCCAAGCCCGGCCGAATCGGCCTCGCCTATTTCGCCGACGACAAGGGCCGCATCGTCACCGAGATGTCGGTGGTGCGCCATGGCGAAGAGCAGATGACGCTGATCACCGCGGCGGTAGCGCAGTGGCACGATTTCGAATGGCTGAAGTCGCGCCTGCCGAAGGACGCGGCTTTCACCCTCACCGACAGGACCGAAGACTATTCGACGCAAATCCTCGCCGGCCCCAATTCGCGCAAGATCCTGGCCGATGTCTGTGGCGCGGATCTCTCGCTGCCCTGGCTGACGCATCAGGAAACCACCATCGCCGGCCGCTGGGCGAAGCTGGTGCGGGTATCCTTCGCCGGCGAACTCGGCTGGGAAATCCACACCAAGGTGGGAGACACCGCCGCCATCTTCGACGCCATCTGGGCGGCGGGACAAAAACACGGTCTGAAACCGTTCGGCATGTATGCGCTGGATTCGCTGCGCCTCGAAAAGGGCTACCGGACCTGGAAGGGCGACCTGTCGACCGACTATACGGTCCTGCAGGGCGGGCTCGAGCGCTTCGTCAAATGGGACAAGCCCGACTTCCGCGGCAAGGCAGCCCTGCAGAACGAAAAGCAGCAAGGCGTGAAGAAGCGCTTCGTCACGCTGGTGGTCGAAAACCCAGGCGATTGCGACGCGCCGTCCGTGTCGACGCTCTGGCATGACGGCAAGATCGTCGGCGAGACGACGTCCGGCGGCTGGGGGCATCGCATCGACAAATCGATCGCGCTCGGCATGCTGCGCGCCGACCTGGCTGAACCCGATACCGCGATCGAGATTGAAATTTTTGGCGATCGTTTCAAGGCAGTCGTGCAGAAAGACGAGCCGCTGTGGGATCCGAAAAACGAAAGACTGAGAGCATGAAGAAAGTCATTCTCACCGATGGCGGCATGGGCCAGGAACTGGTCCGCCGCAGCAGCTCCGAGCCGACGCCGCTCTGGTCGGCCAGGGTGCTGATCGACGAGCCGGATCTGGTGCGTGACCTGCATGCCGAATTCATCCGGGCCGGCGCTCGCGTCATCACCATCAACACCTATTCGGCAACGCCGGAGCGGCTCGCGCGGGAAGGAGCAGAAGACCTCTTCAAGCCCTTGCAGAAGCGCGGCATCGAATTGGCAAGACAGGCACGCGACGAGGCAGGCGATGCAGCGATCGCCGGCTGCCTATCACCGCTGTTCGGCAGCTATGCGCCGGCGCTGACCATATCGTTCCAGGAGACGCTGGACATCTATCGCCGCATCGTCGCAGAGCAGGCCGATGGCGTCGACCTGTTCCTGTGCGAGACCATGGCCTCAGCCGAGGAAGGCCGTGCGGCCGTTACCGCTGCGTCGGAAAGCGGCAAACCTGTCTGGGTATCTTGGACGCTCGCCGATCACGGCGCGGCGCGGCTGCGCAGCGGCGAAACAATAGCGGCAGCGGCGGACGCCCTCGACGGCCTGACGGTTGCAGCGCGCCTGGTGAATTGCTGCCGGCCAGAAACTATCGCCGCGGCACTGCCCGAATTGATTGCCCTCGGCGGCCCGGTCGGCGCCTATGCCAATGGCTTCACCTCTGTCGAAGCGCTCAAGCATGGCGGAACGGTCGAAGTGCTGCACGCACGCCACGACCTTGATCCGGATGCCTATGCCGACCAGGCGCTCGGCTGGGTCGCCGCTGGCGCCACCATCGTCGGCGGCTGCTGCGAAGTCGGCCCTGCCCACATCGCCGCGTTGCGCGATCAGCTCGAACAGGCCGGCCACGAAATCTCGGGAGTATCCTGATGCCCAGACCCTCATCGCGCATTTCCGGCATCGTGCCTTCGGGCAAAGATGGCTGGGAGGTCCACACCGAGGCATGGGCCCGCAAGGAGGCCGGCCAGGACATCATCATGCTGTCGGTCGGCGACCATGATTTCGATACGCCGAGCCAGACGATCGAAGCCTGCGTGACGGCGGTTCGCGGCAGCAACCACCACTACACCCCGCTTCCCGGCGTTCCGCGCCTGCGCAGGGCGATGGCGGCGGCCTCGACCGCTTGCACCGGGGTCGAGACGGCACCTGACCAAGTCATCGCCACGCCGGGCGGCCAGGCTGCCCTTTACGCGGCCGTGCAGGCCGTTCTCGACCAGGGCGACCACGCTATCGTGGTGGCGCCCTACTACGCGACTTATCCCAACACGTTCAGCGCCGCCGGCGCCAGCTTCACCGTCGTCGAGACACCGGCCGAAGACGGTTTCCAGCCGCACGCCGAGATGATCCGCGCGGCGCTCAAGCCCAACACGCGCGCCATTTTGATCAACACGCCGAACAACCCGACCGGCGCCGTCTATTCGCGTGAGCGTCTGGAAGAGCTGGCCGAGATCTGCCGCGAGCACGATCTCTGGCTGCTGTCGGACGAGGTCTACTGGACGCTCGGCGGCGGCGAGCACATCTCGCCGCGCGGCCTGCCCGGCATGGCCGAGCGCACGCTGGTCATCAATTCGATGTCCAAGAGCCACGGCATGACCGGCTGGCGCATGGGCTGGCTGACCGGCCCGACGCAGATGATCACGCTGTTGACCAATCTAAATCTGGTGACGACCTACGGCCTGCCGGCCTTCATCTCGATCGCCTGCGCCGAGGCGCTGGAGAACCGCTATGGCGTCAAGGAAATCGCCGAGCGCTATGCGGCGCGCCGCACCGTCCTGCTCGACGCCGTGCGCGGCATGAACAATATCAGCGTGCACGGCTCGGAGGGCGGCATGTATGTCATGCTCGACATCTCCGCCGTCGAGCCCGACGACGAGAAATTCGCCTGGGCCTTTCTCGACCAGGAGAGTGTCGGCGTCATGCCGGGTTCCAGCTTCGGCAAGGCCGCTGCCGGCCACATCCGCATCAGCCTCTGCCAACCGGAGCCGGTGCTTCAGGAAGCCGCAAAACGCCTGCGCCGCTTCGCATCCGGCTATCGCCGCGAGGCCGCATGACCAGAAGCATTCCCACCAAGGCCCGCGCGGTTATTATCGGCGGCGGTGTCTCCGGCTGTTCGGTCGCCTACCACCTGGCCAAGCTCGGCTGGACCGACATCGTGCTGCTGGAACGCAAGCAGCTGACCTCGGGGACGACCTGGCACGCCGCCGGCCTGATCGGCCAGCTGCGCGGCTCGCAGAACATGACGCGGCTGGCCAAATATTCGGCCGACCTCTACGTCAAGCTGGAAGCCGAAACGGAAGTCGGCACCGGCATGCGCCAGGTCGGCTCGATCACCGTGGCGCTGACCGAGGAGCGCAAGCACGAGATTTACCGGCAGGCCTCGCTCGCCCGCGCCTTCGATGTCGATGTGCGCGAGATTTCGCCTGGTGAAGTCAAGGAGATGTACCCGCATCTCAACGTGTCCGACGTGGTCGGCGCCGTGCATCTGCCGCTCGACGGCCAGTGCGATCCCGCCAACATCGCCATGGCGCTGGCCAAGGGCGCCCGCCAGCGTGGCGCCGCCATCGTCGAAAATGTGAAGGTCACCAAGGTCCATACCAAGGCCGGTCGCGTCACCGGTGTGTCGTGGGCGCAAGGCGAGGACCAGGGAACGATCGAGGCCGACATCGTCGTCAACTGCGCCGGCATGTGGGCGCGCGAGCTCGGCGCCCAGAACGGCGTCACCATCCCGCTGCATGCCTGCGAACATTTTTATCTCGTCACCGAGCCGATCCCCGGGCTCGGTCGTCTACCGGTGCTGCGCGTTCCCGATGAATGCGCCTACTACAAGGAAGATGCCGGCAAGATGATGCTCGGCGCTTTCGAGCCTGTGGCCAAGCCCTGGGGCATGGACGGCATAAGCGAGGATTTCTGCTTCGACCAGTTGCCGGAGGACATGGAGCATTTCGAGCCGATCCTCGAAATGGGCGTCAACCGCATGCCGATGCTGGCAACCGCCGGCATTCACACCTTCTTCAACGGCCCCGAAAGCTTTACCCCCGACGACCGCTATTATCTCGGCGAGGCCCCGGAACTCCGTGGCTACTGGATGGCGACCGGCTACAATTCCATCGGCATCGTCTCGTCCGGCGGCGCCGGCATGGCACTGGCGCAATGGATCAACGATGGCGAAGCGCCCTTCGACCTCTGGGAAGTCGACATCCGCCGCGCCCAGCCATTCCAGAAGAACCGTAGGTATCTCAAGGAGCGTGTCTCCGAAACACTCGGCCTGCTCTATGCGGATCACTTCCCCTACCGGCAGATGGCAACGTCCAGAAATGTCAGGCGCTCGCCCCTGCATGAACACCTGAAGGCGCGCGGCGCCGTGTTCGGCGAAGTCGCCGGCTGGGAGCGCGCCAACTGGTTTGCGCGAGAG
>NZ_AYWC01000010.1:0-210413 GCF_000502615.1 Mesorhizobium sp. LNJC405B00 | reverse complement strand
ATGGTTATGCCCGGCGACAACATCACGGTCGATGTCGAGCTGATCGTGCCGATCGCCATGGAAGAGAAGCTGCGCTTCGCCATCCGTGAAGGCGGCCGTACCGTCGGTGCCGGCATCGTCGTCACCATCAAAGAGTAATTTGGACTTAAACCGATCTGTCGCGGGCGCAGGATTTGCCCGCGCCGCGCCAGAACAAGGAAGTGACGCATGAACGGACAGAATATCCGCATCCGCCTGAAGGCGTTTGATCACCGCGTGCTTGACGCCTCGACGAAAGAAATCGTGTCGACGGCCAAGCGCACCGGAGCAAACGTCCGCGGCCCCATTCCGCTGCCGACGCGGATCGAAAAGTTCACGGTCAACCGGTCGCCTCACGTCGACAAGAAGAGCCGCGAGCAGTTCGAGATGCGCACGCACAAGCGTCTGCTCGACATCGTCGATCCGACCCCGCAGACGGTCGATGCTTTGATGAAGCTCGATCTGGCCGCCGGTGTCGACGTCGAGATCAAGCTCTAAGGGAATGAGAGCGCGGTAAGGGGCGGTGCCCCTGGCCCGGAACTCTAAAGGAATTGAACCGATGCGTTCAGGTGTGATTGCAAAGAAGGTGGGAATGACCCGCATCTATAATGATGCCGGGGAACATGTTCCCGTCACCGTTCTCCAGATGGAGAACTGCCAGGTCGTGGCTCAGCGCACGCAGGAGAAGAACGGCTATACCGCCGTCCAGCTCGGCGTTGGCCTTGCCAAGGTGAAGAACACGTCGAAGGCGATGCGCGGCCATTTCGCGACCGCTTCCGTCGAGCCGAAGGCGAAGGTCGCCGAGTTCCGCGTCTCCGCCGACAACATGATCGATGTCGGCGCCGAGATCACCGTCGAGCACTTCGTCGCCGGCCAGAAGGTCGATGTGACGGGCACGACGATCGGCAAGGGTTTCCAGGGCGTCATCAAGCGCCATCACATGGGTGGTGGCCGCGCGACGCACGGTAACTCGGTTTCGCACCGTACGCACGGTTCGACCGGCCAGCGTCAGGACCCGGGCAAAGTGTTCAAGGGCAAGCATATGGCTGGCCACATGGGCGACACCCGCGTCACCACACAGAATGTCGAGATCGTTTCGACCGACGCCGACCGCGGCCTGATCCTGATCCGCGGTGCGGTTCCCGGATCGAAGGGCGCCTGGATCCTGGTCCGCGATGCGGCCAAGGTGGCACTGCCGGCCAACGCGCCGAAGCCTGCCGCGATCCGCGCCGTTGCCGCCGAGAGTGGCGCCAAGAACGAGGCTCCGGCCGCAGAGGGAGCAGAATAATGGATCTCAAGATCACAACGCTTGGCGGCAAGGACGCCGGCAAGGTGAAACTCTCCGAGGAGATTTTCGGCCTTGATCCGCGCGAGGACATCCTGCAGCGCGTCGTGCGCTGGCAGCTGGCCAAACGGCAGCAGGGCACGCACAAGGCCAAGGGCCGCGCCGAAATCGCGCGCACCGGCGCCAAGATGTACAAGCAGAAGGGTACGGGCCGCGCCCGTCACCATTCGGCACGCGCTCCGCAGTTCCGCGGCGGCGGCAAGGCCCACGGCCCGGTCGTTCGCAGCCACGAGCACGATCTGCCGAAGAAGGTGCGCGCTCTGGGCTTGCGGCATGCTCTCTCGGCCAAGGCCAAGAGCGCGTCGATCATCATCATCGACGAGCTGAAGCTGACCGAGGCCAAGACGAAGGCGCTGATCGCGAATTTCGCGACACTGGGCCTGACCAACGCCTTGGTGATCGGCGGTGCCGAGCTTGACCAGAACTTCAAGCTGGCGGCGACCAACATCCCGAACATCGACGTGCTGCCCATCCAGGGCATCAACGTCTACGACATTCTGCGCCGCGGCACGCTGGTCCTTTCGAAGGCCGCCGTCGAGGCTCTCGAGGAGCGCTTTAAATGACCGACCTCCGTCATTACGACGTGATCGTCTCGCCGGCGATCACGGAAAAGTCGACCATGGCTTCCGAGAACAACCAGGTTGTTTTCAACGTCGCCAAGAAGGCGTCGAAGCCGGAAATCAAGGCCGCTGTCGAAGCGCTGTTTGGCGTCAAGGTTACGGCCGTGAACACGCTTGTCCGCAAGGGCAAGATCAAGCGCTTCCGCGGCACGATCGGCCGCCAGAGCGACGTCAAGAAGGCGATTGTGACACTGGCCGACGGCCAGTCGATCGACGTCGCGACGGGTCTCTGAGCTAGGCCGCGAGGACAACAAACATGGCACTTAAAAAATTCAACCCGGTAACGCCGAGCACCCGCCAGCTGGTCATCGTCGACCGCTCGGGCCTCTACAAGGGCAAGCCCGTCAAGGGCCTGACCGAAGGCCTGACCAAGTCGGGCGGCCGCAACAATCACGGCCGCATCACGGCCCGCTTCATCGGCGGCGGTCACAAGCGTTCGTACCGCATCATCGACTTCAAGCGCCGCAAGTTCGACGTCGTCGGCACGGTCGAGCGCATTGAATACGATCCGAACCGCACCGCCTTCATCGCGCTGATCAGGTATGACGATGGCGAGCTGTCCTACATCATCGCTCCGCAGCGCCTTGCCGCCGGCGACAAGATCGTGGCCGGTGAATCGGTCGACGTGAAGCCAGGCAATGCGATGCCGCTGGCCTCGATGCCGGTCGGCACGATCGTCCATAACATCGAGCTGAAGCCGGGCAAGGGCGCTCAGGTTGCCCGCTCGGCAGGTGGCTACGGACAGCTGGTCGGTCGCGACCAGGGCATGGCGATCCTGCGCCTCAACTCGGGCGAGCAGCGGGTCGTTCACGGCTCCTGCATGGCCACCGTCGGCGCCGTGTCGAACCCCGACCACGGCAACATCAACGACGGCAAGGCCGGCCGCACGGTCTGGCGCGGCAAGCGCCCGCACAATCGCGGCGTGACCATGAACCCGGTCGACCATCCGCATGGCGGTGGTGAAGGCCGCACCTCCGGTGGCCGTCATCCGGTCAGCCCGTGGGGCAAGCCGACCAAGGGCAAGAAGACGCGGTCCAACAAGGCGACCGANGGCGACCGACAAGTTCATCCTGCGCTCGCGCCATCAGCGCAAGAGCTAAGAAGAGGTAACGCCAAGTGACTCGTTCTATTTGGAAAGGCCCCTTCATCGACGGCTACCTTCTCAAGAAGGTGGACAAGGTTCGTGAAGGTGGTCGCAATGAGGTGATCAAGATGTGGAGCCGTCGCTCCACCATCCTGCCGCAGTTCGTCGGCTTCACCTTCGGTGTCTACAACGGCCAGAAGCATGTTCCCGTCTCGGTGAACGAGGACATGGTCGGTCACAAGTTCGGTGAATTCGCTCCGACCCGGACCTATTACGGTCACGGCGCGGATAAGAAGGCGAAGAGGAAATAATCATGGGCAAGGCCAAAGCTCCGCGCAGGCTTGCTGACAACGAAGCGCGCGCCGTTCTGCGCACGATCCGTATCAGCCCGCAGAAGCTGAACCTGGTTGCCGCGCTGATCCGCGGCAAGAAGGTCGCGACAGCGCTTTCCGATCTCGAATTCTCGGCCAAGCGGATTTCCGGCACGGTCAAGAAGACGCTGGAATCGGCGATCGCCAACGCGGAAAACAACCACGACCTCGACGTCGATGCGCTGATCGTGGCGGAAGCCTATGTCGGCAAGTCGATCGTCATGAAGCGGTTCCATGCTCGTGGCCGCGGTCGCGCCAGCCGTATAGAAAAGCCGTTCTCGCACCTCACGATCGTCGTTCGTGAAGTCGAAGAAAAAGGGGAGGCCGCATAATGGGTCAGAAAGTCAATCCGATCGGTCTGCGCCTCGGCATCAACCGTACCTGGGATTCGCGCTGGTTCGCGAACACCGGCGAGTACGGCAAACTGCTGCATGAGGATATCAAGATCCGCAAATATCTTGAAAAGGAACTCAAGCAGGCTGCGATTTCGAAGGTCGTGATCGAGCGCCCGCACAAGAAGTGCCGCGTCACCATCCATGCGGCGCGCCCGGGCCTGATCATCGGCAAGAAGGGCGCCGACATCGAAAAGCTTCGCAAGAAGCTGATGGAGATGACGAAGTCCGAGACGCACTTGAACATCGTTGAAGTGCGCAAGCCGGAAATCGACGCGACCCTGGTCGCCCAGTCGATCGCCCAGCAGCTCGAGCGTCGTATCGCGTTCCGCCGCGCCATGAAGCGCGCCGTTCAGTCGGCCATGCGCCTGGGCGCCGAAGGCATCCGCATCAACTGCGCCGGCCGTCTCGGCGGCGCCGAGATTGCGCGCATGGAATGGTACCGCGAGGGCCGCGTGCCGCTGCATACGCTGCGCGCCGATGTCGACTATGGCACGGCCGAAGCGCACACGGCTTACGGCATCTGCGGCGTCAAGGTCTGGGTGTTCAAGGGCGAAATCCTCGAGCACGATCCGATGGCTTCGGAGCGTCGCGCGACCGAGGGTGATGCTGCGCATGGCGGTGGTGGTGATCGCGAACGCGGTCGTCGTCGCGAAAACGCCTGATTATTTAGGAATTTGGAGTTAGAACGATGCTGCAGCCAAAGCGCACAAAGTTCCGCAAGCAGTTCAAGGGCCGTATCCATGGTACCGCAAAGGGCGGCACCAACCTGGATTTCGGTGGTTTCGGGCTGAAGGCGCTTGAGCCGAACCGCGTCACCGCGCGTGAGATCGAGGCGGCCCGCCGCGCGATCACTCGTGAGATGAAGCGTGCCGGCCGCGTGTGGATCCGTATTTTCCCTGATGTGCCGGTGACGTCGAAGCCGACCGAAGTGCGCATGGGCAAGGGCAAGGGCGCTGTCGATTACTGGGCGGCGCGCGTCAAGCCGGGCCGCATCATGTTCGAGATCGACGGCGTCAACGAAGAAACCGCCCGTGAGGCGCTGCGTCTCGGCGCGGCCAAGCTCTCGGTCAGGACGCGCTTCGTACAGCGCATCGCAGAATAAGGACGGGCTGATCATGAAAGCCGAAGACATCCGGACGAAGACCCAGGACCAGCTGACCGACGATCTGGCCAGCCTGAAGAAGGAGCAGTTCAACCTGCGCTTCCAGAAGGCCACCGGCCAGCTCGAGAAGACCGCGCGCGTGCGGCAGGTTCGCAAGGACATTGCGCGTATCAAGACCATCGCTGCGGAAAAGTCCGCGGCCAAGAAGGCTTAAGGACGAAAATCATGCCAAAGCGCATTCTGCAGGGCACTGTCGTCAGCGACAAGAACGAGAAGACGGTAGTCGTCAAGGTCGAACGGCGCTTCACGCATCCCGTGATGAAGAAGACCGTGCGCATGACCAAGAAGTACAAGGCGCACGACGAGAACAACGCCCACAAGGTCGGCGATCAGGTGTTCATCCAGGAATCGAAGCCGATTTCCAAGGACAAGCGCTGGATCGTCGTGTCTTCGGACCAGGCGTAACAAACCGAATTTTGGACAGACCGGGGAGGGGCTTTGAGCCCGTCCCGTTAGAAGAGAAGAAGGCGGCCAGTCATGATTCAGATGCAAACAAACCTCGACGTCGCGGATAATTCCGGCGCCCGTCGTGTCATGTGCATCAAGGTGCTGGGCGGCTCGAAGCGGAAATACGCTTCCGTAGGCGACATCATCGTGGTGTCGATCAAGGAAGCCATTCCGCGCGGCCGCGTTAAGAAGGGCGATGTGATGAAGGCGGTCGTGGTTCGCACGGCCAAGGACATCCGCCGCCCGGACGGCAGCGTGATCCGTTTCGACAAGAACGCGGCCGTTCTCGTCGACAACAAGAAAGAGCCGATCGGCACGCGTATCTTCGGACCGGTTCCGCGCGAACTCCGCGCCAAGAACCACATGAAGATCATCTCGCTCGCGCCTGAAGTGCTGTAAGGAGCCGGACCAATGCAAAAGATTAGAAAAGGCGACAAGGTCGTCGTGCTGGCCGGCAAGGACAAGGGCCGTTCGGGCGAAGTCCTCTCGGTTCAGCCGAAGGAAGACACCGCGCTGGTGCGCGGCGTCAACATGATCCGTCGTCACCAGAAGCAGTCCCAGTCCCAAGAGGGCGGGATCATCACCAAGGAAGCGCCGATCCAGCTGTCGAACATCGCGCTGGCCGACCCCAAGGATGGTAAGCCGACCCGCGTCGGCTTCATCTTCCAGAAGGACGGCAAGAAGGTGCGCGTCGCCAAGCGCTCGGGAGAAGTCATCAATGGCTAAGGCTCAAACCACGAAGCCCAAGGCTGAAAGCAAACAGTCCAAGGCCCAGAACACGCCGCGCCTCAAGCAGGTCTACAACGAGACCATCCGCAAGGCGCTGCAGGAGCAGTTCGGCTACGAGAACGAGATGCAGGTTCCGCGCATCGACAAGATCGTGCTGAACATGGGCGTCGGCGAAGCGACCGCGGATTCGAAGAAGCCTTCGATCGCGGCTGAAGACCTGGCGATGATCGCCGGCCAGAAGGCCGTCGTCACCCGCGCCCGTAATTCGATCGCCGGCTTCAAGGTCCGCGAGAAGATGCCGATCGGCGCCAAGGTCACGCTGCGCAAGGAACGCATGTACGAGTTCCTCGACCGTCTCGTGAACATCGCACTGCCGCGCGTCCGCGACTTTCGCGGACTGAATCCGAAGAGCTTCGATGGCCGTGGCAACTACGCCATGGGCATCAAGGAACACATCGTGTTCCCGGAGATCAACTACGACAAGGTTGATCAGATCTGGGGCATGGACGTCATCGTTTGTACGACTGCGAAGACGGACGACGAAGCCAGGGCATTGCTCAAGGCCTTCAACTTCCCCTTCCGCCAGTAACGGCAGCGAGAAAAGGAAAAATCTGAAATGGCAAAGACCAGCTCAGTCGAGAAGAACAACAGGCGCCGCAAGCTTGCCGACCAGTACGGTCCCAAGCGCGCAGCGCTCAAGGCGATCATCATGGACCAGTCCAAGCCGATGGAAGAGCGTTTCCGCGCTCAGCTGAAGCTTGCTGCCCTGCCGCGCAACTCGGCCAAGATCCGCATCCGCAACCGCTGCGAAGTTACCGGCCGTCCGCGCGCCTATTATCGCAAGCTCAAAGTATCGCGCATCGCGCTTCGTGATCTCGGCAATAACGGCCAGATCCCGGGCCTGGTCAAGTCGAGCTGGTAAGGAGGACATAACATGTCATTGAGCGATCCTCTCGGCGATATGCTGACCCGCATCCGCAACGCGTATGGCCGCAAAAAGTCGAGCGTTTCGACGCCGGCCTCGCGCCTGCGTACCCGCGTCCTCGACGTGCTGAAGGCTGAAGGCTATATCCGCGACTACAGCCAGACCGACTTCGACAACGGCAAGTCCGAAATCGAAATCGAGCTGAAGTATTTCGACGGTGCTCCGGTCGTGCGCGAAATCGCCCGCGTCTCGAAGCCTGGCCGCCGCGTTTACGTTTCGGCCAAGTCGATCCCGCACGTCGCCAACGGCCTCGGCATCGCCATCCTTTCGACGCCGAAGGGCGTGATGGCCGATCACGAAGCACGCGAACAGAATGTCGGCGGCGAAATCCTCTGCCAGATTTTCTAATTCGGCAGACCTGAAACAAGAGAAGTGACGAGGACAACCAAATGTCTCGTATTGGAAAGAAACCCGTTTCGCTGCCGCAGGGCGTGACCGCGACCGTCAATGGCCAGACCGTGACGGCGAAGGGCCCCAAGGGCGAGCTGAAGTTCGTGGTGAACGACGAAGTGCTGGTCAAGATGGAAGGCAGCGAAATCGCTGTCCAGCCGCGCGACCAGACCAAGACCGCCCGCTCCAAGTGGGGCATGTCGCGCACGCAGATCGTCAACATCCTGCAGGGCGTCAAGGACGGTTTCGAGAAGAAGCTCGAGATCACCGGCGTCGGCTATCGCGCGGCACTCCAGGGCAAGAACCTGCAGCTGGCGCTTGGCTTCAGCCACGACGTCGTTTACGAGACGCCGGCCGGCATCACGATCACTGTGCCGAAGCCGACGGAAATCACCGTGACCGGCATCGACAAGCAGCAGGTCGGCCAGGTTGCAGCCGAGATCCGCGAGTATCGCGGTCCCGAGCCCTACAAGGGCAAGGGTGTCCGCTATGCCGGCGAGAAGATCGTCCGCAAGGAAGGCAAGAAGAAGTAGTAGGCCTGGCCCCGAAAAGTTGCAGACTTTCGGAAAAGGCCAAGCCAAAGAAGTGCAACGCCGCGGGGAGCGGTCGCGGGAGGCGCTTTCGCCTACCGCAGATGGCGGCCCCCGTTTTTTGAAGGCAAGGAAGACTATCATGGCTACCAAGGAATCCATCCAGCGCCGCGCGCAGCGCGTCCGCCGCCAGATCAAGAAGGTCGCCGGCGAACGTCCGCGTCTCTCGGTTCACCGCACGTCGAAGAACATCTACGTGCAGGTCATCGACGACGCCAAGGGCCATACCATCGCGGCTGCATCGACACTCGAGAAGGACCTCAAGGGTTCGCTCAAGACCGGCGCCGACACCGAGGCAGCAGCTGCTGTTGGCAAGCTGATCGCCGAGCGTGCTTCGAAGGCCGGCGTCAAGGAAGTCGTCTTCGACCGCGGCGCCTATATCTATCACGGCCGCGTCAAGGCGCTGGCCGAGGCTGCCCGTGAAGGCGGTCTGAGCTTCTAATTGCCTGATCCCGAACCGAAGGTCAGCGCAGCAAAAGTTGCAGACTTTTCGGACAAGATCATGCAAGGAAAAATAATTCGCCCCCGGTGACCCAAAGAGGCGCACCGGATCTTATCAGCAACCGTGCTTCCGGAAAAAAACAAGGAACAGGATATGGCACAGGAACGTAGGGATGGCGGCCGCGGCCGCGATCGTGAAGAACGCGATGACGGCATGGTGGACAAGCTCGTCCACATCAACCGTGTCGCCAAGGTCGTCAAGGGCGGCCGTCGCTTCGGTTTTGCAGCACTCGTCGTCGTCGGCGACCAGAAGGGCCGCGTCGGCTTCGGTCACGGCAAGGCGCGCGAAGTGCCGGAAGCGATCCGCAAGGCAACCGAGTCGGCCAAGCGCGACATGATTTTCGTGCCGCTGCGCTCGGGCCGCACGCTGCACCACGACGTCGAAGGACGCTGGGGCGCCGGACGCGTGCTGCTGCGCGCTGCCAAGCAGGGTACCGGCATCATCGCCGGCGGCCCGATGCGCGCTGTCTTCGAGACGCTCGGCATGCATGATGTGGTCGCCAAGTCGATGGGTTCGTCGAACCCCTACAACATGGTTCGGGCCACATTCGACGCGCTGAAGAGCCAGATGCATCCCAAGGATGTGGCTGCTGCGCGCGGCATCAAGTATTCGACCCTTCAGGCCCGCCGCGGCACCGCCGTTGCGGCTGAAGAATAGTCGATCTGACCAGGGATTTTGACCATGGCCAAGAAAGCAACCAAGACCATCACCGTTGAGCAGATCGGTTCGCCGATCCGCCGCCCGAAGGAACAGCGCGCAACGCTGGTCGGCCTCGGCCTCAACAAGATGCACAAGCAGCGCACGCTGGAGGACACTCCCTCGGTGCGCGGCATGATCGCTGCCGTCCAGCATCTCGTCCGCGTCGTGGACGAGGGCTGAGCAAAAGCGCAGGAGAACCCAGATGAAACTCAACGATCTGCGTGACAAGGACGGCGCGACGCACTCCAAGAAGCGTCTCGGCCGTGGCATCGGCTCCGGCTCCGGCAAGACCGGCGGTCGCGGCGTCAAGGGCCAGAAGGCGCGCTCCGGCGTTGCCATCAACGGCTTCGAGGGCGGCCAGATGCCGCTCTATCGGCGCCTGCCGAAGCGTGGCTTCAACAACATCTTCGCCAAGAGCTTTGTCGTCGTGTCGCTGGCTCGTATCCAGACGGCGCTCGATGCCAAGAAGCTCGACGCCAAGGCGACCGTGACGGCCGAGGCACTCGTTGCCGCCGGCGTCATCCGCCGCGTCAAGGACGGCGTGCGCATCCTCTCGGACGGCGAGCTCAAGGCAAAGCTTGCCTTCGACGTC
Organism: Mesorhizobium sp. LNJC405B00; assembly: GCF_000502615.1. Classification (NCBI taxonomy): domain Bacteria; kingdom Pseudomonadati; phylum Pseudomonadota; class Alphaproteobacteria; order Hyphomicrobiales; family Phyllobacteriaceae; genus Mesorhizobium; species Mesorhizobium sp. LNJC405B00. The sequence goes on along the minus strand of NZ_AYWC01000010.1, from coordinate 200,484 downwards.
GCCGGCGCCTCCAAGGCCGCGATCGAGAAGATCGAAAAGGCCGGCGGTTCGGTCAAGCTGCCGGAAGCGGCAGCGGAGTAACGGCAATTTGAAGCGCGGCCGGCAGGAACGCTATCCGTTTTTGTTCACGATTGCGCTTTGATCCAATCAATTAGGCGGCCGCGTCAACGCGGCCGCTTGCATGTTTAGAGCCCGGAGCTTATCTCGTGAGCTTCGGTGCCACGCGCCGCCTGAGCTGCGGGCATCGAGCGTGACATACAAATCAAAGAAGTAGCGCATGACGTTGTCCGAAAACCGCTTCACACTTTTCGGCATCATGCTCTAGCGGAGAATCAGGCATGGCTTCGGCTGCTGAACAACTAGCCTCGAATCTGAACTTTGCGGCTTTCGCCAAGGCGGAGGACCTGAAGAAGCGAATCTGGTTCACCGTCGGCGCGCTGCTCGTCTATCGCCTCGGCACCTATATCCCGCTGCCCGGCATCAATCCGGATGCATTCGCGCAGGCCTTCTCTTCGCAGGCCAAGGGCGTGCTCGGCATGTTCAATATGTTCGCCGGCGGCGCCGTGCAGCGCATGGCGATCTTCGCGCTCGGCATCATGCCTTACATCTCAGCCTCCATCATCATGCAGCTGATGACCTCGGTCATTCCGTCGCTGGAAGCGCTGAAAAAGGAAGGCGAGCAGGGCCGCAAGGTCATCAACCAGTACACGCGCTACGGCACGGTGCTCTTGGCGCTGGTGCAGGCCTACGGCATTTCAGTGGGCCTGGAAGGCGGCAACGGCATCGTCAACGATCCCGGCATGTTCTTCCGCATCTCGACCGTCGTCACGCTGGTTGGCGGCACCATGTTCCTGATGTGGCTGGGCGAGCAGATTACCGCCCGCGGCATCGGCAACGGCATTTCGCTGATCATCTTTTCCGGCATCGTCGCCGGCCTGCCGCGCGCCATCTCCGGCACGCTGGAGCTCGGCCGCACCGGCGCCCTATCGACCGGGCTGATACTCGCGATCATCGTGCTGGCCATCATCGTCATCGCGCTGATCGTGTTCTTCGAGCGCGCGCAGCGCCGCCTGCTGATCCAGTATCCGAAGCGCCAGGTCGGCAACCGCATGTTCCAGGGCGATACCTCGCATCTGCCGCTGAAGCTCAACACGTCGGGCGTCATTCCGCCGATCTTCGCGTCGTCGCTGCTTTTGCTGCCGGCAACGGTCGCCGGCTTCTCGCAGACGACAAACCTGCCGGCCTGGGCAAGCACCGTGCTCGCTTCGCTCGGCCACGGCCAGCCGCTCTACATGCTGTTCTATGCGGCAATGATCGTGTTCTTCGCCTTCTTCTACACGGCCATCGTGTTCAATCCGAAGGACACCGCCGACCAGCTCAAGAAGCATTCCGGCTTCATTCCGGGCTACCGTCCGGGTGAGCGCACTGCCGATTACATCGACTATGTCCTGACGCGCATCACCGTCGTCGGCGCCATCTATCTGGTGCTGGTGTGCCTGCTGCCCGAGTTCCTGATTTCGGCGACTGGCGTACCATTCTACCTCGGTGGCACATCGCTTCTGATCGTGGTCAGTGTAACCCTCGATACGGTGGCGCAGATCCAGGGTCACCTGATCGCGCACCAGTATGAGGGCCTGATCAAGAAGTCGAAGCTGCGCGGGGGGAAGAAGGCCAGATGAGATTGATATTGCTTGGGCCGCCAGGAGCGGGCAAGGGGACGCAAGCACAAAGACTGGTAGAAAAATACGGCATACCGCAGCTGTCGACGGGCGACATGCTACGGGCCGCCGTACAGGCCGGCACTGAAGTCGGCAAGCGCGCCAAGGCGGTGATGGATGCCGGCGAGCTGGTTTCCGACGCCATTGTCAACGCGATCGTGGCCGAGCGCATCGACCAGCCCGATTGCACCAACGGTTTCATCCTCGACGGATATCCGCGCACGCTGGTGCAGGCTGATGCGGTTGAATCGATGCTCGCCGAGCGCGGCATTGGCCTCGATGCCGTGATCGAGTTCGTCGTCGACGACAAAGCGTTGGTCGGCCGCATCGTCAAGCGCGCCGACGACGCCAAGGCCGCCGGACAGCCGGTGCGCAAGGACGACAATCCGGTGGTATTCGAAGAGCGCCTGCGGGAATATTACAAGAAGACGGCGCCGCTGATCGGCTATTATTACGCCAAACGCTCGCTTAGGAGTGTCGACGGCATGGCTCCTGTCGACACCGTGACGGCGGAGATTGAAGCGCTGCTCGCGGCGGTGACGCGGGAGACCGTTACGGTAAAGTAAAGATTGCGCTTGACTGGAACGGTTCGCTGGGTTATGGCGGCCCGTCTTCCTATCAGGCATGAGGCTTGCTTGTCCGCAAGGGCAAGGCAGCCGCATTGAAACTAGGGAACTCCCGCAAGGGCCGGCCTCCACCGGACGCGGGGTAATTTGAACAGCGCCGCGCATGCCTTGTTTTGAAGGCCGGCCGGTCCCACATGGAGAAGAGAAGAATATGGCTCGTATAGCCGGCGTCAACATTCCGACCAACAAGCGCGTCGTCATTGCGCTTCAGTACATTCACGGCATTGGCAAGAAGTTCGCCCAGGAGATCGTCGACAAGGTCGGCATCCCGGCCGAGCGCCGCGTCAACCAACTGACCGACGCGGAAGTGCTGCAGATCCGCGAGACCATCGACCGCGACTACCAGGTCGAAGGCGACCTGCGCCGCGAAGTGTCGATGAACATCAAGCGTCTCATGGACCTCGGCTGCTACCGCGGCCTGCGTCACCGCCGTTCGCTGCCGGTTCGCGGTCAGCGCACGCACACCAATGCACGCACCCGCAAGGGCCCGGCCAAGTCGATCGCCGGCAAGAAGAAGTAAGTGAGCGATAGCGAGTAGCCATTAGCGAGTAGCGGTCCCCTATTCGCTAGTCCCTGCTCACTACTCGCTTTCAAAGGTGGAGCCGCTGGCATTACGGCGGTGTAGAGATCAACTGAAAGGACTATCATGGCCAAGGAAGCCGCTCGTGTTCGCCGTCGCGAACGCAAGAACATCTCGTCGGGCGTTGCCCACGTCAATTCGACCTTCAACAACACGATGATCACCATCACCGACGCGCAGGGCAATTCCATTGCCTGGTCGTCGGCCGGTGCCCAGGGCTTCAAGGGTTCGCGCAAGTCGACCCCGTTCGCCGCCCAGATGGCTGCCGAAGACGTCGCCAAGAAGGCCCAGGAACACGGCATGCGCATGCTCGAAGTCGAGGTCTGCGGACCCGGCTCCGGTCGTGAATCGGCGCTTCGCGCCCTGCAGGCGGCCGGCTTCACCATCACCTCGATCCGTGATGTGACGCCGATCCCGCACAATGGCTGCCGCCCGCGCAAGAAGCGCCGCGTCTAAGACATTACCGAACGCCGCGTGAGCGCCTCAAGGCGCTCCTCCACGGCACTCCAGGTCGCCCGCCACGATTGGATGGTGGCGGGTCAACGGAAGGAAAGCATCATGATCCAGAAAAATTGGCAGGAACTGATCAAGCCGAACAAGATCGAGTTCTCGTCGAAGAAGAAGACGCTGACCACGCTGGTCGCCGAGCCGCTCGAGCGCGGCTTCGGCCTGACGCTCGGCAACGCGCTGCGCCGCGTGCTTTTGTCTTCGCTGCGCGGTGCGGCTGTCACCGCCGTGCAGATCGACGGCGTTCTGCATGAATTCTCGTCGATTGCCGGCGTGCGTGAGGACGTGACCGACATCGTCCTCAACATCAAGGAAATCGCCATCCGCATGGAAGGCGATGGTCCCAAGCGCATGGTCGTTCGCAAGCAGGGCCCGGGTGCGGTTCTGGCTGGCGACATCCAGACGGTTGGCGACGTCGAAATCCTCAACCCGGACCACGTCATCTGCACGCTGGACGAGGGCGCTGAAATCCGCATGGAATTCACCGTCGACACCGGCAAGGGTTACGTGCCGGCCGACCGCAACCGCGCCGAAGACGCGCCGATCGGCCTGATCCCGGTCGACAGCCTGTATTCGCCGGTCAAGAAGGTCTCCTACAAGGTCGAGAACACCCGCGAGGGCCAGGTTCTCGACTATGACAAGCTGACCATGACCATCGAGACCGACGGTTCGATCTCGGGCGAGGACGCGGTGGCATTCGCCGCCCGCATCCTGCAGGACCAGCTTGGCCTGTTCGTCAACTTCGACGAGCCGCAGAAGGAAGTCGCCGCCGAAGCTGTCACCGAGCTCGCCTTCAACCCGGCGCTGCTCAAGAAGGTCGACGAACTCGAGCTTTCGGTGCGTTCGGCCAACTGCCTGAAGAACGACAACATCGTCTACATCGGCGATCTCATCCAGAAGACCGAAGCCGAGATGCTGCGCACCCCGAACTTCGGCCGCAAGTCGCTGAACGAGATCAAGGAAGTGCTCGCGGCGATGGGCCTGCACCTCGGCATGGAAGTGCCGGACTGGCCGCCGGAAAACATCGAAGACCTCGCCAAGCGTTACGAAGACCAATATTGAGCATGAATTTCCAAGGATCGGCGGCGTGGGCCGCTCGATCCGACGGTCATGCGGAAAACCATCAGAGGCCACGGCCTCTTGAACAACTGAAGAAGGAAAAGAGCCATGCGCCACGGTTTTAAAGGCCGCCGCTTCGCCCGAAGCATTAGCCATCGCAAGTCGATGTTCGCCAACCTCGCCGTGTCGCTGCTCGAGCACGAACAGATCGTCACCACCCTGCCGAAGGCGAAGGATTTGCGTCCGATCGTCGAGAAGCTGGTGACGCTCGGCAAGCGCGGCGACCTGCATGCGCGCCGCCAGGTCATTGCCCAGATCGGTAATGAAGGCGTCGTCAAGCGTCTGTTCGACACCATCGCGCCGCGCTACGCCACCCGCAATGGCGGCTATCTGCGCATCATGAAGGCCGGCTTCCGCCACGGCGACAATGCCGCCATGGCAGTCATCGAGTTCGTCGACCGCGACACCTCGGCCAAGGGCGCCGGCGACCGCGCCCGCATCGAGGCCGAAGGCACCGACGAGGAAGCCGCTGCCGCATAAGGCTCGGTTTTTCAGGAATGACTTCAAGGGGCCTTCGGGCCCCTTTTTTGCATTGTCGCGAGGGCATGCTTCGCCAGGCTTTTTTGCCTGCCGGCCAAGTGCTTTTGCACGACAATCGCCGCATTTCAGTGCATTAGCCTTTCATTCTGCACAATCGTCGGGACAATGCCCCCGAACTTGCCTTGGAGGATTCGCGAATGCGCGCCAACCGACTGTCTCTTGTTCTGCTCTTCGCCATGATGGCGTTCGCAGCCGCGCCGACAGTCAGGCAGGCTCTGGCCGAGGACGCCGCCAAGCCAGCCGACCCGGGGCTCTCCGATGTGCTGACCGACCTCCTGCATGGCGTCGAAGGCGAGAACGGCACCTCCGGTCCCGACAAGCGCGTGCCGTTCGGCCGCGAAGAGGTGCAGCTGTCGTTTGCCCCCCTGGTCAAGCAGACGGCGCCGGCCGTGGTCAATGTCTATGCTTCGCAGACGGCCAAGGTCACGTCGCCCTTTGACGGCGATCCTTTCTTCGAGGAATTCTTCGGCCGCGCGCAGCCGCGCGCACAATCCTCGCTCGGCTCGGGCGTGCTGGTCGACCCGAGCGGCGTCGTCGTCACCAATTTCCACGTGATCAAGGATGCCGACGAGGTCAAGGTCGCGACCGCCGACGGGCGCGAATTCACCTCGAAGGTCATGCTCAAGGACGAGACGCTTGACCTCGCCGTGCTCAAGATCACCTCCGACAAGCCGTTCCCGGTGATTGCCATCGGCGATTCCGACGCGCTCGAGGTCGGCGACCTGGTGCTGGCAATCGGCAATCCGTTCGGCGTCGGCCAGACCACCACCAGCGGCATCGTGTCGGCGCTTGCCCGCAGCCATATCGGCGTTTCGGATTCGGGCTACTTCATCCAGACCGACGCCGCCATCAATCCCGGCAATTCCGGCGGCGCGCTGATCAACATGGGCGGCCAGCTGGTCGGCATCAACACCGCCATCTACAGCCGCAGCGGCGGCTCGATCGGCATCGGCTTTGCCATCCCCGCCAACATGGTGCGCGCCTTCGCCGACGCGGCCAAGGCCGGGCTCGATTTCTTCGAGCGGCCCTATATAGGCGCCGAGTTCGAAGCGGTCACACCGCAGATCGCCGAATCGCTTGGCATGGAGAAGCCGACCGGCGCGCTGGTGTCGTCGGTTGAGGAAGCCGGACCGGCGGCCAAGGCAGGGCTGAAGCCCGGCGATGTCGTGCTGCAGCTCAATGGCACGACGGTCGAAGGCATCGAGGCGCTGGATTACCGCATGGCGACCCTGTCGATCGGCACCAAGGCGACCTTCGCCATCCTGAGCAAGGGCCAGCAGGCGACGATGGAGATTGCACTGGAGCGCGCGCCGGAAGGCGCCAAGGCGTCGGAAGTGACCCTGCATGGCCGCAGCCCGTTCTCCGGCGCCAAGGTCGCGGAACTGTCGCCCAGGCTCGCCCAGCGGCTCGGCCTGCGCACCGACCTAAAGGGGGTCACAGTGGTCGACATCAACCGCGATTCGCCGGCCGCCGATTTCGGCTTCCAGCCGGGCGACATCGTGCGCGAGGTGAACGGCACGACGGTCGATACGGCGGCGACACTGGCGCAGCTTGCCCAGCAGGATACACGCTGGTGGCGCTTTACCGTCGAGCGCGGCGGGCAGATACTGCGCCAGGTGTTGCGTTACTGAGGCGATCTTCCCATTTCTGAGGATCGTGCTCCAACCAGAAGACCTAGATGGCCGATCTGTTCAGCGTCGATGAACCGGAAAGAGCGCCGCCCGGCCGGCCTTTGGCCGATCGGCTGCGCCCGAAAAACCTTGGCGAGGTCGTCGGCCAGGAGCATTTGACCGGGCCGGACGGCGCGCTGACGCGGCTGATCAACTCGGGTTCGCTCGGCTCGATGATTTTCTGGGGACCGCCGGGAACCGGCAAAACAACCGTTGCACGGCTGTTGGCCGGTGAGACCAGTCTTGCGTTCGAGCAGATATCGGCGGTGTTTTCCGGCGTCGCGGACCTGAAGAAAGTGTTCGAAGCAGCGAAGCTGCGCCGCACGAATGGCCGCCAGACGCTGCTGTTCGTCGACGAGATCCATCGCTTCAACCGCGCTCAGCAGGATTCGTTTCTCCCGGTCATGGAGGACGGCACCGTCGTGCTGGTTGGCGCCACGACCGAAAATCCGTCCTTCGAGCTGAACGCCGCGCTTTTGTCGCGCGCGCGGGTACTGGTGTTTCACTCGCTGGGCGAGGAGAGCATCGCCAAGCTGATGACGCGCGCGGAGGAGACAGAGGGCAGGGCGCTGCCGCTCGACGAAGAGGCGCGGGCGATGCTCATCCGCATGAGCGATGGTGACGGCCGGGCCTCGCTGACGCTGGCCGAGGAAGTCTGGCGCGCCGCCAAACCCGGCGAGGTTTTTGATCCCGAAGGGTTGCAGCGCATCGTCCAGCGCCGCGCGCCGATTTACGACAAGGGCCAGGACGGCCACTACAATCTGATCTCGGCGCTGCACAAATCGGTGCGCGGCTCCGATCCCGACGCGGCGCTCTACTATCTCGCCCGCATGTTCGACGCCGGCGAGGATCCGCTCTATCTCGGCCGCCGGCTGGTGCGCATGGCGATGGAGGATATCGGGCTCGCCGACCCGCAGGCGCTGGTCGTGGCCAACGCCGCCAAGGACGCATACGACTATCTCGGCTCGCCCGAAGGCGAACTGGCCTTCGCCGAGGCCACCGTCTATCTCGCCACCGCGCCCAAATCCAACGCCGTCTATACCGCCTTCAAGGCAGCCACGCGGGCGGCGAAGGAGTTCGGTTCGCTGCTGCCGCCCAAGCACATCCTCAACGCGCCGACCAAGCTGATGAAAGAGGAGGATTACGGCGCCGGCTACCGCTACGATCACGACCAGCCCGATGCCTTTTCCGGCCAGGACTATTTCCCCGAAAAGATGGGCCGGCAGACCTTTTACGATCCGCCCGAACGCGGCTTCGAGCGCGATATCAAGAAACGGCTGGACTATTGGGCAAAGCTGCGCAGCGAGCGGGAAAAATAGGCGCGCGGGACAAACGGGACGAACTCGGCCTGCCCGCGATGAACTGAAATTCTGTCCCCGCCAGTCACAGCAGTGTGATTGTACCGCATGACAAAAAGCCCTATCACGTCGCATGACTCGGCCGGGAGGCTGCCAGGACGGGCGATAATTCGGAACGGGGACAGCGCGCCGCGCGAACAGAAAATGACAAAATCCCTTCGCAAAATGCTTCGCCAGGCTGTGATTGCTGTCCCGCTGCTCGCGCTCGGATTCTATTTCATTCCGATCCTGACCACGATCTGGATCGTCTGCGGCCTGATCGATGTGCTGCGCAACGCCAACAAGGATCTGTCGCTGTTGCGCGGCTATTTCCTCGGCAATGGCATCTTCACCTGGCTGCTGTCGCCCTTCAATCTGGTGGTGGACCTCGTTTGCTACAGGAACCCGGGCGTGTGGAAGCTGGAGCAGTTTCCCGCCGATTATCAGCGCGAGGTCAGCGAGGTTCTTGACGTCTTCAAGGCGCGCAAGGACGAGATCATCGCCGATATCGACGCCAATTTCGGCACCGGTCGTCGCGGCATGTATGTCTATCAGTGGTACGGCAAGCACCGGATCGACAATGTCGCGGAATTCAACAAGGATTTCAAATACATCAAGACCATTGCCGTGTCTGTCTTCAGAGGCAAGGAATCGACTTCCTGGCATTTTGGACCGCTGCGGCTCAGCCTGCGCATCCTCTACAATCTCTTGCCGGTGAAGGCAGAGGTTTTCGTCGAATGCAACGGCGCCAGGAATTACTGGCACGACAACCCGCTCTATATTTTCGACGACACGCTGCTGCACCGCTCGGTCAACGAGTATGATGGGCGCCGCTACTGCGTGTTCATGGACATCATCCGCCCGTCGCCGTTCCCCGGTTTCATCGCCGGACTTCTGGCCATCGTTTCGGTCACCGTCGAGCGCATCAATTCCATGTTCTACAAGAACTGGAAGATGATCGGCTCGAGCAAGGCAAAGAAGGTCGAGACGACCTGAGGCGTTGGCCTGAAGGGATTGACCGCACTGCCTTGGCCGGGCAGTAAACGGGCATGTTCAATCTGCTTCTTGTTGTGGTCGGCGGCGGCATCGGCGCCGGCATCCGCCACCTGACCAACATCGGCACCTTGCGCCTCGTCGGCCCCAACTATCCCTGGGGGACGATGGCGATCAACATCGTCGGCTCATTTGCCATGGGATTGTTCATCGCCGCGCTGATGCGGCGCGGCGGTTCCAATGAGCTCCGGCTGTTCGTCGCCACCGGCATCCTTGGCGGCTTCACCACCTTCTCCGCCTTTTCGCTCGATTTCGCGACCCTATGGGAGCGCGGAGCGACGCTGCCGGCGTTGGGATATGCGCTGGCCAGCGTCGTTGGCGCCATTATCGCCCTGTTTCTGGGACTTTGGCTCGCAAGAACCGTTTCATAGTGTTATTGCCCCGCCTGGAGCACGGCGCATCCTCCTGGACGCGCTGCAGAAACTTTGATCTTGCGCATTCCTTTCCGAAAGCCGGAGTAGATTTTCGGGGTCACGCGTTAGAAACGGATAAAGCGAAAATCATGGCAGGCGTAGAACAGATCACGGTGGAGGCCGGCGAGGCGGGCATGCGGCTCGATCGCTGGTTCAAGACCCATTTCCCCGGCCTCGGCTTTGGCCATCTGCAGAAGTTGCTGCGCTCGGGCCAGATCCGCGTCGATGGCAGCCGGGTCAAGGCCGACAGCCGTGTCGAGCCCGGCCAGGTGGTGCGTGTGCCGCCGCTCGAGGTCGACAAGAAGGGCGAGAGTGCGCTTACGGGTTACTCGATCCGCAACCAGGGCGACGCCGATGTGCTGGCCAAGATGCTGATCCACGAAGATCCAAAAGTCTTCGTCTTCAACAAGCCGGCGGGCCTGGCGGTGCAAGGCGGCTCGGGCGTCACCCGCAATGTCGACGACATGCTGGAGGCCTGGCGCAGCCAGAAGGGCGAGAAGCCGCGCCTGGTGCACCGGCTCGACCGCGACACGTCGGGCGTGCTGGTGGTTGCCCGCACCAGGCTTGCGGCGATGAAGCTTTCCGAGTCATTCCGGGCGCGCGAGACCAAGAAGACCTATTGGGCGCTGGTCAAGGGCGTCCCGCCCAAGCGTGAGGACAAGATCTCGACCTGGCTGATCAAGGAGCCGACCGAGGACGGCGACCGCGTGCGCGTGGCAGCCCATGGCGAAAAGGGCGCCGACCACGCCGTGTCCTACTATCGCATCATCGAGCAGGCGGCTCAGACGATGACTTGGCTGGAAATGGAGCCGTACACTGGCCGCACCCACCAGCTGCGCGTTCATGCCGCCTATATCGGCTGCCCGATCCTCGGCGACCCCAAATATTTCGAGGCCGACACCAACTGGGACTTTCCGGGCGGCATTCAGAACCGCCTGCATCTGCATGCGCGCCGCATCGTCATACCGCACCCGGACAAGGGCATCATCGACGTCACCGCGCCGATGCCGCCGCATATGCGCCAGAGCTGGAACCTGATCGGCTTCGACGACGCCAGCGCGGAGGACTGACATTGGCCGTTGCCTCGGCATTGGATCGCCGCGATGCGGTCGATCTGGCGGCTGCTTCCATCATGGTCGGGCTGACCTTTTCCTGGGGGCTGAACTACGTCGCCGCCAAGATCTCCTATGCCGGCTTCGATCCGGTTTTCGTCTCGATCGCACGTTCGATCATTGGCGGGCTCTGTGTGCTCGGCTGGTGCTGGCTGCGCGGCATCAGGTTGTTTAAGGCCGACGGGTCGCTTGTCGCCGGCATCATTGTCGGCGTGCTGTTCGGCGTCGAGTTCCTGTGCCTCTATATCGGGCTGGAATACACGACCGTTGCTCGCAACACACTGCTGGTCAACACCATGCCGTTCTGGGTCCTGATCGGCGGCCATTTCCTGCTCGGTGAGCGTATCAACGCGCGCAAGCTTGGCGGGCTCGTTCTCGCCTTCTGCGGCCTGGTGGCGGTGTTTTCCGACGGGATTGCCGGCGGCACCGAGATGACCTTGATGGGTGATCTGCTCAGCCTCGGCTCCGGCATCCTGTGGGCGGCGACCAGCATCGTCATCAAGCGTTCGAAACTGGTCGAGACCAGTGCCGAGAAATTGCTGCTTTATCAGCTGGCCGGTGCGGCCATTGTCGGTGTCCTGGTGATGCCTTTCGCCGGCCCGCCGATCCGCGCGGTCAGTGCCTTGCCGACATTGGCGCTGCTGTTCCAGTCGCTCTATATAGTTGCCTTCACCTATGTGCTGTGGTTCTGGCTGCTCAGGCGCTATCCGGCATCGGGCCTGTCGAGCTTCGCTTTTCTGTCGCCGGTGTTCGGCGTCCTCTGCGGCGCTATCATTCTGGGCGAGGCGCCGACGACCAGGATCTTTGTGGCGCTTGGGCTGATCGCTGTCGGCCTGATCATCGTCAACCGGCCGGCGCGCAAGCAGGTACCTGGATAGAAAGTTCGACCATGCGTGACATCCTCAACGACCTCGAAGCGGGAAAGCATCTGTCCGATCCGGATCCGGTGCGCCGCGCGCAGATCCAGATGAAGACGCACCTGCCGAAGCGCTTCTACAAGGACGTGTCGGTCGCAGCTGTGGAAGACGGTTTTGCCGTCCATCTCGACGGCAAGCCGGTGCGCACGCCGGGCAAGGCGCTGCTGGCGCTGCCGACCGAGAAGGCCGCCGCCCTGGTCGCCAATGAGTTCGCTGCACAGGGCGAGACCATCGACCCGGTCACGATGCCGGTGTTGCGTCTGGTCAACACCGCCATCGACGGCGTCGCCAGCGACCCGCAGGCGGTGCTGGAGGACGTCTTGCGCTTTGCCTCGTCCGATCTGACCTGCTACCGCGCCGACGCGCCGCAGGGGCTGGTCGAGCGGCAGAACCAGCATTGGGATCCGGTGATCGACTGGGCGAGGGTGACATTAGGGGCTCGGTTCAACCTCGCCGAGGGCATTATCCATGTCGAACAGCCGCGCGAGAGCATCGCAGTGCTCGGCGCCCATCTTGCCCAGCGTGCCGAGCCGCTGCGGCTGGCCGCAATCCATGTCATGACTTCGCTGACCGGGTCGGCGCTGCTGGCGCTGGCGGTCGATTACGGCGCGCTCGATGGCGACGCGGCTTGGGCCGCCGGCCATGTCGACGAGGACTGGCAGATCGAGCATTGGGGCCAGGATGCCGAGGCTGTCGCACGCCGCTCGGCCCGCAAGCGCGACATGATGGCGGCCGTCGGCCTGCTCGATGCGCTGAAGACCTGATCCTCGGCCTTTTGCCGCACTGCACCTAATACCAAAGTCATAAACCCAAGGTCTGTCTGCCTCCGGCGGTCGCTTTCTGTCATTTTTTACGCTGATGGCTGGTTTGAGTCGCGTTCAGAGGGAACGCCGACGATGACGCCCAGCGTCGAAGGCAGACGATTCACGGGAGGACAGTTCAATGGCATTGGCATCGACCGCCGGCGGAGCCAGCCGCGGCATGACACGAGAGGAGAAGAAGGTCATCTTCGCCTCCTCGCTGGGCGCGGTTTTCGAATGGTATGATTTCTATCTCTACGGAGCGTTGGCCGGCGCGATCGGCTTGACCTTCTTCAACTCGTTTCCCGAAAGCACCCGCTACATCTTCACGCTGCTGGTCTTCGCTGCCGGCTTCATCGTGCGCCCGTTCGGCGCGCTGGTGTTCGGCCGCATCGGCGATCTCGTCGGCCGCAAATACACATTCCTTGTCACCATCATGATCATGGGTCTGTCGACTTTCCTTGTCGGCCTGCTTCCGGGCTCAGAGACACTGGGCATTCTGGCGCCGATCCTGTTGATCGCGCTTCGCATGCTGCAGGGCCTGGCGCTTGGCGGCGAGTACGGCGGCGCCGCGACCTATGTCGCGGAACATGCGCCGGACGACCGTCGCGGCTTCTACACCTCATGGATCCAGACGACGGCGACGCTCGGCCTTTTCCTGTCGCTGATTGTCATCCTGCTGGTGCAGAATTCCGTAAGCAAGGACGCCTTCAACGCCTGGGGATGGCGCATTCCGTTCCTGGTCTCGGCTATCCTGCTCGGCATTTCGGTCTGGATCCGGCTGTCGCTTTCGGAATCGCCGACCTTCCTGCGCATGAAGGAAGAGGGCAAGAGTTCCAAGGCGCCGCTGTCGGAAGCCTTCGGCCAGTGGAAAAACGCCAAGATCGCCATCCTGGCGCTGTTCGGCCTCACCGCCGGTCAGGCCGTGGTATGGTACAATGGCCAGTTCTATGCACTGTTCTTCCTGGCCAATGTGCTCAAGGTCGACGCGCAGTCGGTCAACATCATGATCGCCATTGCGCTGGCACTCGGCACGGGCTTCTTCGTCTTCTTCGGCTGGCTGTCCGACAAGATCGGCCGCAAGCCGATCATCATGGCCGGCCTTGCGCTGGCGGTCGTCACCACTTTCCCGCTGTTCAAGGCGTTGACCTGGGCCGCCAATCCGGCGCTCGCCACCGCGCAGCAGAACACGCGCGCCACGGTGACGGCGGCGCCGGGAGACTGCAACTTCCAGTTCAACCCGACCGGCACGCGCGTGCCGGTCAGTTCGTGCGATATCGCGACCGACTTCCTTGCCAAGAACTCGGTGCCTTACGACATCGTCTCGACGGCGGCGGCGGGGACCCCGGCGAGTGTCATGATTGGCAGCGAAACCGTGGCGTCTTATGATGCCAAGGCCGCGGGCGACAAGAAGGCTGCCAGCGACGCTGCCTTCAAGAAGGGTATCAACCTCGCGCTTCAGGGTGGCGGCTATCCGCTGAAACGTGCTGCCGCCAAGGTTGCCGACCAGAAGCTCGACGCCTTTGTCGCGGCCAATCCTGAACTGAAGCTCGATGCGGCGGCCATCCGCGCCGGCGAGAAGACCGCAGTCCCGACCGAACAGGCGATCAAGGACAAGGTGCTGACCAAGGATGAGGCCGCGGGCGCCACCGAGGTGACCGTTTACAGCGTTCCGGCAGCGGGCGCGTTCGCGATGTTTGCCGACCCCGCACAGGTCAACTGGGCCAAGGTCATCGGCATCCTGTTCATCCTGGTCCTCTACGTGACCATGGTCTACGGGCCGATCGCGGCGATCCTGGTCGAGATGTTCCCGACACGCATCCGCTACAGCGGCATGTCACTGCCCTATCACATCGGCAATGGTTGGTTCGGCGGCCTGCTGCCCGCGATCGTGTTCGCGTTCAGCGCCTACAAGGGCGATATCTACTATGGCCTTTGGTATCCGGTGGTGATCGCGGCGGTGACGCTGATCATCGGCATGATCTTCGTCAGGGATACGCTCGGCACCGACCTGCATACCAAGCAGTAGCCGACGGCCCTGTATCAAACAAAAAACCCGGCGCGAGCGATCGCGCCGGGTTTTTGCTTTGTGGGCCTGTTCGATCTATCAGCGCGGAAGACGCCTAGCTCTTGCGAGGCTGTTCGGCCTCCGCAATGGCGGCCTCATGATACCAGGCCTCGCCATGGTCGAGCGGGTGATCGCGCAGCGAAGCAAGCTCTGCCGCAAACTTGGCCTTTACGCCTAAATTTGAGGCAGATGCACGCGATGCCGCCGGGAACATCAGGATTTTGGCCGACGGACGGGCTGAGGTGATTTCCATGGTCGGTCTCCTTTCTTCTGGAGAGGCTCTTCGATTCATCTTTCCATCAAGGTAGGTCCTGCAATCCTTTTAGGCAAGATGCCTAAAGAAAGATCGGCATTTGCCTGTTATTTAAGCAAATTCTGCCTTTGATCGATCCGGGCGCATTGCTTAGGCGGCTTGCCTTCGTCACCGGCATGAAAGGGCATTTTTGCCGCACCCTGACCAACTGAAGTGGCACACGATTTGCATTTTATTGGCTTGGCAGCTGGGCTGCTGGATGGCTCGGCGCGCCGGCGTCATCCAGGTTCGGTGATCAAGCAACGAGAGGCTCTAGAATGACGAAATACAAGCTCGAGTATATCTGGCTCGATGGTTACACGCCGGTCCCCAATCTTCGCGGCAAGACCCAGGTCAAGGAGTTCGCCGAGTTCCCGACGCTCGAGCAACTGCCGCTGTGGGGCTTCGACGGTTCCTCGACGCAGCAGGCCGAAGGCCATAGCTCCGATTGCGTGCTGAAGCCGGTTGCCGTGTTCCCCGATCCGGCCCGCACCAATGGCGTGCTGGTGATGTGCGAAGTGATGATGCCAGATGGCGTGACGCCGCATGTGTCCAACAAGCGCGCCACCATCCTCGACGACGAGGGCGCCTGGTTCGGCTTCGAGCAGGAGTATTTCTTCTACAAGGACGGCCGTCCGCTCGGCTTCCCCGAGAGCGGCTATCCGGCGCCGCAGGGTCCGTACTACACCGGCGTCGGCTATTCGAATGTCGGCCCGCTCGCGCGCCAGATCGTCGAGGAGCATCTCGACCTCTGCCTCGCAGCAGGCATCAACCATGAAGGCATCAACGCCGAAGTGGCCAAGGGCCAGTGGGAATTCCAGATTTTCGGCAAAGGCTCCAAGAAGGCCGCCGACCAGATGTGGATGGCCCGCTATCTCTTGCAGCGCCTGACCGAAAAATACGAGATCGACATCGAGTATCACTGCAAGCCGCTCGGCGACACCGACTGGAACGGCTCGGGCATGCACGCTAACTTCTCGACCGCCTATATGCGCGAAGTCGGCGGCAAGGCCTATTTCGAAGCGCTGATGGCTCAATTCGACAAGAACCTGATGGACCACATCGCCGTCTACGGCCCGGACAACGACAAGCGCCTGACCGGCAAGCATGAGACCGCGCCGTGGAACCGCTTCAGCTACGGCATCGCCGACCGCGGCGCCTCGATCCGCGTGCCGCATTCCTTCGTCAACAATGACTACAAGGGCTACCTGGAAGACCGCCGCCCGAATTCGCAAGGCGACCCTTACCAGATCGCTTCGCAGATCCTGAAGACCATCGCGGAGGTTGCGACCAGCGCGCAGGTTTCGGCGGCCGCCTAAGCATCTATAGCGGCGCAGGCTTCATAAGCCTGCGCCGTAGCCTGCTGCTAGCACGTCTACGGTCTGCTATTGGTCAAACAAAAACCCCGGCGTCTGAACTGACGCCGGGGTTTTTCCTTGTCGCTGAGGCTTATCGTTCAGACCGAATAGTACATGTCGTATTCGACCGGATGCGGGGTCATTTCGAAGCGCATCACTTCGGCCATCTTGAGCTCGATGTAGGAGTCGATCTGGTCGTCGTCGAAGACGCCGCCGGCTTTCAGGAAGCCGCGGTCCTTGTCCAAGCTTTGCAGCGCTTCGCGCAGCGAACCGCAGACGGTCGGGATCTTCTTCAGTTCCTTCGGCGGCAGGTCGTAGAGATCCTTGTCCATCGGCTGTCCCGGGTGGATCTTGTTCTTGATGCCGTCGAGGCCGGCCATGAGCATGGCGGCGAAAGCGAGGTAGGGGTTCGCGCCCGGATCGGGGAAACGGACCTCGACGCGCTTGGCTTTCGGCGACGAGCCGAACGGAATGCGGCAGGAGGCCGAACGGTTGCGCGCGGAGTAGGCGAGCAGAACCGGGGCTTCATAGCCAGGCACAAGGCGCTTGTAGGAGTTGGTCAGCGGGTTGGTGAAGGCGTTGATCGCCTTCGCGTGCTTGATGATGCCGCCGATGTAGAACAGGCACGACTCCGACAGGCCGGCATATTCATTGCCGGCGAAGGTCGGCTTGCCGTCCTTCCAGATCGACTGGTGGACGTGCATGCCCGAGCCGTTGTCGCCGAAAATCGGCTTCGGCATGAAGGTGGCCGTCTTGCCATAGGCGTTGGCGACCTGGTGCACGACATATTTGTAGATCAGCATCTTGTCGGCGTTGCGGACCAGCGTGTCGAACTTGATGCCGAGCTCGTGCTGGGCAGCGGCAACCTCGTGATGGTGCTTTTCGACGCGCACGCCCATTTCGGCGAGCACGGTCAGCATTTCGGAGCGCATGTCCTGCGCGCTGTCGATCGGCGGCACAGGGAAGTAGCCGCCCTTGACGCGCGGGCGGTGGCCGAGATTGCCGGTCTCGTAGTCGGTGTCGTCGTTGGACGGCAGTTCGGTCGAGTCCAGCTTGAAGCCGGTGTTGTAGGGATCGGCCTTGTACTTGACGTCGTCGAAGACGAAGAACTCGGCTTCGGGGCCGACATAGATGGTGTCGCCGATGCCTTCGGCCTTCATGTAGGCCTCGGCCTTCTTTGCAGTGCCGCGCGGATCGCGGTTATAGGATTCGCCGGAGACCGGATCGAGAATGTCGCACAGGATGACCATGGTCGACTGGGCGAAGAACGGATCCATGTGGACGGTGTCCGCATCGGGCATCAGCACCATGTCGGACTCGTTGATCGCCTTCCAGCCGGCGATCGAGGAGCCGTCGAACATGACGCCGTCGGCGAACATGTCTTCCTCGACCTCGATGACATCCATCGTCACGTGCTGCAGCTTGCCCTTCGGATCGGTGAAGCGCAGGTCGACGAATTTCACGTCGTTGTCCTTGATCTGCTTCATGATGTCTTTGGCTGTCGTCATGTCGTTTCTTCCCTGTGTGATGACGTTTCGAGGAGACGTTAATCTGAAATCAGAAAGCTCAGACGGCGTCCATCCCCGTTTCGCCGGTACGGATGCGAACGACCTCCTCGATGTTGGAGACGAAGATCTTGCCGTCGCCGATGCGGCCGGTCTGCGCCGCCTTGCGGATGGCTTCGATGGCGCCTTCAACGGCGTCGTCGCCCAGCACGACTTCGATCTTCACCTTGGGCAGGAAGTCGACGACATATTCGGCGCCGCGATAGAGTTCGGTATGGCCTTTCTGGCGGCCAAAGCCCTTGGCCTCGGTCACGGTGATGCCTTGCAGACCGGCCTCCTGAAGCGCTTCCTTCACTTCGTCTAGCTTGAACGGCTTGATGATCGCTTCGATCTTTTTCATGTAAAAAGTGGCCTCCACTGCCAAAAAAACGGGTTGTGCGCCCCGCTTGCGCCTCCATCAAGCACGAACTGTGCCAATTTCAGCCCACGCGAAGCGGTTTCGCGCAATTCCAATGCCGCGCCGCGCCGGGATGCACATTCGCGTCATCCTCTGCTTCGGCTGCGGCAAAGCTGCCCGAAGCCTACACATTGCCGCTTCGGGCGTCTGCACGATAATTAGGCAGATTGCGCATTTTGCAGGCCCGCGCGGATCCGTGGCACCAGTCTGCGAAAGGATTGGCCGCACGCCAACGCAGCACCTGGCCGTTTGCTTCGAATCCGAAACTGGACAATGCTCGATAGGGACAAAGGGGTCGGCCTTGAACGAAATGCGGATCGGCAATCCATGAGCAATGAAGTCCTGTCGCCGGCCGAGATGGGCGAGGCCGACCGGCTGGCGATCGCGGCCGGTCCGCTCGACGGCTATGGCCTGATGCAGCGCGCCGGCGAAGCGGTCGCTGCTGTGGTCCTGGCACGCTATCCCGCAGCAAGCCGCGTGCACGTGCTGTGCGGCCCCGGCAATAATGGTGGCGACGGCTATGTTGTAGCGCGGTTGCTGGCCGAGGCTGGTGTGAATGTGGCGCTCTGGGCCGAAGGCAAGCAGAAGCCCGGGAGTGATGCGGCGCGAGCTTCCGAGGCCTGCAATCTGCCGGTCGAGCACATCGGACACTGCTACCCGGAACCGGGTGAAGTCGTCGTGGACGCGCTCTATGGTGCGGGATTGTCGAAGAAGATATCCCTGCATGCCTCTGCCGTCTCAGGATTGGCCGCGGCGGAGCGCGTGCCTGTGGTGTCAATCGATCTGCCTTCTGGTGTGTCGGGCGAGACCGGCTTGAGCAACGCTTATTTCAAGGCCGACGTGACGGTGACGTTCGTGCGGAAAAAGCCCGGCCATCTGCTGATGCCGGGGCGCAGCCTCTGCGGCGAGATCATCATCGCCGATATCGGCATTCCGGATGCGATCGTCGATGAGTTCAAGATCAAGACGTTCGAGAACACGCCTGATTTCTGGCTATACAGTTTTCCGAAAACGGCGGTCGATACACATAAGTATAAGCGCGGCCACGTCAGCGTCTTTTCCGGCGGGCCGAGCGCGACAGGTGCGGCGCGGCTGTCGGCGATGGCTGCAGCCAGAGCCGGGGCAGGGGCGGTGACCGTGCTCTCGCCTGAAAATGCCATGCAGGTAAACGCCGCGCATCTGACATCGATCATGCTGCGCGAGGCCGGTTCGATGGAGGAAGTGCAGGAATTTTTGTCGGCGAGGCACCCCGAAGTACTTGTGTTCGGACCAGGGCTCGGGCCGAAACCCAAAGTGGGGGATTTCGCGTTGCAATTGATCGCGACGGTCGCTGACCTAAACCGCACGTCGACGAGTTCATTCGGAATTCAGCGCCCTGCCATTGTCTTGGATGCTGACGCCATCACGTCATTGGCGCATCAGCCTCAGGCCCTGTTCGACGCCGCGCTGCTCCCGTGGGCGCCGGTATTGGTGCTGACGCCGCATGAAGGCGAATTCGCCAGACTTTTTCCCGACATCGCGAAGGACAAGAAGCAGTCGAAACTCGCCAAGGCGCGCGCAGCCGCTGAACGAGCCAACGCCATCATGGTCTACAAGGGCGCCGACACCGTCATCGCGGCGCCGGACGGCCGCGCGGTGATCAACGCCAATGGTGCACCATGGCTCGCCACCGCCGGTTCCGGCGACGTGCTGGCGGGCATTGTCGCCGCGCTGCTGGCGCAGGGCATGCAGGCATTCGAGGCCGCCTGCGCAGCGGTCTGGATCCATGCCGAGGCCGGCAGCCGCTTCGGACCGGGTCTGATCGCCGAGGATCTGCCGCTGGCGCTGGTGCCGGTGCTGCGTGAACTTGTCGAGGCACGGCAGAAGGTGCCGATCGGATGAAGCGTTTCGCGCTCGCCATTGCAGCCATCATCGCGCTGTTCGCCTCGCATGGCGTGCGCGCTGAGCAGCCGGTGACCATCGTCGACGATCCGGCGGTGCTCGCCGCCCTCGATGCCAAGGGGTTTGGCTTCGCCGGCATTTTCGCCGTCGACGGCGCGGACGATCTGAAGACGCTCTACAGTGAGGTGCCGGCCTATCGTGCTGTTGTCGACATGGTGGCGGCCGATATTGCCACGCTGCGGGCCGAGATAAAGGCCGGCGGGCGCACGCTCTACGAGGTGACCGACGGCAATGTCGGCCGCATCATGGATATGCGCTGGCTGAAGACCGAGGCCGCGCGCTTCCGCCTGGTCGGCGTCGTCAACCGGCTGGACCGGCGTGACTTCACCGCGCTGCAAGGCGACAAGAGCTGTGGCGAGGTGCGCTTCATCTATCGCCTGGCCTACAGTTTCCGCAAGAACGGCAAGGTTTTGGCATCGCGGCTGCCATTCAATTTCAACGCCGTCTACAGCGTGGCGCCGGATGCCGATGGCGGCTGCGTCGGCGTTGCCGGGCGCTGGACACCGCAGATCGACGAAAACGTCGATGCCGGCTGGCTGGCCGGCGGTTCGCTGGCACCGGAGGAACTGACGTTCAAGCAGCTTGAACTCAATGCGCAGGTGGTGCGTTTTCCCTCGGGACAGGAGACCGAATTCGGCGGGCAGGCGGCCTATCTGATGCGGATCTTCGGCATCGATGGCGCTGCCATCAGCGAGAAGCCGCTGGAGAATACGCCTGACGTTGCGCGGCTCTCGGATGATGCCGCACTGAAGAAAGGGCTCGCCGACTACGTCAGCGCCAATGTCGCGGCCGTCGATCTCGGCGTCTACGAAATCCCCGACGAATTCCTGGCCAAGAAAATCATCTCGTGGTCGACCTTCGGCAGCGCGAGACGGGCCAACCATCCGTTCACGCCGCTGTTCCAGCCAGCGGATTTCGCCGGCCTGGACTATGCGGCGCTAAAGCTGGTGCGGACACCGGAGGCGCTGGTCGAGCGGCTGGACAATGGCGCCTGCCAGGGCTGCCACCAGGCGGGCTCGACGGCCGGCTTTCACTTCATCGGCCTCGACGACAAAACGACGTCGCCTCTCAACCGGATCGAGGTCGGCATCTCGCCGCATCTCCATGCCGAGATTCCGCGACGTGAGGCCTGGCTGCGCGCGACGGAAGAAGGCAAGGAGCCGAACCGCTACCGGCCGCTGTCCTTCGCGCCGCCGGCGACATGGACCGATGCCGGCGATGTCGATTACGCCCCGGCCGAGATGGCGATGCCGTGCCTGATGCCGGATGATGCAAAACGCTTCGGCGCGACCTGGCAATGCGGTGGCGGCACCGTCTGCACGCCGCTCGCGACGGCTTCAGGCGTGCATACCGCGTTGGCGCAATGTCTGTTGCCCACGGACAGTCCAAAGATGTTTTCGGGCCATCCCTGCCTGACCGGGTCGATCGCCAGCAACCCGTCTCAGCCGTTCAACGACCGCTACAAGATCACCGGCCAGTTCGCGGCTTTTGCGCCGACCTTTTCGCGGACCGCCTACACCTGCCGGCCACCGAAAATCGGCGTACCGGCAGGCATCGCTTATCGCGCCTGCGACGACAAGGACCGCAGCTTCGCCGCATTCAAGACGGGCAAGCCGATGCCATCGGAAATTTGCGGCATGGTCGGCGGCAAGAAATTCGACACCTGCGTCGCCACCAACAATTTCGACCAGTGCCTCGGCGGCGCGGTCAACCGCGGCAACCGTCCAGCCTGCTCGGCTGATCATTTCTGCCGCGAGGACTATATGTGCCAGTCGCTGCCGCCGGACACGCCGGGTGCTGCCAAGGTGAAAGGCATCGGCTACTGCTCGCCGACCTATTTCATCTTCCAGATGCGCATCGACAATCACGCGACGCCCTGGGCGAGCGCGACCAGCGCCCCCAGGAATGCGGGGTTCGGGGCGGCGGAAGAGGAGTGAGCCTGCGAGTTGGGCGACCACCAGTTCAGCGCTGGAGATAGTCTTCCATCCGCGCAGTCCATTTGGTGTCGAATTCCGAAATGTGGCGCTGTGCTACGCTCGAGTTCAGCAGCGTCGAGAGCGCGGTCACGGCGATCGGGTCCAGGTCGGGCGGCTCCGTATATCCAAGCGCCGCCAGCCGTTGAGCCCATGATGGATGGGTGGACTTTGCGTCATCCGGGCTTGCCCACGCCTTGCGGGCGCAAACATCGAGGCAAATGGGTTCTCGCAGCTGGCCGGCAGCTTCCAGCATGCGCTCGAGCGGCGGTCGCGGCGGACGCAAAGCACCTCGCAATTCATGCTGCAAAGGGTCATAGACCGTCTCCGTGAAATGCACGTCTGCCGTGGCAAGAAGCAACAGCGCGCGTGCGGCGTGCTCGGCGTCGCCGGAGGATGCCGCGTGTCGATCTGCCTTGATCTCCGCTTCGCGCGAAAGCCGGATTTCTTCCCGCTCGAACGATTGCGACAGCCAGCCGATAGCGGCGT
The DNA here is from genome assembly GCF_000502615.1 of Mesorhizobium sp. LNJC405B00. NCBI lineage: Bacteria > Pseudomonadati > Pseudomonadota > Alphaproteobacteria > Hyphomicrobiales > Phyllobacteriaceae > Mesorhizobium > Mesorhizobium sp. LNJC405B00. The sequence goes on along the minus strand of NZ_AYWC01000010.1, from coordinate 178,009 downwards.
GGAGCAGGCTGCCTGTGATCGTGGTTCCGGGCGGGGCATACTCGAAGACAAATCCGAAACCGTTTTCGAACTCAGCGAGATTGAGGCTGCCATTGGTATCCTTGTTGCGCACATGCGCGTCCTCATGGGCAAGGATCGCGGCAAGCGCTCTTTCATCGGTCACTGCGAGGAGAGGGATGCCAATGGTTAGAAACAGCCGATTGCCGAGAAGGCCGAGAAGCGTGCGCTCTTCGCGCACGCTGGCGTTCAGGTTGCCCTCTAGTATGACAACCGTGCGCGCAGCACGGCGCGGTCCGGCGACGCTCCGCCACAGCGCCCACAGGCCGGGCGCTTCTGCTTCACTGACGCCTTTGATCTTGCTGCGTCGGAAGCCCGCAAACAATGTGCCGAACAGAAATGCCAAGGCCGTGGTGGCGATCGGCATGACGACGAAGCCGCTGGCGATAAACCAGATTGGATGGTTGTCGAGCAGGGACATCCAGACGCAGAAGATGATGAGAGCGGGAACAACGAAAAACAGGACCGTGAACCTGCCAAACCGCCGACCGGCGCTGATGATCAGTCGCGACATTGGATGTTTACAACGGGATGTTGTCGTGCTTCTTCCAAGGGTTCTGCATGTCCTTGTTGCGCAGCATGCGCAGTGCCCGGGCAATGCGGCGGCGGGTCGAATGCGGCATGATCACCTCGTCGACATAGCCGCGTTCGGCGGCGACGAAGGGCGACAGGAAACGGTCCTCGTAAGCCTTTGTGTGAGCTGCGATCTTTTCGGCGTCGCCAATATCCTTGCGGTAGATGATCTCGACCGCGCCTCTCGCCCCCATCACCGCGATCTGCGCCGTCGGCCAGGCATAGTTCATATCGCCGCGCAGATGTTTTGAGGCCATCACGTCATAGGCGCCGCCATAGGCTTTGCGGGTGATGACCGTGATTTTCGGCACGGTCGCCTCGGCGTAGGCAAACAGGAGTTTCGCGCCATGCTTGATCAGGCCGCCATATTCCTGCGCGGTGCCGGGCAGGAAGCCGGGGACGTCGACGAAGGTGACGATGGGAATGGAAAAACAGTCGCAGAAGCGCACGAAGCGCGCCGCTTTGCGGCTTGCGTCGGAATCGAGCACGCCGGCCAGCACCATCGGCTGGTTGGCGACGAAGCCGACGGTGCGGCCTTCGACGCGGCCGAAACCGGTGACGATGTTCTTGGCAAAGTTCTGCTGGATCTCGAAGAAATCGCCTTCATCGGCAACTTTGAGGATCAGCTCCTTGATGTCGTAAGGCTTGTTGGCGTTCTCTGGGATCAGCCGGTCGAGCGACAGATCATGGTCGGTGACCGACTGGTAGCACTCGATCTCAGGAAGCTCCGACGTATTTGACGCGGGCAAAAGGTCTACCAGCCGGCGCATCTGCAACAGCGCCTCGACGTCATTGTCGTAGGCGCCATCGGCGATCGAGGATTTCGTCGTGTGGACGGACGCGCCGCCAAGGCTCTCGGCCGTCACCGTCTCGTTGGTGACCGTTTTGACCACATCCGGCCCGGTGACGAACATGTAAGAGGTGTCGCGCACCATGAAGATGAAGTCGGTCATCGCAGGCGAATAGACGTCGCCGCCGGCGCACGGGCCCATGATCACGGAAATCTGAGGAATGACGCCGGATGCGAGCACGTTGCGCTGAAAGATCTCGGCATAGCCGCCTAGCGCCGCCACGCCTTCCTGGATGCGGGCGCCGCCGGCGTCGTAGATGCCGATGATCGGCGCGCGATTACGCAGCGCCATCTCCTGCACCTTGATGACCTTTTCGGCGTGCGCCTCCGACAGCGAGCCGCCGAAGACGGTAAAGTCCTTGGCGAAGAGATAGACCGGACGGCCATTGACGGTGCCCCAGCCGGTGACGACACCATCGCCGGCGATCTTGGTTTTCTCCATGCCGAAGTCGGTCGAGCGATGCTCGACATACATGTCGAACTCCTCGAACGAGCCTTCGTCGAGAAAGACCTCGATACGTTCGCGCGCCGTCAGCTTGCCCTTCTTGTGCTGGGCGTCGATGCGGGCCTGGCCGCCACCCATGCGGGCGATCTCGCGGCGGCGCTCGAGTTCCTTCAGCACGTCCTTCATCGCTCGGTCTCCAGAAATGGCAGCTGCATTTGTGGTAATGATGCCTGCAGGCGTGTGCAAGCGCCGCTTTCGGCCTCGATTATTGCGCTGCAACATGTGGCCCCTTGCATTCCGGAGCGAACTCAGCCATATGCAGCCCATAGGCGCTTGGGCCGGAGATTCCGGCCTTCTCGACAAATGAGACTGGTTGCGTCTGTTTTCCCTCTTTCCGGTATATCGGCCTCTCTTTCCGATACATCACGAAGTGGCGAAAGAGCCCCGTGGCATGACGCCTGCGGGCACGACAGCGTAGCCGAGTGGACGTTACCGTCCGCCCGCCTTGTCGTTTCATATCAAATTTTTCGACGGCAGGTTGCGCCCTGCCGCCATCGATGTTTGCGGCCAAGACCGCGTGAAAGAAGACTATTTTGACCAACGAAAACACCTCAGCCGGTAACGCAATCTCGACCGGCACCACTGCGGACCTTACCGGTTTCGCAGCTCTTGGGATCACCGGCGCGCTGCTCAAGGCGACGCATGGCGCCGGCTTCACCGAGCCGAAGCCGATCCAGACGCAGGCGATCCCGCCGCAGATGGAAGGCCGTGATATCTTCGGCATCGCCCAGACCGGCTCCGGCAAGACCGCGGCCTTCGCGCTGCCGATCCTGTCGAAGATCATCGCGCTCGGCACCAAGCGCCGGGCCAAGACCACCCGTGCGCTGATCCTGGCGCCGACGCGCGAACTCGCCGTCCAGATCGAGGACACCATCAAGATCCTCGCCAAGGGCGCGCATGTCTCAACCGCTCTCGTGCTTGGCGGCGTCTCGCGCTTCAGCCAGGTGAAGAAGGTTGCGCCCGGCGTCGACATCCTGATCGCCACGCCCGGCCGCCTGACCGACCTGGTGCGCGAGGGCGACCTCATCCTTTCCGACACCAAATGGCTGGTGCTCGACGAGGGCGACCGCATGCTCGACATGGGCTTCATCAACGACGTCAAGCGGATCGCCAAGGCGACCGCGCCCGACCGTCAGACGGTGCTGTTCTCGGCCACCATGCCCAATGAAATCGCCGAACTGGCGAAGGGCCTGTTGAAGAACCCGATCCGCGTCGAAGTCGCGCCGCAGAGCACCGCTGCTGCCGAAATCGTGCAGGGCGTTGTCTTTGCCCGCACCAAGCAGAAGCGCCAGGTGCTGTCGACGATGCTCGCCGACGAAGCGATGAAGTCCGTCATCATCTTTTCGCGCACCAAACATGGCGCCGACCGGGTGACCAAGGACCTCGAACGCGACGGCTTCAAGGCCGCCGTCATCCACGGCAACAAGTCGCAGAACGCCCGCCAGAAGGCGCTCAACGATTTCCGCGAGGGCTCGGTGCGCATTCTTGTGGCGACCGACATCGCGGCGCGCGGCATTGACGTTCCCGGCATCAGCCATGTGGTGAATTTCGACCTGCCGGATGAGGCCGAAAGCTATGTCCACCGCATCGGCCGTACCGGCCGTAACGGCATGGACGGCATCGCCATCACGCTTTGCGATCCTTCCGAAAACAGCAAGCTGCGTCAGGTCGAGCGCATCATCCGCAGCAAGCTGCCGATCGTTGCCGACCATCTCGGCAGCCCGGATCCGGTGCGCAATCCGGCCGAAAAGAACGAGCGCTTCGAGCCCGCCAATGATCGCAACGACCGCAATGGCCGTCGCGACGGCAGGCGGCCCGGTGGCCAGAACAACGGCTTCGCCAAGAAGCGTTTTGGTGACAAGCCGGCCTTTGCGGGTGCAAGCGAGCGCAAGCCGGAAGGCGCCAAGGCCTTCAAGGGCAACAACAAGCGCCGCTTCGGCGGCAAGCGGCCCGCGGCGCGGGCTGCCTGATCAGACGAACCGGTCAGGCTCGTCGAGCCTGGCTTGATTGCTGACGATTGAATATGAGGACGGCCGGGGCAATGCTTCGGCCGTCCTTTTTCGTTTAGGGCTGCCCGGTAGTTGCCTGAACCCACACGACGATCCGCTGCGCCAGGAATGCCGTGGTCGAGGGCGACAGCGCGTCGCCGGCAATGACGTGGTTGTCGGGATCGCCATTGTCGTCGACGGGCACCAGTTCATGCGGTGCGCCCCAGCGGCCGGCGATTTCGCGGGTGCGATCCTGGCGCACCACCTTGTCGGAATCCGAGAAGATGAACAGCGCCGGTATGGTTGCCTTCTCCACAGGCGCTGCGTAGGCAAGGTTGGTCAGCGCCGCCATCGGTAGCACGGCTGCCATTGGATATGTGTGCGTCCAGAGTTTCTCGTGCAGCGCGTTGCGGGTCGGAAAGCTGCGCTCCTTGCCGCCGACGAACTCGGCGATCTGCCTGCCCCAGGGCATGGTCAGCAGCTCGGCGCCTGCAGCCCTGACGCCGAAATTCGGCGAGATGAATGCGATTGCAGCGACGCCGTCCGATGCGCCAGGCTCAGTCGCCGCCCATGCCGCCAGCGATCCACCGGTCGAGGTGCCGATGACGATCACCTTGTCGCCGATGGCCCGGCCGATGGCGAGCGCCTCCTCATAGTCGTTGATCCAGGCATTGACGCTGCCTTGCGCCATAGCAGCGCCGTCCTGACCATGACCGGTGAGGCGGGTGTAGAAAAGGTTGGCGTCGAGTTGGTCGGCGACCTCGTCGGCCAGCGGGCGAACCTCGCCCTTCGATGCCGAAAAGCCATGGATATAGACAATCGCCAATGGCGTCTTGGCGTGAACCATCGGATCGGCCCAGATGATTTCTTTCTCGAGCGCGTCGCGGACGTTGGGCACGGTAGCCTCTTCACGCGCGATATACGCTTGCGGATCGTCGCCGATCACCTTGGGGTCGAAGCTGATTGTTGTGTCGACGGGAACGCGCGGACCAAGCAGGAGGGCCAGGACAAGGATGATGACGACGCCCAGCACCGCAAGCACGATCCGTCGCCCCATCTCAGACACCACAACAATTCTAAAGCCTATGGCGGCCGGTGCAGTCAGGCAACAGCCGGGCTGTGGACAGCTATTCGTTCGGCGGCTTGCGGTCGAAATTCAGCGGCCGCCCTGTCCAGCGGGTCGCCGTGCTGATGAACCACCGGCAGACTGGCCTTGGCAGCAGTGCCAGCAGCTTCAGCCCCCAGCTCAGCCGGTGAGGGAAGGTAACCTCAAAGCCGCCATGCTCGATGCCGCGCAGCATGCGGCGCGAGGCGCGGTTGACCGGCATCAGTCCCGGCATTGGCAGCATGTTCTTTTCGGTCAGCGGCGTGTCGATGAAGCCCGGATTCATCACCTGGATCCGGACATTCATCTTGTCGAAATCGTATTTCAGCGACTCGGCCAGGATGTTGATCGCCGCCTTCGAGCCGCCATAGGCCGCCGTGGTCGGCCAGCCGAAATAGGCGGTAACCGATCCGACAAGCACGATATGGCCGCGCGCACGGATGCGCATGCGCTCCATGAGCGGGACGAGGCCATTGATGATACCGAAATAGTTGACCTCGAAGGTCTGGCGAAAGTCGCGGACCCTGAGGTCTTCGCCGGGCGTGGCGATGTAGTTGCCGGCGTTAAAGACGGCGAGCACGATCGGCCCGAGCTCCTTTTCAATCGCCGCCACCGTGCTTGCCATGCGCGGCTCATCGGTGACGTCGCAAGGATAGGCGGCGACACGTCCCGGCATCTGCGCCGTCTCGACGATGAGCGCGTCGAGTGGGTCGCCGTCGAGTGCGGTGACCGCGACGACAAAGCCCTTTGACGCGAGGTCTTTGGCCAGCGCACGGCCGATGCCGCTGCTGCCGCCGGTTATCCAGGCGACGCCGTGCTTCGGGTTGGCCCGGTAAAGTGTCATTCTGCGCCCTGCCGATCTGTCATTAGTGCTCTAGCGGTGAAAAAATCGAATGAAAAGAGCGCTTTTCCGTACTGGCCGAAATGATAGTCATCGCGCTTTGTGCGGCCGCGGGAGATTGCAGTGCCCGAAATGCGACTGGACCAGGCGAATTCTTGCCTTGAAACGCACGCTTCGGGTTTCTAGGGTCTCGCCGCAGCTACATAAGGAATCCCGGATGCCCCGTTCTGTGATCGAAGCGATCGGCAACACGCCCCTGATCCGCCTCAACAAGGCCTCGGAGCAGACCGGCTGCGAGATCCTGGGCAAGGCCGAGTTCATGAACCCCGGCCAGTCGGTCAAGGATCGCGCAGGCCTGTTCATCATCCGCGACGCCGAACAGCGCGGGCTGTTGAAGCCGGGCGGGGTCATCGTCGAAGGCACGGCCGGCAATACCGGCATCGGCCTGACGCTGGTTGCCAAGGCGCTGGGCTATCGCACAGTGATCGTCATTCCCGACACCCAGAGCCAGGAAAAGAAGGACACGATCAAGCTGCTTGGCGCCGAGCTGATCGAAGTGCCGGCGGTGCCTTACAAGAACCCCAACAACTACGTGAAACTGTCGGGGCGGCTAGCCGAGCAGATGGCGAGGTCGGAGCCGAACGGCGCGATCTGGGCCAACCAGTTCGACAACGTTGCCAATCGCGACGGCCATATCCGCACCACGGCGGAAGAAATCTGGACGCAGACCGGCGGCAAGGTCGACGGTTTCGTCTCGGCGGTGGGTTCGGGCGGAACGCTGGCCGGCGTCGCCTTCGGGCTGAAGGCCAGGAGCAGCAACGTCAAGATCGCGCTCGCCGATCCGCTAGGTGCGGCGCTCTATTCCTTCTACACGAGTGGCGAATTGAAGTCCGACGGCAGCTCGATCACCGAAGGGATAGGGCAGGGGCGCATCACGGCAAATCTCGATGGGTTCACGCCGGACTTCTCGTTCCAGGTGCCGGACGAGGAAGCGCTGCCGATCGTCTTCGACCTGATCCAGGAAGAAGGCCTGTGCGTCGGCGGTTCGACCGGCATCAACATTGCCGGCGCGATACGGCTGGCGCGCGAGCTTGGCCCCGGCCACACCATCGTGACCATCCTTGCCGACTATGGCACGCGCTACCAGTCGAAGCTGTTCAACCCGGAATTCCTGCGCGAGAAGAACCTGCCGGTGCCGGGCTGGATGGATGAGCGCAGCACAATTCCGGTGCCGTATGAGAAGGTCGCCTGATGGCGCACAGAACAGAAGCGCTGTTTCGCGACGACGCCTATCTCAGAGCGGCTGACGCCACTGTTGTCGCCATCAACGAGCGCGGCGGCATCATTCTCGACCGGACCATCTTCTATGCCACATCGGGCGGCCAGCCTGGCGATACCGGAACATTAGAGCGCGCCGACGGCAGCCGCATCGCCATTGCCGCAACCATCACCGGCGAGACCAAGGACGAGATCATCCATGTGCCGGCGCCGGAGCAGCCGGCACCCGAGGTCGGTGAGCGGGTGAAACTCGCCATCGACTGGGAGCGGCGGCATCTCCTGATGCGCATGCACGCAGCTTGCCATTTGCTCACCGTCGTCTGTCCGTTTCCGATTACCGGTGCTGCGGTTTCCGAAGATGACAGCCGCGTCGACTTCGACGCTCCCGATGCCGGCTTCACCAGGGAAGACGTCACCGCCGGGCTGATGGAACTGGTGCGAGCCGATCATCCGATCTTCATCAGGCTGATCACCGACGAGGAACTGGCAGCCAATCCTGGCCTGGTGAAATCCAAGAATGTCCGGCCGCCCGCCGGCACCGGCAAGATCCGCCTGGTCTGCATCGGCGACAACGCTTCGATCGACAGCCAGCCCTGCGGCGGCACCCATGTCAAAAGCACCGGCGAAGTCGGTGAAATCCATATCGGCAAGATCGAGAAGAAGGGCCGCGAAAACCGGCGTTTTCGCATTCGCTTCGGACCGCCGCCGGTAGCTTGAACGAACCATGATCCCGAAAAGTGGAAGCTGGTTTTCGGGGAAGATCATGGTCAACAGGAAGCAATGCTTCGCCAAGGCGGAGCAGGAGAAGAACAATGGCCGATGACAGCCCTTTCACCGTCGATGCGGACTGGTTGCAGAGCCGTCTTGGCGAGCCCGGCCTGACGATCGTCGATGCATCCTGGTATCTGCCGGCGCAGAAGCGCGATGCGCGCGCCGAGTATGAGGCTGCGCATATTCCGGGTGCGCGATTCTTCGATCATGATGCGGCCTCCGATCCTGATGCCAAGCTGCCGCACACGCTGCCCTCGCCACAGCATTTCGCGCAATATGTAGGCGCCATGGGAATTTCGGCCGACGACACCATTGTCGTCTATGACGGTCCGGGTTTCTTCTCGGCGCCGCGCGCCTGGTGGATGTTCCGCGTCATGGGCGTGTTCCAGGTCTATGTGCTCGACGGCGGCTTCGACCGCTGGAAGGCGGCGGGCCGGCCGGTGACAGCGGAGCCGACCAAGATCGCGCCGAATGTGTTTCATGCCGATTTCGATGCCGCTCGCGTCGCCCGCCTTGCCGACATGCGCCGCATCGTCGAGACTGGCGAGAGCCAGATTGCGGACGCCCGAGGCGCGGGCCGCTTCACCGGCGCCGAGCCAGAGCCCCGCGCGGGTGTTCGCTCCGGCCACATGCCCGGCGCGCACAATTTGCCTTATTCGGCGCTGTCACAGGATGGCGCGCTGTTGTCGAAGGACCAGTTGCGCAAGGCCGTTGAGGATGCCGGTATCGATCTGTCGAAACCGGTCGTCACCTCTTGCGGTTCCGGCATCACGGCGGCTGTCGTCACTCTGGCGCTGGAGACGCTCGGCTACACCGACAACCGGCTCTATGACGGCTCATGGACGGAATGGGGCGGGCTGGCAGACACGCCCGTGGTGAGGGGCAAGGAATGATGGCGATGGAAAATGGCGCGCTGGACGACATCGAGGTTACGGTCACGTTTCTGGAAATGCATGTGCCGCCGGCCTATTCGCCGCCGTTGCCCTACAACAGGCAGATCGCGCTGCTCAGGACCAAGGACATTCCGCTGCATTTCTACCGCTATCTCATGGATCGGGTCGGACGCAAATGGCACTGGGTCAATGTGCTGAGGCTGGACGATGACGAGCTTGCCGCCGGCATCCACCGCGAGGACCGCGACATCAGGGTGCTTTATCTCGACGGCGCGCCGGCCGGGTTCTTCGACCTCAAGCCGCATTTGCCAGAGGAAGTCGAACTCGCTTATTTCGGCATGATGGAACATGCGACCGGGCAAGGCATCGGCCGTTGGTTCCTCGGTGCGGCGATTGCCGCAGCATGGTCGTATGGGCCGAAACGGGTAACGGTGCAGACCTGCACGCTCGACCATCCGGCTGCCTTGCCGCTCTACCAGAAGCTCGGTTTTGCGCCGGTGGCGCAAAAGAAGGAGACCGTGCACCCGCTGTCGTTCGCCGAGCGCTCGGCCAGCGTCATGCGGCCGTGACTTTCTCCGACTGAAGGCCGAACCGACCGTTGATGGCGAGAAATTCCTGCTCGTGCGGACCCAGGACGAGAACTGGCGCAGGCGCCGGGTGACGCTGCGCCGCTTCGACGATTTCATCCGCTGAGCCGGCGCGGGACCTGCCCAATGCCGAAGCAGTCCGGCCTGAGACTGGCCGGGCTGCTGACAGTTGACAGGAATCGGGTGGGAAGTACCTCGGCGGGGGCATAATTTCCGGTCAACCACACCGGAGATTTAGCCATGACCGTCCAGTTCAAAGCCTTGCCGACAGAAGATGTGAGAGCGCTGCAGCGCGGCGGGGCGGACGCCTATGGCCAAACGCCGGAGCGGAAGGTTTCCGATGGCGACGGCGTGCCGTGCCGGCATTGCCTGAGAAACGTCACCGAAGGCGATTACTATCTGATCCTGGCCTACCGGCCGTTTCCGGCGTTGCAGCCTTACGCCGAGACAGGACCGATCTTCCTGCATGCGCAGGAATGCGAACGCGCAGCCGAGACGGAAGCGCTTCCAGAGATGCTTGACAGCAGCGACTATATCGTGCGCGGCTATGGTGCGGATGACCGCATCGTCTATGGCAGCGGCGGCGTCATTCCGGCTGGCGGCATTGCGGCGCGGGCAGAGACGCTGTTTGAGCGCGCTGACATCGCCTATGTCCAGGTCCGCTCGGCGCGCAACAATTGTTATCAGTGCCGCATCGAGCGTTTCTGACAAAAAGATGCCCGCCGGTGGTCTGGCGGGCAGTTGGGAACCGTGTGACGGCTCGATCCGTCAAGTTGGCAGCTCTGTCTGCGCATGCTTTTCGAATGGCGGATGTGAAGCACTTCACACAGCATCGCGATTGTCGCCGGCATGGCGACTCACGCCGATGCCGGTTGGGACTTGTCGTACTCCCGTCGCATTCTCGCGCTAAAAACCAGCGTCGATGGATTGCCGACCGCGGATGAACCGGCGGGGATCTCGACGACCGAGGAAGCGGGGCTTTGGCTCCGCTTTTTTGTTGTCCGCCAGCCTGTTCAATTCCGACGTCAGGAATTTTGCGCAAAGAAAAAGCCCGCCGGAATTGACCGACGGGCCTTCGCCGTGTGTGTGTGCGGCGTTTAGTTGAATTTATACTTCGCGCCGACGCGAACGGTCTGGAAGGAAGGCTCGTCGGTGAGGAAGCCGTCCGAACCGAAATCCTCTTTCTCATACTGCGAATAGCGGTATTCGAGACCAAGCGTCATGTTGCTGGAAACGGCCGTTTCCAGGCCGCCGCCGACCGAGAAGCCGCTCGAGCCCCAGTCGATGATGTCGCCAACGGGCGAGGAGGCATGCAGGTCGAAATGCTGCCAGCTGTAACCGCCGAGGACATAGGCCAGCGTCGATTCGTTGACCTTGGCGCCGATGCGGGCCAGGGCATCGAAGCCATAGTCGGCATCGCCTTTGATCGACCCACCCGGAATGTCCAGCTTCGAGCGTATGCCGGAATAGCGGGCGTCGACCAGAACGCCGGCGACCCAGCCGCCGAAATCATGGTCGTAACCGATGCTCGCCTCGCCGAACACGCCTTCGCCGCCGATGCCATCCAATTCGAGGGCGCTGGCGAGCGTCAGGTCATGCACTACAGTGCCGGCGCCAAGCGCGCCGCCGACATAGAAGCCGGTCCAGTTGTAGGTCGGAGCAGCAAACGAGGCACCGCCGCCATTCTGGGCGCCGAAGCGGTAGTTGGCCGCGATGTGGAAGGTATGGCTGGATGGCTCGACATCCAGAGAGGTCCCCGGGCCGCCGATAATGCCGAGGTCAGCCACCGAGTCGTCGCCATAGTTGGCGTAGCGGTACTCGGTCTTGATCGTCCAGTTGCCGCGCAGCACGGTTTCCATGCCAACGCCGACGACATAGCCGCCACGGTTCTCCGTGAAATCAAGACCGTCGGCAAAGCCCGAACCCTCGAGCTTGAAATGGTTCCAGGTGTAGCCGCCGAGCACATAGCCGAGCGTATCGGGGTTCAAGAGATAGCCGGCGCGCAAGCCGACGTCGAAGCCATAAGCGTTCGTCAGGTCGATATCAGCGCCCGGAAGGCTGATCGACGGACCGATATTCCCGATGTTTGCGTCGATAAAGCCGCCAAGCAGGAAGCGCTCGGAGACCATATAGTCGTAGCCGGCGGTGATTTCGCCAAACACGCCGTTGCCGCCGATCCCGTTGAAGTCGATCACCGGGTCGACGCTGATGCGATGCACGGTGGCGCCGAAGCCGCCGCCGATGCCGACATAGGCGCCGCTCCAGTTGAAACCGGCAGGTTCTTCCACTGGCTGCACAACATCGGCGGCATGCGCTACCGATATCAAAGCCATTGCCGAAACGGCCCCGAGAAGAACGGATTTAGCAGAGATGAACATTTTAGCCCCTTAGCATAAGAACAAACCCGTCCGTGTTCTAACAGGACGCTCGCCAATATTGGAATGACAAAAATGCCACATCGGCAGGCAAAAGCACCGCCAAGCCGGGCCGTTTCGCCGTGATGTTGCCTTAGAGCCCGCAATTTGTGAGCACGCAGCCAATAAAAAACCCGCCGGCGCAACCGGCGGGTGAGGGAGGCAGAACTGCTTGAGTCGATTAAGGCGTCTGGTCAGGCAGCCAGAACCACTTTCGGTTCGACCAGCTCATAGCCGAGTGCTTCGGCGACGGCGCGATTGGTGATCTTGCCCCTGTGGACATTGAGACCGTTGCGCAAATGATGGTCGTCGACCAGCGCCTTCAGGCCCTTGTCGGCCAGCTGCAGGCCAAAATGCAGCGTCGCGTTGTTGAGCGCGTGCGCCGAGGTCACCGGCACGGCTCCCGGCATGTTGGCGACGCAGTAGTGGATCACGCCGTCGACCTCATAGGTCGGCTCGGCATGGGTAGTGGCGTGCGAGGTCTCGAAACAGCCGCCCTGGTCGATGGCGACGTCGACCAGCACCGAGCCCTTCTTCATGCCCGACAGCATTTCGCGGGTCACCAGCTTGGGTGCAGCAGCACCCGGGATGAGCACGGCGCCGACGACGATGTCGGCCGAGAAGCATTCTTCCTCAAGCGCCTCGACTGTGGAGTAGCGGGTGTGGACGCGGCCGGTAAAGAGGTCGTCCAGCTGGCGCAGGCGCGGGATCGAGCGGTCGATGATGGTGACGTCGGCGCCGAGGCCGACCGCCATGCGGGCGGCATGCAGGCCGACGACGCCGCCGCCGAGCACGGTGACCTTGCCGGGCAGTACGCCGGGCACGCCGCCGAGCAGCACGCCGCGGCCACCATTGGCCTTCTGCAGCGCGGTCGCGCCGGCCTGGATCGACAGGCGGCCGGCAACTTCCGACATCGGCGCCAAGAGCGGCAGGGCGCCNAACTTCCGACATCGGCGCCAGGAGCGGCAGGCCGCCGCGGTCGTCGGTTACGGTCTCATAGGCGATTGCGGTGACGCCGGACGCGAGCAGGCCCTTGGTCTGCTCCGGATCCGGGGCCAGGTGCAGATAGGTGTAGAGGATCTGACCGTCGCGCAGCTGCGCCCATTCGTTGGGCTGCGGCTCCTTGACCTTGACGATCATGTCCGACTTGGCGAACACGTCGGCGGCGGTCCTGGCGATGGTGGCGCCGGCGGCGCGGTAGGCATTGTCATCGGCGCCGATGCCGGCGCCGGCGCCGCTTTCGACCAGCACTTCATGGCCATGCGCGACATATTCGCGGACGGAGCCCGGCGTCAGGCCGACGCGGTATTCGTGGTTCTTGATTTCCTTGGGGCAGCCGACGCGCATAGTCTTCTCCTGATCCGGCCCTTCGGGCTCGTTCCCTGTATCAACCGAGTGAACCACGAATCGTTGCGCAGGTGTTTGCGAATGCGCTTGCGCGGGGTCACGCGTTTCGATAATCGTTGCGCGAAATCAAGGAAATTTCGCAGGAATCACGAGAAATGCCGCTCGACAGGATCGATATCGCCATTCTCGAGGCTCTGCAGAAGGATGGGCGCATACCCAATGCGGCGCTCGCCGAAAGGGTCGGCCTGTCGCAGTCGGCCTGTTCGCGCCGGCTCGACAATCTGGAGAAATCCGGCACCATCCGCGGCTATCACGCCCGGCTTTCGAATGCCGCGCTCGGCCACCAGATGACGGCGATCGTGCACATATCGCTGTCGGGCCAATTCGAAAAGACGCTGTCGGATTTCGAGGCGGCGATCAAGCGCTGCCCGAATGTGCTGTCGTGCCACCTGATGTCGGGCGAATACGACTATATCCTGCGCATCGCCGCCAAGGATCTGGTCGACTATGAGCGCATCCACAAGGAGTGGCTGTCGGCGATGCCGCATGTGACCAAGATCAATTCATCCTTTGCCCTGCGCGAGATCGTCGATCGCACGGCGATGGGGATGAAGCCGGAACTGGCCTAGCCCTGAGCAGCCTCGGTCACCAGCCTATCCATCGGAATATCGTGCGGCTGCGGGTAAATGGTGGCGATGCGCTGCAGTTCGTAGCCGACGCCGATGACCAATGGCTTGAACGGCATGGCAGCCAGCGTGCGGTCGAAGAAGCCACCGCCATAGCCAAGGCGGTAGTTTCGCGGGTCGATGCCGACGATCGGCGAGATGACGATGTCGGGCAGCACCGGCTCGCCTTCGGCCGGGATCGGGATGTTCCAGATGCCTTTTTCCAGCCGGTCGCCGGGTACATAAGCGCGGAAGATCAGCGGCTGGCCTTTCTCGATCACGATGGGCAGCGCCGTGCGGCCGCCGCGTTCGTTGATCGACGCCATCCACGGCCGCAGGTCCGGCTCGCCGCGAAACGGCCAATAGAGGCTGACCATGCGGCCGGCAATGTCGCCGATGGCCGCGTCGAGCCCTTCGGCGATAGCCCGCGACATCGCCACCCGCGCATCGGCGGAAACCGCCAACCGTGCCGCGATCAGACGCTCGCGCTCGGCCTTGCGCCAACGGCGCACATCGGTCCAGTCGGTCAATGGCGCGCGAAATTCCGGATCGAGTTCGTGCATGAAGCAAGGCGGCGAAGAATATTGCGCCCGCCCTTTGCGATCTTTGTCATCGCCGTTGGCCATGCTTCACTCCCGTGGTTCCAGCCCCTGCAAGGCTATACCCGTCCATGCTTGCCGACATAGGCATTCGCGACATCCGGCGACGAGTCCTGGGCAGCCTTAAGCGGCAATCTAGCTCGCCGCGACATTGTTGCGGTGCACAAAAATCACTAGATAAAGGGAGACAAATAGGGGTGAATGCGATGAGTGAAACCAGCCATCATGTCGTTGTCGTCGGCGCAGGGTTCGGCGGTCTCGAACTCACCCGGGCGCTGGCCGGCGCACCCGTGCGCATCACCATGATCGACAAGCGCAACCATCACCTTTTCCAGCCGCTGCTCTACCAGGTGGCGACCACCTCGCTGGCGACCTCGGAAGTCGCCTTGCCGATCCGTCATCTGCTGCGCAAGCGCGAGGACGTGACGACCCTGCTCGGCAACGTCACCGGCGTCGACCGTCCAGGCAAACGCGTGCTGCTTGAGGACGGCAGTTCTGTTCCCTACGACACGCTGGTGCTCGCCACCGGCGCGCGTCATGCTTATTTCGGCCACGACGAATGGGAGCCTTTCGCGCCCGGGCTGAAGACGCTTGAAGACGCAACCACCATTCGCCGGCGCATCCTGCTCGCCTTCGAGCAGGCCGAGCGCGAGACCGATCCGGCCAAGCGCCAGGCACTGCTGACACTGGTCATCGTCGGCGGCGGCCCGACCGGCGTGGAGCTTGCCGGCACCATTGTCGAACTCGCGCATGAAACGCTGCGCGGCGAATTCCGCAACATCGACACGCGTGAGGCGCGTGTGGTGCTGGTGGAGGCCGGAGACAGGATCCTAGCCAATTTCGCGCCAAAGCTGTCCGACTATGCGCGCAAGGCGCTGGAGCGGCGGGGCGTCACGGTCGAGCTTGGCCGCGCCGTCACGCGCCTCGATGCCGAAGGCGTCGTCTTTGGCGAGACGCATCTGCCGGCGCGAACCATCCTGTGGGCCGCCGGCGTAGCGGCTTCGCCCGCGGGAGAGTGGCTGGGCGCGCCGGTGGACCGGGCGGGCAGGGTAATGGTCGAGCCCGATCTGACCGTGCCGAACAGTCCGGAGATCTTCGTCGTCGGCGACACAGCGCATGTCTTGCGGCTGGACGGCAAGCCGGTGCCAGGCGTGGCGCCCTCCGCCAAGCAGGAGGGCAAGCATGTTGCCGCGACGATCAGGGCGCGGCTGGCCGGCGATAGCGCGCCGCGCCCTTTCCGCTACAAACATGCCGGCGACCTGGTGACGATCGGCAAGTGGGCAGCCGCGATCGATTTCGGCTCGATCAAGCTCACGGGATGGCTTGCCTGGTGGCTGTGGGGCGTGGCGCATATCTACTTCCTGATCGGTTTTCGCAACCGGCTCTCGGTGTCGCTTAGCTGGCTATGGATCTATTTCACCGGCCAGCGCAGCGCGCGGCTGATCACCCAGGGCGATGATAACAAGGGCTGAGGTTCTCAACCGCGGCCAAGGATATTCATCCAGCCGTCACCTTTTGCTGATCGACTGACTTCCCGATGGACATGGCCGGTTTTCGGCGCGAAGCTTCCGCCCGGGGCTGGGATCTTGTCACGTCGCTGGGAAGGAAAACCAATGCCGCATCTCAATTACCCCGTCTCCCGCCGTAGTTTTCTTGCCGGTGCGGCCGCCAGCGGGGCGCTGATCATGCTGCATCCGTTTTCCGCCCGCGCGCAGGCCAATCAGGCGCATCTGAGGATCATGGAGACCACCGACATCCATGTGAATGTGCTGCCTTACGACTACTACGCAGACAAAGCCAACGACACGATGGGCCTGTCGCGGACGG
The DNA here is from genome assembly GCF_000502615.1 of Mesorhizobium sp. LNJC405B00. NCBI lineage: Bacteria > Pseudomonadati > Pseudomonadota > Alphaproteobacteria > Hyphomicrobiales > Phyllobacteriaceae > Mesorhizobium > Mesorhizobium sp. LNJC405B00. The sequence continues at coordinate 161,709 of NZ_AYWC01000010.1, read as the reverse complement.
CCTCACTGATCGCGGCGGTGCGCAAGGAAGCCACCAATGCGATGCTGATCGACAATGGCGATCTTTTGCAGGGCAATCCGATGGGCGATTACATCGCCTATGAGAAGGGCCTCAAGGAAGGCGATCTGCATCCGATCATGAAGGGCATGAACCTGCTGGGCTATGAATGCTCGACGCTCGGCAATCACGAGTTCAACTACGGCTTGTCGTTCCTCGACAAGGTGCTGGCCGGGGCCAATTTCCCCTTCGTCTGCGCCAATCTGATCCGCGGCACCGAGCTTGCCGCCAAACCGCGCGACGACAAGCTCTACCTCAAGCCCTATGTCATCCTCGACAAGAAGATCAAGGACGGGTCGGGCGCCGAGCAGCCGATCAAGATCGGCATCATCGGCTTTGTGCCGCCGCAGATCATGGTCTGGGACCTGAAGAACCTGGAAGGCAATGTCAGGACGCGCGACATCGTCGAGGCGGCCAGGGCATGGGTGCCGCAGATCAAGGAGGAGGGCGCCGACATCGTCATCGCGCTCTCGCATTCCGGCATCGATATCAAGCAGGGCGACGGCATGGAGAACGCCTCCTTCTTCGTCGCCGGCGTCGAAGGCATCGATGCGGTGTTCACCGGCCATCAGCATCTCGTCTTCCCCGGCAAGAAGGATTTTCAGGCGCTCGAAGGCGTCGACACCGAGAAAGGCACGCTGCAGGGCAAGCCCGCCGTGATGGGCGGTTTCTGGGGCTCGCATATGGGACTGATCGATCTGCTTCTGGAACGGGACGGATCGAAATGGCGCGTAGCCTCGGCCACATCGGAGGCAAGGCCGATCTACCAGCGCGTCGACAAGGCAAACAAGCCGACGGTGGCGGACGACCAGCGCGTCGTCGATGCGCTGAAGCCGGACCATGAGGCGACACTTGCCTATGTCCGCCGACCGGTCGGCAAGACCTCGGCGCCGCTCTATTCCTATTTCGCGCTGGTCGCCGACGATCCGTCGGTGCAGATCGTCAACCAGGCGCAGAGCTGGTATCTCAAGGACATATTGAAGAGCACGCAGTGGAAGGATGTGCCGCTGCTGTCGGCGGCAGCACCCTTCAAGGCCGGCGGGCGCAACGGCGCCGACTACTATACCGACGTGCCGGTGGGCGACATCGCCATCAAGAACGTCGCCGACCTCTATCTCTATCCGAACACGGTGCGCGCCGTCGAAATCACCGGCGCGCAAGTGAAGGAATGGCTGGAAATGTCGGCCGGCATTTTCCGGAAGATCGAGCCGGGCAAGGCCGACCAGGCGCTCATCGACACCGAATTCCCGTCCTACAATTTCGATGTGATCGATGGCGTCAGCTACGGAATAGACCTGTCGCAGCTGCCGAAATACGATGCCAAGGGTGGCGTCGCCAATGCCGGCTCGAACCGCATCATCGGCCTCAGCTTCGACGGCAAGCCTATTGATCCGGCAGCGAAATTCGTCGTCGCCACCAACAATTACCGCGCCGGCGGTGGCGGCAATTTCCCCGACATCAATGCCTCGAAGATCATCTACGAGGCGCCGGACACCAACCGCGACGTGATCGTGCGCTACGTCGTTAGCGAAGGCACGATCAATCCCTCGGCCGACGACAATTGGTCGTTCACGCCGCTGCCCGGCACCAGCGTCGTGTTCGAGACCGGCCCCAAAGCGAAGGATTTTATATCGGGAGTGAAATCGCTCAAGATCGAGCCGGCCGGCGAGGGCGAATCCGGGTTTGCGAAGTATCGCATCCTGCTTTGAGGCAAACGCGCAGGTAACAGGGAAAACGAGCGGGCATACGCCCGCTCAATCACGCTTCGGATCAGGCCTTGTAGACCACCTGGCGCACGTCGATGTAGCTGGCCCTGAAGCCGGCTTCGCAATAGTGGAGATAAAATTCCCAAAGCTTCTTGAAGCGGTCGTCGAAGCCGAGCGGGACGATCTTTTCCCACGACGCCCAGAAGCGGTTGCGCCATTCGGCAAGCGTGCGGGCATAGTCGTCCGGAAAGACGCGCTCGCGCAGATGGGAAAGGCCATGGTCGCTGCCCAGCGTCTTCAGGATCGACGGCGTCGGCAGCATGCCGCCGGGGAAGACATAGCGCTGGATGAAATCCGGCCTCGCCCGATAGGTGTCGTAGGCGGCCTCGTTGATGGTGATGATCTGCAGGCCGGCGGTGCCGCCGGGCCTCAGGCATGCCTTCATCTTGCCGAAAAATACCGGCCAATATTTTTCGCCGACCGCCTCGAACATCTCGATCGAGGCGATGCGGTCGTAAGTGCCCGTTTCGTCTCGGTAATCCTGCAGCTTGATGTCGACCTTGTCAGACAGTCCCGCCTTCTGGATGCGCGCCTTGGCGAAATCGTGCTGTTCGCGGCTGATGGTCAGGCCGGTGACGCGGCAGCCGATCTCGCGCGCGGCAAATTCGGCAAAACCGCCCCAGCCGCAGCCGATCTCGAGCACATGGTCCTTCTTGCCGATACCCGTATCCTTGGCCAGCGCGCGGTATTTGGCGGCCTGAGCGCTTTCCAGGTCGTTGGCGCCGGTCGCATAGAGCGCCGACGAATAGGTCATGCTGGGATCGAGCCATTGCTTGTAGAAGGCGTTGCCGAGATCGTAATGCGCCGAGATGTTGCGCTTCGAGCCTGTGCGGGTGTTTTCGTTGAACCAGTGGCGGATGCGCTGGACCGTGTTGATGAGCCAGTTGGCGCCGCCGGCAATGCGTTCGCCAACGGCCGAGTTGACGACGAACAGTTCCAGGAAGCTGGTTACATCAGGGCTTTCCCAGTCGCCGTCCATGTAGGATTCGGCAACGCCGATGGTGCCGCCGGAAAAGGCACGGCCGGGCAGGCGCCAGTTCTTCAACACCAGTTCGGCATCCGGGCCGGGTCCGTTGCCGCCGACAAGAACCGCCCGGCCATCCGGCATCCTCACCTTCAGCGAACCGCGCGGCAATTTCATCGCCGCCGACAGCACCATGCGCGCCTTGGCCGGCAGGCCCTTGACCATCTCGGCGAAATTGAGTTCGTCCAGCCTGATGGCGTCGCCGATGCCTTTGTATTCCCTGACAGCCATCTCACACCCCCCTGGACTTCCGCGGGGGCGGCGCAAGATCTGCCGGCCTCCACATCCTCCACTTCATTCGCCAGGCGCGAACACCCGCAGCCTGCTTAAATTTTCGCCACAATCTTCCACCGCATCGACCGGAACTTCAAGAGGCAAGCCGTGCCCGGCACTGGCCCAGGTGGCGTGCCTGGGGCCAGAATCCGTGAGGGCGAGCGACCGGCGGTGAAATCGCTATGGTTACGAACAGCCACATACGTTAGTTTCAGCGATGCGTTACGTCATCGTCATCACCGCCGTCGCCTTTTTCCTGATCTGGGATGGCCTCTATAATCAGGGCCGCTATCTCGACACGACGGTCAGGGAGATGTCGCGCGTCGTGCGCTACGTCACCGGCGGGGCCTAGCTTTTGCGCCTCTGCAAAGTCGCCTGCCGGCGTTGCCGGGCGCGACATCGTGGCGGTTGACGCGACGGTCCCGCTCACACAAAACATGCCCGCAAATCGAACGTGGAGGCAGGCGTGATCCGGCATATCGTTTTCTTCAGCGCGCGGCGCAAGGACGATGTCGAGGCCGTGCGCACGGGCTTGCTCGCGCTGGGCAAGATCCCGCATTCAAGCCACTTCGAGGTGACGCTCAATACCAAGGTCGATCCGCTGTCGGATGCGATCGACGTGGTGGTCTATGCCGAGTTCGAGGACGATGCCGCGCTTGCCGCCTACAAGGCGCACCCGCTCTATGCCGAGACGACCAGCCGGGTCAAACCCTTGCGCGAATTGCGCTATTCGGCCGATATCGTGGCGACGGCCTGATTGGGTCGGCAAAAGGCCTTGAACCACTTTCGGGAATGATGCACACCGCGCCGGCATGACCAGCACGACCCATCCGCTTGACCATCTGGTGCTGCCGACGGCGAGCCTCGCCGTGGCGCGGGCGCGGCTGACATCGCTTGGCTTCATCGTCGCGCCAACCGGCATTCATCCCTTCGGCACCGAAAATTGCTGCGTCTTCCTTGCCGACGGCACCTATCTCGAACCGCTGGCGGTTGGGAATGAACAGGTGGCAGCGAGTGCGATCGCCGGCGGCAATGTCTTTGTCGCCCGCGACCGGCTCTATCGCGCCAGCCTGGGCGATGAGGGCTTTTCCGCCGTGGTGCTGGCCACCGACGACGCCGATGCGGATCATGCGCGCTATGTCTCGGCCGGTCTGTCGGCGGGGGACGTGCTGAGCTTTTCCCGCGCCTTCACCGACACGGCCGGAAAGAGCGACATGGCCTCGTTCAAACTGGCTTTCGCCGCCGGCGCCGAGACGACGGACGCCTTTCTGTTCGCTTGCGAGCGGATCAACGCCCCTCAAATCGACCGTACGGCACTGCAGGCCCATGCCAACGGCGTGACCGGCATTGCCGAAATCGTCGCGGTCAGCGGCGTGCCATCCGAAAAGCGCCACCTGATCGAGACAGCGACGGGTTCGAGGCAGAGGAGCAGCACGGCGTTCGACCTGGCGAACGCGCGTTTGAGCGTTCTCGAGCCCGCGGCTTTCGCTGAGCGCTTCGGCATGTCGGCTGGCGCGCCGACGGACCTTCGCTTCGCCGCGATCGTCTTTTCGGCCCGCAGTGCCGGCACTGTCGCGAGGCTGCTTGCAGACAACGCCGTCCGGCACGATATAGCGGGCAACGAAATTGTCGTGCAGCCGGCATCCGGGCAGGGCGCGGCTTTCATCTTCCGGGAGACCCCATGAGCCAGCCGCAAGGGCCCAATTCGCTGGCGCCGAATTCGTCGGTAACCGTCGGCAATGTCGTCTTCGACAATAGCGGGCCCTTGGCGTTGATCGCCGGCCCGTGCCAGTTCGAATCGCGCCAGCACGCTTTCGACATGGCCGGCGCGCTGAAGGAACTGACCGGCAAGCTCGGCATCGGCCTCGTCTACAAGACCAGCTACGACAAGGCCAACCGCACCTCACTGTCGGCAACGCGCGGCGCGGGCATGGACGCGGCGCTTCCGGTGTTCGACGAGTTGCGCAAGGCGTTTTCGCTTCCCATTCTGACCGATGTCCACACCGAGGAGCAGTGCGCGATCGTCGCACCCCATGTCGATGTGCTGCAGATTCCGGCCTTCCTGTCGCGCCAGACCGACATGCTGGTCGCCGCCGCCAAGACCGGCAAGGTGATCAACGTCAAGAAGGGGCAGTTCCTGGCGCCTTGGGATATGAAGAACGTGGTGGCCAAGATCACCGGTTCGGGCAACCTCAATGTGCTGACCACCGAGCGCGGCGCGTCTTTCGGCTACAACACGCTGGTGTCGGACATGCGGGCTTTGCCTGTGATGGCCGAGATCGGCGCGCCGGTGATTTTCGACGCCACCCATTCGGTGCAGCAGCCGGGCGGGCAGGGCGGTTCCTCCGGTGGTGAGCGCCGCTTTGTCGAGACGCTGGCGCGGGCTGCCGTTGCCGTCGGCGTCGCCGGCGTGTTCATAGAGACCCACCAGGATCCCGACAATTCGACCTCCTCCGACGGGCCCAACATGCTGCCACTGAAGGACATGCCGGCGCTGCTCGAAAGACTGATGGCGTTCGACCGCATCGCCAAGAATGCTGCTGACCTGAACCGAGGCTGATGGTTTCGGCATGGCGCGCGCGCTGCCCTGCTTGTGGAAGGCATAAGCGGGCTGTAGGCTCGCTGCTGCAAATGAGCGTCTTGGCAGGAGGAAGCCATGTCCGTCGCCCGCGTCACCGAAATCACGTCGTCGTCGAAAAGAGCTTTCAGGACGCCATCGAGAAGGGGATTGAGCGCGCCTCAAAGACCCTGAAGAACGTCGAAGGCGCCTGGATCCAGGACCAGAAGATCGTCGTCGAGGACGGCAGGATCGCGGCCTATCGCGTCAACATGAAGGTGACGTTCATCCTCGCGGAGTAACCGCCCGCCGCTCGAAAAACGGGAACTTTCGCCCGCGCCCCTCATTGTCAAAGTATCGATCAACGACATGAGGAGCAGCAGCCATGACCACCCAGACAGGCCACACCGAAGCCATCGCCGCTTCGCGCGTCATCGGCACGTCGGTCTACAACACCGAAGGCACGAGCATCGGCAGCATCGAGGACATCATGCTCGACAAGACGTCGAACGGCATCATGTTCGCGGTGATCGGGTTCGGTGGATTTCTCGGCATTGGCGAGAAGTATCACGCCATTCCGTGGGCGAGCCTCGACTATGACGAGGACAAGGGCGGCTATGTCGTGCCGTTCTCGAAGGAGCAGCTGAAGGCAGCACCCGCCTATTCGATCAATGAACTGGCCGGCGCCGATGGCGAGGCCGCACGTGATGCTTCCTATGATTACTACAAGGTCACGCCGTATTGGCATTGATCAGCTGCGCTGACGCCTGACGTAAAGGCCCCCGAATTCCGAAACGGGGGCCTTTTCAGTGTAACCCGACAGTTTCTATTCTGCTGCGTAAAGCGTGGACAGCTGCGTCGCCGCCTTTGGCGGCTGCTGCGTATCGCACGACGTCAGGAACGCCGCCGCGATCAGGAACAAACTCACGATACCGCTCAACTCGGACATGGCGAAACTCCTCCTGTTTCGCCCCGCGCATCACCATCCTAATCGACACATAGATTGTTATCTCTGAATTATGATGACGTGGTGTTGTCGAACGTGATCCGAGGCATGCTCAGCCGAGGAGTCCGGCATTCTTCACCGCCTTGAAAACCTTTTCATGCCAGGCGATCCGATCCGCTTCGCCATTGGCCGGCGTGGTGGAATTGGCGTTGCCGACGTTGATCGCGCGCGAGATCTTTTTAATCAGGCCGGCATCGGCAAAGGCATTGCAGCCTGACCCTTTCCATTCGGCGCAAGCTGCGAGCAGCGAAATCTGCGGATCCTCGATCAGTTCAGGATGATTGGCGAGGTCGACCTTGGCGAGCTTGCCCTTGGCCGTGTACGCGTCGCGCCCGGTGGTCTGGAACGTGCCGCCGCCGCGGAAATTGAAGCCGTCCAACGTTCCTTTCACATTGCCCATGCGGCCGCCATAGGCCCAGTCGCCCAGGGCTTGCGGCTTGCGCAGCAGGTTGTCCTCGATCCACTGATCGGTCTTGCCCGCGGCTCGCGACCTCCATGCGTTCCGGATTGCCGCCACGGTCGTGTAGGTCAGGGATTCGCGAATGAGGGTGAAGCCACCGGTTTCCATCGCCGCTTGAGCGAAGAAATGCATCAGCCGATCATAGTTGTTGCACACGCCATGATCGCCAAGTGTCTTGAGGCCTTTGTCGGAGGTAAAGGCGCCGATGTAACCGTCATAGATTGTTCGCTTGGAACCGCTTGCCGGTCTCGGCGCGAATTTCTGGAAGACCGCTGCTGGCAAACCCTTGTTCGGATCGCCCGCAACGGCTTCGAGCACGCTCTCGACACTCTCGGTCGACAGCACCGGTTCGCCTTCGACGACCACCGAAGCATTGGGAATTCGCTTGCCGTTGCTTTTCGGGAAGCCACCGCCGGCAAAGGTTTTCAGATCGTCGATGAGGGCGATTACGCGTGTCCGGCTCTCCGTGAAATCCATGTCGGAAAGCGGACCGCTCACCTTCTTCGTCGGGTTGATGCATCCGACGCTGGACAGGAAATTGACGCCCGGATGAATCAGGATTTCGGTGCGCTTGTTGGTCTTCAGCAGTTCGAGTCCAGGTTTGGGTGGCGTCTTGGCGCCAGTGTAGCCGATCGTCACATATTTGCCTCCGGCCTGTGTCGCCAGCGGATAGGTGCCGGGCTCGATGCGCCTGCCATTGTCTTCTTTGGAATTGTCGCCTGGGCCGCGAGATTCACACACGAACCCCGATAGACCCGTTACTGCCGTGCCGTTGTGAAAAACTTTATAGGCACCAACTGTCCTGCGTCTGGTGCCCCTCATATGCTCGACTTTGCGGCTAATAAGAAGTTCCCAGCCAGTTCCTGAAATCGCTGCCATTGCCGCCTCCCCAAAGAGTTCAAGTTTGTTGACTTCGCTGTCGTCGTCAAATAGTCCGCGTTGTAGATGTGACCCTAACATCTTCGAATTCTCTGCATTGTGAAGTTTGTCACGTTGGCGGTAGCCTCTTTTGAATCATCGGCTGGAGTTTGTGTGCCGCCTGGTATTTTGTGATAAGGGATTGCCGCGATCAAAGGGGAGGGGCACCCGCCCCATGCGGCGCCAGACATATGACGTCGGGGCGGGCTGTTTGCGTTCAGGTGGCGTCGCCCATGCCCCACGGCCTGAGCGCAAGGGGCGATCGTCACCATTATTTCATGCCATTCCTGATTGCCTTTTGCGGCACTTTGGCTAAGAGGGGCGCGACGCTTTCAATCGATCAATCGGGGACATCGCAATGACCGCCATCATCGACATTGTCGGGCGTGAAATCCTGGACAGCCGTGGAAATCCGACCGTCGAGGTCGACGTCGTCCTCGAGGACGGCTCGACGGGCCGCGCCGCGGTGCCGTCCGGCGCGTCGACCGGCGCGCATGAGGCCGTCGAACTGCGCGACGGTGGCGGCCGCTATCTCGGCAAGGGCGTGCTTAAGGCGGTCGAGGCCGTCAATGGCGAGCTGTTCGAGGCGATCGGCGGCATGGAAGCCGAAAACCAGATCCACATCGACCAGACCATGATCGAGCTCGACGGCACGCCCAACAAGAGCCGGCTCGGCGCCAACGCCATCCTCGGCGTCTCGCTGGCGGTCGCCAAGGCCGCGGCGGAAGCCGCCGGACTGCCGCTTTACCGCTATGTCGGCGGCACCAAGGCGCATTTGCTGCCGGTGCCCATGATGAACATCATCAATGGCGGAGCGCATGCCGACAATCCGATCGATTTCCAGGAATTCATGATCCTGCCGGTCGGCGCGCCGACGCTGCGCGAAGGCGTGCGCTGGGGCTCCGAAATCTTCCACACGCTGCGCAAGAAGCTGAAGGGTGCCGGCCACAACACCAATGTCGGCGACGAAGGCGGCTTCGCGCCCAATCTGAAGAGTGCGCCGGTGGCGCTCGATTTCATCATGGAATCGATCGAGAAGGCCGGCTTCAAGCCGGGCGAGGAGATCGCGCTCGGTCTCGACTGTGCGGCGACCGAATTCTTCAAGGACGGCAATTACGTCTATGAGGGCGAGAAGAAGACCCGCGATCCCAAGGCGCAGGCCAAGTACCTGGCCAAGCTCGCCGCCGACTATCCGATCATCTCGATCGAGGACGGCCTGGCCGAGGACGACTGGGAGGGCTGGAAGTACCTGACCGATTTGATCGGCAACAAGACGCAGCTGGTTGGCGACGACCTCTTCGTCACCAACACGGCGCGGCTGCGCGACGGCATCCGCATGGGTGTCGCCAATTCGATCCTGGTCAAGGTCAACCAGATCGGCTCGCTTACCGAAACGCTCGACGCTGTCGAGACCGCGCATAAGGCAGGCTACACCGCAGTCATGTCGCACCGTTCGGGCGAAACCGAGGATTCGACCATCGCCGACCTCGCCGTCGCCACCAATTGCGGGCAGATCAAGACCGGTTCGCTGTCGCGCTCGGATCGCATGGCCAAGTACAACCAGCTGATCCGCATCGAGGAAGAGCTCGGCAAGCAGGCGCGCTACGCTGGCAAGTCGGTGGTCAAAGCCTAAATTCTGCCGAACTGGCGAAAACGATGGAAGGGCGGGATTTTCCCGCCCTTTTTCGTTGCGGCCGCTGGCTAATGCACCTGTCCGTAACCGTCCATTAAGCACAATCGAGCGACAAATGGCGGTCAAAGGATTGCGACCATGTGGACACGCCAGCACAAGCAGAGAAACACCGGCCGGCTGATCATCCCGTCGCTTTGCGTGGCGTTCCTGGCCTATTTCGGCTTCCATGCCTATCATGGCGAGTTCGGCATCAATTCCAAATATCAGCTCGAAGCGCAGACCATCGAATTGCAGGCCAAGTACGATGCCATCAAGGCGCGCCGGATCGATCTGGAGCGGCGCGTCCAGCTGATGCATGAGGGCACGCTCGAAAAGGATATGCTCGACGAGCAGGCACGCCGGGCGCTCAATCTGTCCCAGCCCGATGAAATCACCATCATGCTGCCGGCCAATTCGAAATAACCGAATTTCGGTTAATCGCTGTTATCTCTAACGATTCTGGGCGTTTAGGCGCATGCCAGCCATGCGTTTTTCTGCATGGCGAAACACGGTCTCGCATGTTAGCTTCCTTCCAATCGGTGGGGAGGAGCTGATCCTCCCCGGAGCAGACATGGTCTGCTTTAGTGTCCGCGAAGAGACGCCAACAGGGAGTGATGCATGGCCACCGCCGCCAAAAAAGCGCCTGCCAAATCCGTTAAATCGACATCCGCCAAATCAACGGGGCTTTCCGCCCCCAAGCCGGCCGACTTCACCAAGGACGAGGAGCTTGCCGCCTACCGGCACATGCTGCTTATCCGTCGCTTCGAGGAAAAGGCCGGCCAGCTCTACGGCATGGGCTTTATCGGCGGCTTCTGCCACCTCTATATCGGCCAGGAAGCGGTCGTCACCGGCATGAAGATGTCGCTGATCAACGGCGACCAGATGATCACCGCCTATCGCGACCATGGCCACATGCTGGCGATGGAACTGTCACCGCGGGGCGTCATGGCAGAGCTGACCGGACGCCGTGGTGGCCTGTCGAGGGGCAAGGGCGGCTCCATGCACATGTTCTCCAAGGAGAAGCATTTTTACGGCGGCCACGGCATTGTCGGCGCGCAGGTCTCGCTCGGCACCGGTCTCGCCTTCGCCAACCGCTACCGCGACAACAACAATGTGTCGCTGACCTATTTCGGCGATGGCGCTGCCAATCAGGGTCAGGTCTATGAAAGCTTCAACATGGCCTCGCTGTGGAAGCTGCCGGTGATCTACATCATCGAGAACAACCGCTACGCCATGGGCACTTCGGTGTCGCGCTCGTCGGCCGAAACCAATTTTTCGCATCGCGGCGCCTCGTTCAAGATTCCCGGCATTCAGGTCGACGGCATGGATGTGCGTGCGGTCAAATCCGCCGGCGATCAGGCGACCGAATGGTGCCGTGCCGGCAACGGTCCGATCATCCTCGAGATGCAGACCTATCGCTATCGCGGTCACTCGATGTCGGATCCCGCGAAATACCGCTCCAAGGAAGAAGTGCAGAAGATGCGCTCGGATCATGATCCGATCGAGCAGGTCAAGGCGCGGCTGACGGCCAAGAAGTGGGCGACCGAGGACGAGCTCAAGAACATCGACAAGGAAGTCCGCGACATCGTCGCCGACGCTGCCGAATTTGCCCAGCACGACGCAGAGCCGGATCCGTCCGAGCTCTGGACCGACATCGTATTGTAACGGGAGGGCAAGGACATGCCGATCGAAATTCTCATGCCCGCTCTCTCGCCGACCATGGAAGAGGGCAATCTTTCCAAGTGGTTGAAGAACGAGGGCGACAAGGTCGTCGCCGGTGATGTCATCGCCGAGATCGAAACCGACAAGGCGACGATGGAAGTCGAGGCCGTCGATGAAGGCACGATCGGCAAGATCGTGGTTCCCGCCGGCACCGAAGGCGTCAAGGTCAACGCGGTGATCGCCGTGTTGCTGCAGGACGGTGAAAGTGCAGGCGATGTCGAAAAGAGCGGCAAGCCTGCCTCCACCCAGGATGCCGTTTCCGCTGGCGGTCAGCGGACCGATGCAGCCGAGGAAGGTTCAAAAGCGGCTCCCCAGGATGCCGGCGAGGCTCCGAAGGCAGTTCCCGCCGCTCCGGCAGCCAAACCTGCGGCCGATCCCGATATTCCCGCCGGCACCGAGATGGTCTCGACCACGGTGCGCGAGGCCTTGCGCGATGCCATGGCCGAGGAAATGCGCCGCGACGGCGATGTCTTCGTCATGGGCGAGGAGGTCGCGGAATACCAGGGCGCCTACAAGATCACGCAAGGCCTGCTGCAGGAATTCGGGCCGCGCCGCGTGGTCGACACGCCGATCACCGAGCATGGCTTTGCCGGCGTCGGCGTGGGTGCGGCAATGGCCGGCCTGAAGCCGATCGTCGAATTCATGACCTTTAATTTCGCCATGCAAGCGATCGACCAGATCATCAACTCCGCCGCCAAGACGCTCTATATGTCGGGCGGCCAGATGGGCGCGCCGATCGTGTTCCGCGGCCCGAACGGGGCTGCCGCCCGCGTCGGCGCCCAGCATTCGCAGTGCTATGCCGCCTGGTACAGCCATATTCCCGGCCTGAAGGTGGTGATGCCGTACACGGCTGCCGACGCCAAGGGCCTGCTCAAGGCGGCGATCCGCGATCCGAACCCGGTCATCTTCCTTGAAAACGAAATCCTCTACGGCCAGTCCTTCGACGTGCCGAAGCTCGATGATTTCGTGCTGCCGATCGGCAAGGCGCGCATTCACAAGCAGGGCAAGGACGTCACCATCGTCTCGTTCGGCATCGGCATGACCTACGCCATCAAGGCGGAAGCCGAACTGCGCGGCATGGGCATCGATGCCGAGATCATCGATCTCCGGACCATCCGCCCGCTCGACCTCGACACCGTCATTGCCTCCGTAAAAAAGACCAACCGCCTGATCGTGGTGGAAGAAGGTTTCCCGCAAAGCTCGGTCGGCGACCACATCGCCAACCAGGTGTCGCAGCGCGCCTTCGATTTCCTCGACGCGCCGGTCATCACCATCGCCGGCAAGGACGTGCCGATGCCCTATGCGGCGAACCTCGAAAAGCTGGCCTTGCCCAATGTCGGCGAGGTCATCGAGGCGGTCAAAGCCGTCACGTATCGCTGAGCCGGTCGGGAGGACATCATGCCAATCAACATCACCATGCCGGCGCTCTCGCCCACGATGGAAGAGGGCAATCTTTCCAAGTGGCTGGTCAAGGAGGGCGACAAGGTTTCGCCGGGCGACGTGATTGCCGAGATCGAGACCGACAAGGCGACGATGGAAGTCGAGGCCGTCGATGAGGGCACGGTTGCCAAGCTCGTCGTTCCGGCCGGCACCGAAGGCGTCAAGGTCAATGCTCTGATCGCCATTCTGGCTGGCGAAGGCGAGGATGCAGGGGCGGCGGCAAAGGGCGGCGGCGATGCCGCGCCCGCGAAAGCCGATGCCAAACAGGATAAGGCGTCAATCTCCCCACCCGTGGGGGAGATGTCGACGAAGTCGACAGAGGGGGGCGCTGTCCCGCCGACCNCCCCCCTCTGGCCTGCCGGCCATCTCCCCCACAAGGGGGGAGATCAGCCAATCGTCAGGCGAGCGCACTTTCGCCTCGCCGCTGGCGCGGCGCATAGCCAAAGACGCCGGCGTCGATGTGTCCGCCGTGAGTGGCACCGGCCCGCATGGCCGTGTCGTCAAGGCCGATGTCGAGGCGGCGATCGCCGGCGGTGGCGCCAAGGCCGCGCCGGCCGCGAAAGCCGCACCTGCCGGCGCTCCGGCGTCTGCGCCGGCTCCGGCACCCAAGGCGATGTCGGACGAACAGGTGCTGAAGCTGTTTGCCGAAGGGTCCTACGAGCTCGTCCCGCACGACAATATGCGCAAGACCATTGCGCGCCGCCTGGTCGAGGCCAAGACAACCATCCCGCATTTCTACCTGACGCTCGACTGCGAGCTCGATGCCCTGCTGGCGCTCCGCACACAGATCAATGCGGCGGCTCCGATGAAGAAGACCGACAAGGGCGAAGTGCCCGTCTACAAGCTGTCGGTCAACGACATGGTGATCAAGGCGATGGCGATGGCGCTGATGGCGGTGCCGGATGCCAATGCGTCGTGGACCGAAAGCGCCATGGTCAAGCACAAGCACGCCGATGTCGGCGTTGCCGTGTCGATCCCCGGCGGCCTGATCACGCCGATCATCCGCCACGCCGACGAAAAGACGCTGTCCACTATCTCCAACGAGATGAAGGATCTGGCGAGCCGTGCGCGCAGCCGCAAGCTGAAGCCTGAGGAATATCAGGGCGGCACGACGGCTGTCTCCAATCTCGGCATGTTCGGCATCAAGGACTTTGCCGCCGTCATCAACCCGCCGCATGCGACGATCCTGGCGGTGGGTGCCGGCGAGCAGCGGCCGGTGGTCAAGAATGGCGAGATCAGAATCGCCAATATCATGTCGGTGACGCTGTCGACCGATCACCGCGCCGTCGACGGTGCGCTCGGCGCCGAACTTCTGGTCGCCTTCAAGCGCATGATCGAAAATCCGATGGGCATGCTGGTCTAGAAAGGAAAAAGGCTGTGCGGAAATTCGTCACCAGCCTTTTCGCCCTGATCCTTTCCGGCCTGGCCGGCGGGCTGGTGGCGCTGTGGCTGGCAATCGTCACCAATGCGAATTCCGAATACATCCTGGTCTTCATGGTTTCGGCGCTGGTCACCATCGTTGCGACCGTGGCGTTTTTCATCGCGCAATTGGTGCCAAACCCGCAAAGGGCGATAAACCTGACGGGGCTTGTTGGGGTTTCGTTGTTCGTGCTGGCCGGAATCGGGCTGATTGCCTGGACCTTCTCGCAGCCGCCTGGCAAAGCCCAGTGGTCGGGCGATCTCCCCGTTGTCGCCGGTCTGTTTTTGCCAAGCATCGCCACGGTTATCGTGCAGTGGCTGTTCGTGGGATGGCGCGTGCGGCGCGGGCTTAGGGCGGAGGCGGGTGCGGGTGCATGAAGACGATCCTCTGCTACGGCGATTCCCTGACCTGGGGCTATGACGCGGCGAGCCTCGGGCGTCATGCGCTGGAAGATCGCTGGCCGAGCGTGCTCAAGGCGGCGTTGGGCGACGACGATATCGAAGTCATTGCCGAAGGTCTGAACGGCCGCACCACGGCTTTCGACGATCACCTGGCTGGTGCCGACCGCAATGGCGCCAAGGTGCTGCCGACGATCCTGACCAGCCATGCGCCGCTCGACCTGATCATCATCATGCTCGGCGCCAACGACATGAAGCCCTGGATCCACGGCAATCCGGTCGCGGCCAAGCAGGGCGTGCAGCGGCTGATCGACATCGTGCGCGGCCACGATTATCCGTTCGACTGGGCCGCGCCGCAAATCCTGATCGTCGCGCCACCAGCGGTCAGCCGCACCGACAATGCCGAATTCAAGGAAATGTTTGCCGGCGGCGACGAGGCCTCGAAGCGGCTGGCGCCGCAATATTCCGCGCTCGCCGACGAGGCCGGCTGCGGCTTTTTCGATGCCGGCACGGTGGCCGAGACCACACCGATCGACGGGGTCCATCTCGATGCCGAAAACACGCGCAATATAGGTGACGCATTGGCGCCATTGGTGCGTGTGATGCTGGAACTCTAGAGAAAATCAGGGAGAAACCCCGTGGCTGAATCCTACGACGTCATAATCATCGGCTCAGGCCCCGGCGGCTATGTCACGGCGGTGCGCTCCGCCCAGCTCGGCTTCAAGACTGCCATCGTCGAGCGCGAGCATCTCGGCGGCATCTGCCTCAACTGGGGCTGCATCCCGACCAAGGCGCTGCTGCGCTCGGCCGAGATCATGCACTATTCCGATCATCTGAAGGACTACGGCCTGAAGCTCGAAGGCGGCAAGGTCAGCGCCGACACGGCCGCTGTCGTCGACCGCTCGCGCAAAGTGTCGTTGAGGCTCAATGGCGGCGTCGCCTTCCTGATGAAGAAGAACAAGGTCGACGTTATCTGGGGCGAGGCCAAGCTCTCCAAGCCGGGTGAAATCGTCGTCTCCAAGACGGCCAAGAAACCGATGGAGCCGCAGCCGCCGGTGCCCAAGGGCGTCAAGGGCGAGGGCACCTATACCGCCAAGCACATCATTCTGGCCACCGGCGCCCGGCCGCGCGCGCTGCCCGGCATCGAGCCGGACGGCAAACTGATCTGGACCTATTTCGAGGCGATGGTGCCGAAGGAGATGCCGAAGTCGCTGCTGGTTATGGGTTCGGGCGCCATCGGCATCGAGTTCGCCTCCTTCTATCGCACCATGGGCGCCGAGGTGACGGTGGTCGAGCTTTTGCCGGCGGTGATGCCGGTCGAGGATGCCGAGGTCTCGAGATTCGCGCAGAAGCAGTTCGAGAAGCAGGGCATGAAGATCATCCTCGAGGCCAAGGTGACCAAGGTCGAGAAGGGTGCCAACTCGATCACTGCCCACGTCGAGATGGAAGACGGCAAGGTCGAGAAGATCACCGCCGACCGCATGATCTCGGCCGTCGGCGTGCAGGGCAACATCGAGAATCTCGGCCTCGAGACGCTCGGCGTGAAGACCGATCGCGGCTGCGTCGTCATTGACGGCTATGGCAAGACCAACGTTCCCGGCATCTACGCCATCGGCGATGTCGCCGGGCCGCCTATGCTGGCTCACAAGGCTGAGCATGAGGGCGTGGTCTGCATCGAAAAGATCGCCAATTTCCCGGGCGTGCATGCGACAGACAAGCTGAAGATCCCGGGCTGCACCTATTGCAACCCCCAGGTCGCATCGGTCGGGCTCACCGAAGCCAAGGCCAAGGCCGAAGGCAAGGACATTCGTGTCGGCCGCTTCCAGTTCGGCGCCAACGGCAAGGCGATCGCGCTTGGCGAGGACCAGGGCTTCATCAAGACCATCTTCGACAAGAAGACCGGCCAGCTGCTCGGCGCGCATATGGTCGGCGCCGAGGTGACGGAGCTGATCCAGGGCTTCGTCGTGGCGATGAACCTGGAGACCACCGAGGAAGAACTGATGCACACCATCTTCCCGCATCCGACGCTGTCGGAGATGATGAAGGAAAGCGTGCTCGATGCCTATGGCCGTGCGCTCAACGCGTGATAAATTGCTGCCGCGAGACTCAGACGCATGCGCCGGAGGAACCTTACGGCAAGACAGTTCGTTTCCGGATGCATTTTCACCTGACACTGGAGGAGTTGGCATATGGACGTGAATGGCGTGGGCTGGATTGCGGCCATCATCATCGGCGGTTTGGCCGGGTGGCTGGCCGAGATGGTCATGAAGAGCAATACCGGCGTCTTGATGAACATCATTATGGGCATTGTCGGCGCGGTGGTGCTGAACGCAATTCTCAGGGCGCTCAACATCGAACCCTTCGGTGTCGGCTGGCTCGCCTACCTGATCACCGGCTTCATCGGCGCCTGCCTGCTGATCTTTGCCGGGCGGCTGATACGCAGATAAAACGGCTCGCCGTTTTAACTCGTTCTTCTGACGCAATTCCGGACGGAAAACCGTGTCACACTTTTCCTGGAATTGCTCTGGATCCCCGCTATGCGAAAAAGGCTGTGGCGGCATGCGCCGCCGCAGCCTTTTTCTTTGCACCGAAAAGCCCTAGATGACGCCAGAAGGGCGAATGCCGACGGGCAGACGCCAACAAGTCAGGTTTGAGATGGTCACTGTTCTCGACACGATCGCCAACGCGCCGCGCCTGCGGCACCCCGAGAAGGCACACAAGCCTGATCAGGACGTGCTGCGCAAACCCGACTGGATCCGCGTCAAGGCGCCGATGTCGAAGGGCTATGCCGAAACCCGCGAGATCGTGAAGTCGCACAAGCTGGTCACGGTGTGCGAAGAGGCCGGCTGCCCCAATATCGGCGAGTGCTGGGAAAAGAAGCACGCCACGTTCATGATCATGGGCGAGATCTGCACGCGCGCCTGCGCCTTCTGCAATGTCGCCACCGGCATTCCGACCGCGCTCGATGCCGATGAGCCGGCGCGTGTCGCGCATGCCGTCACGCAGATGGGGCTGACCCATGTCGTTATCACCTCGGTCGACCGCGACGATCTCGCCGATGGCGGCGCGCAGCACTTTGCCGAAGTCATCCGGGCTATCCGAGCAGCGACACCTCTGACCACGATCGAAATCCTGACGCCCGATTTCCTGCGCAAGGAAGGCGCGCTGGAGATCGTCGTGGCGGCCAAGCCCGATGTCTTCAACCACAATCTCGAAACCGTGCCGTCGAACTACCTGACGGTGCGGCCGGGTGCTCGCTATTTCCACTCGATCCGGCTGTTGCAGCGGGTCAAGGAGCTCGACCCGTCGATCTTCACGAAGTCCGGCATCATGGTCGGCCTCGGCGAAGAGCGGAACGAGATCCTGCAACTGATGGATGACCTGCGCTCGGCCAATGTCGACTTCATGACCATTGGCCAGTATCTGCAGCCGTCGAAGAAACACCACCCGGTGATCCGCTTCGTCACGCCGGAGGAGTTCAACTCCTTCGCGACGATCGGCAAGACCAAGGGTTTCCTGCTGGTGGCGTCGAGCCCGCTGACGCGCTCCTCGCATCATGCCGGTGACGATTTCGCCAGGCTGCGGGCGGCGCGTGAGGCGCAGCTCAAAAAAGCCAGTTAAATCCTGCTTCAATGCCGAAATTCGAAGCCACACGCCGCGTTGCCCACACGCCGGAGCAGATGTTTGCGCTGGTCGCCGATATCGAGACCTATCCTGAATTTCTGCCGCTGTGCGAGGCGCTGACGGTGCGCTCGCGCAAGGAGCGTGATGGCCGCACCATTCTCGTTGCCGATATGAGCATCGGCTACAAGGCGATCCGCGAGACCTTTACGACGCAAGTGCTGCTGAAGCCGGACGAAAACACAATCGATGTCAAATACATCGATGGACCGTTCAAATATCTCAGCAATATCTGGCGCTTCGAGCCGGCCGACGGCGGCGGCTGCAACGTTCGCTTCTTCATCGACTACGAGTTCAAGAGCCGTATCCTCGGCGTGTTGATGGGCACCATGTTCGATCGCGCCTTCCGCATGTTTTCCGAAGCGTTCGAAAAACGTGCGGACGTCATCTACGGAACGACGCCCATCTCATGAGTGTCGCCCAGCGCGCGCAGGCCGATCTCCAGCGCATGCTTGACCGTCTCGCGGCGGATGAAGTCGCGGCCATTGTCGGCAAACATATTGAGCTCGGCAGCCACCGGCCCACCTCTTAGGGCAACTCCGAACCAGACGAGGCCGACCGGTTTTTCCGGCGAGCCGCCGCCTGGGCCGGCAATGCCGGTGACGGCAAGCGCAAGCCCGGCGCGCGAGCGGGCCAGAGCGCCCTCCGCCATCTCCAGAACCGTTTCGCGCGAGACGGCGCCATGCGCCTCGAGTGTGGCGGGCGAGAGGCCGAGCATCTCCATCTTTGCTTCATCGGAATAGGTGATGAGGCCGCGATCGACGACAGCGGACGAGCCGGCAATGTCGGTCAGTGCCGAGATGATCATGCCGCCGGTGCAACTCTCGGCCGTCGCCAGCATGATGCCGCGTTGCTGGCAGACCTGGAGCAGGGCGTTGGCAAGATCGCTGTTGTTCATGCGGGAACCTCCCCGGGGAAGACGACACTGGCGGTGGCGATGGCGGCGATGCCTTCCTCGCGGCCGACAAAGCCGAGTTTCTCGTTCGTCGTCGCCTTGATCGAGATGCGATCGCTGGAAATGCCCAGCATCGCCGACAACGCGTTGGTCATGGCCTCGCGATGCGGGCCGACGCGCGGCGCCTCGCAGATCAGCGTGATGTCGGCATTGGCGATGCGGCCGCCGCGTTCGCGCACCAACCTGGCCGCATGCTCGACGAAGATCTTTGACGCCGCGCCCTTCCATTGCGGATCGGAAGGCGGGAAATGCGTGCCGATGTCGCCGGCGCCGCAAGTGGCGAGCAGCGCATCGGTCAGCGCGTGCAGGCCGACATCGGCATCCGAATGGCCGGAAAGCTTCTTGCCGTGCGGAATGGCGACGCCGCACAGAGTGACATGGTCGCCTGCCTCGAAGGCGTGCACGTCATAGCCATTGCCGGTGCGAATGTCTGGAAAACGCTCGCCAGTAAGCCGCTGATCCGCCATCGCAATATCCCTTGCCCAGGTCAGTTTGACATTGTCCGGCGACCCCTGAACGATTTTCACCGGAATATGCGCCCATTCGGCGATCGCGGCATCGTCGGTAAAATCCGTCTTGCCGAGATGATGGGCCTTTTCATGCGCGGCGAGCAACGGCCAGAACGGAAAGCCCTGCGGCGTCTGCGCGGCATGAAGGCCGGCCCTTGGCACCGTCTCCTCGATCATGCCGGTCGCCGACTCGCGCTTCAGCGTATCGGCGACAGGCAAAGCGGGCAGCGCGCCTTGGCGCTCGCCAATGGCCGCGATGGTACGGTCGATCAGGGCCGCGTCGACAAACGGCCGCACCGCGTCATGGACAAGGACACGGCCGGGCGTACGATCCCTCAGCGCCAGCAGGCCGAGCCGGACCGAGGCCTGGCGCGACTCGCCACCGACCACGGCGGTAACCCGCTCGGCATACAGGCCGGCTGCCTTGTCGAAAAGCGCGCGGTCATCGGCATGGATGGCGACGACGACGGGACCAATTTCGGGATGCGCCAGGAATGTCTCCAGCGTGCGCGCGATGACGGCACGGCCACCGACGCGCTGATATTGCTTCGGCCCGTCGGCCTGTCCGGCGCGCGCGCCGCGGCCGGCTGCAACGATGACCACGCCGACCTTGTCGGTCGTCGCCTCGGCCGGTTTTTCGCTTGCGTCTGTCATGCCGAGAGGCTTAGTCGCGGCTTATGGCGAAGGCCAGCATTTTCCCAAATGCGCCGCAATGTGACGTCATTGCGCGTTGCACAATGCCTTTCTTATGGCTAGAGAATGTGCAGCAATTCGATATGCTTGGTTTTTGTGCATGCCTGAAGTGACAAAATTGGATTCGCCGCTCGACGTTGGCGGCGTGACGATCCGCAACCGCGTCTTCCTCGCGCCCATGTCGGGAATAACGGACGAGCCGTTCCGGCAGCGCGCCTACGCGCATGGCGCGGGCCTGGTCGTGTCGGAAATGGTGGCGAGCGGCGAGCTTGCCAAGGGCAGGGCCGGCTGCGACCTGCGCATCCGTCATTCCGGGCTGCCCGTCCATATGGTCCAGCTTGCCGGCCGCGAGGCCGAGCACATGGCCGAGGGCGCGCGCATCGCTGCCGGCGAGGGCGCCGACATCATCGACATCAATATGGGCTGCCCGGCCAAGAAGGTGACCGGCGGCTATGCCGGCTCGGCGCTGATGCGCGATCTCGACCACGCGCTGTCGCTGATCGAAGCGGTGATCGGCGCGGTCCAGGTGCCGGTCACGGTCAAGATGCGGCTCGGCTGGGACGACAATGCGCTCAATGCACCCGTCTTGGCGCGCCGCGCCGAAGAGGCCGGTGTTAAAATGGTGACCGTGCATGGGCGCACGCGCTGCCAGTTTTATCAAGGCAAGGCCGATTGGAGCGCCATCGCCCGCATCAAGGACGCCGTCTCGATCCCGGTCGTCGCCAACGGCGATGTGGGCTCGCCCGCGGAGGCCGCCGAAATCCTTGAACAGTCGGGCGCCGACGCGGTGATGATCGGCCGCGCGCATTATGGCGCGCCATGGACGGCGGGCCAAATCGCGGCAACGGCTGCGGGCGACGCGCCCTCCGGCGTGCCGGAAAGCCCGCAAGCCATGGCGGACTACATCGTTTCCCACTACGAAGACATGCTGACGCTTTACGGCGTCGAAAGTGGCTTGCGCCAGGCGCGCAAGCATCTCGGCTGGTATCTCGACCGCCACTCTGCTGGCGTTTCCGATGAGCGGCGGAAAGCCATCCTCACCTCTTTCGAACCCGCCCGCGTCATTGCCTTGCTGCATGAGGTGTTTTCCGGCGAAGCCACGCCCTTGCGGAGCGCCGCATGAACGCCACCGTCACACCGAGCTCCGACATGGCGGATGCCGCCAGTATAGTGCTGAACACCATCCGCCGTCCCGTCATCATGGTCGATCCGGACGGGTTCATCACCTACGCCAATGCCGATGCGGAAGACTTCTTCCGCTCAAGTGCCAACATGCTTGCCCGCAACACACTCTCCAAGCTGATCCCGTTCGGCAGCCCGTTGCTGCAGCTGGTCGACCAGGTGCGCGAGCGCCGTGCGCCGGTCAATGAATACCGTGTCGACGTGTCGTCGCCGCGTCTCGGCATCGAGAAGGTCGTCGATCTCTATGTCGCGCCGGTGCCGGAATTCCCAGGCTCGATCGTGGTGATGTTCCAGGAACGCTCGATGGCCGACAAGATCGACCGGCAGATGACACACAGGGGTGCCGCGCGTTCGGTCACCGGCCTTGCCGCCATGCTGGCACATGAGATCAAGAACCCGCTGTCCGGCATACGTGGCGCCGCACAGCTGCTCGAACTCTCGGCGTCCGACGAGGATCGCGCGCTGACCCGCCTCATCACTGACGAGACTGATCGCATAGTCTCCCTCGTCGACCGCATGGAAGTGTTTTCCGACGAGCGGCCGATTGACCGCTATCCTGTCAACATCCATGTCGTGCTGGATCATGTGAAGGCAATCGCGAAGAACGGTTTTGCCAAGAGAATCAGGATATTGGAGGACTATGATCCATCATTGCCTCCGGTTTTCGCCAACCGCGACCAACTGATCCAGGTGTTTCTCAACCTGGTCAAGAACGCTGCCGAGGCGATCGGCGGCGACCCGCAGGGCGAGATCGTGCTGTCGACCGCGTTCAGGCCGGGCATCCGCGTTTCCGTTCCCGGAACCCAGGACCGCGTGTCGCTACCGCTTGAATTCTGCGTGCGCGACAATGGGTCCGGCGTTTCGGAAGACATTCTGCCGATCCTGTTCGATCCGTTCATCACCACCAAGCCGAACGGCTCGGGGCTCGGCCTGGCGCTGGTGGCGAAAATCGTCGGCGAGCATGGCGGCATCATCGAATGCGATTCGACGCCGCGCGGCACCACCTTCCGAATCCTGATGCCGGCCTGGAAAGAAACACCCATCGACACTGCCGATGATGAAGGCGAAGGAGACCGCAAATGACGGTTCGCGGCAATATTCTCGTCGCCGACGACGATGCGGCCATCCGCACCGTGCTCAATCAGGCGCTGTCGCGCGTTGGCCATGAGGTGCGCGTGACCTCCAACGCCTCGACGCTGTGGCGCTGGGTGGCGGCGGGCGAGGGCGATCTGGTGATCACCGACGTTGTCATGCCGGACGAGAACGCCTTCGACATGCTGCCCCGCATCAAGAAGGCCCGGCCGGAGCTGCCGGTCATCGTGATGAGCGCGCAAAACACTTTCATGACGGCTATTCGTGCTTCCGAAACAGGTGCTTACGAGTATCTGCCGAAGCCGTTCGACCTGACCGAGCTGCTCAACATCGTCAATCGTGCGCTGTCAGAGCCGCGCCGACCGAAGATCGATACGCGACCGGAAGAACAGCCTGACGCCATGCCGCTGGTCGGCCGCTCGGCCGCCATGCAGGACATCTACCGCATGCTGGCGCGCATGATGCAGACCGATCTGACGGTGATGATCTCGGGCGAGTCCGGCACCGGCAAGGAATTGGTGGCGCGCGCGCTGCACGAATATGGCCGCCGCCGCGGCGGTCCGTTCGTCGCCATCAACATGGCGGCAATCCCGCGCGACCTCATCGAATCGGAACTGTTCGGTCATGAGAAGGGTGCCTTCACCGGCGCACAGAACCGCTCGACAGGCCGCTTCGAGCAGGCCGAGGGCGGCACGCTGTTCCTCGACGAGATCGGCGACATGCCGATGGAGGCGCAGACGCGGCTGCTGCGCGTGCTGCAGCAAGGCGAATACACCACTGTCGGCGGGCGCACCCCGATCAAGACCGATGTGCGCATCGTCGCCGCCACCAACAAGGATCTGCGCACGCTGATCAACCAGGGGCTTTTCCGCGAGGATCTGTTCTATCGCCTGAACGTCGTGCCGCTTCGGCTGCCGGGTTTGCGTGAGAGGTCGGAAGACATTCCCGATCTGGTGCGGCATTTCTTCAAGATCGGCGCCAGCGAAGGCTTGCAGACCAAGCGCATTTCGACCGGCGGCATCGAATTGATGAAGCGCTATCCGTGGCCGGGAAACGTGCGCGAGCTGGAAAACCTGGTGCGCCGGCTTGCGGCGCTCTATTCGCAGGACGAAATATCAGCCGAAATCATCGAAGCCGAACTGAAGACAGGCGAAAGGCCGGTCGTTCCCGGCGGCGGCAATTTGATCCCGGACGATCTGTCCATCGGCCAGGCGGTGGAGCACTTCCTGCAGCGCTATTTCGCCTCTTTCGCCGGTGATTTGCCGCCGGCAGGTCTCTATCAACGCATCTTGTCGGAGGTCGAATATCCGCTGGTGCTCGCTTCCATGACGGCAACGCGCGGCAACCAGATCAAGGCCGCCGAATTGCTCGGCTTGAACCGCAACACGCTGCGCAAGAAGATTCGCGAGCTGGGCGTCAACGTCTACAAATCGTCGAGATCGTGAGCGCCTACCGCCCGATGTGACGTCAGGTCATCCCCTTTTCAGGGGATCGGTGGCCGAAAGATTTCCGTCACGGCCACACTTGTTGCATAATCGCCACAATGCGTTGCATACATCCGACGCAATCACTGGCTCTTAGACGGCGACATGGCTTCGCAAGCTCTGACATCAAACGAACCGCTTTTCAGCAGACCCGGCCAGAGGGATGGACGCCGGCTGCTTGCGTTGCCTGGCGTTGTGGCAATTGCCGGCGCGCTGGTTACGGCGGCAATCTCGTTTGCCATTCTTGTCGGCGCCACGCCGATCACGCCAGACGCAAACACAACGCTGACGCTGATTGCGGCCAATGCCTTATTTGTGCTGGCGCTGATCGCCCTGGTCGGCCGAGAGGTGCATCGCATCACCATGGCGCGCCGGCACGGCAAGGCGGCGTCACGGCTGCATGTGCGCATCGTGACGATGTTTGCGCTGGTCGCGGCCATCCCCGCCATCATGGTGGCCATCATTGCCTCGATCACGCTCGATATCGGCCTCGACCGCTGGTTCGAAATCCGCACCAAGGCGATCGTCAACTCGTCGCTGTCGATCGCCGACGCCTATGTGCAGGAAAACGCTCGTAATCTTCAGGGCACGACGCTGTCGATGGCCTATGATCTCGACGCCTCGCGCACGCTTTACGGCCTCGATCGAACCGGCTTTCTCGACCTGATGAACAAGGAAGCCGTGGGCAGGAGCCTGGTGCATGCGGCGCTGGTCAGGGAAGACGGCTCCTTTGTCATGAGCGCGAAGACCGATGCGGATTTCTCTATGCCGCCACCGCCGGAGGGCGCGGTCAGCGCCGCGGCCGACGGCAAACCGGTGCTGATCGAGCCGAAGACGCGCAACATCATGGGCGCCATCATCAAGCTGCGGGAGATCGAAGGCCTCTACCTCTACACCAATCGCCTGGTCGACCCCGAAGTGATCAAGGCGAGGGCGATCGTCCAGTCCAACACCGCCGAATATCGCGGCCTGGAAGACAACAGGCGGACGTCGCAGGTGGCGTTCGCGCTGCCTTATCTGTCACTGACGCTGATCATCATCCTGTCGGCCATCTGGACCGGCATAGCGGTGGCCGACCGTCTGGTGCGGCCCATCCGTCAACTCATCGGCGCGGCTGACGAGGTTGCGACCGGCAATCTCGATGTCGCCGTTCCGGTACGGCCTTCCGACGGCGATGTCGCCTCGCTTGGCGATACGTTCAACAAGATGCTGCTGGAGCTTAAATCGCAGCGCAACGAGATCCTGTCGGCCAAGGATTTGATCGACGAACGGCGTCGTTTCTCGGAAGCGGTGCTGGCCGGCGTCACCGCCGGCGTCATCGGCGTCGATCCCTACGGCATCGTCTCCATCGTCAACAAATCGGCCGAAACGATGCTGGCCATATCGGCCACGGCGGCGCTGGGGCAGAACCTGTCCGCCGTGCTGCCGCATGTCGGCCGTGTCTTCGAGATCGGCCGCAAATCCGGCAAGCCGGTCTATCGCGAGCAGGTCACCTTCTATCGCACCGGCGCCGAGCGTACCTTCAACGTGCAGATCACCATCGAGGCCGGCGACGACGGCGAGGAGGAGAAATCCTACGTCGTGACGGTCGACGACATCACCGATCTGGTCCAGGCACAGCGCTCGTCGGCCTGGGCGGATGTGGCGCGGCGTATCGCACATGAAATCAAGAACCCGCTGACGCCGATCCAGCTCTCGGCCGAGCGCATCAAGCGACGCTTCGGCAAGGTCATCACCGAAGACCGCGAGATTTTCGACCAGTGCACCGACACCATCATCCGGCAGGTCGAGGATATCGGCCGCATGGTCGACGAGTTCTCGGCTTTCGCCCGCATGCCCAAGCCCGAGATGAAAGCCATCGATCTGCGTGAATCGCTGCGCGAGGCGTCGTTCCTGGTCGAAGTCAGCCGCGCCGACATTGCTTTCGAACGCGTGTTCGGCAACGAACCGCTCAAGGGCACGTTCGATAGCCGATTGATGGCGCAGGCTTTCGGCAACGTCATCAAGAACGCGGCCGAGGCGATTGACGGGCTAGAACAAAAGGACGGTTCGCACGGCATAATCCGGATTCAAGCTGCCCGGCAGAATGGCGCGATCAGAATCGACGTCATCGACAATGGCAAAGGCTTGCCGCGCGAGAACCGCCAAAGGATGCTCGAGCCCTACATGACGACGCGCGAGAAGGGCACCGGGCTCGGTCTCGCCATCGTCAAGAAGATCGTGGAGGACCATGGCGGGCGGCTCGAATTGCACGATGCGCCCGCGGATTTCCACGGTGGACGCGGCGCGATGATCTCGATCATCCTGCCGCCAGCTGCCGCAACCGCGCCGCCACGCGGTCAAGGCGAAACGGAACACGAACGAGAAACTGAAAAGGTCGGTAATGGCGTCTGATATTCTCATCGTCGATGACGAGGAAGACATCCGTGAACTCGTCGCGGGCATATTGAGCGACGAAGGGCATGAAACCCGCACGGCATTCGATGCCGACAGTGCGCTCGCGGCAATCGCCGACCGGGCGCCGCGGCTGATTTTCCTCGACATCTGGTTGCAGGGCTCGCGCCTCGACGGGCTGGCGCTGCTCGACGAGATCAAGACGATGCATCCGAGCCTGCCGGTGGTGATGATCTCCGGCCACGGCAATATCGAGACAGCGGTGTCGGCCATCCGCCGCGGCGCCTATGATTTCATCGAGAAGCCGTTCAAGGCCGACAGGCTGATCCTGATCGCCGAGCGGGCGCTCGAAACCTCGAAATTGCGGCGCGAGGTGTCCGACCTCAAGCAGCGCAGCGGCGAAACCTTCGACCTGATCGGGATGTCGTCGGCGATGAGCCAGCTGCGCCAGACCATCGAGCGCGTGGCGCCGACCAACAGCCGCGTCATGATCATCGGTCCGTCCGGCTCGGGCAAGGAGCTCGCCGCGCGCGCCATCCACACGCTGTCGACGCGCAAGGGCGCGCCGTTCGTGACGCTGAGCGCGGCCAACATCACGCCCGAGCGCATGGAGATCGAGCTGTTCGGCACCGAATCGAACGGCACCGAGCGCAAGGTCGGCGCGCTTGAAGAGGCGCACCGCGGCATTCTCTACATCGACGAAGTGGCCGACATGCCACGCGAGACGCAGAACAAGATTTTGCGCGTGCTGGTCGAACAGCAGTTCGAGCGGGTCGGCGGCACCAAGCGGGTCAAGGTCGACGTCCGCATCATCTCCTCGACCTCGCAGAACCTGGAGGCGATGATCGCCGACGGCCGTTTTCGCGAAGACCTCTATCACCGCCTGGCGGTGGTTCCGGTCATGGTGCCGGGCCTGGCCGAGCGGCGAGAGGACATTCCCTATCTCGTCGACAATTTCATGAAGCAGATCGCTCGCCAGGCCGGCATCAAGCCGCGCCGCATCGGCGACGATGCGCTTGCCGTGCTGCAGGCGCACAACTGGCCGGGCAATGTCCGCCAGCTGCGCAACAATGTCGAACGGCTGATGATCCTGGCGCGTGGCGACGATATCGATGCGCCGATCACCGCCGACCTGTTGCCGTCGGAGATCGGCGATGTCATGCCGCGCACGCCGAACCAGTCGGACCAGCACATCATGGCGCTGCCGCTGCGCGAGGCGCGCGAACAGTTCGAGAAGGACTATCTGATCGCCCAGATCAACCGTTTCGGCGGCAACATCTCGAAGACGGCCGAATTCATTGGCATGGAGCGCTCGGCGCTGCACCGGAAACTGAAGTCGCTGGGGGTCTGACCCCATTGTTGTTGGTCCAGCGGGCCGCGGCCCGTGCAATTGCCGGTTACGGCAGCGGCGGAATCGCCTAGAAATAGCGGGACTTCTCTGAGGGATCACCCATGCCGCGCATTGCCTATGTGAACGGGCGCTATGTCGCCCATGCCGACGCTGCCGTGCATATCGAGGATCGCGGCTATCAGTTCGCCGACGGCGTCTACGAGGTATGCGAGGTGGCGCAGGGCTTTATCGTCGACATGCCGCGCCATCTTGCCCGGCTGAACCGCTCGCTTAGCGAATTGTCGATCGACTGGCCGGTCACCAAGGGCGTGCTGCCGCTTCTTCTGCGCGAAATCGTCCGGCGCAACCACGTCGTCAACGGCCTGGTTTATGTCCAGGTTACGCGCGGTGTTGCCAGCCGCGACTTCGTTTTCCCGGTCGATACACCGTCATCGCTGGTGATTACGGCCAGAAAGGCCGACCCGGCGGCGGCCGCCAAGCGAGCCGAGACCGGCATCAAGGTCATCACCGTGCCGGAAAACCGTTGGGACCGGGTCGACATCAAGAGCACCGGCCTGCTGCCCAACGTGCTGGCCAAGCAGAAGGCCAAGGAGGCCGGCGCCCAGGAAGCCTGGTTCGTCGACACCGATGGCAACGTCAAGGAGGGCGGCTCGTCCAACGCCTGGATCGTTACAAGGGACGGCGTTCTGGTCACCCGGCCGGCGGAGCATGGCATCCTGCGCGGCATCACCCGCACGACCATGTTCGAAGTGGCGGCAAAGCTCGGGTTGACGATCGAGGAGCGCGGGTTTTCAGTCACTGAAGCCAAGGCGGCGCGAGAAGCTTTCATCAGTTCGGCAACGACAATCGCCATGCCGGTCGTGGCAATCGACGGTGCCGCGGTCGCCAATGGGCACCCCGGTTCGATAACACTTTCATTGCGGCAAGCCTTTTTTGACGTTGCGGAAAAAAGTCCAGCCTGATAACCGCACAGACGGACTGCACATCAATATATCTCGTTCTGCTTGTCGTTACTGACGGCAAGGGGGTGTTTGCAAGCTTGACATGTGCCCGCTAATTTGGCGCATTAGCCTGCAAACCGAAGGGGATCGGCGAAAGACAAGAACAATGGCGGAACGATCGCAAAACCTTCAGGACCTGTTCCTGAATTCTGTTCGCAAGAGCAAAAATCCACTCACCATCTTTCTCATCAACGGCGTCAAGCTGACCGGCGTGGTCACTTCCTTCGACAATTTTTGTGTTCTGCTGCGCCGTGACGGCCACTCCCAGCTCGTCTACAAGCATGCCATTTCCACGATCATGCCGAGCCAGCCGGTTCAGATGTTCGATGGCGAGGAAAGCCAGGGCGCCTGATTGGCACGTGAAAAAGACGCGGACCGCGGCGTCCGCGGGAAACCAGCACATAATTCCGGGACGGAAGCCACAGGTCCGACCCGGGCGGTTGTCATCGTGCCGGTGCTTACCCGGCATCAGCGCAACGATGACGAAACGAACCGTCCACGGCTGACGCGTTCGGCGGATGCGCGCCACGACGAAGCGGTCGGCCTTGCCCGCGCCATCAACCTGGATCTGATCCACACGGCGGTGGTCACCGTCAACGATCCACGCCCGGCAACCTTGCTCGGCAGCGGCAAGGTCGCGGAATTCGCCGAGATCGTCAAAGAGGGTCACGCGGAGGTGGTCATCGTCGACCATCCGCTGACGCCGGTGCAGCAGCGCAATCTCGAAAAAGAAATGGATGCCAAGGTGCTCGACCGCACCGGATTGATCCTGGAGATTTTTGGCGAGCGCGCACGGACCAAGGAGGGCACGCTGCAGGTCGAACTTGCCCATCTCAACTACCAGAAGGGCCGCCTGGTGCGGAGCTGGACCCACCTTGAACGCCAGCGCGGCGGCGCCGGCTTCCTCGGCGGCCCCGGCGAAACCCAGATCGAGTCGGACCGGCGGCAGCTGCAGGAAAAAATCATCAAGCTCAAGCATGAGCTGGAAACGGTGCGCCGCACCCGCGACCTGCACCGCGCCAAGCGCAAGAAGGTGCCGTTCCCGGTGGTGGCGATCGTCGGCTACACCAATGCCGGAAAGTCGACGCTGTTCAACCGGCTGACCGGGGCCGACGTGCTGGCCGAAGACATGCTGTTTGCAACGCTCGACCCGACGCTGCGCCGCGTGCGCCTGCCGCACGGCACGCCGATCATCCTGTCGGACACAGTCGGCTTCATTTCGGACCTGCCGACGCATCTGGTCGCCGCCTTCCGGGCCACACTGGAAGAGGTCGTCGAGGCCGATCTGGTCATCCACCTGCGCGATATCTCGGATCCGGATACCGCAGCGCAAGCCGAGGACGTCGAGCGCATTCTCGCCGATCTCGGCGTCGATGCCGGCGATGCCAAGCGCGTCGTCGAAGTGTGGAACAAGGTCGACCTTCTCGACGACGGCAACCGGGAGCGCCTGCTCGCCGACGGCACTGACGCCAACAAGGCGCCGCCGATCGCCATCTCGGCCGTCACCGGCGAAGGCATCGATGCGCTGAAGGCGCTGATCGAGACCAGGATGTCGGGCGAACTGGAGGAATTGACGGTGACGATCGAACCGGCGCAGTTCGGCCTTGTCGACTGGCTCTACCGCAATGGCGACGTCGTTTCGCGGGTAGACAATGAGGATGGCAGCGCGACCATCGCACTCAAGGCCACGCACAGCGCGCGGCATGAGATCGAAAGCCGATTGCACCGCAAAAACAGGCAGTAAGCCTGATTATTTCGCGCTCTTGGCCTGCTGCCAGAGCACTTCCATCTCGTCCAGCGTGGCTTTTTCGAGCGTGCTTCCCGATGCATCGATCGCGCGCTCGACATAGTGGAAGCGCGAGCGGAATTTTTCGTTGGTGCCGCTAAGCGCCGCTTCCGAATCGAGCTTGAGGTGACGCCCCAGATTGACGACGGCAAACAGCATGTCGCCGAATTCGTCCTTGATCTCAGCCGTTTCGCCCTTAGCCAGTGCCTCGCGCAGCTCGCCGATCTCTTCCTCGATCTTGTCGAGGATGGGTGCTGCCTCGCTCCAGTCGAAACCGACACGCGCTGCCTTTTCCTGCAGCTTCAGCGCACGAGTCAAAGCGGGCAGGGCGACGGGCACGCTGTCCAGGAAACCCTTGCCATGGTCTTCGGGGTCGAGGCCGCGGGCGAGGCGCGCACTTCGCTTTTCGGCTTTTTCCTCAGCCTTGATCTTTTCCCACATGCCCTTTGCCATGCCGGCGCTGCGCGCCTTCTCGTCGCCGAAGACATGCGGATGGCGCCGGATCATCTTGGTGGTGATGGCCTCGACCACATCACCGAAGGCAAAATCGCCGGCTTCCTCAGCCATCTGCGCGTGGTAGACGACCTGCAGCAGGAGATCGCCGAGTTCGTCGCGCAGATCGTCGAGATCGCCGCGCGCGATGGCGTCGGCCACCTCATAGGCTTCCTCGATCGTATAGGGCGCGATGGTCGAGAAATCCTGCTCGATGTCCCAGGGACAACCGGTCTTCGGCGCCCTGAGCGCCGCCATGATCTCGATCAGCCGGGAAATGTCGCGCGAAGGTTTCATGCGGCGAATGCTATCCCGCTGCCTGTCGTGCGGCCAACGGCGTCAGCCGGAGAGGGGAGATTGTCCACAGCGAGCTTCAGCCGAGTACCGACACAACCGCCTTGGCGAGGTCATCCATGCCGTCCTCGGGCAGGCCGGCGACGTTGATGCGGCTGTCGCCGACCATGTAGACGCCATACTCGGCACGCAGCCGCTCGACTTGCGCCTCGGTCAGGCCAAGCCTGGAAAACATGCCGCGATGGCTGGCGATGAAGTCGAAGCGGTCGGAGTTGGACTGCCGGCGCAGCGCGTCGGCGAACTGGACGCGCAGCCTCAGCATGCGCAGCCGCATCTCCTCCAGCTCCGCCTCCCAGTCGGCGCGAAGGCCATCATCTTCCAGCACCATGCGCACGGCGGCGGCGCCATGGTCAGGCGGCATCGAATACATGGCGCGCGCCGCCGCCAGCATCTGGCTCATCGCCACATCGGCTTGCGCACCATCCTTCGCCAGGATCATCGCCGCGCCGACGCGGTCGCGGTAGACGGCAAAGTTCTTCGAGCAGCTCGAGGCAACGACCATTTCAGGCACCTTGCCCGCGAGAAGGCGCAAGCCGGCCGCATCGGCGTCCAGGCCTTCGCCAAAGCCCTGATAGGCAATGTCGACAAAGGGCAACAGCCCGCGCTCGACGACAAGATCGGTGACGCTGGCCCATTGCGCGATATCGAGATTGGCGCCGGTCGGGTTATGGCAGCAGCCATGCAGCAGCACGATATCGCCGGGCTCGGCTGCGCCAAGCGTTGCCAGCATCTCGTCGAAGCGCACCGCGCCGGAAACGGCATCGAAATAGGGATAATCGCGCACCTTGAGGCCGGCCCCGCGCATCACCGGCGGGTGGTTCGGCCATGTCGGGTCCGACAGCCAGACGGTTGCGTCGGGGCGGGTCCGCTTCAACAGCTCCGCCACCAGCCGCAGCGCGCCGGAACCGCCAGGCGCTTGCGCGGCGCGGATGCGCGTCATGTCGGCAGCGGGGCCGAAGGCCAGCTTGACCATCGCCGTGTTGAAGCCGGTGTCGCCGGCAAGGCCGAGATAGGTCTTGGTGTCCTGGCCCTGCAGCAACCGCTTCTCGGCCTCGCGCAGGGCGCGCATGACCGGCGTCCTGCCGTCGCGGTCCTTGTAGACGCCGACGCCGAGATCGATCTTGCCGGGGCGCGGATCGGCGCGATAGAGGCCGATCAAGGCGATGATCTTGTCAGCCGGGGCAGGTTGCAGCGTCTCGAACATCAATACGGCTCCAATGGCGGCGGAGTAATACGCAAAGCGGCCGCGTTTCGCCAGTGCTTCCACTTGCGCCAGTCCGCTAGCGTGCTGGACCGTTACGCCAAGCTTTGTCTGTACGGCAGGGGTCGACGGCTATGGCGACGGGTTTATTCCAATCCGCCGGATAAGCACCCGTCCAATCAGGGAGAGACCGATGCCGATCAGCAGGAAGAAACCGCCGAGCATGCCGGCCAGTCCGGCAAGGAACCAGCGTCCGGCGAAGCTGTCGACGGAGGCATTTTGCGGATTGGTTGGGTCGTAAGCGACAGGGACGCTGTCGCCATCGCCCCAGAACGAGCTATGGACGGCATTGTTGAAGCGGATGACGGTGCCGTCGGCGGTCGAGAACTCGATGCGGGGATTGTATTCGGCGGCGACAATCCTGCCTTTCGCCGATGCGGTACGAGGGCCGTACATCTCGACGATGGCCAGCACGCCGGAAGCGATCAGTCCGACAATGCCAAAGATGATGAAGACCCTGCCGACGACCGGCAGCGCTGCAAAACCCGTTACACGACTACCATTGGCCATCTTTTGCTCCCGGCAACGACGGAGAAGGCTAGATCGTCATCATAGAGCAAACATCTGCCGCGCGGGAGATGGGGTGATTGCGAAGCGGACTTCTGATTGCATGATGCCTATTGTGGCGACGCAAAAAAGTTTAGTGGCGATGGATTAAGATCCCCGCCTGTTTCGTAAACAGGGCATGAAACGGTCGATGCCACGCTTCGATATTGTCGGACAGCTGGGTTCGCTCAGGCGCTACGCACGCTCGCTGACGCGCGACGGCACTGACGCCGAGGATCTGGTGCACGATGCGCTGGTGCGCGCCTACGAGCGGCGCGACACATTCCGCTCGGGCGGCAATCTGCGGGCATGGTTGCTGTCGATCGTCCACAACGCTTTCATCGACAAGATGCGCTCGCGCCGGTCGGAAGCAGCGCGTGTCGAGCAGGCCGGCTATCTCACCGATGCCAGCACGCCGGCGCCTCAGGAACATTCCGTGCGACTGGCGCAGGTGCGCGAGGCCTTTTTCAGTCTGCCGGAGGAGCAGCGTTCGGCGCTGCATCTGGTCGCCATCGAGGGCCTTTCCTACCAGCAGGCCGCCGACGCCAGCGGGGTGCCGCTGGGCACGCTGATGTCGCGCATCGGCAGGGCGCGCGCAGCACTGCGCGAGATGGAAAACGCTGCACCTTCGCCGGCCAAAAGCCATCTGAGGATCGTGGGAGACCCGTCATGACCGACCTGTTGCGGGACCCGGTGACCGATACCGATCTCGATTCTTATGTCGACGACCAGCTGGATGTCGCGCGCCGCATCGAGGTCGAGGCGTTCCTCTCGGTTCGTCCGGAGGCTGCGGCGCGGGTGATGTCCGACTTGAGGACGCGCGACGAACTGCGCCTGGCGCTGGCTGCTTCCACAGGAATGGCGCGGCCGGCGACGACTGAAGTCGCGCGCCGGCTGGGCAGGGGACTGGCCAGTCGCCGCGTCTTCGCCGTGCTGCAGCGGGCGGCCGCGGTCGCCGTCTTTGTCGCTGCCGGCTGGCTGGCGAACGGCCTCTTCGGGCCGCTGCTGGTGACCAAGGTCGTGGCTTCGCCGCCGCCGCCCGCCTATGTCGAAGAAGCGATCCGGGCGCACAAGACGACGCTCATGCGCGAGGCGATGCCCTCGCAGCTGGAGGCGCCCAACTACAATGGCGACGAAATCCGCACCGCCACCGCAATCGTCATGCCATCGCTGCCCAAGGACTGGAAGGTCCTCGACGTGCAGATCTATCCGTCGCGCTTCGGGCCGAGCGTCGAGGTGGCGCTGGAGACGAAGGATATGGGGCTGGTCTCGCTGTTTGCGATCCGGCCCGGAACCTTCGACGTGGTCAAGCCTGCCATCGCGCCCTCCGGCGACATCTCCTCTGCCTATTTCCAGATCGGCGAGGTCGCGTACGCGGTCGTCGCGCGCAGCGATGTCCACGACCTCGACCGCGCCGCCGAGACGCTTGCCAAGACACTTTACTGATCAGGACACTTTACTGAGACCACATAAGGAGAACCCGCAATGAATACCCCTGACCTCGGATACCGCATGGGCACTGGCGCGCGCGCCGGCGCCATCTATGACGAAGGCCTGCGCAGCCACATGCTGCGTGTCTATAACTACATGGGCATCGGCCTCGTCGTCACCGGCATCGTCGCCATGGTGGTCGCTTCGACGCCGGCCCTCTACGTGCCGATCTTTTCCAGCCCGCTGAAATGGGTGGTGATGATGGCGCCGCTCGCCTTCGTGCTGCTGTTCTCGTTCAAGATGCAGACGATGTCGGCGGCGAGCGCCCAGTTGATGTTCTGGGCCTTCTGCGCGGTGATGGGCCTGTCGCTGGCTTCGGTGTTCCTGGTCTTCACAGGCACCAGCATCGCGCGCACCTTCTTCATCACCGCCACCATGTTCGGCGCCACCAGCCTCTACGGCTACACGACCAAGCGCGACCTGACCCAGTTCTCGTCCTNTCGCGCGCACCTTCTTCATCACCGCCACCATGTTCGGCGCCACCAGCCTCTACGGCTACACGACCAAGCGCGACCTGACCCAGTTCTCGTCCTTCCTGATCATGGGCCTGATCGGTGTGGTGATCGCCAGCGTCGTCAACATCTTCCTTGGCTCGACCGCGCTGCAGTTCGCCATCTCGGTGATCGGCATTGCCGTCTTTGTCGGCCTGACCGCCTGGGACACGCAGACGATCAAGGAACAGTATGCGGAGAATTTCGACGCGGAATCGCAGCAGAAGCTTGCCGTTTTCGGCGCGCTGTCGCTGTACCTGAACTTCGTCAACATCTTCCAGCTGTTGCTGAATTTCACCGGCGAGCGCGAATAGTCGAACCTTAGCAAGGCAACAATCTCGATCTCGCAGTGGCCGGAGGTGAATCTCCGGCCACCGTCGTTTTGGCGTGGAGACATCGCTCCTCTATCAGCGCGATGTCGCGCCCTTGAGTCCACGCGGGCTTTTGCTAACCTGCCGCTCGCACGCAGCTTTCCGCGAGAACGCATGGAACAAGTGACGCTTCACGGCGACGGCATCTCGGCAACCATTGTCGGGCAGGGGGCCGAGCTCATCTCCTTGCGCAATGCCGAGGGTCTGGAGTTTTTGTGGCAGGCCGGGCCGGAATGGCGGCGGCATTCGCCGGTGCTGTTTCCGATCGTCGGCCGGCTGAAGGGCGACCAGCTCCGCCATGGGGGCCAGGTCTATCCCCTGACGCAGCACGGATTTGCCCGCGACAAGCCGTTTGTGTGGGCTGCTGAGACGAGTCCCCGATCCTGCACGCTGGTGTTGACCGACGATGCCGATACACGCACGCGCTATCCGTTCGCCTTTCGCCTTGCCATCACCTATACGCTCGAGCGTCGGGAACTTGGTGTGAGCTTCGAGATTGCCAACACCGGCGACGAGACGCTGCCAGCCTCCATCGGTGCACATCCGGCTTTCAATTGGCCATTGCAGCCGGGGCTCGCCAAGACCGACTACCACCTGACCTTTGCCCAGGACGAGCCGGCGCCGATCCGCCGGCTGAAGGATGGCCTGGTGCTGGCTGCACCGCGGCCGACGCCCATCGAAGGCAAAACGCTGGCGCTTTCCGAACAGCTGTTCGAGGCAGACGCCGTGATCCTCGACCGGCCGGCCAGCACCAGCGTGCGCTATGCCGCCGCGAACGGTGCGGCGATCGAGATGTCGTGGCAGGGTTTTAAGGAATTGGGCATCTGGTCGAAGCCGGGCGGCGCTCCGTTCCTGTGCATCGAACCCTGGCACGGGCTTGCCAGCCCCGTGGATTTCGAAGGCGAGTTCGCGGACAAGCCGGGCGTGATGCTGATCGCGCCCGGTGAAAAGCGCGTGCTGAGCTATCAGGTACGGCTCGACCATGCGCCGCTGTGACCGATGAACCAGAGACAGGCGCGATGAAACTTGGCTTCATCGGCACGGGTGCCCTTACAGCGGCCATAGTCAGCGGGCTCAAATCCGTCGCGGATAACTCCGTCTCCGTGCTGCTGTCGCCGCGCAATGAAGAGATCGCCGCGGAGCTGGCAGCCCGTTATCCGGATGTGCGTATCGCTGATGACAATCAGGCGGTTCTCGATCAATGCGACCTAGTCATGCTGGCTGTCCGGCCGCAAATTGCGCATGACGTCCTGCCGGGTTTGCGGTTTCGGCGCGAGCATCACCTCATCAGCTTGATCGCCACGCTGCCGCGCGAGGAGATTGCCGGCTTGACCGCACCAGCGCACCAGGTGACGAAAGCGCTGCCCATGCCGATGATCGCCCACCGGCTGGGGGCAACGATCATCTGCCCGCCGGATGCCACTGTCGCTGCCTTGTTCGGCAATCTGGGGAAAGCGATCGAGGTCGAGAACTCAGCCGAATTCAACGCGTTGAGCGTGGCCACCGCAACCTATGCCAGCTACTTCAGATATCTCGATACGATCAACAGCTGGCTCAAGAGGAATGGCGTGGAGGAAGGGAAGGGGCGCGATTACATCGCCTCGCTTTTCAAAGCCTTGGGAAGCGCTCCTGATATGTCGCCGGATGCCGACTTCATGAATCTGGCGCAGGACTATGCGACGCGCGGCGGCATCAACGAACAGGTTCTTCGCGAACTGACGGCGCAAAACGTGTTCGAGGCGCTCACCGAGAGCCTGGACGGCGTACACCGGCGCATCGTCGGCGATACGCCTTGATGGGCGGTACCTTGAAATTCCCTGATGATCAGGAGTATGGCTCCAACGGATGTTCCGGACCGTTTCGGGAGGGTCGTCGGGTGCCTGGATGCTTGAAATTGGGCTTTGTGGCAGCGGCGCTGGCTGTGCTGATTGTCTTTCCGGTCGCTGCCGCCGACATCGACCGCGCCAGCCTCTACCGCGCGCAATCGGTGACCAGCGGCACTGGCGAGGAGAACCGGGCGTGGGGCCTGGCGCCGTGCCTTGAAGAGGTGCTGGTCAAGGTTTCCGGCGACCCGCGGCTGATCGGCGACCCGCGTGTTGCGGACATGAGCCGGCACGCGGCCGACTATGTCACTGGTGTCGGCTACCGCGACCTGCTCAACAACCGCCCGCCGCATGACGAGCAGGGCACCCACGACCGGCCGCATTACATCACCGCCGATTTCGACCCGGACAAGATCGATGCCTTGCTGGCGTCGCTCGGGCGCAAACCGTGGGCGGTGCCGCGGCCAAAAATCGTCGCACTGCTGGATGTAAGGCCGATGAAAGGCGACGGCTTCACGCTGGTGCGCGATGGCGGCGGCGAGCTTGCGGCGGATATGCGCGTTGCGCTGGCGGACGCGGCGCACCGGACCGGTTTGCCGCTGGAGTTGCCTCGGCCGTCCGACGTCGCGCTCGCCGACGTGGCCAACACGCTGGATGGGGACGCCCTGCTTGCCGGCACTTTGGTATGGCGCCAGGAAGCGCTGGGCTGGGTCGGCGACTGGCGGCTCAGCTTCAAGGATAAGGAGTATCGCTGGCAGGTACGTGGCGTCAGTTTCGACGATGCGTTCCGCAACGCCACGCGCGGAACGCTGCAGATCCGGTCGGGCAATGGAGAGCCGGAAGCCGTCACGCCCTGACTTCAAGGGAACCTTCTTGCCGGAGCGCCGTAAACAAAGTGGCGGGCAAGCTTTGAGCAAGGAGGTAGAATTGCAACATCGCCGGATCGACGTTGACGGAAACAGCATCTTCTATCGCGAAGACGGCCCGCCTGATGCTCCCGTCCTTCTCCTGCCGCACGGCTATCCGTGCTCGTCCTATCAATTCCGACGGTTGATGCCGGCACTTGCCGATCGCTGGCATACATTCGCGCCGGACTTTCCCGGCTTTGGCTACAGCGGCACGCCCGAAATGTCGGACTTTGGCTATGATTTCGATGCCTATGCCGGGTTTCTGACAGCTTTCGCCAATGCGCTCGGCACGTCGCGCTATGCGCTCTGGCTGCACGATTATGGCTCTCAGATCGGACTGCGCCACGCCATCGCACATCCCGAGCGCATCGCGGAACTCATCATCCAGAACGGCGATATATACCAGGATGTTCTCGGGCCGAAATACGCTGGGATAAAAGCCTATTGGAAGGAAAAGACGCCCGAAAAGCACCGGCCGTTGGAAGAGGCGGTAAGCGAGGAGGGCTTCCGGCACGAGTTTGTCGGAGAGGTGGATTACGCTGTAGCCGAGCGCGTGCCTCCCGATCTTTGGAAACTCCACTGGCCTTTGATGGACACGCCGATCCGCCGGCGGCTCGCGGTCGGCCTGATGGAGAAGCTGGAGGCGAACCTCGGCTGGTTCCCGCGCTATCAGAGCTATCTGCGCGAGCACCAACCGCAAACGCTCATCGTCTGGGGCCCCGAGGATGGTTACATGCCGGCACAATCGGCGCATGCCTACCAGCGCGATTTGCGGGAAGCGGAGCTTCATCTGATCGATGGCGCCGGCCACTGGTTGCTCGAAACGCATTTCGATGAGGCACTTCCGCTGGTGCGCGATTTCCTGGCGCGCGTCCACAGTCAGGAAGCGAAAGGGACGGGCAGGGCGGCCGGCCGGGCGTAGACCCCTCCGTTGCGGTCATCGGATCGATCTGCAACCATGGCGTCATGATAGAAAAGTCTGCCGCGCCCTGGCCTCTGCTGCAAATCGCGATCGAGCCGAAGTCGCGGGCGGATCAGGAGAAGCTAGCTACTGCCTTGTCGAAGCTGGCGGACGAGGATCCCTGGCTGCACGTCAAGCAGGATGCGGAATCGGGCCAGACGATCGTCGCCGGCAGGGACGAACTCCACCTCGACATAGTCATCGACCACCTGCGCCGCGAGTCTCGCATTGAGGTGAATGTCGGCGCGCCCAAGGTAGCGTATCGCGAGACGATCACCCGTAAGCACGAGCAGGACTACACGCACAAGAAGCAGTCCGGTGGTACGGGTCAGTTCGCCCGCGTCAAGATTGCGTTCGAGCCGAATGGCGGTAGCTGGGACTTCGTCTTCGGGTCCAAGGTCGCCGACGGTGCGCTTCCGAACGAATATGTTGCGGGCGTCGAAAAGGGGCTGCGGAACATTCTGTCTTCAGGCCCGTTTGCTGGCTTCCCGATGCTTGGCGTGAAGGCAACGCTGATCGACGGCGCGTATCACGATACTGATTCCTCGCCCCTGATTTTCGAGATCGCCGGCCGAGCCTGCTTCCGTGAAGCCGCTCCCAAGCTGGGCGTGCAGTTCTTCGAGCCGATCATGCAAGTCGAGGTGAACACGTCGGCGGCCTATGTCGACAAAATCATCGCCGAACTGCACAGCCGCCGGGGCCTGATCCGGACTGGGGAATCAGCGGCGTGGTCGTCGTTGTCAAAGCGACAATGCCGCTCGCGAACATGTTCATGCTGGAGGATGCGCTCCGGTCCTGTTCGAACGGACTGGCACGCCTGCGCGCCGACTATTCCGGATACGCTCCCGTACCACTGCCACCCGGCGGCGACCCACCGGCTGCCATGGCCATGGCCAGATGACGTCGCCAAAATTCTCCTCGCGGGCAGGGTTCCTTGTCGGCCTCGGCGTCACGCCGGTCGCCTTTTTCCTGGCGCTCTATTCGGCCGGAGCCGGGCATGGCGACTATGGGCTGGCGCGACTTCTCTATCCGGTCCCCATGCTGGCAACGCTTTTGACCAACACAACGATCACCGGCCTTTCCATCGGATTGGCTGCGCTGCAGTTTCCTGCCTAGAGCCGCCAGCCCGCATCTCAGTCAGCAGGGCGTATATTGGCACGCCCCTAATGGAAGCAGCAGCCACATATGAAGTCGCATAAGATAGATTATGGAACTTGTGCATTAGACTGAAGCTGGAAATTGCTGCGATTTTCACGGGTTTGGCATGATCGACGCGTGTTGCCTTGAGCCGATGGCCAACGCTACGCTGTGTCGATGACGACAGCAACGCGTGACATCGAAGCGGCGATCGAAGTGTTCGTGCACGGCTTCAGTACCGATAAGAGCCGCACCTTTCCATACGAAGCCAGCCGCGTCGGACCCTTGTGGCTGATGCGCGATGCCGAGCGCAAGAATGCACGCGACTACCGTGGCGAAGAATGGATCGTCCATGACGTCGCCGCCGAGGAAGCCGATGCCATCGTGCGGCAGCATGCGCGGCCGGGCTTTGCCGTTTCGGTCGTGATCGCGAATGACGGCCCGGACGAACCAACGCGAACGGCCTACAAGGCGCTCGGCTACCGGCTGCTGCGGACGGAAGGCTTTTTCATCCAGTCGCTGCGCCAAATTCCAGACCCGCCAGCAATCGTCTCTATCGAACGGGTGAGGACGGCTGAACGCGCTGCACAACTGGGAAAGGTCATACGCAGGCGGCCACTTCCAGACGATCAACTCGGCGACGATGCGCCGTTTCGCCAGTATGTGGCGCTCGATGGCGACGCCATCGTCGGGCGTGTGCGCAGCATAGACGCCGTCGGCGCCACATGGTGCTCGGCAATGTTTGTCGAGCCTTCGCACCGGCGTCGAGGCATCGGCCAGGCGCTGATGGCCAAAATGCTGCATGACGACAAAGCGCATGGGTCGCGGTGCTCGATGCTGTTGGCGACGCGTGCCGGAGCGCTGCTTTATCCCCGCATGGGCTATGAGCGGATTGGAACGCTGCTGATCTTCGCGCCGAAGAACCGAACGTCCTTATAAAGATCTGCTCGTATCATGCTGTCTCATAAAGGAATTTCGATCACCATGCCGTCATAGGCCGGAGTGACGTTGGCCGGCACCTCGGCCTTCACCGTGGCATAGTCGAGCGGCACATGCATATGCGTCAGCACGGCCTGTTTCGGCGCCAGTTTTTCAATCCAGCCAAGCGCCTGACCGAGCGACAGATGACTGGGATGGGTATGGTACTGCAAGGCATCGATGACCAGCATTTCCAGGCCGCGCAGCCGCTCGGCGGTGGCATCCGGGAAGTCGCTTATATCGGGGCAGTAGGCCAGCCCGCCGATGCGGAAGCCGAGCGAAATGATGTCGCCATGGATCTGCGGCAGCGGCTCGAGGGTGAGGGCACCGCCCTCGCCTTCGATCGTCACCGCCCTTGCGTGATCGATGATGTGCGGCCTGACGATCGGCGGATAGGAACTGCCAAACGGCGTCTCGAAGCAATAGCCGAACGCTTCGCGCAGCCTGAGCATGGTCGGCTGGTCGGCATGGACATCGATCAAATGGCGCTGCTCCAGCACGTAGCCGCGCAGATCGTCGATGCCGTGGATGTGGTCGGCGTGCGGATGCGTATAGACGACGGCGTCGATGCGCCGGACCGCCGCCATCAGCATCTGCTCACGGAAATCAGGCCCGGTGTCGATGACCACCGTGGTTCTGGCGCCGTTGGCTGCTATCCGCTCGACGAGCGCGGCTGAGCGTGTACGCCGGTTTTTCGGATTGGCCGGGTCGCAATTGCCCCAATCGCCGGTGATGCGCGGCGTGCCAGGTGACGAGCCGCAGCCGAGGATGGTGAGGCGCAGCCGGTCGCTCATGCGTCAGAGCCCGGCGGGCCGCGGCATCTT
This sequence comes from Mesorhizobium sp. LNJC405B00, assembly GCF_000502615.1. Lineage (NCBI taxonomy): Bacteria > Pseudomonadati > Pseudomonadota > Alphaproteobacteria > Hyphomicrobiales > Phyllobacteriaceae > Mesorhizobium > Mesorhizobium sp. LNJC405B00. The sequence goes on along the minus strand of NZ_AYWC01000010.1, from coordinate 119,231 downwards.
GCCGAACAGCCGGAAGAAGTTCGCCGTCGTCAGCGTCGCGATCTCGGCTTCGCCAACGCCGACCGTCTCCGCCAGCACCTTGGCTGTATGCGCGACGTAGGCCGGCTCGTTGCGTTTGCCGCGGAACGGCACCGGCGCCAGATACGGCGCGTCGGTCTCGACCAGCAGCCGGTCATGCGGCACATCGGCTGCGATGGCGCGTAAATCGGCGGAGTTCTTGAAGGTCAGTATGCCCGAGAAGGACACATAGCCACCAAGCGCCACGCCGACCTCTGCCAGCCGTCGCCCCGACGAAAAACAATGCAGGATGAAGGGGAAGGCGCCCTTCCCTGTTTCGTCTTCGAGGATGGCAGCCATGTCGTCATCGGCATCGCGCGAATGGATCACCAGCGGCAGCCCGGTCTCGCGCGCAGCTGCTATATGAGTGCGAAAACCCTGCGCCTGCGCATCGGGTGGCGCCTTGTCGTAAAAATAGTCGAGCCCGGCCTCGCCGATCGCCACCACCTTCGGGTGCGCGGACAGGCGCACAAGGTCCTCAGCCGTCACATCCAGCTCTTCGCCGGCATTGTGAGGATGGGTGCCGACCGAGCAATAGATTTCGTCGAAACTCTCGGCAATCTCAAGCACTTGCGCAAACCGCTTCACGCGTGTCGAGATGGTCACCATGTGACCTATACCGGCAGCCTTTGCGCGGGCGACGATGGCCGCCCGCTCCTCGGCGAAATCCGGAAAGTCGAGATGGCAATGGCTGTCGACGAGCATCAGGCGCTCGCCTCAGGGTTTTCGACATAACGCGGAAACACGCCCTCCGGCGCGGGCAGCGCCGTGCCGGGCACCAGCGCATAGTCGGCATGGACATGCGCGAAGTCACGCTTGTCCGCCGGCACCACCAGCAGATCGAGCAGCTTGCCGGCCGACCCCGGAATGTAGGGTTGGCACAGCAATGCCACGCGCCGCACCAGTTCGGCGGTCGTCCACAGCACCGTTTCCATGCGCGCCGGATCGGTCTTCTTGAGCGCCCAGGGCGCCTGCGAGGCGAAGTAGCGATCCGCTTCCGCCACAACGCCGAAGATCGCCGCCAACGCGAGATGGATGCCCTGTTCCGCCATCGCCTGGCGCGCGGTACCCAGCGCTTCCACCGCCTGGTCGAGGATCGCGCTGTCGGCTTCGGTCAGCTCGCCGCGATGCGGCACCACGCCGCCGCAGTTCTTGGCGATCATCGACAGCGAGCGCTGCGCCAGATTGCCGAGACCGTTGGCGAGATCGGCATTTGTGCGGTTGACGATCGCGTCATGGCTGTAGCTGCCGTCCTGGCCGAATGGCACCTCACGCAAGAAGAAATAGCGCACCTGGTCGAGGCCGTAATGCTCGACCATGGTGAAGGGGTCTACGACATTGCCGACCGACTTCGACATTTTCTCGCCGCGGTTGAACAGGAAGCCATGCGCGAAGACGCGCTTCGGCAGTTCGATGCCGGCCGACATCAGGAAAGCCGGCCAGTAGACGGCATGGAAGCGGACGATGTCCTTGCCGATAATGTGCGTGGCCGGCCAGTAGCGCCATTGCTCGGCCTTGGTGTCGGGATAGCCGGCAGCGGTGATGTAGTTGGTCAAGGCATCGACCCAGACATACATCACATGCTTGTCGTCGCCCGGCACCGGCACGCCCCAATTGAAGGTCGTGCGCGAGACCGAGATGTCCTTGAGGCCGGACCTGACGAAGCTCATCACCTCATTTCGGCGCTCGGCCGGACCGACGAAATCGGGCTGGCTTTCGTACAGCGCAAGCAATTTGTCCTGATAGGCGGAAAGCCTGAAGAAGTAGCTTTCCTCCTCATTCCATTCGACCGGCGAGCCAAGCGGCTCGCGGCGCACGCCGTCGTCGCCGAGCGTGGTTTCGCTCTCTTCGAAATAGGCTTCCTGGCGGACCGAATACCAGCCACTGTAGCGGTCGAGATAGATGTCGCCATTGGCCGCCATCGCCTTCCAGATCGCCTGGCACGACTCGTAGTGGCGTGGTTCCGTCGTGCGGATGTAATCATCATTCGAGCCGCCCAGGACCTCTGTCATCGAACGGAAGATCGCCGAGTTGCGGTCGGCAAGCGCGAGTGGCGTTATGCCTTCCTTCTCGGCCGTCTGCTGCATCTTGAGGCCGTGTTCGTCAGTGCCGGTGAGGAAGAGCACGTCCTTGCCGTCCAGGCGCTGGAAGCGGGCCAGCGCGTCGGTCGCGATGACCGTATAGGCGTGGCCGATATGCGGCTTGCCGTTCGGATAGAAAATCGGTGTGGTGATGTAGAATGTGTCGCGTGACATGAATGAACCGTCATGAATGTCCGAATTGAGTGTGAGCGGTGGATATCGCATCGAGACGGCGATTGCCATCCCGACCCGAGGCCGGATCCGGTCACATTCGCATTGCGGAATTCAGGCGGTCGATCATGGTCAAGGCGTGCTGCTTCTTGTCGAGATTGTAGGTATCGGTCTCAGATATGGCGTTCAGCGCCTCGTGCCAAGTGTCGGACAGCGTTTTCGCCCGCGCGAGATCCCCGGCCAACGCGGCTTCACTGGCGCCGGTGGAGAGCAGATCGAGCGCGCGGCGGTTGAAGATGTCGAACTGGATCGCCTGGTCGCGGCCGGCGACGGCCTCGGCAAGGCGATAGGCGCCGGCGATGTCGCTCTTGCCCGACGTGACCAGGGCGTCGAGCGTGCCGGCAATCTCCAGCCCGCCATATTGGGTCAGAAGGATCGCATTGCGGGCGCTGCCCCCTGCCCGTTCCGCCAGTGCCGCGCGCGCAGCAGGATCGGAAGGTGGCGGCGGCTCGACGGTCTCCAGAACACTCATCAGGCTGCCGGCATCGAGCGGCGTCAGCCGCACCATCTGGCAGCGCGAACGGATGGTCGGCAAAAGGCTGCCCGGCGCATGCACGATGAGGATGAACAGCGTGCGGCTCGGCGGCTCCTCGAGGTTCTTCAGCAAGGCATTGGCGGCGTTGGTGTTCATGTCGTCGGCCGGATCGACGATCACCACCCGGTAGCTGCCGTCATGCGAGGTCAGCGACAGGAAGCGGTTGACCTTGCGGATCTCGTCGACGGTGACGACGGTCTTGAAACTCTTGGTCTTGTCGTTCAGCGGCCGGGTCAGGTGCAGCACGCCGGGATGCGCCCCGGTGGCGATCTGGCGAAACAGCGGTGAGGCCGGATCGGGAACGGCAAACACATCCGGCGCCTGGTCGAAGGCCGGATGCTTCAACAGATGGTGCGCCAGGTGAAAGGCAAGCGTCGCCTTGCCGATGCCGACCGGCCCGGCAAAGATCAACGCATGCGGCAGTTTTCCCGAGCGATAGGCGGCAGCGAGCATCGCGGCCGCCTGCTCATGGCCGACCAGGCGCAGCGTCTCGGACGGCTCCGGTACACCGTCCAGTGTGTCGTGCTGCTCGGGAGCGATGCGTTCGAAGATCATGCGGGCGCCGCCTGTCGGTTGCGCGCGGGCGCCCTCGCCTCAAGTGCGGCGAACACCACCGCGGTGATGACATCCTCCACCGCAGCGGGAGGCGCCGACGCGTCGATCACGATGCAGCGGTCCGGCTCGGCGGCTGCGATCGCCAGGAAGGCGTCGCGGCGGCGCTGGTGGATATCCAGCGTCTCCTTTTCGAAGCGGTCCGGACCGTCCTCGGCGCCACGCCGCGCGGCGGCGCGCCGCAAGCCCTCGGCAGGGTCAATGTCAAGGATGAGCGTCATATCCGGCATCATGCCGTGGATGGCGACCTCCTCCAGAGCTTCCATGAAAGCCGGATCGAGGCCGCCGGTGACGCCCTGATAGACGCGCGACGAATCCAGGAAACGGTCGCAAAGCACGATGGAGCCGCGCTCCACCGCCGGCCGGATGACCTGCTCGACATGGTCGGAGCGCGCGGCGGCAAACAGCAGCGCCTCCATCTTCGGCCCGAACGGCTCGGCGGCGCCGGACAGGAGCACATGCCTGACCGCCTCGGCGCCGGGTGACCCCCCGGGTTCGCGGGTGAGGAGGACATCGTATTTCTTGGCGCGCATCTTCTGGGCCAGCCGCTCGATCTGCGTCGACTTGCCGGCGCCCTCGCCGCCTTCGAAGGTGATGAAAAATCCGCTTGCCAATCGAAAGGCCTTTGTCCTGCTTTGCGCTGGTGTCTTAGTTCGCGCCTGAGAAAAGGTCCACGCCGCAGGAACTCAACGCAGCCAGCCTACGGCCAGTTCCCTGGCGGCATCAAACGCGCGTTGCGGCAACGTGCCGACGCCGACCGATTCGGCGGCGAAAAGCGGCGTTTCCTGGCTCAGCGTGTCGCCGATCCAGACGCGCAGCGCGCCGACGGGTTGCCCCTCCTCCACCGGCGCCGATACCGGCCCCTGATAGACGATCCTGGCGGTCAGCTTGTCGCGGTTGGCGATCGGCAGCAGGACGTCGATCGGCGCCTTTGCCTTCAGCGCTACGCTGGATTTGGCGCCGCCGAACACCTGGGCCTCGCCGACCACTTCGTTGCCAGCGAAAATCTCGGTCTTCTCGAAGGAGCGGACGCCCCATTCGAGCAGCTTGCGCGCTTCCTCGGCGCGCTCGCGATCATTGGCCAATCCGCTCATCGCCGCGAACACCCTGGTTCCGTCATGGCTGACCGAGCCGACAATGCCGAAACCGCCCGCCTCGCTCGACCCGACCGCCAGCCCATCGGCGCCGATGCCCATGGCCAGCAACGGGTTGCGATTCTTTTGCGAGATCTTGTTCCAGGTGAAATCGGCCCGGCCGTAATAGAGATAGAGATCCGGATATTCGCGCCATATATGCAGGCCAAGCTGCGCCAGTTCGCGCACTGTCGTCTGCTGGCCGTCGGCCGGCAGGCCGGTGGAATTGACAAATGTCGATTTCGGCAGCCCGATCTGGCGCGCGCGATCGTTCATCTGCGCCGCGAAATTCTCTTCCGAACCGGCCATGCCTTCGGCCAGCACCATGCAGCCGTCATTGGCGGCCTGTATGGTGACCCCCTGGATCAGATCCTCGACCCGGATCGCCGATTTGAGCTTGGCAAACATGGTCGACGTTCCCGAAGGCGCACCGCCCTTGCGCCAGGCATTTTCCGAAACCACGAAGGTGTCGTCGAGGCTCATGCGCTTCGACTTGATGGCGTTGAAGACCATCTCCATCGTCATCAGCTTGGCCATCGAGGCCGGCGGGATCGGTTGGTCGGCATCCTTGGAAAACAGCACCGTGCCGGTTTCGGCATCGATCATGAAAGCCTGCGTCGCCTTGGTCTCGAAAAGCTGTGCGTTGGCCGGAACCAGCGCGGCAAGCAAGAAGCCAAGGCCAAAAAGCCCGGCAAAAGGGTGGAAAAGGCGAAATCGCATGAAGAGGCTCGACTGTTAGCCGGCAGAAACTTGCCGCAACGCTATCAGGCTTCTTCCCGGCGGATCAACCGCGCAATGACAAAACCGGCGTGCCTTTGTTGGTCAGTTGCGCACAGCCAGCGCGTCCGGCGCGCCATGCGACCATGCCGCGTGCAAGAGGTCGTCGACATTGCCATGGCCATCCGGATAGAGATTGACCGCGTACCAGTCATTGCCGTCGAGTTCGGTGCTCTGGATTTCGGTCCTGCCGAACGGTTCGAGAGCCGCAGCCACCCGCTTTGCCTCGGCAGCATCGTCGAAGGATCCGGCGGCGACATAGTCGGAAACGGCAGGCGATGCCTGCGGGTTGGATTTCTTCCACGATTGCAGGATGTCGGCTGGCGACATGCCCTGGTCGTCAAGCGCTGCAAAGACGTCGGCGCGCTGTACGCGCTCATCCGCATAGGAGAGCGAAGCCACGGCAAAGGGCGATTCCGGGCGCTGAGGCACGATCGGCCCGAATTCAGGCAGCGTCACATCGCTTGAGGCCGGTGCCTGCATCGACATCACTGGCTGTGTGTCGGAATTCGTCAACTGACCAGGAAACGGCACTACGGCAGGGGGTGCGCCAACAGATAGGCTCGGCGAAGGTCCGTTCATCGCCACCATGACGCCGGTCGGCAAGCCATCGGACGGGTCCGGGCGGTTGCCCGGGCGGTAGGAGGCGACCAGATATTGGTCGTCGTCGCCGTCGAGCGGTGCGCGGCCAATATATTCCACCTTGACCCTGGCCGTGCCGACCTTGGCATAGTCGAGCATTTGCGCGGCGCGTTCCGAGACATCGATGATGCGTCCCTCGTGATAGGGGCCGCGGTCGTTGACTCGCACGATGACCGAGCTTCCGGTCTCGGTGTTGGTGACACGGGCGTAGCTTGGCAGCGGCATGGTCGGATGCGCCGCCGTCAGATGGGTCATGTCGTAGACTTCGCCATTGGCTGTGAGACGACCGTGGAAGGCATCGCCATACCAGGAGGCGAGACCGACCTTGGCGTAGCGCTTGTCTTCCTTGGGGTAATACCACTTGCCGCGCACCTGATAGGGCTTGCCCAACTGGTCGCGGCCGCCGCCGCGCCGCATGTACTGAACGCGCGGGCTGGCCTTCACACCGTATTCGGTCTCGGCAAAATATTCCTTCGAGCGAGGCTTCTTGTAGACCATGGCTTTCGGCTCGGACTGCGGCGACGCGCACGCGGCCAGCAACGCAGCCGAAAGAGCGCACAACACCAAAGCAGGAGCGCGACGAAGACGCCGATGCGTCGTGGTCTGCATGTTTTCCGATGTCCCCTACCGTCTCGACACAGGCGCCGCTTCTAGAATTTCGGCGGAGCCAGATGAGCAATGCCTGCGACGCGCCAATCCCCATCCCTTGTGCGCAGGAATTGTTTATCAGCGTATTAATCGATTGTGTCCGGAACCGGGCAGGAATGTGGCGGCCAGGTCCCGGGCTGGCCGGGCGCCTGTGAGGAGGCATCCGAGACCTCTGTCCTTTGGAGTCTGGAAGTGAACCTGTGGCATGAAGCGCGGCTGCCTGGAACCGACCGACCCGAGATACGTTCTGCGCCTCATGGATGAATTCATTGAACGTTTCGGGCAACAGACGTGGCTGCCCTTTTCCGTAATTTCAGCCAGGCTTTTGCTCGCGGCCGTCCTTGGCTCCATCGTTGGGATCGAACGCGAATGGCGTAACCGACCGGCCGGATTGAGGACACACATCCTGGTCTGTGTTGCGACGGCTCTAATTGCCATCCTCACGATCGAGATTACTCATCTTCACGTCTTCGATGGTCAGGAAATCGCCATTGATCCTATCCGCTTGATCGAAGCCACGACTGCCGGCGTGGCATTTCTGGCCGCGGGCTTGATCTTCTTCTCCAAGGGCGAGGTTCAAGGGCTTACCACTGGGGCGGGCATGTGGCTGGCAGGCGCCATAGGCCTGGCGGTTGGGCTCGGGTTCTGGCAGATCGCGGCTTTGGCTACCTTGCTCGCACTTGTCGTGCTGGGTCTTCTGCAACTTGTGCAGGTCGGCAGCAAGGATCGCAATTAGATCCCGGCTCCTTCGAAAACGGGTTCGCAGCTCCGTTCGGGTAACGAACGCCACCCCCTATTATCCATGGCAGCGCCGATGGTTGACTTGGCGATGGGCAACGCTCTAGAGAAATGAACCGCAAGCTGGTCCGGAAGGATAGGTATCATTCGATACCAACTGTCGTTCACTGGGTCGGTTGATGTTCCTAGATGATTGAAAAGTCACGTTGGAGGGATGGCCGAGCGGTTTAAGGCACCGGTCTTGAAAACCGGCGTGGGTGCAAGCCCACCGTGGGTTCGAATCCCACTCCCTCCGCCAGATGCCATTGAAATTATTGTTGTTTGTGCCTTTTTCTTGGGCTTGCGTACAAACTGACGTATAGCCCAAGGAAGAACGGTCCTACGCCAGTTCAACGCGAGAATCAGTCGGATCTTGGTGACTTGCGCTGATACTTGATCTGGGCACAATACTCTGGACGAATGGCCGCGCGTTTAGGGGGAAAATAGCAAATGCCCGTTCACTCATCTGGACGCGATATCGATGACGAGGTGGCGGAGAAAGTCCAGACGCCTATTCTTGCCGAGACCGTGATCGCCTTCATCACGGAAAAGTCGGGATCCAAGGATCTGCCTTGCCCGGTCTGCGGTGTAGACGATTGGGATGTGTCTGGCACGCTGCATAAATCAGAATTGGCAATGTCAGCTGGAGTGCCTGACGATGAGTTGAAAAACTACCTGCCGGTAGTAATTATAAGCTGCACGAATTGTGGTCTCACCCGATTATTCAACCGGGACCCGATTGCACGTTGGGAGATCAATCGTCGTGGCTGAACCCTACAGACTTGACCGTGATCACCGTTACAAGCCGCGCTCCGTTCTCGGCTCCTCGACAAGCGGGGGCGACGGGCCTACATCTGAAGGCATGACAGCCGTTTCAAGAGAAGAGCTGGACGCAAAGTTGAGCGCCAGCGAGGCTAGGATCGATGGGACCTTGGGTCGCATCGAAGAAACGCTCCGTCATATGCCAAGCACATCGTATTTGCTGACCTCGGCTGTTGCATCGACCTTGGCGGTGATGGGTTTACTCGTTGCTCTTTTGGCGTTTGGCGGAGACCGTTTCAGCGGTGGCGTTGAGGTCGGCGTCGCCTCGGTCGATCGCAAGCTTGGTATCGACCGGCTTTCTACCGAAAACGTACAGCAATCGAAAGACATCCAAGACCTCTCAAAAAAGATGGATACGGTGATTGAATCGGTGAAGGCTCTACAAACTTACAAGCCACCGCCTGAATAATAGCCACCTACTAAATCGCACCACGGCGACGAGAAAGCCCGCCACCGTAAGGCAGCGGGCCAACTTCTTTCGTGGCGAAAGATGTTCAGAAGCCCTTCGCGGTCAGGTATGCGCGCCAGTGGGCTGGGTCGATCTGCGGGCAGGCTTCAACGATCCAGTCGTGGTCTTCCACGTTGACCTTGCCTGGCACTACGCGAACGGCTGAGGCCTTGGCGGATGGCGCCCCGGTGATGTTGAGGCCATTCACGACCAGTGCCCGCGTCCCATAGGCCGGTATTGAGGGGACGTGCCTCTGCTTCACGTCCGGCCGGCGGCGCTGTAGCTCCCGCAACACCGTCCTTCCAGCAAGTACACCGTCACCTCGGAAGCCGTCACAGGGGCCGCTCACGCCGCCCTGATCATCGCTGCCGTTCCATTCCTCTGTGCCGACACCGCTCTGGCAGCACTGCTCCCGCCAGCCAAGGAAGGGTTCCGAATCGCCCTCGTCCAGTGCATCGTGACGTTCATCGTTGATGTCGCCGCCGTGCTCGTTCTCTTCCTCGCGCTCGCCGTCCTGGGCGTGCAACTCCAGTTGGCTGCCATATCCCCATCCGAGGCTTTCCTCGAGGTCAGGATCCGGGCTCATGGCGTCGAGCAGGTCAATCAGCCGCTCGATCGAGGTTGCGATAGCCAGGCGGTCGTTTTCCGCCACGGTGAGGAAGATTGCCCCGTCTTCACGGCGCATTTCAGGTTGATGGATGGTGGTCATTGTCTATCACTCGCGGTTTGAAACCGGCCTCTCACAGCCGGCGGCAAATTGCCCATTGTGGGCATTTCGCCATCATCGGTGGCGGACCGATAGCCGGGGGGTGAGAACCTGCCGCGAGACAGGTCGAACGCTTTTAAGGTTTCCCTCTGGACAGCACGCTCGCCCCCGGCCATAAAGGTCGGGTTCGGAGCCGTGCCGCCAAGCACGTCCGTTGTTTCCAGAGTTCTGGAAACTTTAAACCGGGGTCTTTCTGCCAAGAGAGACCGAGCCCGCCAAGGCTCCACCGGTCGATCGCAGTCCGGGTTCTCACACCCACGGACGATGATGCGCCTACATCCTTAAAAATTCAAGCGCGCCCTTGCGGGGGCGAAGCTTGCGCGCGATGCTCGTTTTTGGTGAGGGGGAATGACGCGATGAGGCTCGACCGCGACCTGCAGCAGACGATGCTGCGAGCAATGGCGGAGGCTTATCCAGAACCGATCCGACGTTTTCCTGGCATCGATGGCGTGGACACCGCCATGTTTGCTGCAAACCTATATTACCTCTGCGACCACGGCTTGGCGGACGCCAAATGGACGCGGACCCTTAATTCGCCTGCCTCTCCAACAGGGTCACGCATCACTGCTGCTGGCATGGATTTCCTTGCGGACGATGGCGGCTTGTCGGCTATCCTTGGGGTTGTGACGATCCGTCTTCACGAGGACACGATCAAAGCTCTCCTTATCGACCGGATCGAAAAATCGGATGCACCGGCCAGTGTTCGAACAAAACTTGTCGACCAGATCAAGGCGTTGCCGGCCGAGGCGACGAAGGCCCTAACGCTGGACGCTATCAAGGCCGGGCTGGCAAATATGCCGGAATTCCTGACATGGCTGCACGGGGCGCTAACCACATAAGCTTGCCAGCCGCTCATCTTGACGCGAGCTCCCGCTGCTCCAGAATCTTAGACATGGCTCGGGGTAGTATCAAAGTTGGCGATGAGGTCGCCGTCACCGCGGTTGTGCGCGGTCGGGTGACGCCCGATCGCATAAGCGTGACAATCCCGTCCTATGACTTCCCGCATTCGGTGGTCGATTCGACTTCGAAGGCTGTGATTGGCCAGCATATGGAAATGATCGGCCCTGTCACACACATCGACGGGGACAAGGTAACCGTCAGCCTCCGGCCGTTGGTGACTGTCGACGTCGAGCATGTTCGCTTGGTCGAGAGCTACGTCGCGCCAAAGCGGAAGAATCCACTTGTCGATAAGGTCTAGCTACTACCCTTGGCTGCTGGCTACAGGCGTTTCTCTGTGGTATCGGCAAAAGATGGGAGGCAACAACAAAGAGCAACGTTACACCGGTCTGCAGGCTTTACGAGCTATCGCTGCCCTATTGGTTGTGATTCAACATGTGGGCTATTTTTCCGGCCTTGCGACAGGATCTGATACGCTCGGCTTTCGGCATCTCCAGCTTGGCACCACTGGTGTTTTCATCTTCTTCGTCATTTCCGGCGCAGTCATGGCACTGGTGTCGAAGGAAGCGCCGACGGCCTTTGCTCTTGCGCGCCTGACACGAATATACCCTGCCTTCTTCCTCGCCCTCGTCTTCGCCTATGTCGTACTGTGGATCGCAGGGACACGCCCCCACGTCGGACCGGATGCTTCCCTGCTTCTGCTTCCGACCGGTGATCTCAATTCCACGTTCAATATCCCCTATTGGACGCTGATTTACGAGATGCAGTTCTATTTCCTGCTTTGGATCGCCCTGCTCTGCCGCACATCGCATCTGGTGAGAATGTGGCTGGCTGTGGGGTGGGCGGCGATCATCCTCGTTGTTGCCGCCGCCGGCGTCCGCGTCCCTGTGCCAAACCCCACCGCTATCCAGATCCCCTTCGTAGGCGTGAATGTGTTCTTCGTCATCGGTTACGTGATGGCGTCGGGTATGATGACAAAGGACTGGCGACCGTTTTTTACCTTGGTATTCCTCACTTCCATCATGAGTTTGTACGCCAACGCCTGGAGCGGAACTTACCTCGGGCTCGCTGTCCTGAGTGCTTCGGCGGTATTCGTCGCCCTCAAAATCGACTCCGGCTTAGTGCCGAAATGGTTGGCAAAGGCAGGGGACTATTCCTACGGGCTCTATCTCGCCCATCTGTCGATCATCTCCGCGATCTATACCTTGGCGCCAGGCTGGCCGCTTTGGGCGATGGTGGTCACTATGCTGTGCGCAGGGCTGGCAGGCGGCCTTTTGTTTGGCCCCCTGGAGCAATGGCTCTATGTGAGATACTGGCGGCCAATCGCCAAATGGGCATATTTGGTTAGTCCCGTAGCTCAGGCTCAAGCCAGTTAATGGCGGCGCAGCGAAATTACGATCTGGACGCGCTTCGCGGGCTGGCAGCGCTCAGCGTGGCGGTCGGGCATTGCGCTACCGCTATCGGTGGCGTTGGCCCAGCGTTGCGTATGACGATCGAAACAGCACCGGACGCGACGCTGCAGGATGGCGTTTTTCGGCTCCTGCACATCGTCTTTCATGCCGACGCTGCGGTTATCGTGTTCTTTGTTCTGTCGGGTCTGGTGCTTTCCCGGTCGCTTAGGAGCCGAGACGATGGCATTGTGGCCTACATCGTCCGAAGAACTTTCCGCCTTTTCCCGGTGGCGGCCGCCTCAGCACTCATCATTGGCTATCTGACGCCGGCAAGCACCTGGTCGCAGATCCTCGGCGCGTCGATCTTGTACGACACCTCTCTAAACGGGGTGCTGTGGACACTGCAGATCGAGGTCTGGGGAAGCCTTTGGGTCTACGCCGCAGCGACAGGCAGGCGAATACACCCGGCGCTCTTCTATGCCTTTGTAGCCGCTACGATCGCAGTTTCCTACTTCGACCATCGCCCGGTTCCGCTGTTCATGAGCGCCTTTGCCCTTGGCGCGATCATCGACGATCTGCCGGCCACCGTGATCACCCGCGTTGCCGCTGTGCTCGGGCTTGTCGCCCTGATGACGGCTGACTTCATGCTCGGCCAGGGCTTTGCAATGCGTTGTTGGCAGATGGCGGGAGCGGTTTGTGTAGTTGCCTACATTTCACGCAATTCGATCTGGCTGACGGCGAATCGCTTCGCCCATTTCCTCGGGCGGATCAGCTACCCGTTTTACCTACTTCACCTCGCGGGCGCGCTGATCGTCGCAAAGCTCGGGGTAAGGTCGCTAGACCTCAACCCCTTTTCGCTCTTTGCAGTCTACAGCGTCACGTCGATCGCCATAGCCATCGCCCTCGCGTGGATCACTCACCTTGCTGTCGAAGTCCCGGGCATGGCCATGGGCGAGAAGACCCGGCGCCTGCTTGCAGCGCCGAGGCCCGCGCCCAAAGTGGCCTAGTCCACTATCTCGACCGTCAAGCCCTGGCAGGTGATATCGCCAGCGCTCGCGACGCCGTTCTGCCCTTGGAACTTGATGACGATTGCTCCGCTGGTGGCCTCGGCACCTGTGCCGCCTACGACCTGCGAGATGCTGCTTCCTCCGACTGTCGTGCGCCTGTAGGTCTCCGCCGAAGCGCCAGTCACGAGCACCTCGGAGCTCACCTCCCACCCGATGGCGTTGAGCGTCGTAGACCAGCCGCCCATGTTGGTCGCGCCGAACCAGAGCCGGCCGGTCTTGGTGTTCGCATTGGCGGCAGTCGTGCCCCAGGACCTGATGCGAACGCGCTGACCAACCTTAAGCGCAGCAGCGGGGATGCTGTAGGTCATCAGGTCTTCAGCGGTCGTGACGGCTGTCGTGGAGGCCGGCGTGACGTTAGCCGACACCATGTCCGAGGTAACGCCATTCACCAGGCGCTGGCCGGTGGCATTGACGCCCGCCGTGCCGAGCACGTTCTTACCGAAAAGCCGAACGTCGGCATAGGGTGACGCGCCAAGGTCGACGTCGTAGAACGCGCCCGCCGCCTGATTATTATTTTCGGCCGTGTAGTTCCCCACTCGGACTTTCTTCGCGCCGTTCTGCACCACGAGGCCAGATTTTTGATCGTAGGCAAAAAGTGCGTCCTGGATCACTATGTCCGTGCTCGTCGACTTGATCAGGCACGCCTGCCCGGTGTTGGTGTGGGCGTAGCCGTTCGCGAAATTCGCATTTGTGATAAACCATGTGCGCCCCTCGATCTCCGCGCCGCTGGTCGTATGCTGATCCACACCGACATTCGACATGTAGACATAGGCCGGCTTGAGCGAATCGGTCCAAGTAAGGGCCTGGATGCCGATTGTCGGCCAGACAAACGTTGAGTTCGTTACGAACACACCCTGGCAATCGCCACGGAGGCGGAGGCCAGCGGCTCCACCATCAAGGGAACCAGACCAGCAATTGTTGATCGACAGGCCAACGGCGCGGCGGCCCTCGATCCAAAAGTCATTCTCCCAATTGGCGGCGCTACTCGTTCCCACCTGATGAATGTTGTTCATCTCGATGTGGAATAGGTACTTCGTGTCGTCGAAGCCGTAGAAGGCCCATGATCCACCGCCATACTGGCGGACGTTGCTGATCTGGATCCATCCGGTCTGCGTTGCCAAAACAGAACCGCCGACGAAGGACGCGCAAACGCCATCTGCGTGAAGGTGCAGTTTTCGATGGTCGTCCCATATGGGGTAGTTTCGTGAACGCCTCGGCACGCAGTAAAACCACCACCGTGGAAGTGAATGCCGGTTATCAGGAATGGCTTATTGGTCGTTCCAGCGACCGCGCCCGTCAGGATGCACAGGAACGTTGTGTTTGCCGAAGCGCGGAGCATGGCTTCACCGATCCCGCGCCAAGCGCCGCCATTCGCGCGGTTGACAGTGATGCTTGCCGCGCTGATCTGGTAGGTGCCGGGCGGGAAAACCAATTCACCACCGACCGTCGCGCGATAAGTTTCCGCTGCCTGAATGGCCGCCGTGTCATCGGTCACGCCATTCCCGACAGCGCCGAAGTCCTTGACGCTGATGCGCTCGCGCGCCTTGTCCTGCCATGTGCGCGTAACGGCACTGGTGCCGGCCTGAAGGAAGCCGGCCCAAGACGGGTCAGCCCCAGCGCCATTGGTCTGCAGCAGGTAGCCCGCGGTGGATGCAGCCAGGCGCGCCGGCTCAGTTGCATTCCGGAATAGGAGGTCACCGCGCGTCGTGAGCACGTCGGCAGCGATCGGTGTTTCATCAGCAGTGATGTCCAAGTTGGTGTCGCCAACCACCGGGTCGAGCGTGTTGAAGGTGAACGTCTTCCCGGCGTTTGCCGTCCCTTCCTGGACGTAGGCGGTCGTACCTTTTTGGATAGTGCGGGCGGTGCGCGCGTCGGACGCACGATACCACTGCCCGGTGCTGGCGGTGCGGATGCCGTTCTCGGACCCGTCGGTCTGACCGGTCAGGAGAATGCGGTCGCCGACCTCAGTCAGCACGCCGTCGATTGTCTGGAGACCGCCGGTGTCGACGTCGATGTTGGTTGTGGCACAGAGGCGGACAGGTTCACGCGCGCTGGTGAGCAGGCGGACGGCGGCAGTTGTGGGTCGGGGCATAGAGAAGGCTCCTTCAACGGGACGGGCGCGTCATCACGACGGGCCGATAGACCTTGCCTAAGGGTCGTTTCTGGCTACCGGGCTCCCCCGGATGATTTGGCGCTTTCCGGCAGGCCCAAGGCATCGCCAGCGGCGTGCTCGACCCTGTCGAAAAGGGTACGGATGTAGAAAAGGTTCTGAGCCGGCAGCAGCTTGCGCAGGGTGTGCACATCGCTCCGCTTGAAGTCGCCTGCGGAGATGGCGCCGGAAATCTGAAAAGCGTCGCCTGCCATGTCCAGCGTTGGGCCTAGCAGCGCGCCAGCGGTGTTCCTGGAGGCATATCGAGAGATCTGCTTTCCCGTCAGCATGGAAAGGCCCAACTTGCCCCTGGTGGCCTTCTCCACGACGCCGTTGGCATCCATCGCCCACCCTGTCAGCCCGGACCAGTCCAGCGCCTCGACAGCCCACACCTTCGGGTCGGCCGACGTCTCGCGGTCGGCGATTGTCTCGCGAGCCCAGTATGTCAAAGCGCCAAGACCGAGCGACAGGAGCACGCCGTTGAGGGTGGCGGCATCCCGCTGCTGAAAGCCAGCGAGCATGGTCTTCTGCATGCTCGAGACGGCGAAGCTTTTGAACTGGGATACCGTCTTGCCGAGCTCGGTACTCATCCACAGGGGCTTGTCCTGCCCAGGGGTGACGATGATGCGATCGACTTCACGCACGACGGCCGTGCGGAATGCGTCAATGGCGCCGCGGTCGGTCCAATCCCCTGCCTTGGCAAAAAGGATGCCGTTCTGCTCATCGCCGTGTTCGGCGTATTGCTGGACGATGCGCGCGGCCAGATCGGCATCGATGCCGGATGATGCGAGGCTCCTGATGTCTCTGGCCGTCGCCTTGCCCTCAACGACGCGCTGCGAGGCGCGCATGATGTTCGTCATCGTGACGAGCCCCGAGAACTGCTTGAGGCAGGCGTTCCAAGGCGCCATCAGGGACACCACGCCGAAGCGTGACGACAGCGCCGTGAGACCACGTTCAAAGGCGGTGTGCCGCCCAAAATCGTCGGTGATGTCAGCCATGGCCATAACCCGGCTATCCAGCACCAGGTCGAGGGCTGTTCCCGCCTCTTTCACCTCCTGGGCCGCAAGCTTGAACGTGCGGAAATTTGTCACCAGCGGGACAAAGCCATCCTTGAAGGTGCTGGTGAGACCGTGGCTGAAAACCACCTTGGCCATGTCAGGAACTGCCGACACCGTCATGCCGCCGACGAGCTGGAGCGGGTGCACGGTCATTGCGGGTATCCCTTCGGCTGCCAAGCGGGATTGATCGGCGATCGGGCGTCTCCCGAGGTGACGAACGGCACCAGCAGATCCATCGCGGCCACGTCTTCGGCAGAGAGCGGAGCCTTCTCAATCAAGACGCCTGCCTCCGTGCAGCGATGCATGGCCTTGATGGCGCTCACCGGAATCGGGGAAATCAACGGTGGGTTCAACTGTGCGACCAGGTGGATTGCTTCGCCATGCCGCGACACATGAGAGCCAAGATAAATTTTGCAGACGCCCATGAAGCCGCCGGCGCCGATGCTGTTGATGAAACCAGCAAACGCCCCGCCGGCTTCGGGATCGAGCAGAACGGCCACGACATCCAGCGGCCGAATCTCAAGCGACGGGTCGACCTGGACGTCACTGCCGTTCGGTACGATGTCGCCCAGGCAGTTGCCGCAGAATTGGAAACCGTAGCCCTCCATGGATCAGGCCTCCTCGCCTTGACCGGGATGATGCGTGTCGCCCTTGCGCACGGTCGGGTTGAGGCTGGCGCGCACCGTGGCGCGACCATCGAGCGGACCACCGAGGCTCAAGAACGACAGGAGCGTCTTGTCGACAAGGACAGCCGACCGGCTCAGGCGCTCAGGTGAGGCCGCGCGTTTGCCAGCCATGGCTTCGCGGCGAACGCTGTTGAGGTTGATGCGCAGGTCAGGACGCCGCGCCCGCTCGAAGTCGCCATCCGTCGCCATCAAAGACCGTTTCAGTGCATCGCATTCGAACAGTTCGCCTCGAACCTCCTCGATGAGCCCGGCGACACGGCGCCAGCGCTTCGAAAGGTCGGCCGCCTTGGCCTTTGCATCCTTGCCCAGCGCCTCGATATCGATCGCGGCCTCGTTCTTCGCGGCCTCAATGCGGCGGATGTCGGCGCCCTCGATCGCCTTCTCGTAGAGTGCAATCTCGGAAATGCAGGCGGCGAGATCGGCGCGGACTTCGGCCAGATCACCATCGCCGAAAATGGCCTTGTCCTCGGCTTTCTCAAGCTCGGCTTTGCGGCCGATGGCGGAATTCATGTCGGTGTCGAGCGCGGAGATCACCGCCGCGAACTCGCCGGATGTCCGGGCAGCGTGAAGCGCTTCGGTGTGGGCAGACAAGAGCAGGGTCATTTCCGAGTTCCTTTTCGGCTGGCGTGCGCAAGGGCCTGCGCCTGGCGCGCCTTGGCCTGCGCTTCGCGCTGTTTCTGTTCCTTGCGCAGCTTTGCCGCGTTGGCTGGTCCTGCGTAAACGGGCATTGTCGGGCTCCTTCAGCGAGGGTTCATCGGAAACCAGGCATCGAGGTTTTCCCCGGCTGCCTTGCAAAGCTGGATGGCGCGCGTCGGGTTCTCCCGGATCGCGGCGGAGATCGCCGATACGCTGACGATCTTGCCCTCGGCATCGCGCTTGAATGGGTTCGGGCGCTCGCGGCCATTCGAACCGAAAACTTCGCCAAGTGTGCTCATCGGAATGCCTCCAAAGGATCGCTCATTTTGCCGGTGTGGCCGTGCGGTGGCGCTACCGGCCAACCGTCGTCCTCATCGTCCTTGTTGAAATCGAGGGTGAGAACGCCCGCGGCCGAATTGGCCCAGTCGTCATGGTCGCCAATCTGGTGATCGATCTGCGCACCGCGCACGACGAGCGTGAGCAACTGCTCCTGCAACTTGCCCACGTCGAGCAGCTCGATATCGCCCGCGTTAAGGTGCGGCTCGAAAGCCTCGTAAATCTCGGTGCGGCTCCATTCGGAGGCCACGAGCTTGATGCCCTGCCCTTCAAACGCAAAACGGAACGTCTCGCCGGCATAGTTGTCGCCAACTGCCTTGCGGATGCCGTAGACCTTCATGGCGCGGGCGAACTTCTCGACTGCCTTCTGCGGGTTGAATGGCGCCGATCCGTCCTGCGAGACAAGCAGGTCGAGGATGCGCCGGTTGCGGCCATCCATGTGGCCGATCGCCAGTGTGGCATCATCCGAACTGCCGCCGCTCATGTCGACAAAGGCGCGATACTTAATGCCCTTCTCAGGCGGGATAGAGCGCAGCGTCGGCACGATCGAGCGCATGACCATATCGCCGTCGAGAAAGGCCCCGTTGGGCGCGCCAGGCAGGTTCAGGTGCAGCCGGCGATACTTGTGGGTCGGAAGGCGAAGCTTCTGCTGCTCGAGGTATGCTGGGCCTTCCGGCCATGAATCCATCGAAGGATTGGCCCGCTGCTCCTGCGGCAGTTCGGCCAGCGCCGGGTCGGTGCAGAGGTCGCCTGAATACCACGAGAACAGCATGCGGGGGTCGCTGCCCGCCTTCCCGAGTATCTTGAGGTCGTAGAGCGGCACGCCTGGGCTGGAATAGATCGTGTCGTAGGACGTGATCCACTGCAGCGCGTCGGCGCGTGTCGGGTCGGGCGCGAGCGCTTCGAAGATGTCCCAATGCCGATAGCCGTGGATCTCGTCATAGGCGTTGAGCGAGGCCGTCTTGCCGTGCTGGCCGAGAGCGTCACGGGAAGGCAGCACGCGCATCTGCCCGCGCCCGTCGCGGCGCTTGATGCCCTTGGCCTGCTTGTGCACCTCATGGCCGAGTTCGACAGGGTTCGCGTCCACCAGCTTCTTGGCAAGCTCCAGGTCGTCGCCGGCCTGCCCTTCATCGTTGGCCAGCAGGTTGACGTCGTTGCCGTGCTCGCTGTCCCACACCAGCAGGCGGTAGAAGCTCGCCAGCACAAGGTCGGTGGTCTTGTTGTTCTTTTGGCCCTGCCCGACAGCACGAGGTTGTACAGGGGCGTGCCGTTGTCGCGGAAGGTGTAGAGCGCCTTGAGAAGGAACTCGCGCCTGTAGGGCTCAATGGTGTCCATGAGCGGCCGGCCGTCGATCCAGTTGAGCCGGGCGAAGAAGTCGAGCGGGGACGGGGCGAGGATGCTCAAGCTTGCTGCTCCTGCATCATGCGCTCGCGGAGCGTCAGCGGTGCGGTGCTGGCCTTGGTTCCGATGCCGAGCGCCTTCTCTGCCCGCGCTGCCTGGTTGGCGGTGCGCACCACGTCGTCAGGGCTGATGTTCTCGCCGGCCATGAAGCGCACTCGGGTAAGCTCGGCGGCAACGGAGAGCTCGGCTGCGATCTGCACCTTGGAGAGCGTTACCGGGGTCAGCGTGTCCGCTCCGCCGAGAGCCTGAGCGAACATGTCGACAAGCTCCTGCCGGCGGCGCCACTCGCGCGTGCGACGGTCCAGCATGCCTTGAGCAAGGCCGCCATACTTGCGGGCCATGTCAGGCGCTTGAGCGGGGTTGATGGCTAGCACTTCGACGCTCCAAATCGGTTCGTCGAATGTGCGTCAACTTGTACGTAAATGCAAGGTGTGCCGTTGAAAGCCTTGTGATGAAAGGATATCGGGCGGAGATACCCTCCGCTGCCGGGCTGAGAAGGCCTGTCTTGCTGCTTCGGTGAGAGGTGGCAGAAAAAGCGCGCTCTTCGCGTGAGTTTCAAGCCATCCGTGATTTTTCGGTGAGTGCACCGTGCGAATCTTCAGGCGTCAAAACAAAGGAGGTCTTCATGTTTGACAAACTTGCCTCACGCCTAATCACGATATTGGTTGTCGCGGTGCTCCTTTATGCGCTTGACGGAAATACCTCGAAGGTTGGCGAAATCATTCGGATCGCCTTGCAGTTGGCTGCCTAGAGCTGCATCCGGATGGCCGGGATTCAATATGTAATCCGGCCATCCTCTCTATCTTTCTCGAAGCCCTTGGCGATTACCCTTCAAACTCAGAGCAATTGGCTCTTGAAGACACTGGCCTGCATGCGGAGGTCCATGTCCGAGTTCTGTTTCTCTTTCCTTTCGGTTCATGGTCTCCGTTCGGTCTCATGTGCACATTCGGTTTCATGTCTCGTGTCCCTGTCTCGGTTCGGTTCTGTCTCTGTGTGTCGACAGACTGTGGGGAGCCTGTCCACAGTGTGTCGGGCGATTCATCGGTTGTTGAGCATTCTCGACCGGGCGAGCGCGTCTAAGGTCTGGTCAAGCGGGTTCGGTCCGGCCGCCGCCTTGCCGCCCCACTCTGTCGCCATGAAGTCGGCCTCGGCCAGTTCCCTGATCTCGTCGCTGTCGATGTTGGCGATGATCTTCATGGTGCCCTTGGCGTGATCCTTGTTCGTCGGGATGTTGCCTTTGTGCTTGAACCACTTCTTCACGTAGGTTTCTTCGGTCCTCGGGTCATGAAGCACCAGGTCGGCCGCAACAGCGCTCGCGAGTGCTGCGCGGTACTGTTCGGGCTGCCACAGAAGATCGGCCAGCGCGTAGCCTTCCCTGACCCTGCAGCAACCGGCGCTGTTCTGGTGAGGGCCGCTGATGAAAAACAGCATCAGTTGCCGGCCGTCACTGTCCAGCGACAGGAAAGCCGGCGACGTCCAAATCGCGGGCGAGACAGGCGCGAAATCTCGGCTCATGACGACCTCCAACCGGTTAGGATTGACTGAAGGGATTCCAGCTCAGCCGCGTTCACAGTTTCGCAGCGCGCCCAGGCGTGTGGCTCTATCAGCGCTTTGATCTCCCGCTCTACACAGTTGCGCAGGTCGCGCGGGTCCATCGCGTCCAGCTCCCAGCACTTTGACCCGTGGTTTTGGACGAACCATGCGTGGCGCCTGTCAGCGACCTTGTCGGATGCCGGGAAATACGGAAGCCCTACCGTCTGCTGACTGGTCAGCGCTATGCGGACGAACTTGACGTGGTGGCCACCGTATTCCTCAATTCGCCGCGGAAGGTCACATTCCGACATGTACATGCCGCTTGGGTCGAAATCGCCGCAATACAGGACAACCAGATTCCGGCCATCGTCGTCCTTGGCGATATCATTGACGGTGGTGGCGCTGGCGAAGCCGTGCATGACCCGGAAACCGACAGCGTAGTGGTCGAGCACCGGCTTCAGGACACCACGAACGGTTCCCTTCTCAGACCAGACTTCGACCCTATGCGGCTGCTGATTCCAGAAATCCCGACGATATGACCGGGCTACAGCCCGGGCGTACTCAGCGGGATCATCCCAAGTGGAAACGCGCTCCAACTCCCGCGTCTCGTCAACGATCCAATCCCAGGATATGTCGCCCTGCTCTCGGGCAATCCGCAGCAGCCGATAGACCTTCTGCATATCGTTCGTTGACATTGACGGGCTGAGCCCAGTCGTGAACAGTTTGTAGCCGATGCCCCGACCCGTGATCGGTTGCACCTTTTCGGCGATCTGGTGCATCGCGGTGATCAGGTCGAGCGAGGCCTGCGCCATGCCTCGACCCTTTTTCAATCCCGGTTGAAAATGCTCGGTCATGATACGGCCTCGCATTTCATCCGGATGTGCACGTGCCGATGATGCAGCCGGCAAAGCCAGTCGACAGCAAGCGGCCGGTCATAATCGGGATGGTGAGCCTCGGCGTGCGAAGATCCACATTCCTTGCACGCCTCCTGAATGATCAGGCCCCGCCTGAGCGCCGATCGCAGAGCCGCCTGAGCCCATACGGCTTTCGGGTGGGCATTCTTCCACTTCGTTGCTGGCGAGGTCATGAGCGGCCTCCCAGACAGGCAAGCTCAACCACAACTCGAGCCGTCGTCGCGGGCAGGTGCCAGCGGTGCGCGACAAGCGCTGTAGCGAAGTCCGTTGCGGTGCGGCTGAAGGTGGGATAAATTGCCGGGAGGCTGCCTTCGGAAGCGCCGGTTCTATCAACGCCGTTCCTGGTGCCAGCCAGGGCGGCGTTTCGTTTATCTGGATGTCTCATGCTGCACGCTGATGCCGAAGATTGGCTTCGCGGATCGCCTCTATCGCCTCGGCGGCGGTCAGGCCGAAGGTCTGCTTGAGGTGGGGGATGATGGGCCGGCCGATACGGTCCCGATTATCGGACCGCAGCCAGGCTGCAGCCTCCTCGATGGCGGCGCTATGTTCGTGGTCGGTGGTCATGCCGCCACCCCGCTCGCGTCAATGCGCTGCTTCTGCCATTTGGCGATGTCTTCCTCCAGCCAGCCCACGGCGCGAGCGCCGAGCTTGATTGGTTTGGGGAAGGTTCCTGCGGAGATGGCTGCGTAGAGACTTGACCGGGGGAGCCCGGTGGCGCGCTCTACGTCTTCGCGCCTGAGGATGTTCTGGACCATTGGGGTCGCTCCTGTTTCTAAAACAGGCCCAAGATGTCCAACAGCGCCGAACGGAGCATCGGAGTTTGAGGGAGCGCTACGTCACTCCGTAAACCTTGCTGTACGCCCTTTGCAGCCGCCGCTGCTTGCTCACGGTCTCACCGCCGCCAGTTGCCTCATCAACGAAAAGTAGCGCGGCCGCGCTTGGCGACATGCCACCTTGCACATGCGGCCTCATCTTCTCGACCAGCGGAGCATCAGCGGTCGTGAATGATCGATCGGCATTTTTCCCGGATGCCTTTTCAGACGTGCCGGCCATCTTCTGCAGCCAATGCTCCAAGTCTCGAATATTTATCTCTACTGCACGGTCGTCCCAATAGCCTGGGGCATTCTCGCCAGGGCTGAGAATTGGAATGAAATCGAGCCGGCGCTTTGCCCGGCGACCGCCGCGCTTCGCTATCTGGCCTGCGTCGATGGCATACGCGAGCGCGGGTCTGATCGATGAGACCCCGGGAAAACGAATTTCGGCTCGCGCAAATGCTTCGGCCTCCGAACACCACTCAGACATTTGCGCCGCTCCTGATAGGAGTGACATTCGACGCCGTTGGCTTGGTGGTTGCGCAATATGCCGCCCAGTCGTCCATCAGCCGGCGGCGCTTTTCCATGAGGTCGCCGCGGCGATAGGCGGCTTCGGTCTTGTCGCTGACAGTGTGCGCCAGCGCCATTTCAAGCATCTCGTTCGGGAACGCCGTCTGCTCCGCCGCCCAATCGCGGAAGGTGCTGCGGAAACCGTGGGTGGTGAGGTCGTCGCGATCCATGCGGCGTAGCGTCATCAGGAGCGCCATGTTCGACAGCGCCTTGCCGCCCTTGTCGCCGATGAACACGGCATCATTACCCTTTTCGCGGGGAAGGGCCTTGAGAATTTCAAGCGCTCGATCGGACAGCGGGACGCGATGTTCCCTGCCTGCCTTCATTCGGTCGCCGGGGATGGTCCACAGGGCATTGTCGGTGTCGATCTCCTGCCAGCGGGCGCCGACGACTTCGCCGGTCCTGGTTGCGGTCAGGATGGCGAATTCAAGCGCCTTCGGGCTGGTGCCTTCCATGTGGCGGACCTCGGCCACGAATGCGCCGATCTCGGCATATGGCAGCGCGGCATGGTGCTTGACCTTGGCGACCTTGCTACGGGCCGGCAGGAGCTTGTCGAGATGGCCGCGCCACCGGGCCGGATTGTCGCCATGGCGGTAACCGCGCGCCGTTGCCCAGTCCAGAATGCTTTCGATGCGACCCCTCACGCGCGTTGCCGTTTCCGGCTTCGTCGTCCAGATCGCCTCCAGCGCCTTGAGGACCAGCCCCACGTCGACGCGGCCGACAGCAAGCTCACCGAACACGGGATAGACGTAAGCCTCCAGCGTGGCCTTCCATTGCCCGGCGTGCTTGATGTTCTTCCATCCCGAGCGGTGTGCTTTGATATAGGCCTCGGCCGCTTCCTTGAACGACAGAGCGGTTGCTGATGCCGCCAGCTTCTCCAGCCGCTCCGCCTTGCGCTTCTCAATCGGGTCGTCAGCATCGAGGAGCTTGAGCCGCGCCTCCCCTGCCCGCTCCCTAGCCAGCTTCAGCGACACGGTGTTGACCGAGCCTAGGCCCATCTTGCGCGGCCGGCCGGCGAGCATGTAGCGGAAGATCCAGCTCTTGGCTCCACCCTTCGCCACCTGGAGGTAAAGGCCGAGCCCATCGGCATAGAGACCGGGCTTGGTTTGAGCCTCGACGGCTTTGACGGACAGGCGGTTGATTTGCATTCGAACTCTCCTTGCGGACAGCCCTACGTACAATTTGCCATTGGATTTGGCAAGACCCCCTTAGACACTATCGGAACTGTAAAGCAGAGATTGCAAGGGTTTCAGGCATCAAGCGAGACCACCTTGGACACCCTCGGATTGGGCGGAGACGGACACTCCCTCCGCCAGATATTTGGCTACCGTGCTGAATTGCCTCTGTATTTTCAAAGAGGGCCAAATCTTTCCTAAGTTATTCCTAACTTCCTAAAACGAAGAAGCCTGCCACCGCGAGGCAGCGGGCCAGCGTGAGCGCAAACGTTGCGCCAGCCTCAGGATCAACGTTCGTCCTGGCGATAGAGCCGTTTGGTCGCGCGGTCGCTTTCCATGCGTTCTGCAGGACCACGGTGGCGTCGGGTCATAAGAACGTATGCCATCAATAGGGCCAGCAACAGTGGCCCACCAGCAACGACGATCAACCACATCACACTTTCAAACATGAGGCATCTCCTTCACGTCACAACCGTCAAGGAGAAGAACCGTTCCGTTCAAAGTTACAGCAACACCAGCACCTCCTGCGACTGAGGGCCGTTTTCCCATGTGACCGTTTCGGAAATCCGGGCTCCGCTGCAACAAAAGGCTGCGGCTGCACGTTGCGGTTGATCATTAAACCAGGAGCAAAGCAAATGGCCGACGGCAAAACGAAGACGGGCTTCCGCGATCGGGACCGCGTCTCTGCCGATGAGGATTATGAAGTCGAGTATTTCGCCACCAAGGCCGGCATCACCCCGCAGCAGGTCAAGGAATCGATCGCGAAGCACGGCAACCGACGCGAGACGCTGGAGCGGGAAGCGAAGGCTCTGGGGAGCGGTAGGTAGGCCGGCATGCCAGAGTACCAGGTGGAAGAGTGGCATGGAGAGGAGTGTGTCTCAACTCAGGCCACGAGCGCCGATGATCCGTTATCTGCGGTAGAGAAGGTCACGGGCCAAAGGGTGTCGCCTAGAGCGCTTCAGGAGCATTGGTTTCGTGTGGTCGATGAAGATGCGCGAAGCACGCATGAATTCAGCCTTGAGGACGGCGGCCCGGCTGGAGATTTCGCAAAATAGCCATGACCAGAATCTCGGACCTGCATTGGGACCAACGCTGCAGATAGGCGAGAAAGGTGCAGCCGCCGGGCGGACCCGACGGCTTATCGTCGATTGGATCGCTGCCGCCGCATGGGGCCTTAAGGCGCGGCCGGCGCCAGCTTGGCGGCTACTTGGTCGATCTTGTCGGCAAGTACGCTATTGGCCCAATCTGTCACCTCAGGGTCAACGGGCTTGTTGGCCATTTGGGCAAGGGCTGCATCGATCGATGGGACGTTGGCAGCGGCAGCTGTGGCGGCGGTCTGAGCAGCGGCCGCATCCTGGGTGGCGTCATCGAGCGCTGCCTGTGCTGCATCGAGGTCGGCCTGCGTCGGGACATCTTCGGGCAGGGTATTCGGGTCAGCCGCTTTCGCATTCAGCGCGTCGAGCGCCGCTTTGGCGTCGGTAACCGCCTGATTAGCGGCATCGAGCGCCGATTGAGCGTTCTTGGCTATTGCCGACTGTGTCACAAAAGCCTGCACGCCAGCGAAGTTCTTGCTCTTGGAGTGCATAAAGGCGTTGGCGTTGCGCTGCAGCGAGTTCAACCGGCCGAGCTTGGCATGGATATTCTTTTCCTTGGACACAGAAGGGGTAGCGGCCTTGGCGACCTGGCCCTTAGGGGCCTGGCCCTTGGCGGATGCCGACTTGCCGACCGAACCGCCGCCTCCGCCATTGCCGCCAGCATTACCGTTTCCTCCGCTATTGCCATTGCCATTGCCGTTACCATTGCCATGGCCGTTACCATGGCCGTTGCCACCAGCAGCAGCCAGGGCCGGCGACACCAGAAGCGAGAACACCGCAAATGCAGCAAAAAGGGTCTTTCGGGATGTCATAACTACCTCCGAGATTGCCACCGCCACGAACCGCTATAGCGGGCAACATGAGGAATCGCTAACACAAAGGGTAAACTTAGATATAGATGTGCTTTCATTGCGAGAACGAAGCGGCCGGCCGGCGAAACGCCAACCAGCATAACTCTTTGAAATTGCTGAAGTAGATCACCCTCCTTGGAACCGGCCGGCCTTCCGAACTCAAAGGTCCTAGACCGCTCAGACCAAGGTCTTAAGCCGTGGTTTCGGCCGCGACTCAGAAGTCGTGACGGCGCGGCGACCTTCGGTAGTCGGCACCTATCGGCCTGAGGCCGAGCTCGACATCGATCCGCTGCAGTGTTCCCAAACACCGCCTAAGTGGTTGTATTCCCTGTCTTTTGATATAAGCGCTAGTCTGAGGTAAAATTTCGACCGGCATCTGGCGGGCTTACGTTATGCAGCATCGAACGTTCTTTGGCGGCAAGGTCACCGAGATCCCCACTTCGTTACATAGCGATCCCAGGGGAATGCTGACCGCCATCGAGTTCAGCGGTTACAATTTCCAAGCCGTGCGGGCGTTCGTCGTCACCGCGCCGCGCGGCACGTCGCGGGGGGGACATGCACACGGCTCGGGCCGGCAATTGATGATGCAGCTGTCGGGCGAGATCGGCATCGAATTTCGCTACCAGGAACGGATCGAACGGCTGACGCTCACCGCATCGAACCGCGCGGTGCTGGTCGACGCCCCGGTTTGGGCGCTGCAGACCTATAAAGGCGAGAACCCGTCTTTGCTGGTTTTCTGCGATACCGAATACGACCCTAAAGACTACGTCTCGTATCCCTGATGACAATCGTCAGGAAAGGAGAGGCCGCGATGCGCGCCAGGACATGACAGCGCCTCGCGGTAGAATGGCTATTCTCGGCGCCGGCATCATGGGCGCCAGCCTCGCTCTCATGATGGCCCGCAGAGGCTACGCGGTGTCCCTCTTCGACAAGGAGAGCGAGCCGATGGCCTGCGCCAGCCGTTGGAACGAGGGCAAGATTCATCTCGGCTATCTCTACGGGAACGATCCCTCGCTGCTGACCGCCCGGCATCTGCTTTCGGGAGGACTGTGTTTCGGCAGGCTTGTTTCCGAGCTGATCGGAAGCAATCTGGAAGCGCACACGACCTTTTCGGAAGACCTTTATCTGGTCCATCGCAACTCGGTCGTCCCTGTCGAGGCGCTGGGGGCGATCTTTGAACGTGTAGATGTATTGGTGCGCAGCCACGCTGACGCCACCAGCTACCTTGCCGACGTATCGGCGGCGCGATCGAATCGGCTTTCCAAAACTGAATTGGCCGATGTCACCAACTCGGACCAGATCGTCGGCGGCTTCCAGGTGCCGGAGCGATCCGTCAACACGCGATGGGTTGCCGACCGGCTTTGCGCCGTGCTTCGGAGTGAACCCAACACCAGCTTGCGAATGGCGGCCAAAGTCCTGTCGGCACAGCCGGTGGACGGAATTGACGGGAAATGGCGCGTGGCGGTCGCAGGCGAAAAAAGTGAGGCGTTCGACATCGTCGTCAATTGCCTTTGGGAGGGGCGGCTGGCTGTCGACCGCACGGCCGGCATCGAGCCGGTTCCCGGATGGTCGCACCGCTACAGGCTTTGCCTGTTCGGCCGCACCAGCCAGCCTGTCGATGTGCCGTGCGCGGTCGTCGCCCTTGGCCCGTTCGGCGACATAAAAAACTATGACGGGCGCAACTTCTATCTCTCCTGGTACCCGAGCGGGTTGCTTGCGGAGAGTGGCGTATTGTCGATCGAAACGCCACAAGCGCTCGATGCCGACGCACGACAGCGGTTCATCGGCGACGTTCGCGCCACGCTCACTCGGTTGGTGCCCGTTGTTTCCAGCATGTTCGACGATGCCGAGGAGCTTGAGGTACGCGGCGGCTTCGTGTTTGCGCAAGGGCGTGGTTCGCTCAGCGACCCGAAAGCCACGATCCATCGCCGCGACCAATTCGGGGTCAACCGCCTGGGCAACTACATCTCGGTCGACACAGGTAAATATTCGACGGCGCCGTGGCTTGCCGACAGGCTGGCGCGGCAAATCTGCGGGATCGAGTGAATGGGTGAGACAGAACAGGGCGGCGCGAAGCAGGTAGCGCAGAAACAAGTCCAGCTTCGATCCGGCTGGCGGCCGAAGGTCACGGCGCTGGTGCCGTGCTACAATTCGGCGGCATTCATTTCGCGTACGCTGGACAGCCTCGCCGCGCAGACCTGGGACAATATCGAGATCCTGGTCGGCGAGGACAATTCGACCGACGCGACATTCGAGATCGTTTCAGCCTTCGCCGGCGGCCGCGACGATGTCTGTATCCTGCGCCGGGACAAAAACCTGGGATGGCTGAAGAACTCCAACGATCTGATGGCCAATGCCAGCGGCGAATTGATGTTCTTTGCCTTCCATGACGACGTCATCGATCCAACCTATATCGAGGCGCTGGTGCGGGCGCTCGATGCCAATCCCGCGGCCGTACTGTCGTTCAGCGACGTCGAAGTGATCGAAGTCAGCGGCGAAAGTGCCACGTGGAAGTTCGACCTGCTGGAGGGCTTGCAGGACGGTTTTGCGCGTGGCCGGGCGATGGCGCGCCAGCCGCATGGATGGTGGGTTCCCAATCGTGGGATATTCAGGGCCTGGGCGTTCCACCGTAGCGGCGGGATCAAGCCCAACAGCCAAGGCGAATTCAGCGCCGACTGGACCTGGCTTCTGCATCTGTCGCTGCTCGGCGGCTTTGTCCGCGTGCCGCAAGTGCTCTGCCACAAATACTACCGGGCGGGCAGCATCAGCCGGCGCTGGGACCGCAACAGCACCCAACGAAGGGCCTTGCGGGCGGCGGGGATAAGGGAGGTCTGGCACAGCGAGGCCGGCCTTGCACAAAGAGCCTTCCTCGCTGTCTATATCGCCTTGCGGCCGTGGCGGTGGGTGCCGCGATCGCGAGAAGCGCAAAGACGGCGAAACAGGCAATCGGTGCATGGCAGCCCGGACAAATAAGAATGGCGCCGGCGACGTATCAAAGCGGCTGCGCCTGCCCGGGTAACGGCGATTTCCGCGCATATCCGGCTGCCCCAAAATGGCACTCCGGTTGATTCCTGAGCCGAAATATGCTCGTTCTCCCGCCCATGAAAAACCTATTCCTTGTGGCCCTGGCCTCGGTGACGCTGGCCTGGCCCGCCCACGCCATGGACGCCGCCCTGCGCGCCGGCCTGCTGAAACTCGACCCGGAGACCCGGCTGGAGCAGAGATGCGACGCCGAAGTGCTCGACCGCATCAGCCATGACGACCACAAGTACAAGGCAGACCGCGTCGTCGCCTACGCCTTCGCGACGCCGGAAATGAAAGCCGATGCCATCCGCAGCCCGGGTGCTGCCTTCCGCAGCAAGGGACAGTGGTACCGGCTGAAGTTCAAATGCGAGACGGCGCCGGACCATATGGAGGTCCTGCAGTTCCGTTACCGCATCGGCGACGAGATTCCGGAAGCCGACTGGGCGAAGTACAATCTCTACGACTGAATTCGCTGCGACCAGAATTCTCTCTGGCAGAACGACCTTCCCTATTCCCGTGGCTTTCAGCGTCGGCCGTTAGAACGGTTCAGCTTTTTATAGAGCAGCTGACCCACTCTAACTCTTTGTTTTTGCATAATTCCGGACGGGAAACCGCTACGCACTTTTCCTGGAATTGCGCCGGCAGTCTCTTGACGCGCGGGAACCATACACGTTAGGGCGTCGGCATATCCGACGACGAACACGCCGATACAGCAAGGGGCTCCGGTCGATGGACATTTTCAGCGCTGCAAGCATGACGGCCCTCCTCCAGGTCATCGCCATCGATCTGGTGCTTGCCGGCGACAATGCCATCGTCATCGGCCTTGCCGCCGCCGGCCTGCCGGTCGAGCAGCGCAAGAAAGCCATCCTGATCGGCGTGTTGGCAGCGACTGTGCTGCGCATCCTGTTTGCCGCCGTCACCGTCAAGCTTCTTGCCATTGTCGGCCTGCTGCTGGCCGGCGGCATCCTTTTGTTGTGGGTGTGCTGGAAGATGTGGCGCGAGCTGCGGACGTCGCATGCCGACGAGTTCGAGGCGACCGAGGCGCTGTCCGATTCCGACCTCAACAGCGACAGAACGGTGGGTGGCAAGGCGCCGCGCAAGACGCTCGGCCAGGCGGCCCTGCAGATCGTCGTCGCCGATGTTTCGATGTCGCTGGACAATGTGCTGGCGGTCGCCGGTGCGGCGCGCGATCATTTTCCGGTGCTTGTCATAGGCCTGGTGCTGTCAATCGCCTTAATGGGCTTGGCCGCGAGCTTCATTGCCAAGCTGCTGCATCGCCACCGCTGGATCGCCTATGTCGGCTTGCTGATCATTCTCTACGTCGCGATCGATATGGTCTATCGCGGCGTTGTCGAGGTCTGGCCGCATGTCAGTCCTGTGGTGAGCTGACGCAGCCGGTCCCACAGCTTCTGTAGCAGCATGGGTATCTGCCGGAGGCAGTGGTCGCGTTCGCCGCAGCCGCTGCCCATACCAATGCCGCAATAAGTGTGGTACTGGCCGCCGATCCCGAAAAAACCCGGAATGTTTTCTCATGTCTGCGCCTCGCGTCAGTTTCGTCAGCCTTGGATGCCCGAAGGCCCTTGTGGATTCCGAGCGCATCATCACGCGCCTGCGCGCCGAAGGCTATGAGATCGCGCGCAAGCATGACGGCGCCGACCTTGTCGTCGTCAACACCTGCGGCTTTCTCGATTCAGCCCGCGACGAATCGCTCAAAGCCATTGGTTCGGCGCTTTCGGAAAACGGCCGGGTGATCGTCACCGGCTGCCTCGGCGCCGAGCCGGACGTCATCCGAGAGAAGCACCCCAACGTCCTCGCCATCACCGGCCCGCAGGCCTATGAGAGCGTGATGGCCGCGGTGCATGAGGCGGCGCCGCCCAGCCACGATCCCTATATCGACCTTCTGCCGCCGCAAGGCGTCAAGCTGACGCCGCGCCACTACGCCTATCTCAAGATTTCCGAAGGCTGCAACAACCGCTGCACCTTCTGCATCATTCCGGCACTGCGCGGCGACCTCGTCTCGCGCCCGGCGGCCGATGTGCTGCGCGAGGCCGAGAAGCTGGCCAAGGCCGGCGTCAAGGAACTGCTGGTCATCTCGCAGGACACCAGCGCCTACGGCATCGACATCAAGTACCAGACGTCGATGTTCGGCGACCGCGAAGTGCGGGCGAAATTCCTCGACCTGTCGGAGGAGCTGGGCAAGCTCGGCATCTGGGTACGCATGCACTATGTCTACCCCTACCCGCATGTCGCCGATGTCATCCCGCTGATGGCGGATGGAAAAATCCTTCCCTATCTGGACATCCCCTTCCAGCACGCCTCGCCGCAGGTGCTGAAGAACATGCGCCGTCCCGCCCATGGCGAAAAGACGCTGGAGCGCATTCGCGGCTGGCGCGAGATGTGCCCGGATCTGGCGATACGCTCGACATTCATCGTCGGTTTCCCCGGCGAGACCGACGAGGATTTCGAGATGCTGCTCGACTGGCTGGACGAGGCCAGGATCGATCGCGCCGGCTGCTTTAAATACGAGCCGGTCCGCGGCGCCCGCTCCAACGATCTCGGCCTCGAACAGGTGCCGCAGGAGATCAAGGAAGCGCGCTGGCATCGCTTCATGCAGCGCCAGCAGAAGATCTCGGCGACGCAGTTGGCCAAGAAGCTCGGCAAGCGCCTGCCGGTGCTGATCGACGAGGCGCATGGCACGTCTGCCAAGGGCCGGACAAAATACGACGCGCCCGAGATCGACGGTTCGGTGCATATCCAGTCGCGCCGCCCGCTGCGCCAAGGCGACATCGTCACGGTCAAGATCGACCGCGCCGACGCCTACGACCTTTACGGCTCGGCGGTTTAGAAAATTACCAAAAAGGGCGCCTCCCGGCGCCCTCGGATTTTTGGGCACAGCCCTCGGCGCGGTTTCGCAGTCGAAGCGTGCAGCCCGCGAAGTGAAAAAGGGCGCCGGGCGGCGCCCCTTCTCTTTTGCGTTTCCGATACTTACTGCGGCAACTTGTCGTCGACGCCCTTCACATAGAAGTTCATGCCGAGCAGCGTGCCGTCGTCGGCTACTTCGCCGTCCTTGAGCCACGGCGTGCCGTCCTGCTTGGCGACCGGTCCTGTGAATGGGTTCCAGCCATCTGCGATTTTCTTGGCGGTTGCCTCGGCCATCGCCTTCACATCGTCCGGCATGTTGGTGAAGGGCGCCAGCTTGACGGCGCCGTCCTTGATGCCGAGCCAGACATTGTCAGGCTTCCAGGTGCCGTCGAGCGCCGCCTGAACGCGGCTGATGTAATACGGCCCCCATTCGTCTGTCAGCGAGGTCAGCTGCGCGTTCGGCGCGAACTTGATCATGTCGGAGGACTGGCCGAAGCCGTGCAGCTTGCGCTCTTCCGCCACCTGCAGTGCCGCAGTGGAATCGGTGTGCTGGACGATGATGTCGGCGCCCTGGTCGAACAGCGCCTTGGCCGCGTCGGCTTCCTTGCCCGGATCGAACCAGGAGTTCACCCAGACGATCTTGGCCTTGAAGTTCGGGTTGACCGACTGCGCGCCGAGCATGAAGGAGTTGATGCCCATCACCACTTCGGGGATCGGGAAAGAAACGATATAGCCGGCGACCCCTGCCTTCGATTCCTTGGCGGCGATCTGGCCGAGCACGTAGCGGCCTTCATAGAAGCGCGCATTGTAGATGCCGAGATTGTCAGCGGTCTTGTAGCCGGTGGCGTGCTCGAACATCACTTTGGGGAACTTCTTGGCGACCTTCACTTCCGGGTCCATGAAGCCGAAAGAGGTGCCGAAGATGATCTTGCAGCCTTCGCGCGCCAGACGCTCGAAAGCGCGGTCGGCATCGGGACCTTCCGAGACGTTCTCTAGATAGGCGGTTTCGACCTTGTCGCCGAGCGCCTTCTCCACCTCGAGGCGGCCTTGGTCGTGCTGGTAGGAATAGCCGAAATCGCCGATCGGGCCGGTGTAGACCCAGCATGCCTTCAACTTGTCGGCGGCCTGCGCCGACGCCGCCAGTGACATGGCGGCGGTCGTGGTCATCAACGCGATAAGCAGTTTTTTCATTGTGTTACCTCTCTGAGTTTAGCCTTGGAGCTTCCCGTTTGTTTTTGTTGTCAACGATCCGGAACGAATGGCTGCCCCAAGGAAGCCGGCGTGTTCATCATCGTCAGACGCTTGTTGCGCGAGATTAGAACGAGAACCACGACGGTTGCCAGATAGGGCAGAGAAGAAAGCAGCTGCGAAGGCACCGGAATGCCAAATGCCTGTGCATGAAGCTGGCCGATCCACACCGCGCCGAAGATGTAGGCGCCGGCCAGCACGCGCCACGGACGCCAGGAGGCGAAGACGACCAGCGCCAGCGCGATCCAGCCGCGGCCCGCGCTCATGTTCTCTACCCATTGCGGCGTGTAGACCAGCGACAGGTGGCCGCCGGCAAGGCCGGCGCAGGCGCCGCCGAAGATGACCGCGAGATAGCGGTAGCGGATGACTTTGATGCCGAGCGCATGTGCCGATGTGTGGCTGTCTCCGATCGAGCGCAGGGTGAGGCCGGTGCGGGTCTTGAACAGGAACCACATGACGGCCGCCGTCAGCGCGATCGAGATGTAGAA
Source organism: Mesorhizobium sp. LNJC405B00 (assembly GCF_000502615.1). Taxonomy (NCBI): domain Bacteria; kingdom Pseudomonadati; phylum Pseudomonadota; class Alphaproteobacteria; order Hyphomicrobiales; family Phyllobacteriaceae; genus Mesorhizobium; species Mesorhizobium sp. LNJC405B00. The sequence continues at coordinate 85,510 of NZ_AYWC01000010.1, read as the reverse complement.
GATTGGGTCCTGGCCGAACAACAGCCTGCCGACGACGGGAATGTCGGTGAGCACCGGAACGTAGAGGTTTGGCAGCCGCTCGCCCGGCTGGCCGACGAAGCTGGTCCCCATCATGCCGGACAGGCCGAGGCCAAGCAGCGTCAACGACAGGCCGGTCGCCACCTGGTTGGTGGCGAGCGACAGCGTCATCACCGCAAACAGCAGCGAGAACACGGCACCCATGGCGATTGCCGCCAACAGGCCGATCCAGGGCGATCCCGTGAGATAGCCGGCGCCGAAGCCGCCGACGGCGCCCATGATCATCATGCCTTCGACGCCGAGGTTGAGCACGCCGGAGCGCTCGACCACGAGTTCGCCGATTGCCGCTATTAAAAGCGGCGTTGCCGCCGTGGTGATGGTCAAAAGGATGTTGACGGCGATGTCCATCAGCGGGCTTCCTTCAACTTCGGCGCGGCTTCAAGCTTCGCCGCGCTTTTCGTCAGCGCCATGCTGACCAGGCGAATGCGGTAATGGATGAGCGTGTCGCAACCGAGCACGAAGAACAAAAGCATGCCCTGGAACACACGCGCCACCTTGTCGGAGATGCCGAGCGCGCTTTGCACCGCCTCGCCGCCGAGATAGGTCAGCGCCAGCACCAGGCCGGCGGCGACGATGCCGAGCGGATTGAGCCGGCCGAGGAACGCGACAATGATCGCTGTGAAGCCGTAGCCGGGCGAGATCACCGGTTGGAGCTGGCCGATGGCGCCGGAGACTTCCGAAATGCCGGCAAGTCCGGCCAGCGCGCCTGACAGCAGGAAGGCGAAGAAGACCATGCGGTTGAGGCCGAAGCCGGCGAACCGCCCTGCCCTCGGGCTGGAGCCGAGCACGCGGACCTCAAAACCCTTGAGCAGGCGGCTCATCAGCACCCAGATCAGCACGGCTGCAACAAGCGCGAAGACAAAACCCCAATTGGCGCGGCCGGCATCCGGCATCAGTTCCGGCAGGACCGCCGAGTCATTGAACTGGATCGTCTGCGGGAAACCGTGGCCCTGTGGATCGCGCCAGGGGCCGCGCACCAACCAGTCGAGGAAAAGCTGGGCGACATAGACCAGCATCAGGCTGGTCAGGATTTCGTTGGTGCCGAAGCGCGTCTTCAAGAGAGCCGGGATTGCTGCATAGGCGGCACCGCCGACCATACCGAACAACAGCATCAGCGGCAGCACCAGTGGGCCTTCGAACCCGGGAAACAGCACCGGAATGGCCGAGCCGAAAATGCCGCCGAGGATGAACTGTCCCTCAGCGCCGATGTTCCAGATGTTGGCCTTGTAACAGACCGACAGGCCGACCGCGATCAGGATCAACGGCGCGGCCTTGATCGCCAGCTCATGCAGCTGCCAGACCTGGCTGATCGGCTCGATGAAATAGATCTCGAATGCGCTCAGCGGGTTGACGCCGAGCAGCGCGAACAGAACCGCGCCGGCGATGATCGTTAGGGCGAAGGCGATGAAAGGCGACAGCGCCGAAAAGAGCATAGAGCGCTGCGGGCGTTTGACGAGTTCGAGGCGCATCATGCCGTCTCCAGAACATGTTCGGCGTGGCCGGGCTCGGCGCCGCCCATCAACAGGCCGATCTTTTCGAAAGTTGCCTCGGCGATCGGCAGCGGCTTCGACAATTCGCCGTTGTGCATGACCGCGATCGCGTCCGAAATCTCGAACAGCTCATCGAGGTCCTGGCTGATGACCAGAACCGCCGAGCCACTGCGCGCCAGTTCGATCAGCGCCTGGCGGATGTGGGCGGCGGCACCGGCGTCGACGCCCCAGGTCGGCTGGTTGACGAGCATGACGGCAGGGCTGCGGTCGAGTTCGCGACCGACGATGAATTTCTGCAGATTGCCGCCCGAAAGGGCCGCGGCTTCCGGATCGGGCGCGCTCTTGCGCACATCCATGGCCACGATGATGCGCTGGGCGGCGGCATAGACCGCACCGCTTTTGACCGCGCCGCCGGCTCCGACAAAAACCTTGCCGTCGGTGGCGTGCCGCGACAGAAGCAGATTTTCCGAAAGCTTCATGCGTGGCGCCGCGCCATGGCCGAGGCGTTCTTCCGGCACGAAGGCAGCGCCCATCAGCCGCCGGCCTGTGATCGAGAGCGAGCCGGCATCCTTGCCACGGATGCGCACGGATGGGGCGTCCTGCTGCAGCACCTCGCCGGAGACGGATTCGAAGAACTCGCCCTGGCCGTTGCCGGCGACACCGGCAATGCCGATCACCTCGCCGGCGTGCACAGTGAGGTTGATATTCTTCAGCGGGATCGAAAACGGCGTTGATGGCTTGCGGCTGAGGGCGCGGATTTCGAGCAGCGGCTGCGCGGTCTCGATGCCTTCGGCCGGTGCGCGCACCACGGCCTTCACCTCGTTGCCGACCATCATGCGGGCCAGCGACGAAGCCGTTTCCTCGCGCGGGTTGCAATGGCCGACGACCTTGCCGTGACGCAGCACGGTGGCGCGGTCGCAGATGCGTTTGACCTCTTCCAGCCGGTGCGAAATGTAGAGGATGGATTTCCCCTCCGAGCGTAGGCGCTCCAGCGTTTCGAACAGCTTGTCGGCTTCCTGCGGCGTCAGCACCGAGGTCGGCTCGTCGAGGATGATGAGCTGCGGCGTCTGCAACAGGCAGCGGATGATCTCGATGCGCTGGCGTTCGCCGACCGAGAGATCGCCGACCAGCGAGTCCGGATCGAGCGGCAGGCCATAGCTGAAGGAAAGCGCCCTCGCCTTGGCCGCGATCGAGCTGATCGGTGAGCCGTCATCCAGAGACAGAGCGATATTCTCGGCCGCGGTCAGCGCCTCGAACAGCGAAAAGTGCTGAAACACCATGCCGATGCCGAGCTTCTTCGCCATGCCCGGACTGGTGATCCGCACCGCTTCGCCGTTCCAGAATATCTCGCCGGAATTGGGCTCCAGCGAGCCGAACAGCATCTTGACCAGCGTCGACTTGCCGGCGCCGTTTTCGCCAAGCAGCGCGTGGATCTCGCCCTTGGCGATGTTAAGGTCGATATGATCGCACGCCGTCAGCGTGCCGAATATCTTGGTCAGGCCACGAACCTCAAGCAGGTTCGCTCCATCATGATCTGCACTCACAGTGCCTCCCATCCGGTTCCCGGACATGTTCTGTGTTCCCGCCAGCATGGTATGCGCTGGCCGCTCTCGTGCGAAAGCAGCACCCACCTTGAAAGAGCTTCAAGAATTTCAGCGGAAACTCAAGGGGTAAAGATTGACCTGCTTCGCACAACAAACCGATCGCCCGGTTTTTCGGGTAAACAGTGCCTGGCGTCGCGGCAAAACGCTGAAAGCAAGGCAAACCTCCGTCAGGGGATCAGTATTGTCGTACCCGTGGTCTTGCGCCCTTCGAGATCGGCTTGCGCCTTGCCGGCGTCCTTCAGCGCATAGCGCTGGTTGATCTTGATCTCGACCGCACCGCTCAACACCACGTCGAACAATGCCGCGGCGGAGACTTCGAGGTCTTCACGCTTGGCGTTGTAGACGAACAAAGTCGGCCTGGTAGCGAACAGCGAGCCCTTCTGCGCCAGCAGCGACATCGAAAATGGCGGGATCGGTCCAGAGGACTGACCGAAAGAGACGAACATGCCGAGCGGCTTCAGACAGTCGAGCGAGGCCGGGAATGTGTCGTTGCCGACCGAATCGTAGACGACGTCACATTTCTTGCCGCCGGTGATGGCGGCGACCCCGGCGACGAAATCCTGCTCCTTGTAGTTGATGACATGGTTGAAGCCATGCGCCTTGGCGAGCTCGATCTTGTCGGTTGAGCTTGCCGTGCCGATGACGGTGGCGCCGAGATGTTTTGCCCATTGTCCCAGGATCAGCCCGACGCCGCCGGCGGCGGCATGAAACAGGATGGTGTCGCCTGCCTTCACCTTGAAGGTCCGGCGCAACAGATACTCCGCCGTCATGCCTTTAAGCATCATGCCGGCGGCCTGTTCGTCGCTGATGCGGTCCGGTACCTTGACCACGCGGTCGGCGGCGACAATGCGCTGTTCGGCATAGGCACCGACATTGACGGCATAGGCGATGCGGTCGCCCGGCTTCAGCCAGTCGATGCCTGCGCCGACCTCGAGAACCACACCTGCCGCCTCGCCGCCCGGGATCAGCGGGAAGCCGCCGGGCGGCGGATAGAGGCCATTGCGGTGATAGACATCGATGAAATTGAGGCCGATCGCGGTGTGCCTGACCAGGATCTGCCCGGCGCCGGGTTGTCCCGGATCGGCGTCTTCATAGGTCAGGACTTCCGGACCGCCATGGGCGTGGATACGGATTGCTTTGGACATTTGTGGGCTTTCCTGCGGTCAGGCTTTCTTAGTGTCCGGCTTGGCGCCGAGTTTGGGGAAGAACTGCATGATACCGCCGATGCAGGCGAGGTAAAGTCCGGTGATGGTGATGCCGACCTTGGTAAAGACGCCGACCTGTTCGCCCAAAACGCCGATCTGGTCGTAGAAGGCGGCAAGGGCCGCCTGCGCCAGCGCCAGCGCACCGAAAGCACACCAGAGCAGCGTCATGCCAAGATTAATTGGCCGCAGCCGCACCACCCGCACGGGATGAATGAAGTTGATCGGCACGAAGGTGAGGATGCCGGCCGCCACGACGACGCCGAAGGACACCCACTGTCCCGGCTCGATGACGAACAGCGTGAACACGACCATGTTCCAGACCACCGGAAAGCCTTTGAAGAAGTTCTCCTTCGTCTTCATTCCGGTGTCGGCATAATAGATGGCGCTGGACACCACGATGATGGCCGCCGACAGGAAAGACAGCCCTTCGCCCATGAAGCCGCGCTGGTAGAGCGCGAAGGCGGGGATCAGCACATAGGTGACATAGTCGATGATGTTGTCGAGGAGTTCGCCCGACCAGGTCGGCAGGATCTCCTTGACCTCAAGCTTGCGCGCGATCGGCCCGTCTATGCCGTCGACGAACAGCGCCAGCCCCAGCCACCAGAACATCGCCGTCCAGCGTTGCTCGCTTGCCGCCACCAGAGACAGGAAGGCCAGGAACGAGCCAGACGCGGTCAACAGATGCACCGAGAATGCCCGCGCCTGCGGCCAGGTGACCTTTTTCTTCGGCCTGGGTATCCGGTCGGTGATCTTTTTGGCGGCATTCCTGGCGGTTGTGTTCTTGCTCACGGGCCCCGCCAATCCAGTTTGCAGATTTCGGCCGAGCGGCCGGCAAAGTTCCAGTTGTGGCCGAACGCCCGCATCTTGCTTTTGTCGGACCTGGCCACGATGATCTCCGGCGCGATCCAGTATTCCGAGTTGCCGATCACGGTATCCTTCTCGCGATCCTTGCCGGGAATCGGTGTGACCGCCCCGTCGATGATCTTCGGTATCTGGAAAATACGGGTCTTGTCACGCGTCTCGTAGGTGATCGGCACCTGCTCGACACCGAGGAACTTGCCGACAAGGATCGACAACAGCGAGGTTGTTCCGCCGGCCTTCCCGGTGAAGATCCTGGTCAGCGCTTTCACCGCGTAGACGGAGGCGCGCTTGTCGATGAACAGGCCTGCGGTCCAGTTGCCGCGGCTCATAAAGCCGGGGATTTCCATGACCAGACCGAGATTGAGGCCGGACAGGTCGACCTCGCCGAAATGGCCTGCGTCGATGCGGAAGCCCGCCCAGGTCTGACAATAACCCTCCGTCGGCGGATGGCTGCCAAGCGACAGCACGCAAGGACAAAAAACCGTGCAATTGCAGGAGAGTACGAGCTCTCCTTTCATTGCCCAGCCTTGCTCTGCCATGGAATTCTCCCCCGTCATGCCGAGACTACTAGCAGGGCGACTACCCAGACAAGCAGTATCGCACCGGCCACTCGGGTTGGAAGGCTGCCGGTGGTCTGTTTTTCGATCAAGGTGAACAGGCCGATCAGCGCCATCCAGAACACGTTCATCGCGCCGACGGCAAACATCACCAGCATCAGCGCCCAGCAGCAGCCGAGGCACCACAGGCCCTGCTTCAGCCCTAGCCGGAAGATGCCACCCGGCTCCGCGCTCCAGTTGGAAAACAGTGTCGAGAACGGGTTCCGGCATTTTGTCAGGCAGGCCTGCTTGAGGCTGCTGAACTGGTAGAGGCCGGCAACCAGCAGCGCGGCCGCCGCGGCAAGGCCGCTCACCGGATCGAGCAATCGAGCGGAGGACGTAAATGCGTGGACGAGCAACGTCAGCACCGCGAAGCCGATAGAGGCGACAAGCCATGTCGAGAGGTAGCCGGCAGCCAGGACCAGCGGATGGGCCACCGGCTCGCCCTTGATGCGGGCGGTGTCGGCGATTTCACAATAGGTACGGATCATCGGCGCCGCCGACGGCAGCATCGTCGCCACGGCCATCAAAAACCACATCACGATCAGCGCCAGAACCGGTGCGCCGCCGGCATCAAGTGGTGCGGGCGTCAGGCACATGCCGAAGAAGCGGTCGAGGACATCCGGCAGCGGCAGTTGCGGCAGATATCGCAGGACCACATCGCCTGGTACGCCGGGGAGCCGGGCTTCGGCGCCGCGGATCGCCATGGCGCCGAGAATGAACCAGGCGAGCAGAATGCCGCCGGCGATGGCGATGTTGACCGTCAGGCGGGGGCTGCGGGCCAGGCTTGCCGTGGCGCGGCCGGCGCGGTCGAGATGGCTGAAATCGTCCTGCTGGCCGGTCATGACAACCGAATGAGCCTAATCGCCGCGTTGATCAAGCCGCATGGTCTGACCTATATCCATGGGTAGACACCTGCATCGCAAACTGGAAGTCCAATTTGGATCATCGCGAGACAGCACGGATACTGGTAGCCGGCAGCGGCCCTGCCGGACTGATCGCGGCGCTCGGTTTCGCCGAGGCGGGCTTTCCGGTAACCCTGGTCGGACCCGAAGCAGGCGGGCCCGATGGCCGGACCACGGCGCTGATGAACCCTGCTCTCAAGGTTCTCGATCGGCTGGGCGTGCTGGCCGAACTTGCGCCGAAGGCCGCGCCGCTGAAGGTCATGCGCATCGTTGATGCGACCAGCCGGCTGATCCGCAGCCCGGTGGTGACTTTTCGCGCCATGGAGATCGGCGAGGAGCAGTTCGGGCTCAACCTGCCCAATAGTGCGCTGAACCCGACGCTGGCCAAGTCCGTCGCGGCCCATCCCGGCATCGAATGGCTGACGTCGATGGTCGAGAGTTGGCGTCTGGACGCCGATCAGGCGCATGCCGTCTTGACTGATGGTCGCGAAGTCTCGGCCGCGCTTGCGGTCGCTGCCGATGGGCGCCTGTCGCCGGCGCGCGAGGCGGCAGGCATAGTGGCCTCGGTGCGATCCTACCGCCAAGCGGCGCTGGTGCTGAATTTTGGCCATCGCAGCGAACACGGCTTCACCTCGACCGAGTTCCACACAGAGACCGGGCCGTTCACCCAGGTGCCGCTGCCCGGCAACCGCTCCAGCCTCGTCTGGGTGGTGAAACCGGAGGCGGCGAAGGACCTCGCCGCACTCGATGACGCGACGCTTTCCGAGCGTGTCGAGCAGCAGATGCAGTCGATGCTGGGCCGGGTGTCGGTCGAGCCCGGCCGACAAATTTACCCGCTTTCAGCGGCATCACCGGGGCGCTTCGCGCAAAACCGTGTGGCGCTGGTCGGCGAGGCTGCACATGTGTTCCCGCCGATCGGGGCCCAAGGTCTAAACCTCGGCATCAGGGACGTCGAGGATCTGATTGGAATCGCACGCGAAAATCGCGGCGACCCTGGCGCCGCAAGGGCTTTGGCCGCCTATGATTCCAGGCGCCGTCCCGACATTCTGGCGCGTTCGGGCGCGGTCAACCTGCTTAACATGTCGTTGCTGTCGGACATGTTGCCGGCGCAGATGGCACGCAGCGCCGGCCTCAATGTGCTCGGCAGTTTCGCGCCGCTGCGCGCCTTTTTCATGCGCGAAGGCTTGAGGCCGGGCAGCGGCTTTGCGGCGCTTACCGGCGGTTCAGGGAAACAGGTCCGGCGGTAAGATGCCGTGGCGGATCATGTAGAGCAGCCCGGTCACCGTCAGCACCGAGAGGCAGGTGGTGATCAGCACGCTGGCCGACGCGCGTTGCACCCAGACGCCATATTGCTGGGCGATGACGAAGACGTTGGTTGCGGTCGGTAATGCCGCCAAAAGCACGGCTGAAAAAACCCAGATTTCGGAAAAGTTCCCGATCCAGCTCAGCACGACGTAGCAGAGCGATGGATGCAGGATCAGCTTCAGCGCCGCGATCGACGCCAACTCATGCGGCACGCGGTTGAGGGGCCGGAGCGCAAGCGTCACGCCCATGGCAAACAGGGCGCAAGGGGCGGCCGCCCGAGACAGATATTCGAGCAGGCGATCGACCGGCTGCGGTGGGTGAAAGCCGAGATAGGCGGCGCCGACGCCAAGCGCGGTCGCGATGATGAACGGGTGCAGGACGATTTTCCTGACTACGCCGAGGATGAGCCGCCACGGCGATGTCTTGTCGTCGCCCGACAGCGCCATCATCATCGGCGCGATGGCGAAATGCATGATATTTTCGAAGCAGAAGATCAGCGCAACGGGGACCGCCGCTTGTTCGCCGAAGGCGAGCAGCGCCAGCCCCGGCCCCATATAGCCGATATTGCCGTAGGCCGCGGCCAGCGCCTTGATCGTCGACTGGGCGATCTCGCCGCGCGACGCCGTCACCGACCATACGAACATGATCGAGAAGATCGTGTAGGTGGAAAATACCGAGCCGAAGATGAAGCGCCATTCGGTCAACTGTTCGAACGGCGTGCGGGCCAGCAATTGGAAGAACAGGGCAGGAAGCGCGACATAGACGATGAAGGTGTTCATCCAGCCAAGCGCCTCCAGCGGCTGCCTGGTTATGCGCGCGACCAGAAAGCCGATGAAAATCAGCCCGAAGAACGGAATAACAAGACCGACAATGTCAGACATTTTTGCCCTGGCCCGAAACCCCGGGACCGGGCTAGCCCGTAGCTTCATCGGGCGTCAAGCGCTTCGGCATTGAACTGACACGCCATCTGCGCCAAATAAAGCCTGATCCCAGACCTAAGTCGGGCTCGATTTTTGGCCACGGTGTGTGTAAATTCAAAGTCTTAGAGCGCTCTTCGCACATTCGAGGGGACGCCGGGCGCTCTAGAGGCTTAGTGGTGAGTATGATGAAAACGGCCAAATTTTCGATCGGACAGGTGGTTCGTCATCGGCTGTTTCCGTTCCGCGGCATCATTTTCGATGTCGATCCGCAATTCGCCAACACCGACGAATGGTACGAAGCCATCCCGGCCGACGTGCGGCCGCGCAAGGACCAGCCGTTCTACCATCTGCTCGCCGAGAATTCGGAAACCGAATACATCGCCTATGTCTCCGAGCAGAACCTGCTCGAGGATCAATCGGGCGAACCGGTCCGGCATCCACAGATCGGTGAGATGTTCGACAAGCGGCCCGACGGACGCTATGAGCCAAAACGCCAGTCGAGACACTGACATCACCTTGCATCGACGTGACGACAACAAAAAAGCGGGGCATGACCCCGCTTTTTGTCGCTCCGGTATCTGTCCCGGCGATTAGTTGGCGGCTTTGGCCTTGGCCTGCTCGTCCTTGAGCTTCTTGGCGAAGTCCTGGTTGTTCTTGACGACGAAATCCTGAAGTTTTTTCTGCCGATCCTCGATGTCCGACTGCTGCAGCGGCGCGCCGTCAAAGGCGCCGCTGAAGCCGGTCAAGGCAACCTTGATGGGATTTGGCTGACTTTGGAAGTTGATCGAGGTCAGCGTGATCGCCTGTCCCTTCTTGAAGGACGCGACGAGCGCGTCGGTCAGCGGCACTTCGGCAACGCAACGGTCGGCGAAGCAAATGACATAATCCAGCTTCGTCGCCTTGCCGGCGTCTATCTGCAGGGCGATGCCGGGGGGCACCAGGCGACCTGGGGGAACCGTGACCTGGAAGACCTTGCGGTTTACCTTGCCCTTCAACTCGATCAGGCTAACCCCGGTGACGAACTGGCCGTTGCCGGCAGTGATGATGTTCTGGACATTGCAGATGTCGACATCTTCCTGCTTGGTGCAGGCCTTGAACCAACCCTGCGGAATCTGTTGCTGTGCCGAAGCGGTGGGAAGTCCGGCGCCCAGAAAGCCGACCACGCCCGCGGCCATGACCGAAAGGCGGTATGCGTTGCTGTTCAGGCTCGTCATGTCGTGCATTTCCTCTCAAATGATCCCGGGACCGGCTTCTTCGCGCCGTGTGGTCCTGCTACCTGTTGCCGAATTGAGGCAACAGAATGACTTCGGAGCGCGTGTTACACTGCATGAGCAGCCGAATCCAGCCCGCCGCCTGCAATTCTTGGCCGCGCAATTTGGGTCGTGCGATTTGGGTTGATGTATCTGGCCGGAGCGCCGCGGCGCCATGTTAGGGTGCACTCCGAATCATCAAGCCGCCCAGTAAGGAGACGGTCATGGGCCGCATTCTTGTTTGGCTGATCGCCGCAATTTCGTTCTTCGCCTTTGCACCCGGCGTGGCGATGTCGGAACCGAAACATGCCATCGCCATGCAGGGCGAGCCGGCGCTGCCAGCCGACTACCAGCATTTCGACTACGTCAATCCCGATGCGCCCAAGGGCGGCAACATCACTTACTGCGTCGTCGGCAGCTTCGACAATCTGAACCCGTTCATCCTGAAGAGCCTGCGCACCACGGCGCGCGGCATGCAGGACCTCATTTTCGGCAATCTCGTCTTCGAGCCGTTGATGATGCGCAACTACGACGAGGCCTTCAGCCTCTATGGCCTGCTCGCAGACACAGCCGATATGGATCCCGAGCGCAAGTCGATCGAGTTCCATCTCAACCCAAATGCAAAGTGGTCCGACGGCGAGCCGGTGACGCCGGATGACGTGCTGTTCACCTACGATGTCTTCACCGACAAGGGCCGCCCGCCCTACAGGGACCGCATGAGCCTGATCGCCAAGCTCGAAAAGACCGGCGATCACAGCGTGCGCTTCACCTTCAACGACAAGGCCAATCGCGAGACCCCCTTGATCATCGCACTGACGCCGATCATCCCAAAGCACGCCTTCAACAAGGATACCTTCGACAAGACGACGCTGAAGCCGGTGATCGGCAGCGGTCCCTATACCATCGACAAGGTGCAGCCGGGACAGCGCATCGTCTTCAAGCGCAATCCGAATTACTGGGGCAAGGACATCCCTTCCAAGCGCGGCTTCGACAATTACGACCAGATCACCATCGAGTACTTCCTCAACGCCAATGCCAAGACGGAAGCGTTCAAGAAAGGCATCTGCGCCATTTACGATGAGGGCGATCCGGTCAAGCGCGAGCGCGATATCGATTTTCCCGCCTTCCATCGCGGCGAGGTGATCGCCGAGACCTTCGACACCGGCATACCGCCCGTGGTGACCGGCTTCCTGTTCAACACGCGACTGGAGAAGTTTTCCAATCCGGAGGTGCGGCGCGCGCTCGGCATGCTCTACGACTTCGAATGGGCCAACAAGAACCTGTTCGGCGGCAAGTACACGCGCACGATGAGCTACTGGCAAAACTCCGAACTTTCCGCGCTCGGCCATCCCGCCAGCGACAGGGAAAAGGCGCTGCTGGCGCCCTACCCCGGCCGCGTGCCGGCCGATGTCATGGACGGCAGCTGGCGCCCGCCGGTGAATGACGGCACCGGCCAGGACCGCAAGGTGATGAAGGTGGCGTTCGACCTGCTGAAGAGCCAGGGCTACGCCGTTAGGGATGGTGTCCTGCTGGACCCAAAGGGAACTCCCTTCGGTTTCGAGATCCTGACGGCCTCGCAGGACGAGGAACGCTTTGCCGCCATTTATCAGCGCTCGCTGGAAAAGATCGGCATCGCGGTGACCATCCGCAGCCTCGAAGCCGACCAGATCCAGTCGCGCAAGCAGCGTTTCGACTTTGAGGTTCTTGTCGGGTCGAGCGGGTTCAGCAACTCGCTGTCTCCCGGTATGGAGCAGAACCTTCGCTGGGGTTCTTCAGAGGCCAAAAGAGAAGGTTCATTCAATCTGGCCGGCGTCGCCGATCCGGCGGTCGACGCGGCGATCGACGCGATGCTGAGAGCACGGACCAAGGAAGACTATGTCGCCGCCGTGCGCGTGCTCGACCGATTGCTGATCTCCGGCAATTACATGGTGCCGATGCAGTACAACGCGCAGCAATGGCTCGCTTACTGGAATTACCTGGATCATCCCAAAAAGACACCCATATTCGGTTATCAATGGCCGACATGGTGGCGCAAGCCGAACTGAGCGTAGCCGAGATCATGCTCGGTAAAACGCTCGGCTGCAGGAGATCAAGATGAGCGATGACAATTCCATTACGGTCGACGTGGTTTCCGACGTCGTCTGCCCCTGGTGCTTCGTCGGCCAGAAGCGGCTGGATAAAGCGATTGCCGCTGCCGGCGACGTTGAGGTTCATGTGCGCTGGCGGCCGTTCCAGCTCGACCCGACCATCCCGCTCGAGGGCAAGGACCGGCGCGAATACATGCTGGCCAAATTCGGCAGCGACGAGCGCATCCGTCAGATGCATGCCCGCATAGAGCCGCTCGGCGAAGCCGAAGGCATCGATTTCGCTTTCGACGCCATCAAGGTCGCCGCCAACACGCTGGACGCGCATCGTGTCATCCGCTGGGCCGGTGCCGCCGGTGAAGCCGTGCAGAACCGGCTCGTGCGCCGGCTGTTCCAGCTGTATTTCGAGGAAGGCGGCAATATTGGCGACCACGCCGTGCTGGTCGATGCCGCCCGCGAGGCAGGCATGGACGCTGCCGTGGTCGAAACGCTGTTGCCGACCGATGCCGACGTCGAGGAGGTGCGCACAGAAATCGCCACGGCATCGCGGATGGGGATCACCGGCGTGCCGTGCTTCCTGCTCGAAGGCAAATACGCCGTCATGGGCGCGCAGGACGCCGACACGCTGACTGATGCCATCCGCCAGGTCGCGGCTGCAAAGGCCAAGGGCGAGCTGGAAAAGGCCGGCTGACCGAAGTTATTTCACCGTCACCTTGGCTTTGCTGAGGAAGAAGCCATGCCCGTTGCTGCCCGTGCAGGTCAGTCCCTTGGTTGACGACTGGCAGGTAAACGGCCCTTTGCTCCAGCTGTTGCCATAGGCCAGCTTCGCGACATCGCTGCAGCAGCCCTGCTCTCCCGGATTCTTGATCAATGTCGCCGGGCCGTTCGGCCCAAGGATCACGGTGACGTAGCTGGGCTCGACGCGCGAACAGCTCAGTTCCGGACCGCCATCCTGTGGCTCGTAGGTGCTGGTGCCGCCCTTCGGCGTGTAGATGCAGCCGATGTTGCCGGACGGCCCATTGAACTCGATTTGCCCTTCGGCGCTTGCCGCAATGGTCTGGCTGCCGGCATGCGCCAGAGGCAGCCAGGCAAGGAACGACAGGATTGCGGGAGCGGCGGCGCGTGCAAGCATGGAGAGCTTCCTTGTTCAAGAACCGGATATGCTGGGTGCCGACAGTGCCCGGCAAGGTTCATTCCAGCGCGCACGATTGTCAAACGGCGTTAAGCTGCAGCTAAAAAGCGCGTGCGGACGCATGAACAGTCGCTGTGCAGGGCGATCTTGCGTGCCCGACATGATGGCCTGTGAGATGATTCGCGCAGCCTTGGAGCGATCACCGATGGCAGTTTTTCGACCGATCCGGTTAGCGCGCACCAGGAAAACCGGCTGATGGGCAAGGCTTTTTGGTCACAAAGCCGTGTATGAGCCTTCCCTCAGGGAATATTTCCGCACATCTGAGCGTTCTCGCAAAGCACTGAAATGAAGGGGATATTTGGCCTGGAAACGGCGGCATCCCAGCACCGACTGTTGCCTCATGGCAACGGCGGGTGGGCTGCCTCACATTCGCCGGGATAAAATTCATAGAAAATGATCAATTGGTGTTACTATCCGTAACAAAACTAAAAAAGGTTTGGGCGGGATTGTGATTCGGGTCGACAGACCGCGACGTTCAATATCGGCACTTTGGAACCGCGACGCCCCCGCCGGGCCGTCGCCCCTGACGCCAGTATCGTCGATGCGGACCTTCTGGGGACTGATGCGGGCCTACTGGTTCTCGGACCGGTGGAGGGAAGCCTGGGCTCTCACCGTCGTCCTCGCACTCATCATAGCCCTGTCGAGCAAGGCGGACGTCTGGTTTACCGTGTTGGCGGGCGAACTGGCAGCCTCAATCGCTTTTTTTCACGACGCCGCGAATACCACGCCCCTTGAATCGGTGCTTACCAATGCCGGCCTGCTTGTCCTGCTGGTCGTGTTCAAGGACATGGGAATCATAGGCGCCTGCAAATTTGTATCGGCGACATTGCATCGCAAATGGCGCGCCTGGTTGAACGCGCGTTTCAATGCGGCGCTGCTCGATACCAACCATACGCACTACCACGCCCAGAATGGCTCGCCAGATGCGCCAGCGCCCGACAACATCGATCAGCGCGTGCAGGAATCCATCAAAGACATGGCGGGCGGCGCCATCGGGCTTGCCCAAGGTGTGTTCGGCGTCTTCACCTCACTTTATTTTGTCGGCGGCGCTTTGCTGGCGAATTCCGTGGAGGTAAAAGGCCTGGATGCCCTCGGCAGCTATGGCAGCGCCGTCCTCGCTCTGCTGGCGGTTGCCATCTACGTGCCGGTCAATACCTGGATCGCGGTCAAACTCGGCGGAATGCTGGAGTGGCTCAACGTCAGGATGCAGAAGGCCGAAGGCACCTATCGCAGCGAGCTGATCACTTTGTTGCGCCGCAGTTTCCATGTGTCGGCGTCGCAAGGCGAAGACGTGCAAAAGACGATACATGGACGGCTCTATCTCGATATCGATACCACCTGGTCGAAGCTCAACATCGTCAACACCCTCTATGCGGGATTCGAATCGGTCTATAATTTCGTCGGGGCCAAAGTTGTCGCCTACGGACCTGGTCTGGTGCCGTTCATCCACAACGGCGTCGACCTCAAGGGCTACATAACCGGTTCCGAGCAGGTCAACGCGCTGATCAGCAAATGTTCCTGGTTCATCCATGTCATGCCGAGTCTCGCCACCTTGCGGGCCAACAGCCAGCGCGTCATCGAGTTGGCGCACGCCATTGAGAACGTCCAACAGCCGCAGGAATTCTACAGCCAGACCGGCCGTTCCGACTTCCACTATGCCAGCCAGAACCCGGTCTTCGGCCTGACCATCCAGAAGCTTGAACTGGCGCATCAGGGTGAAGACGCCACGCCGTTCCTGAGCGCAGCCAATCTGCGCTTTCGGCGCGGCGAGTGGGCATTCCTCAAGGGCGAATCCGGCTGCGGCAAGACTTCGCTGATCAAGGCGATCAACGGCTTGTGGCCTTATGGCCGCGGCACCATCGTCTTCCCTGACGGTGTGAGGAGCTTCTATGCCGCCCAGGAGGTCAAGCTGCAGCAGGTGTCGCTGAAGCAGCTGGTGTGCCTGCCCGGCTCCGAGGACGACTATGGCGATGCGCAGGTCGCGGCAGCCCTGCACAAGGCCGGCCTTGGCGATTTCATCGAACACATGGCCGATGAAAGCCGCGAGGGAAAGATCTGGGACCAGCTGCTGTCCGGCGGCCAGAAGCAGAAGCTGGTTGTGGCCCGCATCGTGCTGCAGCAACCGGGACTGTTGTTCCTCGACGAAGCGACCGGCGCGCTCGATCCGGATGGCAAGATCGCCTTCCACCAGGCCATCAAGGACAACTGTCCCGATGTCACGGTGATCAGCATCATGCATGAGGCGGTGCCGCCACGTTCGGCCTCGGGCGAGGAATTCTACCATAGCGTGGTCGCGATCGCCGACGGCGTCGCCACCAAGAGGCCGCTTGTTCCGAACCTTCCGCGCGAGCTCACCACCATCCTTACGCAGCCGCGGCCGGTCGAGGACAAATGGATGCGTTTTTCACGCCGGCTGAAGCAGAAATAGCAGCCACGCCGAAGCGCGTTCCGCCACTGGCGGCGGGGCACTCGCTCCTCCCCCTTCAATAATCATCACAGTCTCGCGATTGGGCCGGCTCCCGGCTGTTTTCCGCCACCCCCGCGATTGACTCGCCAAGATGCGCTCCTATGTTGCGCCCGCTCGCTGAATTCCAACTCGAACCTGCGAGCAGAAAGGTCACCGCGCCATGCCTGGCGACAGTAGTCGAACGCAACCGCCGTCCGCCTCGATGTGACCTCTAACGGCTCACGTCCCGCCGGACGGCAAGGAGTGAGCCATGAACGAATTTACCCCCGTCGTAGCGGGCGACGATGCCGTCGCTATCGCGCGTATCCTTGCCAATGATCACGTCGCCGATGTCGTCGAGGCCCTGAACCGGGAAGCTCGCGATACCGCGATAGAACTGCTTTGCGAAATGCCGTTCGAGCGGCTGGTCGAGATCTTCGACCAGCCTGAACTCGACGGCGCCTCCGATCTGGCCGAGGCGCTGCCGCGCGCCAAGGCGTGCAAGCTGCTGACCGCCATGTCGGTCGACCGCGCCGCCGATATCCTGCGAGAGCTGGATGAGCCGACGCGCTCCGAGCTGCTCGGCGGGTTGGTCCCGCCGCTGCGGGCAACGCTGCTTTCCATTCTCGGCTATCCCGAAGGCAGCGCCGCCTCGATCATGACGACCGAATTCGTCAGCGTGCCGTCGGACTGGTCCGTCGGGCGCACGCTCGACTACATCCGCAAGGTGGAGCGGACGCGGGAGACCGTCTACGCCATCTACATCGTCGATCCAGACACGCATGTGCTGGTGCGCTCGACCGGCCTGCGCCGGCTGATCACCGGCGAGCCGGACGATCCGATCCTGTCGGTGGCGCCGGATCGCGCCCCGGTGACGGTGACGCCGCTGACCGATCGCGAGACACTGGCGCAGACGATCTCCAAATATGACCTGCTCGCGGTTCCCGTCGTCGACCATGGCAAGATCCTCGGCATCGTCACCATCGACGACATCATCGACACCATGATCGAGGAGACGACCGAGGACGCGCATCGCTTCGGCGGCATGGAGGCGCTCGACGAGCCCTACATGAAGATGAGCTTTCTCGCCATGATCAAGAAGCGCGGCGGCTGGCTGTGCGCGCTGTTCATCTCGGAGATGCTGACCGCCAATGCCATGCAAAGCTATGAAGGCGAACTGCAAAAAGCGATCGTGCTCACTCTGTTCATCCCGCTGATCATGAGCTCGGGCGGCAATTCCGGTTCGCAGGCGACCTCGCTCGTCATTCGCGCGCTGGCGCTGCGCGAGATCGGCCTTCGCGACTGGTGGCGGGTGGCGTTGCGCGAATTGCCCACCGGCTTCGTGCTCGGCGCCATGCTTGGCGTGGTCGGCATCTGCCGCATCGCGCTCTGGCAATATATGGGCTTCTACGATTATGGGCCGCATTGGCCGCTGATCGCGGCGACCGTGGGGGCAGCACTCGTCGGCATCGTCACCTTCGGCTCGCTGTCGGGGTCGATGCTGCCGTTCGCGCTGAAACGGATCGGCTTCGATCCGGCGAGCGCCTCGGCGCCGTTCGTCGCCACGCTGGTCGATGTCACCGGCCTGGTGATCTATTTCTCGGTGGCGCTGGTCATCCTGCGCGGCACTTTGTTGTAATAAGCTTCAGGCTCCCATCTCGGTGGCAACAGCGGCTGCCATGGGGGGTTCTTCAAGATCGAGCGCGCGGGCGTCAATCGACCCGCACGCCGTTCTTCACGCGGTAGGTAGGCTTGTACATGGTGACCAGTTCCTCCGCTGCCGTCGGGTGGACGGCCATGGTGCGGTCGAAATCATCCTTGGTGACGCCGGCCTTCAGCGGAATGCCGAGCAACTGCGCCATCTCGCCGGCGTCCGGCCCGAGGATGTGCGCGCCGAGCACTTTTCGCGTGGCGCCATCGACCACCAGCTTCGTCAGCATCCTTTCGTCGCGGCCCGACAGCGTGTGCCGCATCGGCCGGAATGTGGCGCGGTAGATTTCGATATCGGAGTAGCGCTTGACGGCATCGTCCTCGGACAGCCCGACGGTGCCGATCTCCGGCTGTGAGAAGACGGCGGTCGGGATGGTGTCGTGGTCGGGCGCGGTCGGATTGCCTTTGAATGCGGTCTCAATGAAACACATGGCCTCGTGGATCGCCACCGGTGTCAACTGCACGCGGTTGGTGACGTCGCCGATCGCCCAGATGTTGTCGATGTTGGTGCGGGAATATTCGTCGACAACGATGGCGCCGGTTTTGCCGAGTTCGATGCCGACGCCTTCCAGGCCCATATTCTCAGTGTTGGGGAGGCGGCCGATGGCGAGCATGACCTGGTCGACTGTCAGCACCTTGCCGCCGGTGACCGACGCATCCAGCCTGCCGTCCGGCCGCTTGCGGACCCATTCCGACACGGCGTGGCAGAGGATCTTGATCCCCTTCTTTTCCATGGTTTCGTGCAGCATGCGCCGCAGGTCCATGTCGAAGCGCGACAGTATCTCCTTGCCGCGATAGACCAGCTTGGTGTCGACGCCCAAGCCATGGAAGATATTGGCGAATTCGACGGCGATGTAGCCGCCGCCCTCGATCATGATCGCCTTCGGCAGTTGCTTGAGGTCGAAAACCTCATTGGAAAAGATGCAATGCTCGTGACCGGGCAGCGCCGGGTGCGGCGCCGGCCGGCCGCCGGTGGCGATCAGGATCTGGTCGGCGGTGACGGTGCGGTCATCGCCCAGGAGATGCACGACATGCGGGTCGACCAGCATGGCGCGCGAGTGGAACGTCTCGCCGCCGGCGCCTTTCACGTTCTTTTCGTAGATCGCTTCCAGACGGGCGATCTCGCGGTCCTTGTTGGCGACCAGCGTCGGCCAGTCGAAGCTCGCCTCCGGCACCGTCCAGCCATAGCCGGCGGCGTCGGCAAAATGCTCGGGAAATTGCGAGGCATAGACATAGAGTTTTTTCGGCACGCAGCCACGGATGACGCAGGTGCCGCCATAGCGGTATTCCTCGGCGATGCCGACACGCTTGCCGAGCGCTGCCGCCACGCGCGCCGCCCTCACCCCGCCGGAGCCGCCGCCGATGACGAAGAGATCGTAGTCGTAACCGGCCATGCTGCTGTTCCTTGCCTCAAGAAATGTTTGAGACAGGTAGGCCGCATGAGGCCAAAAGAAAAGCCCGGTTTCCACCGGGCTTTCTGGTCCAGCGGCAAGGATGCCGGTGGCGAAATCAGACCTCTTAGTTCTTCGGCGCTTCCGGCTGGTCACCGTCTGCGGGCGCATCGCCGTCGGCAGGTGCAGCGCCATCGGCGGGGGCAGTTGCGTTATCCGGCGCAGGCGCGGCCGGAGCAGCGGCCTTCGCGGCGGCTGCCAGCGTTTCGCCGACCTGCTGGGCGAGATCGCGCGCCAGGCCGTTCTGCCAGATGTCGGCGGCCTTGACCAGTTCGCGCGTCACGTTGGGGCCGTTGTCGAGCAGCTTCTTGCCGGCATCGGAATTGTAGAAGGCGGCGATGTCGGTGAGATCCTTCTCGGAGAACACCTTGGCATAGGCGAGCGCTGCTTCCTTCTCCAGATCGGCACGGCGCGAGGCCAGCGCCAGTGCCTTTTCGCTGACGGTCTTGCCGATCAGCTCCTGCATATCAGGGTTCTTCTGGATGAGCTGCTGCTCGAGCGAGGCCGCCGCTTGCGGCAGGATGTTGTCGAACGAGTCGGTCGCGTGGATTGCCGTGACCGCCGCCCGTGCCGCCTTCAGATGCGATTCCGTGATCTCCTGCGAGAACGCCGGGGAAGAGAAGGCGAAAACGGCCGAAGCCGCCAGAACGGCGCAAAGATTGCGAACCCGGTTATGCAACATCATGATCGGTAGAACTCCCTGGTTTTCGGGCGGCATGGACTGTTTGGATGCCGTCGCCGCCGGCGATGATGGCCGCTGACGCCAGCCCGATGAAAAGACCATGCTCGACCACACCAGGAATGGCATGGAGAGCATTAGAAAGCGCTCTTGTATCCGGAATGCGGCCAAAAGATGCATCGAGGATAAAATGGCCGCCGTCTGTAACAAAAGGCTGGCCCCCCGTCATCCTCAATGTAACCGGGCCGGAAAGGTCGAGACTTTTGGCCGCTGCCGCGACCGCGATTTCGGTCGCGCACAGGCCGAATTGGTTGACTTCGATCGGCAAGGGAAACCGGCCAAGGGTGTCGACCATCTTCGAGCGATCGGCAATGACGATCATGCGCTGAGATGCCGCCGCGACGATCTTCTCGCGCAGCAGCGCGCCGCCGCCGCCCTTGATCAGTGTCAGCGCCGCGTCGATCTCGTCGGCGCCGTCGACGGTAAGGTCGAGCTCGGGCGTTTCCTCAAGCGTCGACAGCGGCACGCCAAGTTCGCGGCAAAGGGCTGCGGTGCGCTCCGACGTCGGCACGCCGATGACGGACAAGCCGGTGGCGATCTTTTCGGCCAGCAGCCGCACGAATTCGTCGGCCGTCGTCCCGGTGCCGATGCCGATGCGCATGCCGTCGCTGACATGGGCAAGGGCTGCCCGCGCGGCCTCGACTTTCAACTGCCTCGCATCCATGCTCGCCCCAGGGGTTTGGCTTGGTTCTGATTTTTCTGGATGCGCGCTCCTAGCACTTTTGCCCGCAGGGTCAAAGACTTTGGCTCGCACCGGCTTGCCTGAAAGAAGCGCAGCCGCTATCGCGTGCCTGCAATGCATCAGCCACAGGACAGGCCATGACCCAACCGATCATCGTGTTCGACCTCGACGGGACGCTGATCGACACGGCGCCGGATCTGCTCGACAGCCTCAACCACAGCCTTGCCGCCAGCGAGCTTGCCGCTGTCGACGAGGCCGGCTTCCGGCGTTTTGTCGGCCAGGGCGGACGGGTGATGATCGAGCGCGCGCATACCGCGCAGCAGAAATCGCTGGCGGTGGAGGAGCACGACAGGCTGCTGAAGGTGTTCCTCGACCACTACACACTCAACATCCCCGGCAAGTCGCGCCCCTACCCTGGTGTCGTCGAAGCCATCGCCCGCTTCGAGAAGGCCGGCTATCTGCTCGCCATCTGCACCAACAAATATGAGGCGAATTCGAAAGCGCTGATCGAGGCGCTCGGCCTGACAAAGCATTTCGCCGCGATCGCCGGCCAGGACACGTTCGCCTTCCGCAAGCCCGACCCGCGCCATCTGACCGAGACCATCCGGCTCGCCGGCGGCGATCCGCATCATGCGCTGATGGTCGGCGATTCGCAGACCGACATCGACACCGCCAAGGCCGCCGGCATTCCGGTGGTCGCCGTCGATTTCGGCTACACCGACCGCCATGTCAGAGAATTCGAGCCGTCGGCGGTGATTTCGCATTTCGACGCGCTGACGCTCGACCTGGCGGAACGGCTGATTGCAGCTGCGGCCGGCTGAGCGAAACGGGCGATTGCGGGCAGCGCCTGCCCTCGCCTATTTCAGGCATAGAAGGCGGGCGCATCGCCTTGACTTCACAACCCTGCCTCCCTTATATCGCGGCTCGCTTGGCCTTCGGGCAACGAGCGGGCGATTAGCTCAGCGGGAGAGCACACCCTTCACACGGGTGGGGTCGCAGGTTCAATCCCTGCATCGCCCACCATTCAATCTGCTTGGAATCCCTAGATAATTTAATCAGCCGCCATGGAGTGAGCGCCAGTCATTGGCGCGCAAACCGAAAACCCTCCGGCATGGCGTCATACCGGCCCCACCCGTTCCACCGGTTAGCCGGTCCGGATAGTGGTCCCGCTTGCCCACGCGGGAAGCTCATTTGCTACCGCCGCTACCAGCTTATTGAGCGCCTTAGCGGCACACTTAAGGCACGCCGGATCATCGGCATGTATGTCTCCGTGGTGCCCGGCCGACGATGACCAATCTGGGTGGCGGTATCCCATTCGGTTACTCCGTTTAACCTCATCATCGAGCACAAATGTGCCGTAAGCTTCACGATAGGCCGGAGCCTCTTCGTCTGAATCTTGCGAGAAACCCGGCGCTTGCCTAGGCAAAAACCTGTGACCCTATTAAACCGGTGCCACCGAGTGCGGCGATTGCGCCTAAGCGGTTCGGGTGACCATGTTTAAGAAGAAAACTGTCTTCATTGTTGGTGCTGGCGCCAGCGCAGAAGTTGATTTGCCGATGGGAGATGCGCTTAAGGGCGCATCGGCAAGGCGCTGGGCTTTACCTTCCCGGACGGGTTCAATCCGAAAGAAGGAAATTTGGCTGTTTATTGGGCTGTCCAAGAGCATATCAAGAAGCTGGAAATACGAGATTCTAACCCTTGGTGGCGCGCTGGCCGAGCCATCAAAGCCGCCATGCCGCAAGCTATTTCGATTGATAACTTCATGCACACCCATTCCCATGACGAACACATCGTCTTCATGGGCAACCTCGGGATTGCCGTCTGCATCCTAGAGGCCGAACGGGCTTCTAGCCTTCGCGGCGACAAAGATCGGGATGGCAAATTGAATTACGACTCAATCAAAGAGAGCTGGCATTCAACCTTCGTCAAAATGCTTTTGGAAAATGCCCAGGCGAAGGCCACTGACACGCTTTTCGACAATGTGAGCTTTATCACCTTCAACTACGACCGGTGTATCGAACTCTATTTGGAAAAGGCCTTGCAAAACTACCTGCTCATCTCGGAGCAGGAAGCGCAGAAAGCCGTCAACAAGCTGACCGTCATCCATCCCTACGGTCAGGTCGGCAGGCTACCGTGGCAACCAAACGGCCAGGTTAAATTCGGCGCCGAACCACATTCAACCGAGCTTTTAGAGATTGCCAAACAGATTCGAACTTTCACCGAGCGCGTGGAAGACGAGGAGATGATGGCCAGAATTCACGGCCTCATCGCAGAGGCCGAACAGGTGATTTATCTTGGGTTTTCGTATGGGACCATGAACCTTGAGCTGCTGACTCTTCCAGAGAAGGGAAAAAAGAAGTCGCTTGTCCTTGGCACCAGCATAGGTATCTCAGACGCGAACCGCTTTCTCATCTCCGAGGAAATTCAAACTTCGCTCGGACCAGAGGCGGTGACTTTTGGAAAAATCGATCTCCCTCCGACAACCTGCAATGAGCTTTTGCGTAATTATTGGAGGCCAATCGCGCGGTGACCGAAGTCTCTTGGCATGGTTAAGAAAACGGCGAAATGCCGGCGAGATGAAAAGACGGAGGCTGAACGAAGGTTGATTCCCCAGTTGTGGATGCGATTGACGCAGCCTTATCCGGTATGAGTCAGGAGTCGGTGTCGGCGCCCCAAATCGCACGCCAAAAAAAGCTAACAGCTGCAGTCCGCCCCTTCCCCACCAAAATTCTTCTGGGCAAAATTCAAGGCGCTTGAGTAGCTCGTATAGCTCTGGAACTGGCAGACATCGGAGCCGTTGCGCACCTTCATCTGCTCGAGATCCCAGAACGAAACCTCGATGTGGTCGTTGGCGCAATAGACCGTGTATTTTTCAGGCTCCAGCGCGCTGGCTTTCTGCAGCGGCATAGAGACGGCAGGAATGGAAAGCGCTGCAAGTGCAAGCATGACGGCGTGGCGTGTGCGCATGGTAAACCGCCAGAGTGAAACCGGCCCGTATTATCGCCGTTATTTTGAAGCGCTGCATCACGGCTTTTTGACGAACCAGATTTTCTTCCGGCAGCCCGTGCTTTCTGCCGCTGCTATATGCTGATCCAGATCTCCAGCGTGTTGGCGCCGATAACGGGGACTGCCTTTATGGTCACCGCTTGGCCGGCAGCGGTAAGGTCGGCGGCCAGCAGTTCGGCGGCGCGGTGGTCGGCGTCGCTGTCGGGATTGTAGCGAACCTCGTTTTTGCCGGCCGCAGCGGCGACCCGTTCTTCACCAGGGCTTGGAATATTCCAGCCCAAGGCCCGCATCTTGGCGGAGAGCGCCTGGGCGTCCTCGCGTGTCATGCCGGCGAACTGGACGTAAACCGTCTGCGGGCTCCGCTGGATATGCAGCCGGTCCTTCAACGTGTTGAGGGCTTCGCGGTCCTGATCGTCGATGATTGCATGCCCATCGACCTCGGACATATGGAGATCCGCGACGGCGCGGCGCGCGGCGGCAAGCACAGGCAGCCAATCCGGGCGGCTCCACAGGTCGGGCGGAACGCTGAGCAAGGTCTCAAGCACGTTGCTGCGCCCGGCAGGCGTCAGTCCGGTCATGTGTCGGAGGCCGGCCATCTCGACGAGAGCCGCCACGACCTTGCGCCGTTCAGGTGCCGGCAGGTCCGGATTGCCGAGGACGGCAATCAATTCATCGCGCAGCGCATCGCTGGCGCCGTCGGCGCTGTCGAGCAGCTTGACGCGGCCCGCCAACGCGTCTGCCGCGGTTCCATCCGGGCCGGGGTTCTTCACTGAATCCGTCCATTCGATGAGCGTGCCGAAATTCAGACTGGTGCGCTTTTCAAGCTCGGCAACCGGGAGCCGGTATCGCTCGGGATCGAATTCGCCTATTGCGTCGGCTGGAATGAAGAACGCGTCGACGACGAATTCGGGCTCCCTCACCTCTCCCTTAGCGGCAGCCGGCACGGAAGAAACGG
This sequence comes from Mesorhizobium sp. LNJC405B00, assembly GCF_000502615.1. Taxonomy (NCBI): domain Bacteria; kingdom Pseudomonadati; phylum Pseudomonadota; class Alphaproteobacteria; order Hyphomicrobiales; family Phyllobacteriaceae; genus Mesorhizobium; species Mesorhizobium sp. LNJC405B00. The sequence goes on along the minus strand of NZ_AYWC01000010.1, from coordinate 61,031 downwards.
CGAGTTTCCAATAGGCGTAGGGGGCCGGCACGCCGCCGATCGGCTGGTCCGCAGGCCGGAAGACCGGACCGCTGAAAATGATCACCCGGTTGGCCAGTGGATTATGTTGCGTGCCCACCCAGCTTTCGAGCCGCGTCCACCTGAGCCGATAGAATTCACGCGCCTGCGGCATCGTGTTCGGCAAGATACGGGTATATTGCGCCAGTTTGAGCGCTGCCGCGGCCGGATCACCTGCGAATTCGGGACCCCACGCAATGTCATTTGCGCTTGCCAAACGCGCCGGCAGCCAGCTTCGATTTTGGCCAAGATACCAGTTGAGATCCGGCTGCACTGAAGTCGGTTGGCGGACATCGTACCGCAATCCGCTGCCGGTGATCTGGAGGCTCACTCTTTGCGAGCGGTCCAGATTGACCGCTGAATAGATGGCCATGCGGTGACTTCGGTCCATGACCAACGAATAGTTGAAGTAGGCCAGCGGCGCCGACAGGCCGACGTCGCTCGCCAAATCGCCGGTTAGCCTGGGCAAACCGATTTTGGCCTGGATAAAATCGATGTTGTATCCCGTAAGGCCGCTGGGCAAGTTGTCCGTAACTTTGCCGAGCAGCGGTTCGAGTGCACTCTGCAGCGGTGCCGGCAACTGGGCGAGAACGACCTCGCCGCTCCTGACCTGATCAGCCAATTCCACAAGCACGGCCTGCCGCAGACTGGGAGTCAGCTCGTCGATGGCCATTTTTTCAAGTTTGAGCTGTGTGATCACCAGCACGGTCGCCGACCGCAAGGTGCCCTGCACGGCTTGCTGCTCGGCGAGCCTTTTGGCGGCGTCATCGACACTCTTCCGCGCGACGTCAAACGCGGCCTCGGCCTGCTCGCGCGCACTTTTTGTCTCTTTAAGGGCCTCGCTAAGGGCTATGTTGAGCGTCGCGAGCCTGTTCGCTGATTCCTCTGCTTGAAGCAGCGCCTTGTCGGCAATCGAGCGCGCATCGAGAGCTTCGTTTCTCTGGGCATAAGCGAAATAGGTCACTGCTGCGAGTATTATCCCAAGCGCGGCGAACACCAAGGTCAGCAGTGTCTTGCGACGTTCGCGCGTTTTCCTCTCCGTCTCCGCCTTGGCGCTCGCCTCGACGAACTCGGCAATATCAGGCCCCTGCGGCAGCTCCGCCGCCTCCTTCAGCGCTTCGCCGCGCAGGAGATAGCCGGGATAGCCGGTGTTCTTCCATTGCCGGGCCTGGGCGGCAACGCGGATGCGAAAGCGCTCGATCAGCTCGTCCGAACTCAGTTCGTCGTCGGATGCGAAGCCGTCGCCGGATACGGCACTGTCCTTGGTCACGACGGCAACCGGTTCGGGAACGGCGATGGCAATGTCCCCCGAATCGGTGATTTCACGCGATGCGGATTCGGAGTCGACCGCGACGGCAATTGGCTCGGCTGTTTGGAGGCCGCCACTGCCTGCGAAGGGCGCTAGACGCGCCGGGCTGACGTCGGCTGAGGTGATGCCCGGCCGCGTGACCAGTTCGGCGGACCAATAATCGAGTATGCGCTGCGCCGCGCGCCGGTCGGATTCCCGCGCGATGGTGCTGCCGGCGCGCCGTGCCTTGGCCAGGAAGTCGCGGATGGCCTGCGCGTCGGGGGCCGTGTTGTCGATGCTGGCTTCCGTCGTCTCGGCGCCGGCCTTGTCGTTTCGGCTCATCGATGGGTCGACGGCTTCATTGCTGCTGGCGATGCGCATCAGCTCGAGATGTGCGATCCGGATGTCGCTCAGCGAAATAAAATCGGCCGGAGTTTCGGTCTCCGTGCCTGTCGCAAGTTCATCGCTCATGGCCCCAGGTCCTCAATGATCTTATGCAAAGGCGTGCTGACGCGGACGATCGAGGCGCATTCCGTTTTCAGCGCCAGATCGACCTGGACGAAGCGTTGCTGGGCCTCGTCCCGATAGGCTTCGAAGGCAAGGATGAAGGCGGTGTCGACGGTTTCGCGCGACAGCTGGTCGTTGACGTCGGTGGAGTAGTCGGCGAGCGTCGTTCGCCAGGCACCATTGGGATCGAGATCGGCAAGAACCTTGACCTTCACTTCCAGGTTTCGCCACAGTGGCGAAAACTGGAACGGCAGCGACTTGTCCGCCGCGGCGCCCTCTTCTATCGGCTCGATCATGTCGGTGAGGCTGGCCAGCTTGTTGTCGACGTCCTGCCAGAGCTTATGCTCGACGACGCGCGCATAGATGGTCGACGACAGCACCATGATCGCGTCATGCGCGGCCTTGATCAAGGGCACGGACGGCTCTTCTGCAGGAAGTTTGCCGGCTATCGTATCTAGACCGGTGGCCAAAAGTCCGAAGGGCAGGTTCTTTGCCGTGACGAAAATCTGCTGGTTGAGCCGCGAGGGCACGACGCGCAGCACGGTGCGCACGTCAAAAAGCGCGTCGTAGGCGTCCGGAGACTTGTTATCGATGGCAGCCTGCAACTTGATCGCAGCCGCCTTGAGGTCGTCGAGCCAGGCCTGCTCGATATCGTGAAGCGCTGGCCCCGCCGGCAGCTCCATGACCGACTCTCCGATCGAGACACAGAAGAGCTTCAATATTTTGAGGAAATTGCGCATGACGCGGACCTGCTCCAGGTCGGCCCCCATGTCCCGGGCGGCGACCAGCAGGTTCTGGAAGCTGCCGATGCCGTATTGAAAACTCTGCAGATGGTCATGCAGGTCCTTGTAGGTCTTGAGGACATCGATCTGGCTGGTGACATTGGTGAGGCCGTTGTCGGCGGCAAGCGTGGCCTGAATGTCCTTGGACTGCTGGTTGACGGCGTTGAAGCCTGCGAGCGCGGTGTTGACCCGATCGTCGGTCGTCAGGCCGGGCAACTCGGCCGTCGGTTTCTGGCCCGCGGCGAGTTCGTCCAGATAGGCCTTGAACCGGGCCGCGCACTGCGGATTTTGCGCCACGACGGCAGTCATAAGCGCCTGCGACAGTTTATTGGTCAACGCATAGTCAAGGATGTTGAACCAGACTGTAAGCGCCGCCCCCTGGAGGTTGATGGCGCCAGCGACGATTCCAGCGTCCTTGGTTACCTGCAACCAATCGGGAGGCAATGGGTAGAGATCAGCCAGTTGAAGCCTGAGGTCGAAATAGGCGCTGATCTCTGAACTCCCTGGTGTTTGGTGTCTGGCGTTATGAACCGTCACATCCGAAAAAATTTACATGCCGTAGTCCCAAATCGCCGCGCATCGAGCTGCGCCATCGGTCTGCATAGCTCACCATCTACACAGGCTTGGCCGCGAGGTCCTGGATGATGGTGTCGATCGCAATGCCCTCGTTGCGATAATATGTGCTTTTGGTAGGCGCGTTGGGCTCGGTGAGCCAGCCTCCGCTGTGATGCAGCGCAATCAGGTTCCAGTCGGTGTCGAAGACCGGCGAGCCCGACGAACCCGGCAGGGTGTCGGTGAGATACTGGACGCGGCCGCCGCCGACGAAGGCCACGACATTGGCGACGAACGAAATCTGCTTTTGCGCGCCGCCCGGATGCTGGATGATGTTGACATGGTCACCGGCCTTGACGGTCATGGGTTTCAATTCCAACTCGCCCCATTTGGAGGCGTCGCCCTTGATGCGGACGGCTGACCAATCATTGTCCTTGGAGGTACGAAGAGGCACGGCGGTGTCGATGTCGAACTGGTCGAGCGGCGCGTCGAGCCCGGTAACGGTGCGCTGATAGTTGAACTGGACCACCGTGCCCGCCAATGAAGCGTCGTCAGGCAAGACATGGTTGTTGGTGATCAGTATCCCGCCGGTGGTCATGAAGCCGGTGCCGGAGCTGCCATCCGCACGCTTGATGCGCACCACCGATCTTGCCCTGACAAGGCCGAGTTCGAGATAGCTGATCGGCACCAGCGTGCTCTTGTCGCCAAGGATTTTTTCGAGCTGGGCCGGCGCCGTCGCGCCGCTCCAATTGGCGGTCGCGGGGCCTTCGACCGGCGGCGGCGGGGCGTGCTGCTTTGCCTGCAGCAGTGCTTGGTCGCCGGGATTCTCATCGAGTGCAAAGGCGACGAGGTCATCGGCCCTGGTCTCCTGCTTTGCGCGCTGGACAATCGCAAACCAGTTGTTGATCGCCTTGTTGTCAAAGGCGATCTGGGCAGTCGAAAGACCGACACCTTTGGCAACACGCACGCCGTCGCCGATCATCGGGTAGAGGTTGGCAAGGATGCGGTTGAGACTGTTCAGTTCGGATTGCGTCCATTCGGTCATGGGATTCCCTCCGACCCTAAGCCTTCTTCTTCCGCTTGCGTGATCCCGCCCGCATTGCAATTTCGCCGCCACGAACCGTTTCGTACTGGTCGGCGTCGACAATCGATTTGTCGAAGGTGATGCCGGTCATTTCGGAGATTTCGGTTAGCGGGTACATGGCGCCGATGAATTCGTCGGAGACGGCAAACTCCAGCTCCGTGTCCGACAGATCCTGTTCGAGGACGAAGCCATAGCTGGCGAGCCCGTCTGTGACGCGCGCCACGATCACCTTCCAGAAGCGGCGCGGCACCGGCGCGCGAAGGCTGGTGCCTTTGGGACCCTTGCCGGCAAAGGTCCGGTCGTCTTCGGCGAGGACCGGCCCGGCGAAGACGCACAGCCGCTCGCTGGCCGCCTCCGACAGGACGTGGTTCTCAAGATCGCCCCAGTTCTTCTCGCCGCTGTCGGAGCGGTTGTAGCCTTCGACCTGAGGCGAGCAGTTGGTGACATGGAAGGAGCAGACATTGCCCCTGAGCAGAAGCTCGAACGTGCTGCCCCAGGCCACGTCATCGCGCCTGACGATATGGCCCTTGTCGAAGGCGCCCTGATCCTGGGTGTAGAAGACGTCGGGGATCTGGTACTTGTCGTCGAGCCGCAGATCCGGGAACCAGCGCTCGCTGAACAGGCCGCCGCGCGAATAGTTGCGGCCCTTTTCCGGCTCGCGCAGATTGCTCTCCTCGGTGACGTTGGAGGCGGTGAACAGCGCCAGCCGCCGCTTGGCGTGCATCTTGAGCGAAAAATTCTGGTAGTCGAGTTGCGTGCCGCCGGCCTTGAGCGGCGCCAGCACTGAGAGGTCGGTGGCCTCAGGCATCGGCACAACGACCGGCCCGAGTTTAGTGCCGCCAGAGAGAAATTTCTCGTCGTAGCCCTTATAGCCGGCATAGTCCGCGACCGTTTTGGGAACGAATGCGCCGCCTGGAGGGGTCGACTTGGCCGCTTCGAGCTCGACCGATTCCGTGACCGCTTCATGGGCAGGCGTTGCGCCGAGCGAGACGGTGATGCGCAACGGCACTTCGAAGGTGACGCTGCCGCCCGGCGAAACGACGACACCTCCGGATGGAGGCGTCTGAGTGGCGACGCCCGGGATCTGCTGGACGCCGCCGACTTCAACCAGGTTTACGCCCTCGGCCGGCGACCCGCTGTCCGCCTTGTTCCACCATGCGCCCCAATCGTTTGGGCCGCCGCTGGCGGCGCCGGCGAAATTGAGGCCGAGGTCGACGACACGCTGGTCCTTGGCGAGCGCGCCGGTGGGCACGGCGTAGTTGCGCTCGAGATAGCGGCCGGCGAAATGCAGCGCCACGACCTCGCCGGTGGCGAGGTTGATCATGGCGGTGCCGGAGTTGCCGCCAGTGGTCGAGCAATCATGTGTCGCCGCGCTGACGATCTTGCCGAAACTCTCCGTATCGAAGCCGCCCTGCAGCATGCCCGGTTGCAGGCGCTTGACCTGGAAACGATTGCGCATGAGCTCGTTCTGGACATCGACTGCGTTGCGATTGTCGAACGCGGGATAGCCGATGGCGACGACTTCCTGGCGCAGCATATCGCGCGCGTCGGCGACCGCGAGCGACAGCGGCGTGATGTTGTCGGGCAGGCCTTCGACTTCGAGGATCGCCATGTCCCAATAGGGATGGATCATCCGGACATTGCGGATCTTGAAGACGTTTCCCGCCGCCGAATCGCGCTTGAAGTCGATGCCGGCGGCGCGGCCGTTGATGAATTGCACATTGCGGTCGCCAAGGCCGTCCGCAAATATCTGCGCCGCATGACGGTTGGTCATCAGCAGGTTGCGGCCGACGACGAAGCCCGTGCCGCCGTAAGGGATATTGGTGTTCCACAACAGTTCGATACGCCCGATCGCCGGCAGGGCGGCTTCGATGCGCTGCTTCAATGCGGCCTCGCTGGTAAGCTTCGTCCACAGCGAATGGCCAGGTGTCGGAGCGCCGTCGATAGTCAGCGTCGTAAAGGTGCCATCCTTGATGTCATAAACCGGCCGCAACTCCGGGATGATTATGGCTTCCAGATCGGAAAGCTGCTCGGGCGCGACTTCGGCGCCCCGCGCGAGGCTCTCCATGCCAGCGCGCGCCGATTCAAACGCCGCCTCCGTCTTGCCGGCTTCCGCAGGCGCAAGGGATTCCAGAGCGCCGCCTGCCATCGTCTCCACGTTGCCGAGGACTGATTCAGTCCCCTCGCCCCCGGTGACGAGATCGAGATATTGACGGATTCGCTGCTCTCTGCTGACCGGCATAGTCGCCCTCAAAGGTTCTGTCGAAGAAAAGAAGTGTATTGCCCCATTTTAGACTGGTGCAATTCTGACTGGCAGGCAAGGAAACAAATCAACTCGCGTCGAAGATGACCGGAGTGCAACGTCGGCATGTCTCTTTGCCGCAGTCGCTCGCGCGATGTATGACGCTCGCATTATTTCAGCGATGCTGTATGTGATCTCCGTCACAGACGCTCACGCTGTTTGCGCCCACCTATCGCAACGGGTGGAAGGGCCATTGCGGCCGCTCGGTTTTACAGAAATTTTATCACCTATCCATTTTTATCAGTTGGCGCCTGCACGCGCGGCTCCTCTCGCCGCGCGTGCAGGCGGCTTTCCGCCCGGCACGAGCCAGGCACTGGGCGCGACCACTGCGCCAAGCCTTTACAAGGCGTAATCGCAAGGGATGAACGCCGGCCTTTGACGCGGTGCACTCTTGCCTTAGACTTCGGCCCTTAAACTTCGCCGATTGCGGCAATTGGGAATTTGGAACATGGCTTTTGGCGGCCCAAACGACAGAAACGATCTGCCGCGCCTGGCACGCATCGATCCAAAGCTGTTCGATATCCTGTTCAGCGGCTGCAAGGTCGAGCGCTACGCCGCCGGCCAGCATCTGTTCGTCCAGGAAGATGCCGCCGACCGGATCTACGGGGTGATGAGCGGCACGGTGGAAATCTCGATCTATTCGCCTGGCGGGCAGAAGCTGGTGGCCAATATCGAGCTGTCGCGCAGCCTCGTCGGCGAGATCGGCGCGCTTGACGGGCGGCCACGCACCGCCACCGCCATCTGCCTGACCGCTTGCGAGCTGGTTTCGCTCAGCAGGACACAACTCTTTGATCGCATTGAGAGAAATCCACCGCTGGCACGCGCGATGATCGAACTTCTGTGCGCCCGGCTGCGCTGGGTCAGCGGCGAACTCGGCGACCAGGCCTTCTTCGGCATCGAGGCGAGGCTCGCCAAACGCCTGGTCTTCCTGGCCAAGGTGATGGCCGACAGCGCCGGCTGGATCCCGATCTCGCAATCGGAACTCGGAGAGTTCCTCGGCGCCACGCGCGAGTCCGTCAACAAGACGCTCAACGACTGGCGCAACCGCTCGTTCATTGCCATCAAACGCGGCGGCCTGCGCATCACCGACACCGGGGCGCTGCGCCATATCGCCGAATCGCAGGACGACGACTGACGCCGATCCCGAATAGCCCCGGCTAAGACTCAGAGCCGCGAAATCAGGTAGCGCAGCGCCGAGCGGCTGGGCATGAAGAAGTATCCACCACCCTTGGTGGTGACGAATTGCGGCATGTCACGGAGCGTCGTGACCTTTTCCCATGACGGAATGGTGAACCTGCCATCACCGCTGCGCGAACCAATCGTCGGGTCCTTTTCAGCGACGAGGCCCTGGAACGTGGCCGACGAAACCCAGGTCTGCTGAATGAATTCGTACTGGCGCTCTATGTCGGCGTTGAGGCACATGAACAGCAGCCCTTTTTCGACCTTGCCATTCTTGCCGTCCTGCTTCTCATAGGTACGGCCGACCCGCAGGATACGATGGCGCTTGCCGATATTGATCTGCGTATCGCGGTCCTCACCCAGCGAGTCGCGTGGGTTGGAACGGCGAATGTGGGCACCAAGCGGGCAGCGATGGCCTTGCGGATCCTCGGCGCCAGCGGCGAAGTTGTTGTCGATGACGCGTCCCGGATGATCGGGGTTGCGCACCAGCGAGCTACCGTTCTGCCAGCGGCCGAGCATCTTGGCGGCAATCCAGTCTTGCGTGATGGCTTGGTTGCCGAGTTGGCTCGCGACCAAGGCTGCAGCCTTTTTGCAGTAGTTGTTGAAGACGTCGACGTGCTGCTCGAACTGGCGAATAACCAGGAATGAACCGTTGCGCCCGAAATCGCGCGGCGGTGGCGGCAGGCCCGGAATCAGCCGGCTACGGCGCACCTGCGAAAGGATTCCAGTCCGATCGCGTGATGCGCTTACCGAGGGCGAGGCTGGATAGAACCCATGCTCATCACGATAGCCGAACAGGAACTCGCCGGGCGCGACCAGATGCATGGGCGCGGCGCCCCTGCTGGCGCGGGTCGTGCCCCGGACAATCGGCTGCGAAATCCCGTCCGCGAAACCGAAATGCTCGTAGGCTGGCCCACGTTCCGACCGATCGTCACGCTTTGCCCCGTCGGACGATTTCGTCTTCGTGTCGGTCGGACCCCGGTTTACGGCGAGCGGCAGTTCGGCGACGACCTTCATGCCTGCACCGGTCGTCTTTCGTCTCACGGTGGCAATCTCGGTCTTCAACCGTCCCGGGTCTTCAGCATAGCAGACGATGACCAGGTCCACAGGGTTCTCCAGCGACCCCCACTCCCATTCGTCCGGGCCGTCGCGGCCTCGGTCGTCCAGTATGCGCCTACGCTCGGGGTTGCCCATGCCATGGCGAAAGGCGATCGGAAATGTTTCCAGTGGATCGCCCTCCACACCCTCGTCGAGCCCAAACTGCCGCAGGCCACCGGGACCAAAGGCGACTATCATAGCGCGCCCGGCGGGCCTGCCTTCGCCGAAACTCGTCTGCTCGACAACGAAATCGAGCCAGGCTCTGCGCTTGGGCGCCGGCAACTTGTCCGGCACCCGGATCGCAAGCATATGCGAATAAGCGAGCGGGCCGAGCGGGCCGAAGAAGATGGACTGGATCTCGCCGGTTTCCAGCTGCTGTTCGAGAGGCGCCGGAAAGGCAGAGCTGATATTGGCCAGCAGCGAAGTGGTCTTTTGAACGGTGGTTGTTTCGCTCGCCGGGCGCCGTAGCGAACCGAACAAGCTCAGCCAGTCGCGCGCCTCGTTGCCGACGGCGGAAGCAATGCCGCGCCTGACCCGGGAATTGATCCGGATGCGCTCTGTGTTGATTTGGGGATAGGCGGAGTACCAGAACAGGGTCGGCACCTGCTGGCGCCGCGCCCAGCGCTTGAAACGATCGCCGTCGCGCGCGCCGTCCAGGAACAGCCATCGTGTGCGTGGATAGCCCACGGTGTTGCTCCACACGCCGGTCAGGCCAGCGGACGCCTTGGCGATGAAGTCCTCAAGATAGCTTTCCCAGCTGCCGCCGTAGTTGGAGAAGAACATCAATCGGTTGGAGCCGGGCAGCAGTATCCAGCGGGCGAAATGGATGGTGTTGATGGTGTTGAGGAAGCCTGGCTTGAATACCTTCTGGGCAGCTATCGAGATCAGGTAGAAAGAAAACCTGAGCGCCAGCCGCCGCAGAATGCCGGCCTTCATCGTCGAAATCGCAGTCAGATGGTTTTGTGCCGCGTGGCCCTCCTTGACGAGTATCGCGTTCAATTCAGATATGCCGATCGATGTGCTTTCCGGCCGATCCCTGTCCTCGCGGCGTCGCAGCGCCAGCAAGCACGAAAACGCCAGCAGCGCCGCTGCCACCGACACTCCAAGTCCCGACAACAGAAGTGAGGTGATTGCTACGGCTATGGCGGTGAAGGAGATTTCCTGGGAACTGATGTCGATAGATCTGCCGAACACCACACTGTAGGTCATGTACCAGCAAGCAGCCCAGATGATCGCCACCGTGACGAAGACCGGTGGTACCAGCAACGTCGTCATCAGGGCACGGCCCCAATGACCCGGCGGCTTTTCCAGCAGGCTCTCGGCCGGCTCGAACGCCCAGGCAAACGTCCCTAATGACTGGACATGCTGGCGAACTTCAGCGAGCACGGCAGGAGCGTTGCCGGCGCCTTTGCGTGGCCGCTCGACGATGTCGCGCACGGCTTCGAAAAGCTGCTGCTCGGCCTTGATACGCTGGACCGAGTGCCCCGGCGTGCCCGAAAACACCAGTCCGGCATTGCTGCCGAAGGACGGCGATATGTCGACATTGTGCTTGCGCAGGAAATCGTTCAATGCGCCGCCATCGCGCAGATCGCAGACATCCTTGAAGATCGGCCGCAGCCGGTGCCCGATGGCGTGCGTGACCGCATCGATGACATCGTCGATGCTGCCGTCACCGGAAATCTCGAGAACCAGAGCTCCTTTTTCCTGACCGGAATCAGCGCCGATCTCGCCGGTGCCGACCACGGTCAGGCTGGTGAAGTGGACGGTGCCGGCAATGTCGAGCGCGGTGCGGATATCTTCGACGGCCGGGTTGCCGAGGCTGGCAACCTTGTCGCGGACAGCATCCAGCGACGCGGATCGGGTGACCGGGCAGACCACCGTCACCATGGACTGCGTTACGGTGCGGCAGAGTTCTGCCCGTTCGAAATCGACCTTGAGGGTTTCGGGATAGGCGCCGATGCGGGTCATCCGCCCGGCCTTGCCGGGCATGCGGCGCACGCCCTGCTTCTGGAACAGGGCGCGCAGGCTTTCGCCGATCTGGATCCTGGCGATCTCGGCGCCGATGCACTGATGAATGCCGTGGCCGAACACCATGTAGTCGCGATGCGGGCGCGATGTGTCGAACTGGTCCGGGTTCTGCACGGCGTCCGCATCGAACATCGCCGACAGCGTCGCCGGCATCACCACCGTGCCGGCTTTCACCAGGCGCTCGCGGCGCGTGCCCTTGCCGATGATCGCGTCGCGGGCCGTGTAGCGCCAGGGGCCGACCCAGATCGGCTTGAAGCGCATGGCTTCAAGGACGGCCCTGTCGAGCTTGGCGGTATCGTTTTCGGCCAATGCGGCATCGATAGCCTGCCGTGCGTCGGGCCGCGACAGGATCACGTCGAGGCAATTGCCGGCGGCCAGCACATTGGTCGGGACGAAGCCGGCGATCATGCCCAGCATGATCGAATTGAGGTCATCCCGCGACAGGCGGCCCTGATCCATCTGGACAACCAGCCTCGCCAGCGGTTGCTCGGCCTTCAAGCCCCGGTCCCTAGCCGACTGGATGGAGCGATCAATGACTTTGAGAAGACGGTCGCCCGCCACCACTGCGAGTTCGCGCATGACGGGGCTCGCCGTCGGGTCCGAAAAGAACAGCGCACTCAGCGCGATCGCCCAGTCGGCGAATTCGGATTCATCGTCCATCTCGACGCCGAAATAATCGCGGCAGATGTGCACCGGGACGATCTTCATCAACCTGGAGATCGCATCGAAGCCGGGGCTGGCGCGCGTCATGATCTCTTGCGAATGACGCGCCGCGATCGGCCTGACGGCGGCTTCGACCTCGGCCGGCGGGAATGCACTCAGCACCGACGATTTCATGCGCCGGTAGTCGGCGCCGTCCTGCATGCCGAGGATGAAGTTCGATCCGCGGGCAAGCTCGGTCATTTCCGGGCCGTATGGGGTCTGGAATTCGTCGCCGCGCTCCAATATGTCGCGGACATCGGCGTTCTTGGTGACCACCAGAACACCGAAGAGCTTGCCGGTCGGGCGGATACGCCGCAACAGGGAAAGCGCCCAGCGGGGGTCTTCGGCCAGAGACCCGACGATGCGCGCAATCAGCCCTGTCTTGCGGATCCGGCCGAGATCGAACGGCGGCATTTCCGACAGCGGGCGCTGGTTTTTCTGGGCCACGCGAATAGCGTCGAAATACTTCAGTTCGGTCATGCGCGTTCAAGCCCCCCGGCTATCCACGTTATTGCGATGCCGGCCGTTCAACGCCTAGGTTTGCATCGGTTGCACGTATGTGAATCTTTTCACAGTTGGTCCATGTTCCAGCCTGCATTGACGCCATGTTCATTTGGCCAGTCGGAAATTGGCGACGAGGATCTCGTTCGCGGCCTTGTCGGTGAACGGTATCCAGCGCACACGCTGTTCTGAAAAATCGGGATGCCGGGTGGTGAAAATGGTCATCTCGCGCCGCGCCTGTTCCGGCCGGCCGCTTCGCATCAGCGCGCCGATCTTCAGGAACCTGGAATAGAAATAGCCGGGAGACAGGTTGAGCGAGCGGTCAGCGGCAGCGATCGCCGCCGGCCAGTTCTCGACCAAACAATAGGCCGCCGTCAGTTCCCCCAGATTGTGGAAGCGGTAGAGGTCGAACGGGCTCAATCGCTCGGTATCGAGAAAGAACGGTATCGCGGTCGCGGCATTGCCGAGCAGCAGCTGGGCGCTGCCCATGGCCGAGCGCGCGAAGGCAAAGCTCGGATTGATGTGGATCGCTTCCTCGAGATGGTCGACGGCCGACCGCGGTTCGCCGCGCATGATGTCGACGGCGCCGAGATGGGCGTGCGGGCGCGCATCCAGGCTGTCCACCAGCAACGCCTTGCGGGCAAACTGCTCGACCTTGTTCAAATCGTCGCTGTCGCCGAAACGCAGCCATGCCCGCCAGAAATACCACCACGCCAGTTCGTTGAGCACGGCGCTCGAATTGGCGTCTTCGCGGTAGGCCTTCTGGAAGAACTCGAGTGCGGTTTCGGTGTCGCCGCGGGTGCGCCGGTTCATGTGCCAGCGGCCCCGTCGCACCAGTTGCCAGGTCTCCAGGCTTTCCCAGGGAACCTGGAAGGTGCGTGCCTGTTCCGCCCGGTCGACCTCCTTGTCGAGGATCGAAACGATCTCAGCGCCGATCTGGTCGCGCAGGTTGAAGATGTCGACCAGATCGCGATCGAAGCGCTGCGACCACACCAGCCGCCCGTTGGATGCGTCGGCCAGCGAGGTGTTGAGGCGGATCTGGCCACCATTGCGCATCAGCGTGCCGCTGACGATGTAGCGCGCGCCGAGCGCGTTGCCGATCACCCGGGTGCCCAGCGTGTCGTCGCGGAACTGGAAGCTGGAGCCCTTGGCGATGACCGAGAGCCATCTGGTGTTGGATAGACCATAGATGATGTCCTCGGCGATGCCGTCGGCCATGTAGCCGATGTCATGCTCGCCGCCATCGGCGTGGAAGGGCAGGACGGCGATCGCCGGCGGCCCCTTGGACGACAGCTTCTGCTGCGCATTGGCCTGGGGAATGGCCGCGAACGACGCCGCCGGCGAGGATCCGTTGCCGCTGCGGCCGGCGATCAGAACGCGCACCGGCAAGGCGATGTTCTTCAGCATGAATTCGCCGAGATCGGTGAATTCGGCCGCCGTCTTGTCCTTCACATGGTGCCAGGTCGTCTCCGAAACGGCGAGACCGTCGCCCGGCGCGAATTCCTGGATTCTCGCGGCGATGTTGACGTCGTCGCCGTAGAGGCGGCCACCACGCACGATGACGTCGCCGGTGTTGATGCCGGCCCGAAACGGCATGCGCATGTCGTCGGCAACCTCGGCGTTGAGGGCGACGATGCGGCCCTGGAAATCAAAGGCCGCGCGCAACGCCTCGATCGGATTGCCGAACTCGGCCATGATGCTGTCGCCGGCGTCGCCGAACGTGCGGCCGCCAAATGTGCCACAGCTGTCGGCGATGATGTCGCGCCGTTCCTCGAATGCCGCGACAGCAGACTCGTCGTCGATGCCCATCAGCCGGGAGAACCCGACGGCATCGATAGAAATGATTGTCGCCAGCTGACGGGTGTAGTTCCGTACAGCCATGTTCGAGCCCCCGCTCCCTTTCTGGTTCTGGTCCAGCACAGGCGACGACCCGTTCCTGAAACACTTCGCCGCGCGCTGAGAGATGAAGATTCCGGCGGGGTTGGCGCGCCATGCCACCCCGCCAGGACCAGAAGTCTAGCAGGGTCTTGGGCAAAGCTCTACCACCATCGGGTTGTCCAGCGCGGGCCGTGGCAGCACTCATGGTTGGCCGGCGGTTGGCGCAAATATTGGCGTGCCGTCGCTCTGAGCGCGGCGATCTAGGGCTTCACGGAAGCTGCGCGACGTCACATCTCGGAACAAACTGTGCTGCCTGCGAGTTTCCGGTGCGGTTCATACCAACGTGAAATGAGGGTAATCATGCGAAATCTTGTTCTGGCGACCGGTGTCGTCGTTCTTCTGGCCGGCTCGACGGCCTTTGCCGCGGATGACAGCCCACTGCCGCCGACGAATGCCCAGAAACTGTCGGCAATCATCGCCAAGGTCGAGCAGCGCGACGGCTTTCGCTATGTTAAGGAGGTCGACTGGGACAAGGACGGGTACACCGTCACCTATTACACCGCCGACAAGGCGAAAGTCGAAATCACCTTCGATCCCGTGACCGCCGAACCGAAATAGCGCCGATACCGCACCGCTTCGGCAATTCCGTCCGCCACGTTTTTTGCCTACGATGGTGGCAGTTGTCGGACAACGGGGCGACCATGCTTTCTTCCAATCGAATTGCCAACTCGCTTGCGCTTGTCGTCGCACTGGCTGGCGCGGCGGTCTGCCTTGGTCCAGCGCGTGCCGACGGGCCGTCCTTCGATTGCCGCAAAGCCAGCCTGCCGGTGGAAAAGGCGATCTGTGCCGACCCGCAACTGTCGGCAATTGATGCCTTGGTGGCCGAGGCCTTTACGGGTTTCGAGCCAGCCTTTGGCGGCGACAAGCGCAAGATCGCCCGTGCGCTCATCGCCGACAGGAACGCCTGTGGGCAGGATGCCGCCTGCATCGTCAGCGCCCAGAACAACGCGCTGCAGACCTACGGCAATGCGCCGTCCTGGGTGCAGGACTACAACATCGCCCTGATCGGCAAGAAGGCGCTCGACACCGCGGCCCGCCATCCGGGCAGCCCCGACCAGCCCCTGCCCTCGTCGATCGGCCAATGCGCCTTGACCCACATCACCGCGCTGACGACGCGGCTCGGCGACGACCCGCTGGAAACGGCCGGCCCTGAAGCCGGCAGCCTGGCGCGGTTCAGCAATGGCGGCGCCGGGGTTTCCTACGAGCGGGAGCCTGGCCTTGCCAGTTCGAAAGCCGGCGATCCTGTCGTCATGTGCCTGATATCGATCCCGAGGGATTGTCCGCAGGGCGACGAGCGCGGGCGGGTCTATTACGGCGTCGACCTCACGATAAAAGGCACATGGGTTTTGCCGGATTCACAACATCTATGCGGCGGCGCCTGAAGATTTGCCGCAAAGCACTGCTGGATGCACTCTTGCGCCGATCCGCCTTTGATGGCTGAGTGCGCGTAACAGTTGCAGGGCACGGGGGTGCATGGCCATGGTTAAGCATGTTTTGAAGCGCATCCTGATGATGCTTGCCGGCTATTTCGTTTCGGTGCTGATCGGATTGTTCGCGGTCGTGGCGATATATTGCGCACTCGCCGTATTGCCCAACGCGCCGGACTATTTCGGCGCCATGCAATTTTCGCCCATTGTCGTGCTGCTGTGGCCGCCGCTCGGCATGGTCGTCTATTTCCTGACGATCGTGCTGACCGGCCTGCAGACGCTGATCTTCGCGCTGCTCGCCGAATTCTTTGCCCTGCGCAATTTCCTGGTGCACATGCTGTTTGGCGCCGCTGCCGCTGCAGCCGGCTTCTTCCTGGTCTGGCCGGCCGCGGAAGAGGATGCCGGACGCTGGGCCGATATCGGCATCATCGCCGCCGCCGGCCTCGTAGCCGGCCTGGTCTATTGGCTGATCGCGGGCCGCGACGCCGGCTTCCGGCGTCCGCTCATCCAGCGCTGATCGCAGGAAACGGGCGACCGTCTATCGGCCAAAAATCTAATAAAACCAGAGAGACAAAGTGAGTTCCTCGTTTCGTTGAACGAGGAACTCCGCTGGTTCAGCTCGTCGGCGAACGCACCGCTTCGGTCGCGTCCAGCGCCTGCATCAGCCGCGTGTCGCGGTCGTACACGTCGTTGAAATATTCGACTTTGCCGGACAGGTCCGGCCAGGCAGTGAAGTAGGAGACATAGACGGGAATCGTGCGTGTCACGTCTTCGCTGGCATGGCCGTGCTTGAGCTTTTCGGCGATGTCGTCGACCGAGACGCCGAGCACCGCCGCCGCCATCCCACGTGGATCCTGAAGGCGAATACAGCCATGGCTGAGCGCCCGCATATCGCGCTGGAAGAAGGATTTTTGCGGCGTGTCGTGCATGTAGATGGCGTGCTTGTTGGGGAACAGGATCTTCAGTTCGCCCAGCGCATTGGCTTCGCTCGGCTGCTGGCGCACGCTGTAGGGAATGTTGGCGCCGTAGGCGCCCCAATTGACCGAGGAAGAGGGAACCCGCCTGCCGCGCGAATCGGTCACCTCGTAGCCGGCACGGTCGAGATAGCCCGGATCGCTACGCAGCCTTGGCAGCATCTCGTTGACGATGATCGACTGCGGCACGCCCCAATAGGGATGGAAATCGACCTGCTTGATCTCCTTGAAGAAGAAGGCGGTCTGGTTGGTGGTCCGGCCTATGACGACGCGGGTCTTCAGCTTCTCCTCGCCATTGTCGATATAGCTGGCGGTGAAGGCAGGCTGGTTGATGAAGACCCGCGGGCTACCAAGATCGGACGGCAGCCAGCGCAACTCTTCCAGCGCAACCTGCACCTTCTGCAGCCTGTCTGCCTTGGATGCGCCGGCGAGCGAGGCGACGGTGCGCGGGCCGATGACCCCATCGCCCTTCATGCCGGCCTTCACCTGCACGGCCTTGATGATCGGAACCAGTTCGGGAACATAGACATCGCTGGTGCCGAGACGAGACAGGATCTCGCCATAGGCGCCGCCCATCTCGTCGTCGAGATTGCGCGCGATCAGCGTCAGCAGCTTCGGCAGTTCGGCGCTGGTCTCGCCGGGCTTCAGCAACAGCTTGGGATCGACGACGATTTCGTTTTCGGCGCTCGCCTGCAGCGATTCAAGTTCGACGCGCAGCGCCTGATATTCCGCGTTCTGCGGGTGCCGCGATTCGAGGTAGGTGCGCACTTCCTGGGTGTGGGCCAGCGTCTTGAGCGCGCCTTCCATGTCGACCGGCTTCGGCGGAAATTCATAGTAGCCGGTGATGCGATTGGGATCGACGCGCCCGCTCTGGGCGTCACGGGCATAGCGCAGTACGCGCGCCGACAGCGCCATCTCGAAGCGGACGAGTTCCTTCAGATGGGCGTCGGCATCGACTGCCGATGCGTTGGCTGCCGGCACCTCGACCGTGTAGTCGGCCGACGTGAGACCATAGCTTGCGGCTTCGCCAAGCACCCGCACCGCATCCTGGGCGCGGGCATTGGGATTGCCCTCGTTCACCCAGATGAAATCAGGATTGGCAGAGTAATAGGCAATCAGTGCCTTGGCGATATCGGGCTCGGCATAGAGTTCATAGTCACTGAGGCCTGCAACGGCTTCGCGGAAGGCAGTGCTGGTCGCCGACGGCACAAAGGCGGCGTCTTCAGCTGTTGCCACCTGGGGAGGTGCTGCCACCAACGCGGCAAAGTCGACGCGCACCAGCCGGTCGGCCTTGTAGGTGTAGTAGGACGGGCTGCTGATCCTGGTGCCGCCGCCGCCCGATACGGCGGGCTTCGGCTTGCGCTTTGGCGGCGGCGGGAATTCGCCTTGCGGCCTGTGCTTGACGCCACCGCCGAACAGCATGTCGAACAGGCCTTGCGCGCTTGCCTGCGGCACACCGAAGGCCAGTGCTGCCGCCACTGCAAGCGGCATCACGGTGGCTTTATTTCCGAGGAATTTCATTAATCACCCGCTCCGGCTGCAAGCCGGCTCCCGTTCCGCGCCGCTAGACGATCTTGCCAACCGCATGGCGGATGTAAGGCGCTACTATACCGATTCATACCGATTTCGTTAAGCTTCCATAAATTTCCGCAGGCCTGTTGCAGAACGGTTTCACAACATCGTGACGTCTGGAGCGGCGTTGCCGCTCCAGACCGGTCAAAGCGGCTGCTGCTTCAGGCGTTGGCGCCACCGTCGATGGTGAGCGCGGCGCCGGTGACGAAGCGCCCTTCCGGACCGGCGAGCCAGGCAACCATGCCGGCGATCTCGTCAGCCTTGCCGAAGCGGGGCGTCGCCATCTTCCGCCGCTGGTGTTCGGCATGCGGGCCTTGGGCCGGGTTCATGTCGGTGTCGGTCGAACCGGGATGAACGACGTTGGCGGTGATGCCGCGCGGACCGAGGTCTCGCGCCAGCGCCTTGGTCAGGCCGACCAGCGCAGCCTTGCTGGTCGAATAGGCGCTGAGGCTGGTGTCGGTGACGCGCTCGGCCAGATTGCTGCCGATCGAAATGATGCGGCCGCCCTCGCCCATGTGAGCCGCTGCCGCCTTCGAGGCCACGAACGGCGCTCTCAGATTGACCTCAATGGTCTCGTCAAAGTCGGCCAGCGACATCTGTTCGATGGGCGCCGCGCGCCAGATGCCGGCGCTGTTGACCAGGATGTCGAGCCGGCCGAAGGCATTCACCGCCTCGGTGACCGAATTTTCGATGGCGGCAGCGTCGCGATTGTCGGCTTGGATGGCGATCGCGCGACCACCTGCCGCTATAATCTCGGCGACGACAGCTTGGGCCGGCGCCGCACTGTTGACATAGGTGATGGCGACGTCGGCGCCATCGGCCGCGAGCCGCTTGGCAATCGCAGCACCAATGCCGCGGCTGCCGCCGGTGACGAGTGCTGCCTTGCCGTTCAATCCGTTCGTTGACATGTCATGCTCCTTTATATAACGATCGATACATAAATCTGGCAACCTTGCCTCGCGACGTCAAGTGAATTATGTATCGGTCAACACAGAAAAGATCATCATGCCGGAAAGAGGCCGTCCCCGCACCTTCGATCGAACCGCCGCCTTGCGGCAGGCGATGGAGCTGTTCTGGGCCAAAGGCTATGAGGGCACCTCGATCGCCGACCTGACCGCGGCGATGGGGATCAGCTCGCCCAGCCTCTATGCCGCCTTCGGCAGCAAGGAGGCGCTGTTTCTGGAAGCGACCGAGTATTACACCCGCAACGAAGGCACCGAGATCTGGAGCGCGCTGGACGAAGCGCCGACGGCATGCCAGGCGATCGAGAATTTCCTGCGCCAGACGGCAAAAGCGTACTCTCAGGACGACCGCCCGCAGGGCTGTCTCATCGCGCTGGGCGCACTGCACCAGGATTCAAGCAGCGGCGCGATCTGCGATGATTTGCGCCGCCGCCGCGCCGAAAACCACACCCTCTTGCTGAGACGGCTGGAACGCGGTGTGGCGGAAGGCGAATTGCCGGCGGGCTTCGACAGCAACGCGGCGGCGACCTTCTATGCGACGGTCCAGCACGGCATGTCGATCCAGGCCCGCGACGGCGCCTCGTGCGAAGCGCTGATGGCCACAGTGGCCGGAGCGATGGCGGCGTGGCAGGGGCTGGTCGGAACAGCGTGACAAAGCGCGGAGCTTGTGCTGGAAATCCAGTCGGCGGCGAATGCGCCGGGAGGGATCATCCGTGAAAAAAGGGTATCGCGAGTTGCTCGACGAGGCCAATGCCGAGATCGAGGTGGTCTCGCCCGAGGAAGCGGCCGGGCTGCTCGACGACGAGGACACCATCTTCGTCGACCTGCGCGATCCACGCGAGATCGAGCGGGACGGCCAGATCCCCGGCGCCAAACATGTCACTCGCGGCATGCTGGAATTCTGGATCGATCCCGAAAGCCCTTACCACAAGCCGTTCTTTGCCTCGGGCAAAAGCTTCGTCTTCTTTTGCGCCGGCGGCTGGCGCTCGGCGCTGGCCGCCAAGACGGCGCAGGATATGGGGCTGTCGCCGGTCAAGCACATCCTTGGCGGCTATACCGCCTGGAAGGCGGCCGGATTGCCCGTCGAGCCGGGCGGCAAGAAGAACGGTTAGCTCACCGCTCCGGCGTTGTCGGAGTCGACAATACACCCATTGGAATCAATGCAGTATCGGCTCGCGCTCGTTTTTGACAAAAGTCACAGCGCGTTCGACAACACCTTTGTCGGCGAGAATGCGACGGTGGCCGAGCCCATCGGCCCAGTGCAGCCGCACATGGCTGCCGGCGCCGGCATAACGTGTGGCATGATCGGCGGGGACTTCGCGGTCGTCCGGCGCGTGGATGACCAGCGTCGGCACCGGCGCCTCAGCCAACTGGCGGTCGCCGGTGAATTCATGCAGCGGCCGGCCCGACAGCCTTTTCACCTGATCGGCCATGGAAACCTGCGAACGCGGACCGACATTGAGCATGCGGCTGAAGTCGGCGAAGATCGCCGGCAGGGAACTTGGCGCGGCGACCAGCACCAGCCGCTCGGCCGCCACTGGGTGGATACCCTTGATCGAACCGGCAATGGCATTGGCGGCGACGGCGCCACCGAAGGAATGGCCGACGATCGCCTTGAACGGACCGAACCATTCGCCGGCGACCCTGACCGCCTCGACCGCATTGACCATATTGAGATGACGGCCCAGCGACTGGCCATGGCCCGGCAGGTCGAGCGAGGCGACCCGGTAGCCCGCATCGCGAAAGCCTTCGATCAGCGCCCGCATATATTCCGTGCGCGAACGCCAGCCATGGACCACCAGCACCGTGCCGGCGGACGCCCTGCCCGGCTCGGCCCGGAATTCGTGCACCATGACGCAGCCGGCCTTGGTCGTCAGCCGATGATGGCGCGCCTCGGCCATGAAGCCGGCGGCGCGGTCGACCGCACGCCGCTCGCCGTCGCTGAGCGCCTTGACGCTGGGCGTGCGGCAGAACAGTTCGAAGGCGGCGCGCCCGCTCAGGCGGGGCGCCACATGCTCGGCGGCGCGGAACACGCCCCGGATGACCTTCAGTCCAAATGATGCCATAGTGGCGATCCATCCATTCCGTTCAAGCATGAACATAATAGTTCAAACATGAACATTAAACAAGAGCTGCCCTGGGACAACCCGCGCTTTCGCAACTGGGTCGCGGTGGCGCGCGCCTGCCATGTGCTGGAGCGTACGCTGGCGGTAAAGCTGGCGCCGCTGGATCTCAAGCCGGCGCAGCTCGACGTGCTGATGAACCTCTATCGCCATCCCGGCATGTCGCAGCACGATCTCGCCCGCAAACTGCTGGTCGGCCGCTCCAACATCACCATGCTGTTGCCGCAGCTCGAGGCGCGCGGCCTGCTGCGCCGCGAAGGCGATGAGAAGGACAAGCGCGTGCTGCGGCTGACGCTTACCGAGGCCGGCACGGAGCTCCTGATGAAAGCGCTGAAGGTGCATATGGCGCTGATCGAAAAGGCGATGAGCCAGTCGACAGCGGAACAGTGCGACATGATCGGCGAACAGATGCGCAAGATCTATGACGTGCTGAAGGATACCTGAGCCGTTCGATCCACGCGCCTCCCACCTCACCACATCGTCTTCTTCGCCCGCTCCGGCCATTCCTTGTCGTAAGTACCGGCATCGATATTCTTGCGGCTGGTGACTTCCAGGATTGTTCCGGGTGTCGGCAGCGATTTCGGGTCGACGTGCTTTGCCGGGTTCCACAGCTCCGAGCGAACGATGGCGCGGGCGCACTGGAAATAGACCGAATCGACATCGACCACGGTGACCGAGCGCGCCGGCTTGCCTTCGACGGCGAAGGAGGCGCAAAGCGCGGCGTCGGTGGTGATGCGGGCGCGGCCGTTGACGCGCAGCGTCGTGCCCGAACCCGGCACAAGAAACAGCAGCCCGACGCGAGGATCGCGGATGATGTTCTTAAGCGAATCGGCGCGGTTGTTGCCGCGCCTGTCCGGCATCATCAGCGTTTTCGGGTCATGCATGCGCACAAAGCCGGCGAGATCGCCGCGCGGCGAACAGTCCAGCCCTTCCGGCCCGCTCGTCGCCAGGGCGACAAAAGGCGAGGCTTCGATGAAGGCGGCATATTCGGGAATGACGTGGTCGAGTTCCTTGACCGTCGACGCTTCGCCGGGCAGGCCGTAGAGGGCTTCGAGCTGTTCGACCGTGGTGATGTCAGACATTTTCCCGTCTCCGAACCGTTGCCAGCGTTACCCCCAGTCAATGACGTTTTGCCGACAGTGCCGAACTAGCGGTCGCGGCTCAGTCCCTTCTCCTGGAGCTCGGCGAGATAGGCATTCCAGCGCGCGTCCTTTTCGTGGCCAAGCGTGTGCAGGTAATTCCAGGTGAAGATGCCGGTGTCGTGGAAATCGTCGAAGGTGATGCGCACGGCGTAGTTGCCGACCGGCTCGATCTTCAGGATAGCAACGTTACGCTTGCCGGGAACCGTCACCCGCTGGTCCGGCGAATGGCCCTGCACCTCGGCCGAGGGTGAAGCGACGCGCAGCAGTTCGGCCGGCAGTTCGAACGGCCGATGATCGGGAAAGGTGACGGACAGCAGTTTTCTGTCCTTCGAGACCCTGAGTTCCTTCGGCGCCGTCATTGTTCTGCATCCCGCATCAATCCGCCCTTCCCTACGCTGCTTCGCGCGAGCGGAAAAGGCCATTTGGACCCGGCCGACATCGGATGTCGGCCAGGGAATGTCACCAAAGATCGAGAGCGGCTATCTTGAATGGCGGGTTGGATCGTATCACATAGCCGTATATAACGGCACCACTCGCAGCATTGGAAACGCTTGAACGCATGGACATGATCGATCCCTTCGGTCGCACGATCAGCTACTTGCGCGTGTCGGTCACCGACCGCTGCGATTTCCGCTGCACCTATTGCATGGCCGAGGACATGGCGTTCCTGCCCAAGAAGGACCTGCTGTCACTCGAGGAACTCGACCGGCTCTGCACCGTCTTCATCGAAAAGGGCGTGCGCAAACTGCGCCTCACCGGCGGCGAGCCGCTGGTGCGCAAGAACATCATGCATCTGGTGCGCCAGCTGTCGCGGCACCTGAAGAGCGGCGCGCTGGAAGAGTTGACGCTGACCACCAATGGCTCGCAGCTGTCGCGCTTTGCCGCCGAGCTTGCCGATTGCGGTGTCGAGCGCATCAATGTCTCGCTGGATACGCTCGATGCCGACAAGTTCCACGCCATCACCCGCTGGGGCCATCTCGGCAAGGTCATGCAAGGCATCGATGCCGCGCAGGCGGCGGGGCTGAAGGTGAAGCTCAACGCCGTTGCGCTGAAGGACTTCAACGACGTCGAGCTGCCGGAGATGATGCGCTGGGCGCATGGCCGCGGCATGGACTTGACCGTCATCGAAACCATGCCGATGGGCGAGATCGACGCCGACCGGACCGACCAGTATCTGCCGCTATCGCTGCTGCGCGCTTCGCTCGAGCGCCAGTTCACGCTGAGCGACATCCCCTACAAGACCGGCGGTCCGGCCCGCTACGTCCATGTCGCAGAGACCGGCGGCAGGCTGGGCTTCATCACGCCGATGACGCATAATTTCTGCGAAAGCTGCAACCGCGTGCGGCTGACCTGCACCGGCACGCTCTATATGTGCCTGGGTCAGGAGGATGCCGCCGACCTGCGCGCGCCGTTGCGTGCCTCAGAAGGCAACGAGCTGGTCGCTGCTGCCATCGACGAAGCGATCGGCCGCAAGCCGAAAGGCCATGATTTCATCATCGACCGCCGCACCAGCCGCCCGTCGGTGTCGAGACATATGAGCGTCACCGGCGGCTGATTTTCTCCGCGATTGGTGCAGAATGCTTCCGTTGGAAGCGAGGGGGATTTCCATGCAGCGTGTTTGCCAAACCGGGCTGTCAGCGCTGGTCGTGGCCCTATCATTGGCGACCACAGTGGCGCTCGCAAAGCCGTTCACCTACATCAATGCGCGCTATGGCACGGTGTGCACGTTCCCGAGCCAGATTTTCAGCAAGCCGATGGCTGAGTCCCTCAATGGCGACGGTCGAAAATGGCTTAGCCCCGATGGTGCGAGCTTGTCCTGTTACGGCGGATACAAGCTGACGGAAGATACGCCCGACAGTCTGGTTGAAAAGGAAAAAGCCGACCCTGACTCTGGGGAAAAGGTCACTTACAGCAAAACCGGTAAGAACTGGGCAGTGGTCTCAGGCACCAAAGGCGACAAGATCTTCTATACCCGAATCGTCTTCGAAAAAGAGGATGCAATCCATACAGTCTGGATCGAATATCCCGCCTCGCTCAAGGCCAAGTACGACCCACTGGTCGGCGCTATCGGCGACAGCCTGCATGGGGCTGAGCAACACTGGGAATAAATCGCTCTCGACGCTGCAAACCCGATTTACCGCCATCGCGTTCCGCCCTAAATTTCGGCCTATAGCGGCTCGTCGCTCGGTTTGGGGGAATACGACATGCGCACATTCTTACTTTCTCTTGCAATGCTTGGGTTTGCCGTCGCGCCGGCAGCAGCACAGTCCATCGGTGGCAGCTACACCGTTGCGGGCACCAATTTCGACGGCTCGAAATATGGCGGCGAAGCCACCATCACACTGACCAGCGAGACCACCTGCACCATCCATTGGGAGACGGGCGGATCATCGTCGGACGGCATCTGCATGCGCAACGACGATGCCTTCTCCGCCGGCTATGTCATGGGCAAGGAAATCGGTCTCGTCGTCTATAAGGTAGAAGATGACGGCTCGCTGCACGGCCTGTGGACCATCGCCGGCAAGAACGGCAGCGGCACCGAGGTGCTGACCCCGAAATGAGCCTGCTGGTCATCCGGCCAGCCCTCTTAGCGATTTTGTGGGCCACGGGTGAAAATCCGTGGCCTATTTCTTTGACGTTGCTGTCTTGCCGCCGGCTGCTACAGGCTTGGGCGGTTCACCGTTTCGCCGAAACGTCGAACCGCTTTATTCTTTGTTTTCACGCAATTCCGGACGGAAAACCGTTTCACACTTTTCTGGAATTGCTCTTGCAAACCGGTAACGCCCTTGCCTCTTTCCCCAAACATTCGCGGCGCGCTGTGCATGATGGTGGCCATGATCGGCTTCACCCTCAACGACGCCATCACCAAGTTCTCGTCGGAATCGATGAACATGGCGCAGGTGATGCTGGTGCGCGGCGCCTTTGCGTCGCTGCTCGTCGGCCTGCTCGCCTGGCAGCAAGGCGCGCTCGCGCGACCGAGGTCGATGCTGCAGCCGCTGGTGACGCTTCGCGTGGTCGCCGAGGCCGGCGCCACCGTCGCCTTCCTTGTGGCATTAGCGCATCTGCCGATCGCCAATGTCTCGGCGGTGCTGCAGGCGCTGCCGCTGGCGGTGACGATGGGGGCGGCACTCGTATTCAGCGAAGCGGTCGGCTGGCGGCGCTGGCTGGCGATCGCGGTCGGCTTTGGCGGCGTGCTGATCATCGTGCGGCCAGGCTTCGAAGGCTTCAGCATCTATTCGCTGTACGCACTCGTCAGCGTCGCCTGTTGCGCAGTACGTGACCTCGCCACCAAGCGCATCCCGAGGGCTATCCCGACCTTGCTGGTGTCGACGGCAACGGCAATCGCCATGACCATCGTTGGCGCCGTGCTGCTGTCGCCGATGGGCGGCTGGACGCCGATGTCCGGCAAAGGCTCGGCACTTTTGGCATTGGCGGCGGTGCTGGTGCTGATCGGCTACCAGTTCATCATCATGGCAATGCGGGCCGGCGACATCTCCTTCATTGCGCCATTCCGCTACACCGCCCTCTTTTGGTCGATGCTGCTTGGCCTCATCATCTTCGGCGATGTTCCCGACCTGCCGATGATCGTTGGCTCCGCCATCATCATCGGCTCCGGCCTCTACGCGCTCTATCGCGAACGGGTCGTCGGCCGGCAGAAGCCGGCGGCCGAAAGCGCTGGACCCGACATGGCGCCGGACGGCATATAGGTTGGCCATGAGCCAAGACATTGCAGGAATTATCCTGGCCGGAGGCCTGTCACGGCGCATGGGCGGCGGCGACAAGACTTTGCTAGCGCTTGGCGAGCGTCCGCTTCTCGACCATGTCGTTGCCCGCCTGGCGCCGCAGGTCGGATCGCTGGCGCTCAGCGCCAATGGTGACCCGGCGCGCTTCGCCGCGGCCGGTCTTCCGGTTCTCGCCGATGCGGTCGAAGGCTATGCCGGACCGCTTGCCGGAATCCTCACCGGCCTCGAATGGGCGGCAGCGAACACCGCTTGCACGGCATTGGCGACGGCCGCCGGCGACACGCCGTTTCTGCCGGTGGATCTGGTCGAGAGGCTGGCTGCGGCTGTTGACGAGCGACCAGGCTCCATCGCTGTTGCCAGTTCCGGCGGCAGGCGGCATCCGACCTTTGCGCTGTGGCCGCTCGGGCTGCGTGAGGCCTTGCGCCATTTCCTGATCGAGGACAACAGGCGCGTCTCCGCCTTCATCGAGCGGCACGACTGTGTCAAAGTGGCATTTCCGTTGCTGACCCACGGCAGTGACGAGATCGACCCGTTCTTCAACATCAACACACCGCCCGACCTTGCGGTGGCCGAGCGTCTGTTGCAGAGCATCGGCCCATGAACATCTTCGGCATCACCGGCTGGAAGAATTCCGGCAAGACCACACTGACCGAGAAGCTGGTCACAGAGCTCGTCCGGCGCGGCTGGACAGTGTCGACGGTCAAACACGCCCATCATGAGTTCGACATCGACAAGCCTGGCGCCGACAGCTTTCGTCACCGCCAGGCGGGCGCCACCGAAGTCGCGGTGGTGTCGGGCAAACGCTGGGCGCTGATGCATGAATTGCGCGGTGAGGACGAGCCGACGCTGGAGACGGTCCTGTCGCGGTTGGCCCCGTGCGACATCGTGCTGGTCGAAGGCTACAAGCGCGAGGCGCACAAAAAGATCGAGACCCGGCGGCGGGAGGCCAAGGACCGCTCGCCGCTGTCGGCGAACGACGGACATATCGTGGCGATTGCCGCCGACTTCGCGGTTACCGGCGAAAGCCTGCCTGTGTTCGATCTCGACGACACGGAAGGGATAGCCGACTTCATCGAGCGCATGACCGGCCTCAAACCTTGAGGCCCCTGCCCTCGCCCGGGTCAGCCGCCCTCTTCAGCCGTTGCATTGTCTAAGCGCGTCGCGCCTGAACGGCCTCATGCGACGCGCTTCAGGTTGTTTTATTTATGCATGTCGTCGTCCCAAAACCGCTGCGCACTTTTGGGCGACATGCATTAACCCGGCGTCGGCATTGGCTGGACCCGCAAATCCCGCAAGCAACGGTTTTACAGTTGCTTTTCTCCCGAAAACAGTGGGAGTATCGCGCCAGCGGGCGGTCAAAAGCACCGCCCCACAGAGCCGTTCCGGAACGACGGCCGGGAGCCATAAAGAGAGGACTATCATGCGTATTGCACTGCGTATCGCGCTCGCCGCATCGGCTGCGCTGCTGACGCTCGGCGTCGCCCAGGCTCAGGAAACGACCCTGAGAATCGGCACCGAAGGCGCGTACCCCCCATTCAACAACCTGACCTCCGACGGCCAGCTCGTGGGCTTCGACATCGACATCGCCAAGGCGCTCTGCGACGAGATGAAGGTCAAGTGCACCTTCGTCGCCCAGGATTGGGACGGCATCATTCCGGCCCTGCAGGCCGGCAAGTTCGACGCCATCGTCGCCTCGATGTCGATCACGCCGGAGCGCGCCGAGAAGGTCGACTTCACCCACAAATACTACAACACGCCGTCGGCGATCGCGGTACCCAAGGATTCGACCCTCAAGGGCGTGACCAAGGAAGACCTGGCCGGCAAGACCATCGGCGTCGCAACCACCACGACGCATTTCAATTATGCCTCGAAAACCTATACGGACAGCACGGTCAAGGGCTATCCGAGCAGCCCCGAAGAGCAGGCCGATCTCGCCAATGGCCGTCTCGACGCGATCGAGGACGATATCGTCGTGTTGCAACAGTTCCTGGATTCGCCTGATGGCGCCTGCTGCAAGATTCTCGGCCAGCCTTCGCCGCAGCCGGTCGATATCTTTGGACCGGGCGCCGGCATCGCCGTGCGCAAGGGCGAGACGGATCTGGTCAACAAGTTGAACAGCGCCATCGACGCAATCCGCGCCAACGGAAAGTACAAGGCAATCAACGACAAGTACTTCAAGTTCGACGTCTTCGGCGCCGAGTCCTGATCGTCTGAAACAAGGCGGCAGGGGAAGTTTCCTGCTGCCGCCTTGGCCTGACAGAAGTGGAGACAAGACCCGTCAATGCCAAGCCAGAACATATGGATACTTCTCACTTGGGGACCCGATGGCTGGATTGACGATATTGCCTATGGCGCACTGGTCACGATTGCGCTCGCGCTGGCGACACTGCCGATCGGCCTGACGATCGGCTTTTTCGTCGCCTGGGCAAAACAATCCGAAGAGCCGTCGCTTCGCGTGGCTGCCAACATCTACACTACGGTGTTTCGCGGACTGCCGGAACTGGTGACGCTTTTCCTGTTCTTCTTCGGCATGCCGATCCTCTTGCAGTATGTCATCCGTCTGTTCAGGCCGGAAGCGACGGTCGATGTCGACAGCTTCCTCGCCGGCATGATCGTGCTGTCGCTGATCTTTTCGTCGTATTCCAGCGAAGTCTTCCTGTCGGCCTTTCGCGCCATTCCGAAGGGCCAGTACGAGGGCGGCTATGCGATCGGGCTGTCGAAATGGCAGACGATGCGCAAGGTGATCCTGCCGCAGCTGCTGCGCATCGCCTTCCCCGGCCTTGAGAATTGCTGGCTGAGCCTGCTCAAGGACACGGCCCTGGTGTCGGTCGTCAACCTGGCTGAAACCTTGCGCAACGCCGGCGTGGCGGCCCGTGTCACCAAACATTCCTTCCTGTTCTACAGTGTCGCGGCGATGGTGTTTCTCATCCTTGCCATCCTGTCGTCGATCGCCACCGGCTTCATCCTGCGTTCGCTCGGGCGGAGGGAGGCACGATGAGCGTCGTGACGCGCGCCGCCGTCGACATCGAGAAGCCACCACCACGGGCGCGGGGCTGGCCGCGGGCCCGTGTCGTCGGCTATGCACTGGTCGGCTTCTGGATCCTGTTCGGCATCGGCATCGCCGTCTATCTGGTTTACGCCTGGAATGGCGAGTTCTTCGCCAGATACGCGCCTGCCTATCTGCAGGGCTTGGGAACCACGCTTGCGTTGGTGGCCATCTCGATGGTGCTCGGCGCGCTCTTTTCGCTGCCCGTCACCTATGCCCGCATGTCAACGAACCGCTATTTGTCTGTCCTGGCCTATTGCTACGTCTATTTCTTCCGCGGCACGCCACTGCTCGTCCAGGTCTATCTCGTCTATTACGGCCTGGGCTCATTCCGGGTGCAGCTCGAATCCGTCGGACTGTGGTGGTTCTTCCGCGACGCCTTCAATTGCGGTGTGTTCGCCTTCGCGCTCAACACCGCCGCCTACCAGGCCGAAATCCTGCGCGGCGCCATAGAAAGTGTTCCGAGGGGCCAATGGGAGGGCGCTGCTTCGCTCGGCCTGCACAAATTGCAGACGCTGCGCAAGGTCGTCCTGCCGCAGGCCTTTATCGTCGCGCTCCGGCCCTACGGCAATGAACTCGTCTTGATGATCAAGGCTTCCGCCATCGTTGCCATCATCACCGTCTATGATTTGATGGGCAACGCGAAGCTGGCCTACGCCAAGTCCTTCGACTTCCAGGCCTATGTCTGGGTCGCCATCGTCTATCTGGTGATGGTCGAGATCCTGCGCCACGGCGTCGAATGGATCGAGCGACGGATCACCATTCATCTGATCCGCTGAGCGTTCGGCTGTACCAGTCGATCGGCTCATGCGCGTCTTGACGAATGGCGCGTAGAGCCTAGAGCTGTCCAAGACAATTCCGTTCCGTCTGAAGGGCAAACCCATGGCATCTGTGGCATTTCTCGGTCTTGGCGTGATGGGCTATCCCATGGCCGGGCACCTCAGGAACAAAGGCGGCCACGACGTCACCGTCTACAACCGCACCGCGGCGAAGGCGGAACAATGGGTGGCCCAGCATGGCGGCAAGCTTGCTTTGACGCCGGCGGACGCCGCAGAGGGCCAGGATTTCGTCTTCTCCTGCGTCGGCAATGACGACGATCTGCGCTCGGTGACGACCGGGGCCGATGGCGCCTTCGCCGCGATGAAAAAAGGCTCCGTCTTCATCGACAACACCACCGCTTCGGCCGAAGTGGCGCGCGAACTGGCCGACGCCGCTGAAAAGGCCGGCTTTTCCTTCCTCGACGCGCCGGTTTCCGGCGGGCAGGCGGGCGCCGAGAACGGCGTGCTGACGGTGATGGTCGGCGGCGAGCAGGCTGCCTTCGACAAGGCCAGGCCGGTCATCGACGCCTTTGCCCGGATGGTCGGGCTGATGGGGCCGTCGGGCGCCGGCCAGCTCACCAAGATGATCAATCAGATCACCATTGCCGGGCTGGTGCAGGGACTGGCCGAAGGCATCCACTTCGGCAAGAGGGCCGGGCTCGACATCGAGAAGGTCATCGAAGTCATCTCCAAGGGCGCTGCCGGGTCCTGGCAGATGGAGAACCGCCACAAGACGATGAATGCCGGTAAATATGATTTCGGCTTTGCCGTGGACTGGATGCGCAAGGATCTCGGCATCTGCCTCGATGAAGCCGACCGCAATGGCGCGAGACTGCCGGTGACCGCCCTTGTCGACCAGTTCTACAAGGATGTGCAGGCGATGGGCGGCAAGCGCTGGGACACCTCGTCCTTGCTGGCGCGCCTGGAAAAATAAGCGTTCGCAATGGCCGAGCTTTCGCCCCAATCGAGCGCCGATGAGATCGTCGCCCATTTGCGCTCGATCGGCTCGGAGGACAATCGCCGCGGCATGTTGCGCTACGGTATCAAGACCGAGCGCGCGCTCGGCATCTCGCATGGCATGCAGCGGCAGATCGCCAAAAAGATCAAGCGCAACCACGAGCGAGCTTTCGAACTTTGGCAGACCGGCATCATGGAGGCGCAGTTCATCGCTTCCGTCACGGCCGACCCGAAGCGCTTCTCAGCCGCGGATGCACGACAATGGGCCGCGTCCTTCGATTCCTGGGATATCGTCGACGGCGTCTCCGATCTCTTCGTCGACACGGACGCCTGGAAGGAGCTGATTGAAGAGTTCGCGGCGGACGAGCGCGAGTTCGTTCGACGCACGGCCTTTGCCATGATGGCGTGGTCCGTCGTGCACCGGAAGCAGGAGCCGGTGGCGACTTTCCTCGGCTTCCTGCCGATCATCGAAGCGCATGCCGCCGACAGCCGCAATTTCGTGAAGAAGGCGGCAAACTGGGCGCTTCGTTCGATCGGCAAGCGATCGTTGGAGATGCACGGCGCTGCCCTTGCCGTGGCCGAACGACTGGCCCAGTCGGCCGACAAGACGGCGCGCTGGATTGGCAAGGACGCCGTACGGGAACTCACCAATGCCAAGATCGTCGAGCGGATCGCCGCCAGAAAAGGCTGACCTAGCCAACGTCCGGTTCACCGAGGTGACGCGGCAGACGCGCGCCGATTTCGAAGGCCTCTTCGAAGCGCAAGGCGGTCCGAAGTATTGCTGGTGCATGGCCTGGCGGCCCCTGCCCGGCCGCCGCGAGCATGTCCAGCACGCCGAGTTGAAACGGGCCATGATGGCGCTTGTCGAGGCCGGTACGCCGGTCGGAATCTTGGCCCAGATTGACGGCAAGACCGTCGGCTGGTGCTCGGTCGCGCCGCGCCAGACATATCGGAAGCTGACGTCGCAACAGGACGATGACGAGACCGGCATCTGGTCGATCGTCTGCTTCTATGTGCCAAGGGCGCTGCGCGGCGGCGGGCTGGCGGCAGCGCTGCTTGACGCCGCCATAGATCACGCCTTTGCCAAGGGCGCCGGCGTGATCGAGGCCTACCCGGTCGACGAGGCATCGCCGAGCTACCGTTTCATGGGGTTTCGCGACATGTTCATCGCTCGCGGGTTCCATGAGGTCGGCATGGCCGGCTCTCGCAGACATGTGATGCGGCTCGAGCGTTGACGCGATCGGCCGCGGCGTCTTTACTCCTGCACAAAGGAAGCGGCCGATGAGCAGTCCTCTCAAATCGACCTTGGCGCTTGCAGCCGCGTTGTTGGTGTTCACCGCTACCAACGCCTCAGGCCAAACCGCGCACATCTTCTGGAAAGATCTGCGTCCTGCGACGCAGGCGGTGGCCGAAGATGCCGGCCTGCCGATGATTGCGGCAAAACTGCCCGATCGTGGCGAGACATTGTCGCTTAACCTGCAGGACAAGACGGTACAATTAGCCGGCTATGCATTGCCGGTCGACCGTGATGGCGATCTCGTCTACCAGTTCCTGCTGGTGCCGTGGACAGGCGCTTGCAGCCACATGCCGACGCCGCCGCCCAACCAGATCGTGCTGGTGACGCCGGCTCGTCCCTACAAGATGTCGCAGGCCTATGAGTCGGTTGCCGTGACCGGCGCCTTGCGGCCCGGCTTGGAGAAGAGCCAGCTGTTCATTCTCGACGGCGTCAGCATCATCCAGTCCGGCTACACCGTACGCAAAGCCGATGTGGTGGCAGTCGACACGGTGCCGGACACGATCACGCTGCCGGTCAACTCGCCCTGGAGTTTCCTCAACAAAAAGAAAAACTAAGCGCCGCCTGCTTGTGCAGCGTCACCGCCCAGTCACGGACAACCGCGCTCAGGCCGCGTTGGCGCCGGATTCCTTGTCCAGCAGCATGTAGTCGAGCGGCATTTCGGTCGTGTACTTGATCTGCTCCATGGCGAAGGACGACGATACGTCGCGGATCTCGATCTTGGCGATCAGCCGCTTGTAGAAGGCGTCATAGGCGGCGATGTCGGGCACCACGACGCGCAGGAGATAGTCGACGTCGCCGCTCATGCGGTAGAATTCGACAACTTCGGGAAATTCCTGGATGACTTCCGAGAAACGCCGCAGCCATTCATGGCTGTGCGAATTGGTGCGGATCGACACGAAGACGGTGACGCGCACATTGACCTTTTCGTGGTCGAGGATGGCGACCCGCCGCTTGATGACTCCCTCTTCCTCCAGCTTCTGGATGCGGCGCCAGCACGGCGTCGTCGACAGGCCGACTTTCTTGGCGACATCGGCAACCGCGAGCGTCGCGTCCTCCTGCAGGAGGCGGAGAATTTTTCTGTCGAGGCGATCCATTAAGGTGCTCCTGGTGCAGGCCGCGTTCCCTCGGGCGCGACGCGCTTTGGGAATAGATTGGCTATACTCCCTCTTATTTCGACCTTTCACAAGAAAGAAATTCTGCCGGATGGCACAAAAGCGAGTGATATCTTGCTTAAAGTCTAATCTATGCGATAGCGGATTTCCGATCTCAGAAACGGCAGCAAATCCATTTCAAACCATGGATTCTGCTTCAGCCATCCTGAGTTGCGCCATGACGGGTGTGGCAGCGGCAGCACTTTCAGGCTGGCCGGCGCATCCCAGATGGTGCGCCAGTCCTTCACGGTTTCGGTCAGCGACGGCCGGCGCGTGGCGCCCATATGCCAGGATTGCGCGTAGGAGCCGATTGTCAAAACGAGGTCGATCTGCGGCATCAGCGCCATCAGCGGCGCGCGCCAGGCCAGCGCGCATTCTCGGCGCGGCGGCAGGTCGCCGCCCTTTGCGTCCTGGCCGGGGAAGCAGAACCCCATCGGCACGATGGCGAATTTATCCGTGTCGTAGAATTCCTCGCTGGTTACGCCCAGCCAGCTTCGCAGCCGGTCGCCGGACGGGTCGGTGAACGGCATGCCGGACGAATGCACCTTTGTGCCTGGCGCCTGGCCGGCGAGCAGGATGCGGGCGCTGGATGATGGCAGCAGCACCGGGCGCGGCTCGTGCGGCAGTGGCCTGCCGACCGGAGTGTCGACGCAGATGCGGCAGGCGCGGACCTTTGCCGTCAAGCGTTCGAGTTCCGCCTCCATCAGGCGGAAGCGCTCGGACGGCTGGAGACGGCGCTGTACCAGCGCAGCACGTTTGTGCACTCGTCCGGCACTTTGATGCGCGCCGGTTTCATGAAATCCATGGCGATCATGCCGGTGATATCGGCGATCGAATAGGCGTCACCGGCGGCGAATTCGCGGTTTGCCAGTTCGGGGTCGAGCAGTTTCAGGAATTCGACCGCTTTCGCCTTGTTGGCCTCGCCCCATTCGGGGATCTGCGGAATTTCCCATTCCTTCATCGCCGGATGGATGTGGCGAAAAGCCTGGGCGACGCAGCTGAGCAGATTGAACTCCATGCGCCTTTGCCACATCTCGACCTTGGCCTTGCCGAGCGCGCCTTGCCCGAACAGCGCCGGTTCGGGATGCAGTTCCTCGAAATAGCGGCAGATGGCGACGGATTCGGTGAGGATGGTACCGCCGTCGAGCTCGAGCACGGGCAGCCGCTGCAGCGGGTTGCGCGACCTGACCGGCTCCTGCTTGTGCCCCATCGCACCCATGTCGACCGGCACCAGCGGCACTGCGATGCCCTTTTCGGCGAGGAAAACCCGCACGCGCCGCGGATTGGGGGCGCGGCCGCCGTCGAACAGTTTCATGCTTATCCTCCCGATCTGGTCCTTCAACTATAGTGCTCGTCACCAGAAGCGAAACATCTCTCGCAAGGCGTCACCGACCGAAGCCAGGGTGCCGTGCTTTCTTTCGAGCGGGCCGCCGTGGTGGCTTTCGCGCCAGTCTTGCGGCCGATCGAACGTGCCGGCCCAGATGCCAACCTTGCCGGCGCGGGCAATGGCCTGCTCGGTGTCGAAATCGCCATAGGCAATTGCCCAGCCGGCCTCAACCTGGGCCCGGTTGAGATCCTTTCCACCGGCCTTGCAATCGCCGAGCAGGCGGCCGTAGCGGTCGCGCTGCCAGCCGCTGCAGGTCACCGGATTGCCTGATATCAGCCGCACCAGCGCCTGGCGTGCCAGCCTGCCGCAAGCGTAGTCTGCGCCATGCCTACGGCAGATCTGCTGGTATTCCGGAGCGTCGATGCCGCGCATGCGGATACGTTCGGTGCCAAGGGTGAGTGAATCGCCATCGTTGACGATCGCCGCCCCTTGCGCCTTGCGCGTCTCGAAACGGTCGAGGCGTGCGGCGAGCAGGATCAGCAGGCCGAGCAGAATGACCGTCAGCGCGTAATCCAGCAGCTTGCGCCACAGGCTTCGCGGCGGCGGCGGATAGTATCGCCGGCGCGGCCTTGGCGACCACGAACGGCTCATATGGCAAACAGTCTCTTAATCATTCGAACGTAGCTTAACGAATTGAGATCGCTGCGCGCATAAATCGAAGTTTCCATGCCTCTGCTACGCTCGAACACAGCGGATAAATTCATTGTGGACCGCCGGAAACCGCACCGCAACAGCGATGTGGCGCGCGCGGTGCGCAAGACGCGCGACCGTCTTTCGCAGCAGGTCGGCAATCTCGACTTCGACCGCGAGCTGCTGAAGCTGCACGCCGGGACCATGGTGGGCGGCGCAGCCGTCATCCCACTGCTGGTGTTGGCGGTCGCGGCGGCCGGGCTGCTGGCCGGTGTGGACAAACAGATCAGCGTCTGGGCGCTGTTCACCCTGATCTGCTATTCGATCGTCGCCTTCATGGCGCGGCGCGTCGGCCGCACCGAAGCTGCCGAGCTCAACCCTGTTCGCACCCGCAGGGATTTTCTGATCGGCCACTCGCTGTGCGGCCTCGGCTGGGCGTGGTTCGCCTGGCTCGGCTGCGCTACCTGCCAGATCGACCAGTTCCAGGTGGCCAAGGCGGTGGTGCTGCTGCTGGCCATGGCGACGACCGCTATCATGGCGTCGTCCTTGCGCGGCTCGCTGCTTGCCACCTTCGTCGTTCCGGTGGCGGTCTATGCCTATGCTGAAACGAAATTTTGGGTGCCGGTCGGGACGATCATGGTCGCCCTGCTGGTCGCGGCATTGCCGTTCTTTGCCTATATCGCGCGCCATCTCAACCGCTCGTCGCTGATACTTCTGTCCTTCCGCTCCGAAAAGGATGCGCTGCTCGCCGAGGTGGAGACCGCGAAATCGATGTCGGACGAAGCTCGTCGGCGGGCCGAAGACGCCAATCTGGCGAAGTCGCGCTTCCTTGCTTCTATGAGCCATGAGCTCAGGACGCCCCTCAACGCCATTCTCGGTTTTTCCGAGGTGATGGCCAATGAGGTGCTCGGGCCGATGAGCAACCCGACCTATCGCGACTACGCCCGCGACGTGCACGATTCCGGCCAGCATCTGCTCGACCTGATCAACGAAATCCTCGATCTGTCGCGCATCGAGGCCGGCCGCTATCAGCTCAACGAAGAGCCGGTGATGCTGCTCAACATCGCCGAAGATTGCTGCCACATGATGGAATTGAAGGCGCGCAACAAGGACATCCGCATCGTCCAGGATTTCGAAAGTGCCCTGCCGCGGCTGTTCGCCGACGAGCGCGCGGTGCGGCAGATCACGCTCAACCTCCTGTCCAACGCCATCAAATTCACCGCCACCGGCGGCGAAGTTCGCGTGCGCGTCGGCTGGACGGCGGGCGGTGGCCAGTACATTTCGGTCAAGGACAATGGGCCGGGCATACCGGAGGACGAAATCCCGATCGTGCTGTCCGCCTTCGGCCAGGGCTCGATCGCCATCAAGAGCGCCGAACAGGGCACCGGGCTCGGGCTGCCGATCGTTCAGGGCCTGCTCGCCATGCATGGCGGCGAATTCGAACTTCAGTCGAAATTGCGCGAAGGCACCGAGGCAATCGCCATCTTCCCGCTCGCCCGAGTGATGGAGGAACTGCCGGCGCTGCCGACAAAGGCGGTCGCGGCGGCTCGCCGACGCTGACAGCTTGTTCTAGGCTTTGACCGCCGCCGCCATGCCCAAACTGGTAAGCGCCGCCGCCTTGACCAGACCGGCGGCAAGGGCGGCCCCTGCCCCTTCGCCGTGGCTGATGCGGAGATCGAACAGCGGCCTGAGGCCGAGCCGCACAGCGGCAAGCCTTTGGCCGGGCTCCGGCGACAGACTGGCCAGCAGGCAATGGTCGAGCGCACCCGGTTTGGCGGCATGCAGCACGGCAGCGGCGGCGGTCGCGGCGAAGCCGTCGAGCAGCACCGGGATTTTTTGCATCCGCGCGGCGATGATGGCGCCGGCAATGGCCGCGAATTCGCGGCCGCCGACCCGGCGCAGTGCCTCCAACGGGTCCTTCAGAGCCGCACCATGCAAGGCGACGGCTGCATCGACTACATCAGCCTTGCGCGCCTGCATGGCCGCGTCGGCGCCCGAGGCGGGGCCGACCCAGTCGGCGCCGCTGCCACCGAACAGGGCAGCGCACAAGGCCGCCGCAACGGTGGAGTTGCCGACGCCGAGATCGCCAAGGCAAATCAGATCGGCGCCACCGGCGATGGCTTCCATGCCGAAGGCCATGGTGGCGGCGCAGCCGCGTTCGTCGAGGGCGGCGTCCTCGGTGATGTCGGCGGTCGCAATGTGCAGCGCCAGGTCGAACACCTTGAGGCCAAGATTGTTGGCGACGCATATCTGGTTGATTGCCGCACCGCCGGCGGCGCACAGCTCAACGGCGTTGGCGGTCGCAGCGACAGGGCGCGGCGAGATGCCGTGGCGGGTCACGCCATGGTTACCGGCGAAGATCGCCACCAGGGGCCGGTTCACCGCCGGCGGGGCGCGCCCGCTCCAGGCAGCAAGCCATGCGGCGATGTCCTCGATGCGGCCAAGCGAGGCTTTCGGCTTGTCGGCCTTGGAAAACAGGGTGCGCACCCTGTTTTCCGCGACTGTATCGGCAGGCGGCAGGCTCGCCAGCAGATTGCGAAAGTCGTCGAAGGGCAGCGCGCTGGTCATGTCGATCCTGATCATCCCCTGTGGTTGATCAGCGGCATAACCGCCTTGCCCGGCCTGCACAACTCCCCTCGACATTGGCGCGAAAGCGGTTGCCCGCGCCGCATTCCGAAGGGCTTGCATTGGCTTTGCCGTTGCACCATGTGGAGATGGAACGAGGGATTCCGGACGGAACCTTCAAGAGAAAGTCATGACGGCCATCGAATCCCCGTGCATCCTGGTCTGTTCGATCGACATGAAAACCGGCTTCTGCTTCGGCTGTGGCCGCACGCGCGATGAAATCGGCGCCTGGATGGGCATGACGCCGGAGCTACGCCGCAGCGTCATGGCCGAGTTGCCGGCCCGATTGGAAACGGTCGAGCGCCGGCCGCGCCGGGAAACACGCCGCAGCCGCATGGCGCGCGAGCGCGACGTCCTCTCTTGAAACGGCAGGTCCAATGAACCGACTGTTCTGGATCGTGATGGCGGCAATCGGCCTCGGGCTGGTGCTGCTGATGATCAACAACGACGCCGGCAGCACGTTCGGCATCGAGAATTACGATTTCAGCCGTCTGGTCTGGCTGGGGGCGATCGGCTTGCTCGTCAGCGCCGGCCTTGTCCGGTCCGGCAGGCCGCTCGGCGTCATGGCCCGCAATCTCGGCACGTGGGCCCTGATCGTGCTGGCGCTCGTCGCCGGCTACCAGTACCGCTACGAGTTGCAGGATTTCGCCAGCCGGGTGACGGCGGGCCTGGTTCCCGGCAGCCCGCTGGCGCTCGGCGTCGAGGACGGCCATGCCACCGTGACCCTGGACAAGGCCGACAGCGGCCATTTCGAGGCCCGCATCACGATCAACGGCGCGCCGATCCGCACCGTCGTCGATACCGGCGCGACCAGTACAGTGCTCACCGCCGAAGACGCGCAGGCGGCCGGCTTCAATCCGGCAGCGCTGAGCTTCACCGTCCCGGTCTCGACTGCCAATGGCATGGCACGCGCCGCTTCGGTGCGCACCGACGAACTGGCGATCGGCGGCATCGTGCGCAAGAACATGCAGGTCATGGTCGCCGCGCCCGGCGCGCTCAGCCAGAGCCTGCTCGGCATGAATTTCATCGGTTCCCTGTCGGGTTTCGACGTGCGCGGCGACCGGATGATTCTGCGCGACTGAACTGCTTAAGCGGCCTTTTCAACACGGTCGAAATCGACGGCAGCGAACGCAGCCTTCAGCACATCCGGTCCGGCGCCGGGTTTCGTCGCGTCGGTAGACAGTATCTGCCGGAAGCGGCGCGCGCCGGGCAGGCCGTGGAACAGCCCGACCATGTGGCGAGTGACGTGGCCGAGCCGCCCGCCCTGCTCGATATGCCGCGCCGCATAGTCGGCCATCGCGTCGATCAGCGCGGCAAAATCGTAGGCGCCGGCCTTGCCGCCGTAGAATGCCGCGTCGATGCCGGCCAGGATGCCTGGCGTGTGGTAGGCGGCGCGGCCAAGCATGGCGCCATCGACATGATCGAGGTGGCGAGCCGCCTCTTCGAGCGATTGAACGCCTCCATTGATGCCAATGAATTTGTTCGATTTTCTAGCCTTGAGGCAATAGACCCTGTCATAGTCGAGCGGCGGGATGTCGCGATTTTCCTTCGGGCTCAGACCCTCCAGCCAAGCCTTGCGCGCATGCACCCACAGCGCGTCGGCGCCGGCCGCGAAAACGCCGTCGGCCAGCGCGTCGAGCGCGGGCTCCGGATCCTGCTCGTCGACGCCGATGCGGCATTTGACCGTCACCGGGATTTTCACCGCCGCCTTCATCGCCGCCACACAATCGGCGACGAGGTCAGGCACTTTCATCAGGCAGGCGCCGAACGTGCCGGACTGGACGCGGTCGGACGGACAGCCGACATTGAGATTGATCTCGTCGTAACCGAAGCCCTCGCCGATGCGCGCCGCCTCGGCCAGCTTTTGCGGATCGGAGCCGCCGAGCTGCAGTGCCACCGGATGTTCGGTCTCGTCAAAACCAAGCAGCCGCTCGCGCGCACCATGGATGACAGCGTCCGCCACCACCATTTCGGTGTAGAGCAGCGCACGCTGCGTCAACTGGCGGTGGAAGAACCGGCAATGCCGGTCGGTCCAGTCCATCATGGGTGCAATAGCCAGTCTATGATCTTGATTTTTCAGCATTTTTTCTTTAACATCAAATCGTTATAGCAGCCCGAGTGCACGCGAATTTACGCCAGAATACGACCCTTTTCGCCACGTTTCGATCTCTCAGTGCACACGGAGCGCACACGAGAAAATGGCCACCTACACAAAACTCTCGTCCGGTTCATGGCGTGTCCAAGTCCGTCGCAAGGGTTGCTACGTTAGCGAGACCTTTCTGCGCCGAGACGACGCCAGGCGCTGGGCAACCTAAACCGAGCGCCAAGTCGATCGCGGTGAGACGCCGACCAAGTCCGTATAGCGCGCCTGAAAACTTTCGGCGAACCCATCGACCTTCATATCGACGACATGTGCGATGTAGGCAAGTCCCCTCGCCGCTCCAAGGCCGCAGCCCTCGATATGCTCCAAAGACATCTGGGGAAGTGCAACCTAGCAGCGCTCGATCGCGAACGGCTCATTCGTTTTGGTCGTGACCGCGCCGCCCAAGGTGCCGGACCGATGACGCTCGGCATCGACATTGGCTTTGTAAAACTCATTCTGGCTCATGCCGCTGCGGTGCACGGTCTGCCCGTCAAGGTCGAACCGGTTGATCTCGCGCGTATTGCCCTGAAGAGGCTTCGCGTGGTTGGAAAGGCCATCAGCGCGACAGGCGCCCGACGCAGGATGAACTCGACAGGCTCATCGGTCACTTCGTGTCACCATGACGACGTTTCAGATAGCCCATTTAGATGGACCCGTTGCCATCCGATGATTTAGCGGGCTTAGGCTATACTGGCCCGAAGGTGGAGGAGCGCATGCCGGCAGTTTGCAATCGGGGTCATCGGCTACGCTGTCGCGGTAAACTTGCTGGCTTACGCCACCATGTCGTTCGACAAGGCTATGGCCAAAAACGGTGCCCAACGCATTCCAGAGTCGACGCTTCTTACACTCGCCATCATTGGCGGTAGCATCGGGACTGTGATCGCGCAAAAGACGATCCGGCACAAGACGCGCAAGGAGCCGTTCCGCTCCAGCCTCGCTCGCATCGTCCTGCTCCAAGTCCTCGCGGTAATCGCGATTGAAGTGGGATTGCTCTTTCCGGGATTGCCCGAAGCGCTCTCGCAATTACTGACATTCGGAGGCGAATTCGGGGGCCTCTAGTTTCAAGGGTGTCAAGAGCGGACGTTCAAGCGGCACCGGATCAGCGATGAATGCCGGCGCGCGCCCTACCGGAACCGACCCCGACTGCTGGCCATCAATGCGCGGCTAGCGTCAACCTTCGCGAAAAAGGGACGAGCATCGGCACCTTTCGCGAGTACGCGTCGTATTCTGGAAACGCGGCCAAGGACAAGACGCGTACTTCGTTCAACATCCGCCGGTATTGAATGGCAAAATTCACTGCGAGGAGCCAAGAATCGCGATCGTGGTTACCCGGTGGGCACGACATTGGAACCAGCTCGCGAGTTCGGCGTTGCGAGCGGATGATCAGAAGTTTCGCTTACGCTCTTATCATCGTCCAGGTACTCATGGCGACCGCGCTGCTTACACAGGTCTTCCTTACGACCGGTGAGGAAGCCCGTAGCTCAAAACGCTGGATTGCCTTAACGCCAAAGGACGACGAGCGATGCGCCAAGGCGATGTGGCCCAATATTCCTGAACGATGTTTGAAACGGGTCGAGCCGAAGGTGGTGACGCTCGTGCTTAGCCAAAGCAACTAATGGCGCATGGCTCTTTCTGCTGCCATTCGCGGCTGGCCGCGCTGCCGCAGGACCAGCAAAGGTCTGTTAAGCCTCGCTCAATCTCTGCAAGCTATCTTGTTGCCAGTTTGTCGAGGGTGACATGAAGCGCAAGTCGATAATGCTCTTTGCCTTCCCAGCTCTGATCCTGCTGATCCTGGCAGGGGAGCGCATGGCGACCTTCTTGCTGGGAGCTTATCCGGCCAGTCCTACAATGTGGCGGATCTGGCTTGAACTAAGGCCACTGTCGATGATGTTCTGGCAACAGGTCGATCTCTTTGTGGGCGCCTCGATGGTCCTCGATGCTTCCGTCCTGGCTGCCGCATCAATCGTTTGCTGGACGGCGTGCCGCACAAGAAAGTCGGCTGCCTTCTTCTTCCTTGCCAACCACATCGCCCTGCTTTTTGCCGGGTTGATGATCGCCGTCACCAGCCATTCCGAAACGGCGAGCACGATCGCTTCATTCGCCGTACCCGGGGGTCTTCCATTCTCGCTAATGGTTGATTTTACCTTGAAGAACACCCTTGTGCTGTTTTTGGGTGTGACAGCATGCGCCTACTGTCATGTTGTCTTTCTCAGCGAAACCCGGCAGCGGTCCGGAGCGCTGGCCGCGAGGCTTGTTGCTTTGCAGCGAGATCTCTAAGGGTGCCCTATTTTTTCCGGCGTTAGTTGATCTTCCGGTAGTAAACCTTGCCGTCGGCCTGCTCTATGCGCTGGTAGTTGGAGCTTGGGGCAGGCGCTGCGGCCGCGATCCTGTTTTTCGCTGGACGCGGCGCATCGACAACGTTGGGGTCGGTCGCGTCTTCACCATCGAGAACAGCAGGCGCCTCCGCCATGCTGCTGGTCGTGTCGACGGAAGGTTCCGCTGCGCTCGACGTGATTTCGTCATGGGCAATAGGCTGGCTCTGTTCCAGCCGGGCTATGCTCCGGTTGATTTCGCCAAAGCTGCTCTGCAGTTGACTGTCAAGTTTTTCAAATCGGCTCTGAAAACCGTTGTTGACCGTATCCAACTGGCCGCCGATTCGTTGTTCGAACGTCCCGAGTTGTTCCAGGCGCCCTTCCAGAAAGCGCATATCGCTGATGCCGCGGTAGAGATAAACCGCGGCTACCATATTCACCAAAGTGAGCAGGGACGTGCCGATGATGACCGCGCCGATAATGCTTTTGTCGCTCGGTTTCCCAGTGACAGCCTGCTCTCCGATGCGGGCTGCTGTCCCAATCTCGATTGCCGGCATGTCCGGTTCGCTGATCATCGTCATTGAACCACCACCTTTGCGCCGATCGCGACGCGCTTGAAGAGATCGATCACATCGGTGTTGGTAAGGCGAAAACACCCCGATGTTCCGTCGAAGCCAACACCCTTGGGATCGTTGGTTCCGTGTATCCGATAGAGCGTGTCACGCCCGTTCCGAAGCAGATAGAGCGCCCTGGCGCCAAGTGGATTGTAAGGACCGGCAGGCACCATTTGCGGCAGGTCCGGCTGGCGGGCGCGCATCTCGCGGGGTGGGCGCCATTCCGGCCATTCGGTCTTCGCCCCCACCTCGACCACTCCGGTCCAGCCAAATCCGTCGCGTCCGACGCTGATCTGATAGCGAAGCGCCTGGCCTTGTCGGGTCACCAGGTAAAGCGCTTTCTCGTCCTTGCGGATAACGATTGTTCCGGGCTGTTCTGTCGTCTCGAAGGCAACTGTCTTGCGCAGGCTGGGGCCCATTGCCGGCAGCGGCGGCCGATCCGAAAGTGCCGATCGCGCGCTGGCAAAATCCTGGACCAGCACCATCAGCGCAATGCTCATGACGCAGGCCAATCCCGGGCCAATCCGATACCTACTTGGCAGCAGCGTCATCGAGCCGCTCTTTGAACATCCGCTTGAGGTCCTTGTTGAAGCGCGCACGCCCATCCACCTCGGCAGGCAGGATAGCACGGTTCAACGCATCGGTCAGAAGCGCATTGTCCAGCGCGACCGACTTGATGTGCGGCGCCTTGAAGATCTTCTCGAGTTCGCTGCGCGAAAAATGGTTGCCGAACCATTTGCGCTTGTGCTTGTTGGCGACCAGCGTGATGCTGACAGCACTGCCACGCAACTCACGGATCTTCTTGTAAAGCCGTTTGCCTTGCCGCAGTGAGGCGACGTTGAGTTCGAAGACGATGAATATCTCATCGCTCGTCGACAGCACGGAATTGTGCCAGGGCGTCTCGATGTTCGGCAGGTCGATGATGATGTCGTCGAACCGGTAGGCCACAAGGTCCAGCAGCCGGAAGACAAAATCACTGCCCTGCGGTTCGAAAGGCAATTGCGGCCTCTCGAAGGAATAGAGCGTCAGCCCGGACGGGCGCGAGAGCTTGATGACATCCATCAGCTCGACGTCGAGCCTCTCCGGCTGGCCGATGATGCCGCCGAGGTCGAACTGGTTGAACTGGTTGAGATAGGCGCCGCAATTGGCGCTCTGGAAATCGAGGTCGACCAGACAAGTGGAAGCCGCCCGCTCTTTCGACTTCGATGACAGGAACTCGGCCGCCGAGAGAGCAAGCGTCGTCGCGCCGGCGCCGCCGCTCGCACTGATGAAGGTGATGATACGGCTTTTGGTTCCCTGGTTCCCGGTGTCGTGGAAGGTCACCGCATTGAGCAGTTCCTTGCCGTCGAGCGGCTTGTGCAGCCAGTCCGAAGCGTTCATGCGCACCAGCACACGCGTCTGCTCCGACGACAGTTCGTCCGAGACCGCGATAAGCGGCACGGTTGCCCAAAGGGCGCGCACTTCGACGATGCCCGGCCTGCCGAGCAACTCGCCATTGCCGAGGTCGAGGATGACGATGCCGGGGCGCGTGTCCGCGGGCGGCCCTTTAAGGAAGTCGCCGGTCTCGGAAATCCGGACATCATAGATCGCCAGCGCGTCGAGCCGCGTCGCCACATCGCGCTTGAAATTCGCATCCGACGAGAACAGCGCCACCTGCTTTCGCTTGGTCGGAAGGACCTTAGTGTTGATGGCATTCATGACGCAGTACTCTTCAAATCTTCGCCCGTTACCGTACTCAACATGGAGGGCATTGTGAGGTTTCCGTATCCAAGTCCGCCCAGAAAGAAGAACTGGAATGTAATGTTCTGAAGGTTGACAGTGATGGTCGGCACTGGGCCGCCCAGGCGGGTCTGATAGCCGAGGCCGGTAGCGGTGTAGGTCACGACGACGTTGCTGCGCAGCAAGCCGGGGAAAAAGTGACA
Source organism: Mesorhizobium sp. LNJC405B00 (assembly GCF_000502615.1). Taxonomy (NCBI): domain Bacteria; kingdom Pseudomonadati; phylum Pseudomonadota; class Alphaproteobacteria; order Hyphomicrobiales; family Phyllobacteriaceae; genus Mesorhizobium; species Mesorhizobium sp. LNJC405B00. The sequence continues at coordinate 16,168 of NZ_AYWC01000010.1, read as the reverse complement.
CATGCCGGGTCGCTGGTTTGCTGTCGGCGTGGGGCAGGCATCGTCGTTGGTGACGGCTGTGTCCCCGCGAAAGATGCGGCTGAAATTAGTGGCGTCGAATGCGCCGCTGTTGGTGCAGGAGCCAGTGGAACCGGCATAGCTGCAGGCGAACGGCCCATATATACCGGCAACCACCGGAGCGCCCGGGGTCGTGGTCGGTGCGGCTGTCGTAAGCGCGGTTGCAACCGGATTGGAAATTGATGCGAGCCGAGCGCCGATCTGCACGGCCTTGGTCGCGGCATTCCACTGATACAGGGCATAGCCGAAATCGACGAAGCCAAGGGTCAAGGTAAGCAGCAGCGTCATCGCGATGGCCATTTCGACCATCGTCGCTCCGTCTTCCGATGTCACGAACCGCTTCATCATCATCAAAATCGGATGAACCGCTCCTGATGGCTGGCGGTTAGCGTGATCGGGCCGATGCCAAGTAGCGACAGCATGCCGATGTCGCTGTAAAGAAGGGTGCCGGAAGCCGTCACAACGCAGACTTGGGATGTCGTCGAGAGGTAGAGAACGACCCCGTTGACGTCGACCGTGTTGTAGCAAGTAGAAGTGTTGATGGTCACGTTAAAACCAGGAACGCGCTCAGTGCCGCCAGCTACATTGCCGCGCTCGGCAATGTTTTCCGCAACGGCAGCACAGTTAATTGTCAGATTGGCTTGAGTGTAGATTTGGCTATTGCAACGTGAGGCGAAACGCGCTCCATCGTCAAGGCCGGCTTCCATCAACAGCTTGTCATGGATCAGATTGCCGAACTCGAACACGCCAGCCGACAAGAGCAGCATCAGCGGCGCCACTATCGCCATTTCAAGAAGCACCGTGCCACGCTGGTCGCGCCTAAATCTCCGGAGATGGCGAGCTATCAGCCGAACCATTGTCGTCATCACCGGTAAAGCTGCGCTTCGTCGCGCAGGAAGTTGTCGAGCGTCCCTTGTCCGCCGCGGCCAGTAATGTCGACGAGCTCGACAAAGACCGACCCTCCCTGCGACGCACCCGGAACGGGTTCCGTCATGAAGAAACTGCCGAAGGCTTCAACGGGAAGGTTGGTGCTGTTGCCGCTCAAATTGTTGCCGGCGGCCTGAAGCGCGTTGCAATTAAGGAGCGCGCCGTAGAGCAAGCGACGATCAACGGAAGTCACCGGAGGCTGGCAGGAGCTCGGCGGGGTTCCCACCTCGCCGCCTGCCGAGGCTGTTCCGACCAGGCTATTCGCAAGCTCGTGTTTGTAGACCTGGTACCGGGTCGGCGTGGTCGTATTCCACGAAGAGGGGTAGCTGGCGGAGCCGAAATTGGTGCTCCAGTAACCGGAAAGGTTCCAGTTTCCGTCGCCCATGCGTCCGCCCATATAGGGCGTGGTGGCATCCCGGGGCAGACCCATATTGCCCGTTCCATTGAACGTCAATTGGTTATAGGAAGGGCATTGATTCCCCCCTCCATTCCCCTGCCCGTTCCCTCCAGTTATCGCTCCCTTGCGAACGTTTGCGGCCGGGCCGTATTCCGGGCTGTTGAAAGCATTGCCGCTGGCGTTGATACCGAACCGAACGTTGAACGCGTCCTGGACCGGGCCGTTGTTCTGGCCGGTCTTGGTGCTTACGCCCTGCGCCGAATAGCAGCCACGGGGTGTCGAGGTGGCGATTGTCTGTGCGAGTGCCTGAGCGCCATTGCCGACATCATCCGGCGGTGCCAGGAAGCCGAAATTGCCCGGCCCATAGGCGGAGTTGTTTCCCACCAATCGCAGTTCGATCAGCCGGCGATGAATAGCTGGGTCGGTCACAGCCTGCTCGAGCGTCGCCCCACCCGCCGAATTGGTGCCATTCACCATCTCATATGGGTTGCACATGAAGACGGGGGTGTAATTGCAGACGCCGGAGGTGAACCCGGCCACCGAGGCGGTGCTGAGATTGTAGCTGCTGTTGGCTGTACCTCCCGAGGAGACGATGGAAACGGGGAAAAACGACGTGAAGCTCTCAGGATGTGCCTCTACCTGAATGAACCGGGTCACGATTGCCGATGCGGCATAGTTGGCTGACGTAATCGGATCGGAGTCGTTTGTCGGTATGGAGGCGAGGAAACACCATGAAATCTGCCCTTTCGACCGGCACGCCGAATAGGTCGAGTTCACACTGGTGGCTCCGGTGCCAGTGGTCAGCGGTACGGTGCCTCCATCCGAGAACCTGGTGCTGTTGGAAACGAGATTGGACAGAGCGTTCTCGGCGCGCGTCCATGCATCGGATCGACCGTTCAACTCGGCCGCGGCGGCAAGCGCCAGTGCGTCGGTGCCTTTCTGCAGGTCGTTGTGCAGATTGTTCACCCGGCTCGCGTCGATCGCCAACAGCGAGAAGCCGATGATCGCCGGCAGCATGATGCTGACGAGGATGAGCGCAATACCCCTTTGATCGTTCCAGAACGCCCTAATGGTCCCCAACATGACCTTACTCTCTGCTTCCTTGCACCGAGCCCCTCGCTCACCCGGCGCATTGCGACCGCATCCTTCTGTTCAATTCGCTCCGTTGTTCACCGCCCCGCCTACATTGACCGTGATCGCAGGCGGCGGTGGTGGTGGCGGTGGAAATTTGTAGCCCTGGGCAACAGCGGCAGCCCGCGTGCCGTCGCCTTCGATATGTGTGTTCTTCGAGTTCGGATTGAACGGATCGACTGTCTGAGCCAGCGAATTGTATTTCTGCGTATCGCCGGCGGCCAGAGTCACCGTGTCGTAGTGGTTCAGATAATCGGCGGCGCAGCCTGATAGTGCACCGGCGCACAGAATGAGGATCACGACACTATTTCTTGACATAGAGCATCTTGTCCTTCGATTTGAAGTCCAGCATGTGGCCATAGGGTCCAGTCACGCCGTCGCCCGTTTCGTATTTTCGGATCATATCCTTGTTCACCTCAAGCTGACCGAGCACGAAGAATTCCGGATCGTTGGCCGGCCGTGTCTTGTCGAACGGCGTCGCCAGCTGTTCGCCGGGCTTGACCGGCCGCACGACATGCGGCGTGACGATGACGACCAGTTCGGTCTCTTCCTTCTGGTTGCTCGAATTGCGGAACAGCGAGCCGATGACCGGCACCTGGCCGAGCCATGGCACCTGGTTCTGCAGCTTGGTGGTCTTGCTGGACAGCAGCCCTCCGACCGCGAAGCTCTGGCCGTCGCGCAGTTCGACGACGGTATCAAGCTTGCGGTTGGTGAAGATCGGGTCGCCGGCGGTGGTGAAGCTGGTCAGATCGCTGACTTCCGGCGCCAGCTTCATATGGATCTTGCCGTCGTCGAGCACGATCGGCGTGAACAGCAGATTGACGCCGAATTGCTTGTACGTGACGGTTATCTGGCCATCATTGCCGACGACACGGATGGGCACTTCTCCGCCGGCGTTGAAGCTGGCCGGCTCACCGGACAAGGTGGTGAGATTGGGTTCAGCCAGCGTACGCACAACTCCCTTGGCCTCGAGCGCTTCAATGATCAGGTCGACCTTGATGTTGCTGTCGATCACCTGGGTGATCAGGGTCGCGAAAGGATTCGACTTCGACAGCAGGCCCGTCACCAGCTCACCAGGGTCTACACCGGGTGCTTGGGTAGCTGCGATGCCCGTTCCAAACTTGGTTGCATTGCTGCCCCTGCTCCTGAACGAAACGCCGAGGTCTCGGCCGGCATTGCGCTTGGCTTCGAGAATGCGCACTTCCAGGTTCACTTGCTGGCTGTCGTCGACAATAACTGAGTTGATGATTGCGTCGGGGCCATATTGCTGCGCCACCTCCATGATGGATGCCAGCGTGGCGCCGTCCTTGACGTGACCCCCAAGCCTCACCTTGCCGTTGATCGAACCGATCTCGATGCGCGCCTTGGGCGCCACCTGGCGGATCGCCTGCGCCATGTCGCTAACGTCGACGCCGACTTCGATCTGGATTACGCCCAGCGAGCGCTTTTCCGGGGAGAAGAGATTGACCGTGGTGGTGCCGGCGCTCTTGCCGATCACATAAAGCGTCCGGTCGGTCATCGGCTGGGCATCGGCGATCTTCTCGTCGCCGACAACGATATCGCCGAGATTGGCGCTCACCTGGAGGGTCACCGACTGCGACATCGGCAGGAAGATGCGATGGACGCTCGGGTTCGATACGTCGATGAAGCGGTCGGCTGCTTCAGCCCTAAGGCTCGACGTCAGCAGCGCAGCCAAACAGGACAACGCGGCCGCCGCTACCCTCATCCAAAACCCCTGCATCCCCATCTCCCAAACTGCGGCCACCGCCAGCCCCCGCTTCGCCGCGCTTTGTTATGGTTGTCGCGGCACGTCATAGGATTCGAGCTTCACGCCCCGAAACACGCCCACTGTAACATTCTTCGGCGGTGCCGGCTCCAAATACTTGATAACTTCCTTGACTACTTCTTTTGATGCGGGTGCCGTCACCACGGCCGGAACCGGCTTGACCTTGCTCAACTGGTCGAGCTGGCTTCCCACTCTGTCCACGGCCTTTTCCAATCCGGCGATCTTGTCATCCGCGCGCTTGCGCTCCGCCGCGGCCGCGGCATCGGCTGCCACCTTCTTGTCGCGTTCGGCCTGCTTGGCTGCGACGTCGGCTGGCGTTTCGGCAGTCAGGTCTGACACCGTGACGCGTTCGGTCGTCTCGCCCTTGCTGGCGGCTGCCTGGCGCAACGCCAGTGACAATTGGCCGGCGCCGGCGGCCAAAGTAAGCTTCTGCGCATCCTTGGTGCTGACTTCGAGCGTCACCGCTTTGACGACGGTAGGGCTGTCCTTGCTCTCATCGGCGACCTGGTCGACGGCGAGCACCTTCATGCTCTGCAACAGCACATCGACAAAACTTTGATCCACACCTTCGGTGTTGCGTACCGTGCGAGTCAGCAGGATATCGACACGGTCGCCGGGGAAGACGAAGCCGGCGACGCCAAGCACGTCATTGACCCTGATGGAAACGGCTTTCATGCCTTCGCCGAGCACTGCCGAAAGCGTGGCGCGCTGGCCGGGGCCGGTGATCTTGGTGGCGAGAATTGGTTCGTTGACGCCGATCGCCTGCAGCGCCTGCTTCGAACCTTCTCCGGCCAGCAGGTCCTTTGTTGTCTTGAAGGCGCCAGTCGGAACCGCGCCCGTCGGCCACGCGACTTCGCGCAATTTGTCGGCGGACAGTGTGTCACCAAACTTCAGCGCCACTGACGCCACGACGACCGTATCGCGAGGGATATCGCCTGTCTTTGCAATCGCACTACGCTGGTTGGCCAGCCAGATATTGGCGAGCACAACCGCCAGCACTCCGAACACGCCGGCGAGAATGATCATTATGACTGTATTTGCGCGCATGAGCCCAACCCCAGGAGGCTTGTTAAATCAGCCGCGTTTGTCCGGCGGCTAAATCTCAGGCCCGGACCCCCTGTCCGGGCCTGAGGAGAGCGCGAGTGATCAGCTACCCGTGCCACCCACGGCGCAACTGCCAGGTCCAGCATTCAGACCAACGCAGAGAGCGGTGAAACGTCCGGTCACCCACAACCCGATGCCGACGATGATCAGAATAGACGCGGTGGCGATAATGCCGACCAGGATGGAATATTCGACCATAGCAGCGCCGTTTTCGTCGTCGCGGAACTGCCGGGTCATCGTCATGAGCTTCTTCATGTCAATTTCTCCCCTTTGGAGTTGAACCCGACGAGACAGAGCCAGGATGAACTCCATACCCAAGCATCCCCCGTCACCTCAATCCTAAGGCTCGCGAAAAAGCAGAGTCAAACGGGATTAACAATTCCTTAACCTTCCAATACCTATGCTCGCGAGTTCAAGGGCGATTTGAATTCTGACAAGAGCTTGATTGTGCTGAATTTTCAATCGTCCTTAACCATTCGTTCACAATTTGGCCACAGCTAAGGCGAAAGAGGGTCGTATTAGCCAGGCGGCATATTCCTTTATATCTAATGGCTTACCGACCTTTTTCACCCGCATGCGGTTCGTTGCGGTATGAAAGGTTCCGTGAGGTGGGTTTCGTGTTTGATGACAGCCGAGCGCGGCGTGAAATAAAAACGTTTTTTTACGTCAGGGCTTTAACTATGTTGTAAGTATCAGGTGATCGCCGCCTCGCTCGGCGCTTGTGCCTCCCTTGGTTAACGTTTAGTTTCCGGTCCGGGGAATTGTCGAGGGGTTGAATGCGATGTTGGGCCGCTTCATCAAGGGACCGAATGAGACGCGGGCGCCGCAGGCTCCGGTACCCGTCGTGGTGATTCCGAGCGTTCAATCTCCAACGATGGATGCGGCAGAGGGTGGCGACGACTTCCTGACGCTCAAGGTCGAGATCCACCGCCATCTGATCGACCGCTTCAACCTGGCCGCGCTCGAAACAGCAACCAAGGACGAGATCCTCAACGAAATCAGGCCGATCGTACGGGAGTTTGTCCGCAGTCGAAACGTTCCGTTGAATGCACGTGAACTCGATCAACTGACCAGCGACACCGCCGACGAGATGCTCGGACTGGGGCCGATCGAACCGCTGCTCAAGGACGACTCGATCGCTGATATCCTGATCAACACGCACAACCGCGTCTTCATCGAGCGGCGCGGCGTGATCGAAGAAACTTCGATTCGTTTTCGTGACGAGGCGCATCTGCTGCGCATAATCAACAAGATCGTTTCGGCGATCGGCCGGCGTGTTGATGAATCGGCGCCGATGGTCGACGCCCGCCTAGCAGACGGGTCGCGCGTCAACATCGCGGTGCGGCCGATCTCGGTGGATGGCCCGCTGGTCTCGATTCGAAAATTTTCAAAAAACCCCTATTCGCTCGAACGCCTGATGGCGTTCAACTCGATTCGCCCGCCAATGATCGAGCTGCTGCGGATCGCCGTGCAGTCGCGCAAATCTATCCTGGTTTCGGGCGGCACCGGCAGCGGCAAGACGACGTTGCTTAACGCGTTGTCGAGCTACATCCCTTCGAAAGAGCGCTTGATCACCATCGAGGATGCGGCCGAACTGCAATTGCAGCAGCCGCATGTCGGCCGTCTGGAGACGCGGCCTCCCAATGTCGAGGGCAGAGGCGAGGTTCGTCAGCGCGAATTGCTGAAGAACGCGCTTCGCATGCGGCCGGACCGCATCATCGTCGGCGAGGTTCGCGGCGAGGAGGCCTTTGACATGCTGCAGGCCATGAACACCGGCCACGAGGGGTCGATGACCACCATCCATGCCAACACGCCGCGTGATGCCATCTCGCGCCTTGAGCAGATGGTCGGCATGGCCGGCATGCCGATGACCCATGATGCCATCCGGGCACAGATCGCATCCGCCATTGACATCATCGTGCAGACGCAGCGCCTTTCCGATGGCGGCAGGCGTGTTATCTCCATATCGGAACTAACCGGCATGGAAGGCAATGTCGTCCAGCTCCAGGAAATCTATCATTTTGTTCGGCGCGATGTTGCCGCCGACGGCACGATCATCGGAGATTTTCGGGCAACGGGTGTCCGACCGCGCTTTGCCCCGGAAGCGGCTACGCTGGGACATCATTTTGCGAAGGACGCATTCAATCCTCAGGTTGCGCTGTGATGCCGACCGGACAGACCCTGCTTTATTTCATCTACGTATTGGCGGCCGCCTCGGTGATCCTTGCGGTCGAGTCTGTCTACGTGTCGTATTCCGCGCGGCATGCAAGGCTCGGAGTTATCAATCGCCGACTAAAGCGGCTCGGAGAGGAGGGTCCGGCAGAACAGACACTGCAAGGTTTGTTGCTCGAGCGAGGCCTGACCAGCACCGGCGACTACCTTTTTGGAGCGATAGGTTTAAACAGGCTTTATACGCAGTCGGGTACCACGGGGAATCCAATCCTCTTTGCAGTGATCTTTCTGCTCGCGGGACTGGTTGTTGGACTTCTCGCTACACTGGTCTTCAACCTGCAGATGGTTATCGGGTTCATTGCCTTTCTCGTCATCGGCTTCGTGCTGCCCTTGCTGGTTCTGCGGCGAGCCCGCAATAAACGAATCCTCAAATTCGCCCGGCAACTTCCTGACGCTCTTGACATGATCGTGCGGTCGCTGAAGGCCGGTCATCCAGCATCGGTTGCAATCAGCTTGGTCGCACGTGAGATGCCTGACCCGATAGGAACCGAATTCGGCATCGTGTCGGACGAGATCACTTTCGGTCTCAGCCTGGAGCAGGCAGTGCGAAAGCTGTCGGAGCGGGTCGGCTTCGAGGGTTTGCATTTGCTGTCGGTCTCACTCTCGATCCAATCCAAGACGGGCGGCAATCTCACCGAAATCCTGGGCAATCTTTCGTCGGTCCTGCGTGAGCGGCAAAAACTGCGCTTGAAGATCAAAGCGCTTACGTCGGAAGGGCGAATGTCGGCTTGGATCATATCCTTGTTTCCTGTGGTAATGTTCCTGGCTCTTGAGGTCACCGCGCCCACCTACTATGGCACCGTCTGGAACAGTCCGCTGATGTTGCCGGCGTTTGCAATTTCCGCGGGCTGGGCGCTGTTGGGCGACTTCATGATGTATCGAATGGTCAACTTCGATATCTAGCGGGGCGAAGCACAGATTTGTTCGCGAACTTGCAGGACCTGAGTTTTTTGATCTCCATTACGGTCTTTTTGACCGCGGTGGCCCTGTTCCTTTTTGGAGCGCTCATCTTTCTTCCGGCGCTGCAGACGCGAAAACTGGTGACGCAGAGCCTGATTGCCGACGGCATTGCTGACCGCCGCTCTTTGCTGGGACAGGAGAAGCTTGCGAGGATCGCTGCCCAGCGTCCGATCGAAGCCTATTTCCGGTCTGTCGAGAAGGCGCGCGGAGAGCCAAACGCACTGGAAGCCAAACTTTTCCGTGCTGGTTTCTATAAAGCCGGCGCGCCGTTGATCTACACAGTGTCGCGGCTCGCAGTGGTGTGTTTGGGCTTCCTGGGTTGCTATGCGATTCTGTCGCGGGTACTGCCGCCAAATTTGCCGGCTTTCATACCTTACGTCGTCTCCGCTTTATTCGGTCTCGCCTGCCTGGTGATTCCAAGCGTCATGCTCGACCGCTTTGAAAATGGACAAAAGCGGGTTTACCAGCGCGGCTTTCCCGACTTCATGGACATGATGATCACCTGCGCCGATGCCGGCATGAGCCTGGAAGCGGCGGTCGAGCGTGTCAGCCAGGAACTGGCCGGCACCCACAAATGGTTGGGCATTCAACTGGCGATCATGAATCTGCAAATGCGCGCCGGCAAGCCGATGCGGGAGGCGCTGCGTGAACTCGCCGACCGCTTGGGACTTGATGAGGCACGGACTCTGGCGGTGCTTTTCAGGCAGTCGGAGGAACTTGGCACCAGCCTGACTGAAGCTTTGCGGGTTTATAGCGACGAGATGCGAAGCCAGCGTATCTTTCGCGCCGAGGAACGTGCCAATTCCTTGCCGGTCAAAATGATGATCCCGTTGGGACTTTGCGTCTTTCCTGTAGTGCTTATGGTCATCCTGCTGCCTGTAATCATCCGCATGAAAGGCGTTTTCTTCTAGTTGCATATATTCTTTTGTCCTAATATGGGTCGGGGACTCACGGGGAGATTGTATGAAAAGGCCAATTGCAGTCGTGGCCTGCCTGTTCATGGCGGCACTCGTCGGCTGTCAGACGGCGGACACAACCGACGGTGTCGTTCGCACCAACGAGCCATCGAAAGGCGATGTCACGTCCTTCGGCGATGCTTTCGATGGGCTGAAGACAGTCGGGGACGTCGAATATTACGCCTCCGATCAGGCTGTTGCCGAGGCCAAGAACCAGTTCCGCGCGGAAAATTACGGCAATGCCGGCGCCCTGTTCTTCAAGGCGACGCAACTGGCCCCCAATGACGGTGGCGCCTGGATGGGACTGGCCGCATCCTGCGACCGGATCCACCGCTTCGACCTTGCCGACCGGGCCTATGGCCGTGCCTTCAAGCTGGTTGGCGCGACGCCCGAATATTACAACAATGTCGGCTATTCCCATCTGCTGCGCGGCAAGCTGCAAGACGCGCGCAGCAATTTTCTCAAGGCCTACGAACTGGCACCCAACGATCCGACTGTGGTCAACAATCTGAAGCTCCTGTCGTCCAGCGTGCAGAACATCGAGCGGTAGAGCCCCAACATGTTGCTTGCCGCGTCGCTGCTGCTGAAGGCGTTTGCGATCCCTCTGCTTGCGAGGATTGCCTGGCTCGACTTCACCACTCAGAAGATATCCAACAGCAACGTGCTGCTGCTGCTTTGCCTGGGCGCAGGCTCACTGCTGTTGTTGGCCCTTCCGTCCGACTCTTGGTGGGACATGACGCTGAGCACGCTTGCCGGCCTGCTGCTGTTTATCGTGCTCTTTCCGTTCTGGGTCTTGCGCAAGGTCGGAGCCGGCGATGTCAAGCTGATGGCGGTCATACCGTTCCTGGTCGGCGGCAGCGGCCTCGTCGTGTTTTCTCTGCTCCTGATGGTGTTCGCAGTGGTAATGGCCATGGTGATGAAAAACCCGTTTCTGCTGCCGGCAGGCGCGTTTCGCCTCTATGTCCAGCACATGGACCGCAAGGGTGTCGTGCCTTTCGGCGTGCCGATTTCGGCAGCTGCGACTGGCGCAATTGCCTTCCAGATATACGGGAGTTGGCTGCTGGCCAGCAGTTCGGGAGTTCTGCAGCAGTTGAACTAAGCCGTAGACTCATAAGCGCGCAGCCATAGCCGCATCGAGGCGAGTTGAACCATGGCGAGAAAGTTCTCGGCCAACTTGTCGTATCGAGTGGCGATGCGGCGGAAGTGCTTCAGCTTGGAGAAAAACCATTCGACAAGGTTGCGCTAACGGTAGAGCCATGTGCTGAAGTAGGGCTTGCTACGCCGGTTGGACTTTGGCGGGATATTGGCCATGGCCCCTTCTCGCGGAGGGAGGCGCGGATATGATCGGCATCATAGGCCTTGTCCGCTAAGACGATCGTGTCGCGGCCAACATGGTCGAGCAGATCATCAACAACTTGCCCGTCGTGGGTCTGGCCTGCCGTTAGGCTGAGCCGGATCGGGAGCCCTTGCGCATCTACGACGACGTGGATCTTGGTCGTGAGGCCGCCTCGGGAACGACCGAGACAATGATCTCGATCCCCCTTTTTGCCGTCGCGGCCTGTTGGTGGACGCGAACGGAAGTGCTCTGGATGTCGCCTTCGTAGGCGGCGGTGATGGCGTCCATCAGCCCGTCCCACACGCCCGCCGTCCGCCATCGCACGAAGCGGTCGTAGCAAGTGGTGCGGGGCCATAGCGTTTCCGGCAGGTCGCGCCAAGGCGCACCGGATCGCAGCACCCAGAAGATGCCGTTCAGCACGCGGCGGTCGTCAACTCGCGGCACGCCTCTCGGCTTGTTGGGCAGAAGTGGTTGGGTCACGCGCCACTCGAAGTCAGTCAGGTCATATCGGCTCATGACGATCCTGGTTCATATTCGGGCGCAACATGAAAGCCGCTCAGTTGTGACGCCCTTGATAGCGGATGTCACACTTTTCGACTAAGACGTTTGCATGAGTGAGCAGCCAGTAGTCTTGTCGTTGGAACTCGAAGCCATCCCAGCCGATGGCCCTTCGATACCTTTCAAACTTGAAGTTCAGAGCCCCTTCTTAGAGCGAGAGATGCAGTGGCGGTGTGTCATTCGATGGGCGATTTTCAGAGGCCGCTCCGCATTGCTGGAGGCGATCCCCTTCAAGCCTTATGCCCTCGCGATTGATTTTGCTCGGTGGACTTTGCGAACCTTTGAAGAGAGCGGCGGAAGGCTAATGTGCGAGGGAGATCGGTTCCCCCTGGAGGCCTATTTTTTTACGCCACCGGCGTGAACCCATCCTTCTCTCAGATTTATGGGTTCACGACCTAGCTCTTGGCGTGGCCATAAGCTCTTCGCTATTGGACGGCCAATTACCGCCCTACCCATCGCCCGCAATATAGCCAGATCATCACAGTTGCGACGATCGCCAGATAACCGTCGGTGGCGTAGTGCCATCCGAAGTAGATCGAGCCGAACATGACAAGGCCTGCGTAGATCCAGGCGATCAAGCCGGCCCATCGGTTGAGGCTCCAGAGGAAAAGGGCGTTCAGGACAGCGATGGCAACATGGAAACTCGGCATTGCCGAAATACCAGTACCGATCGACGCTTTATGGGTCGTGTAGGACGAATAAAGATAGTCGGCGATCAGGAGGATGTCGGGGCCGGCATTGCTCGCCTTTAGCGACATCATGAGGTCTTCGAACCTGTCAGACTCAAACATCCGATCGTAGAAGATCGGCCCAGCCGAAGACGCGGTCAACCGCAAGATCACGCCCAGAACAATCACCACGACGGTGAGCGACAGAAAGTAGCGCTGACGCTTCAAAGCATCGTCAAGCCAAGCTGCTACGACAACGATGCCGGCAAGCAGAACAAACCACAGATGGGAATAAAGTATATAAAGCGCCCGATCAGCAAAGGCCGGAATTGGCAGAGCACGCAGCCATTGCCAAGGGTCGCCGAAATGCAGGGCGGTGTCGATTGTCGCCAGGATTTCATCAGCGAAGAACGGCACCATCTGCGAGAATTCGTGCTTGAAGGTTGTGAATGCAGCCAGACTAAGAATGAAGACTCCGAGCGTGCACGTCGCTCCGATGCCTCGTGACTTCAGCTTGTCCCGCAACCAGCTGAGTGGGGAGCGCGGCCGGTTGATCATAGCGGCAATGGCGAGCCCGAACAGTATCAGGAAGGGCGGCAGGAAATAGAGGATCAGCAGCCGCTGTGTTCCCAGTGCCGCAAGGTAGGTTTCAGGGAACAGGCCAGCCGCGACACCAGCGTAGCAAAGGCCGAAGATCGCCAGTTTTGCCGATAGCCCTTTCCTCGGTGCGGAAGTTACGTCAGCGCTCGCCGCCATATTCGCTTCTTTGGCGGGGCTTTTTTCAGAAGGACCGGAGCGTCGACCACGACCGGCGATGGTGGGGTAAAGGTAAAGTATTCGACGACCTTGACGAAACCGCCGGCACCTGCGCTCGCAATCGCGCAAATCAGAAGCATTCTCAAAAAGCCCACGCGCAAATCGCTCCTCAAGCCGCGAGATAGGATGCGCCCGACTTAATTAAGAAGCAACTACTTCGCTCGCGCGTGCGCATGAAGCGATGAATGCCATCGCCGGGCACGGTGCAGGGACAAAACTGTCAAACCAAATACTCTTGTTTGACGGTTTTGCCAGCATGCAACTGAAACACCTGGCCGGGCCAGCTATTCCACACTGAGCCGATAGCCGATGCCGCGCACTGTCTGCATCCAGACCGGATTGGACGCATCGCGCTCGATCTTGCGGCGCAGGCGGTTGATCTGGACGTCGATGGTGCGCTCGCTGACTTCGGAATCGTCGCCGACCAACTCATGGAGCGGGATGGTTTCGCCGGCGCGCGCGGCGAAGATCGCCGGGATCTCCTGCTCGCGGTGGGTCAGCTTCAGCGCGCCTCGCCGCCCCGCCTCATCTCGCGCCTGGACAGCGTGCCATGCGTTCCCCTGGGCTCCCTAACGAGATTGGCAAGATCATCGAAGGTCGCTTCATTGGCAGGTTCCAGATCGCACCGATGTCGATCTGAATCCTCGCTTGGGTGGCAGGCTTCATCAAAATGAAGGGACATAGTTCACCAACGTATGGGATCCATGGACCGAGAAAACTTTGGGAGGTTGCAGGAATGTGTTGGCTGGAAGATCGCCGACGTGCGCGGTCCGCGAAATCGATCATTGAACTTGAATGCGCTAAGCGTGCCGCCAAGACAGCCAGATTGAAATCGCTTCGCTTGATTCAGGCTTTGCCAGAGGCGGACCCGCACGTTTCGTTCAACGAGGAACTCGACTGTTCGGTGCTTGTCGCCGCACTGGCTCGGGAACGTGTACGGACGCAGCAGTAGCGCGGCGAGCTGTGCCTCATGAGCAAGCGCAGCATGAACTTCCTCGAAAATGGATGGCAAGACATCTACCGAACGCCTTCACGGATGACCTAGCCGCCATCAGTGGTTTGGCAGACCAGGCCTACGTCTACATGATGGGTGTCAGCAAGAAGCGCGAGGTCGAGGCGGCGGCGCAGGCGCTGCTTGCGGCGGCCGGCGCTGGCAAGGTGTCCAACTTAGGACAAAAGCTGCGCCCTCTACGCCGGCAACTGCGAAGCGGAGAGCAAATGGCTGGCTCGCGCGGCCAGCTCATCAGACCGTAGCACGCCGGTTTGCGCATTCGTGTCAGGATGGAAGGTCCCATGTCAGCCGACAGCGACTGCGGCTGGAGATAGCAGCGCCCGCATCCTGAATGCTGCGCCCCTACAAGCCGCGATGGAAGCTTGGATCGGTGGCAAGCCTGTCGCGGCCGGCGCGCTCTATTGAGCCGTGAAGGCTTTGCATACGCAGGCGCGACCGGGAGCGCCGCCGACAAGCCTGCATTCGGCCGCCATCCTACGGCCGATGCTGGCGATGTCGGCTATCGCCGAGCCGCAACGACGGCCACTCAGGGTGCCATGCCGACCAGAGGTCACCGAAGGAGCCCGCGTCCACCTCCGAGAACGGGGCTTTCTGTCGAGCGTCTCGCTGCCGTCGACTGCGCCCCCTTCCCGGCCCAAGTCTCCTCAACTGCGGGCCCAGCCGCCGCACACTGCATTAAGAATGGAATCGCTCTTCTCGCAATGTGGAGTAAACATCCACACATTGTGAAATCGCCGTCTAACCCATTGAAAAATAGCGCCCAACCGCAGCGCAATGTGCTCCCTTTTATCCTGCCATCTTCCGGTTGTTCGTAAGCGTCCGGTCTCTGCACCCAGATTGAGTAGTGCAATAGCGCGACATGTCGGGCTCCTTCGTTGCATGGAGGATCTCCGGTGAATTTGAGACATTTCGAGAACAAGGCGCGGCAGTCCTATTGGATGGTTCACGTCGAGGCGTGGCCACGAAGCGGTCTGACGCGGACGGAATATTGCCGTGTGCATCGCCTGACGAAGGACACGCTCGATCGCTGGCTGAAGTACTTTGCGGCCAACGACGCGGCACGTAAGCAGGCGGAATATCAGGCGGAATTGCGCCGCCAGAAGCGTCTGGAAGAGCGAGCGAAGCGGCAGAAAAAAGCGCGCTCGGCTGCGCTTCGCGGTGAGCACGGATGTGCGTAACCGTGCTGTCCAGGCGTTCTGGGCGATGCATGTCGAGTCGATGAACTGGAGCGGCACGGGCATCCGTGAATACGCCGCCGCGCTGCATCTTTCGCCGACGAGCCTGCGCACATGGCGTGACCGACTGGACGAGGGTGAGGTCGAAATCGACTGGCGGGCACATCTTCATCCCTCCGCCCGTCCGGTCGTTGGCACTAGTGCTAGCGGAACGCTGGCAGAATCGAGCTTAACGGCCTCATCGAAGGTTGATCCAGGCGCCCGTCGGCAACCTGTCCGACGCTTCTTCAGCGACGAGGAAAAGCATGCCATCGCGCTGGAGAGTGACCAGCCTGGTGTCAGCGTCTCGCAGGTCGCGCGCAAGCACGGGATCTCACGGGTATGCTGTTCCGCTGGCGCGTGCAGTTCGGCGTCGCGCAGATGAAGCGCGCGAAGCTTGCCCCCGTCACGCTGACTGAGGGCACGCCAGCGGCACTTCTGCTGCGTGAACTCGTGCAGCCGCCGGATGGAACGATCGATCTGCCTGACGGCCGACGCGTATTTGCGCCCACCGGCAGCGATCCGGATGCCGTTCGTGAGCATCTCGGAAGCGGAGCAACAGGACCATGATGATCGTTCCCGCGGGCGTGAAGGTGCATCTGGCGCTGGGCTACACCGATATGCGCAAAGGTCTCGACGGACTCGCCATGCTGGTGCAGCAAACGCTGAAGCAGGACCCATTCTCGGGCAATCTGTTTGCCTTCCGGGGCAAGAAAAGGCGTCGATGCTGAAGATACTGTTCTGGGACGGAAACGGGTTGTGCCTGTTCACAAAACGGCTCGACCAGGGCAGCTTCGCGTGGCCAGTGATGGCCGGCTTCAATGGCTCGATCACGCTGACGCCGGCGCAGGAACGGCTTTCTTGTCTCGCGAGGAATGGCGGCGCTCGGGGTCCCCATGCGCTTGCCGCATCGGGTGGGAGCCGACAGGGGAAGAAAGTCGAGACGCGCCGTTGCGGCCTAGGCGGTCGAGGCTTCAGCCGTCCTTCGGCCAGATCAGCCCATTGAAGAGGGGT